>CAZJBM010000013.1:0-44155 GCA_964544595.1 uncultured Barnesiella sp.
GGTTAATGTTTAACCCGTCCAACTTTTGGGGTGCACTTCACATGGAGCAGCCTCCCAAGCCACCATCGCAAGCAGCTGTGTGACAAGCGAATATGGAGCGTGGGGCTTCAGCCCCGCGAAAGAGAAACAACCCCTGCACCACCCGCCAGTAGGGCTGCTTCATGGAGCAGCCTCAACCACTCAGATAACATCCTATAAATCAAGAGACTGTTCCATGAAGCAGCCCTACTGTTTGACGTTACGCTAACGCATCGTTTCTCATCCGCACGCCTAAAGGCACGCGCTCCATATCTGCTTGCCACACAAATGTTTGACGTTTCACCAACGCTCTAAAAGAAGAATCGTGGAATATCTTAAAAACCGTAATCATTATAAGATAAGCGAAATGTTTATCTTCTCCTCATTGGGGCAGTTAACAATTCGACATCCGGGCCTATCTATTAATATTGTGTCATAGTTCCCAAACTGCTCCATGAAAGCGTAACTATACGTATTTAATGCAGTAAGATTTGTCATCAGAAAAGTAGTGTCGGGAACCGTTACTTTCTTTATCTTAACTTTATTGCTCAATTCAGTGTTACAAAACAATTTACCGGGAAATGCCCCGGAAAATGAATCCCTGTTGAATTTGATTATAAAATCTTTCTTTATTTTCCCATCTTCACGATGGCGATATACCGAATAATTGCCGACTCTTATACTATCGATATAGTCGGTATATGAAACATTTTCAAATGTAATTAAGTGTGTGTTTTCTTTGTCTATTATTTGGTAAAAGCTTATAAGATAACACAGAGGCCGCGTATCGGCAGCTAAACTGTCAATTATCGACTTAAATGCCGATTGTTCAGGATTACTCCGCAGTTCAGCTTTAGACAGTTCAATTATCGTGTCATAATCTTTGCCCGCTTTGTCTTTCAATATCAACTCAATTAAGTCATTTTCGTTATCTACTAATTGTTCTAATTTGTATTCGGCATATATTACGTCTGGTAGGGAATTTGGCAGTACGACTGTTGACAAGATGAATATTATGAAGCATAAGGTCTTTGTCCTCATAAATCAGTATCGTAAATTTCTTTCTATTAAGATTCGAGATTGATAATAGTAAAATCGAAGATTGGTTTAAACTAACCTTCGATACTTACTTAGTACCTTAGTTTTGTTATTGAAAACACGGGCTTAGAGGAAAACTTGGGTCGCTTCAACATCGTCGTGAAGAAACAGCGAGGCCATCGATGAGAATTTGGCGGGGTTTTCGGTGGTAAGATAGCGACACTCGCCCCCCCGCTCAAGGCGCGAGTCGATTTCGGGATGACGTTTCAGGTATGAAATCAGGCTGTTGGCGGCTATGGTGCCTTGAACCACAAGTTCGACCCCCGCGGGGAGATATTGACGTATCTTCTTCTCCAAAAGGGGATAATGGGTGCACGCGAGAACTATGGTGTCGATTGCGGGATCCTCCGCCATAAGGCGATCGATTTCCTGCTTTATGAAGTAGTCAGCGCCGGGACTGTCGGCCTCGCCGTTCTCCACGAGGGGCACCCACATCGGGCAAGCATGGCCGGTTGCTTTAAAGCCGGGATAGAGCTTGGCGATCTCGATGTTGTACGATCCGCTCTGTATGGTGCCCGGAGTGCCGAATATACCCACATGGCCGCTGCGCGTCAACGACCCGATACGCTCCACCGTAGGAAGTATCACGCCGAGCACGCGGCGGGTAGGATCAGCCGAGTTGACGAGGTCGGTTTGCTGAATTGTGCGCAACGCCTTGGCTGAGGCCGTGTTGCAGCCGAGGATTATCAGAGGACACCCCTCATCCCAGAGCCTGCGCACGGCTTCGGAGGTGAAACGGTAGACCACGTCAAACGAGCGGTTGCCGTAAGGGGCGCGGGCATTGTCGCCGAGGTAAACGTAGTTGTATTGCGGCAGCAGCGAGCGGAGTCCGCGAAGTATCGTAAGGCCGCCGTAACCGGAGTCAAACACTCCGATCGGGCCAATTTTTGCGCTTTGTTTCATTTTGACTTGTAAAAATCGCGTAAAGTTACAAAATTTCGCTAATTTCGCGGTATTAAGTAACATAAAAACCGACACGACTATGGAAAAAATAATACTCACGGGCGACCGCCCTACCGGGAAGCTCCATTTAGGGCACTTCGTAGGCTCGCTCGCCCGCCGCGTCGAGCTCCAGAACTCAGGTAAATTCGACAAAATCTATGTGATGATCGCCGACGCGCAGGCCCTTACCGACAATGCCGATAACCCCGAGAAGGTGCGTCAGAACGTAATCGAAGTGGCTCTCGACTACCTTTCGGTAGGTATCGACCCCGAGAAGACCACTATCTTCATCCAGTCGCAAGTGCCTGAACTGACCGAACTTGCCTTCTACTACATGAATCTCGTGACCGTAGCGCGAGTGCAGCGTAACCCTACCGTCAAGACCGAGATCAAGATGCGCAATTTTGAGCAAAGCATACCCGTAGGCTTCTTCTGCTACCCTGTCAGCCAAGCGTCAGACATTACCGCGTTCAAGGCTACGACAGTGCCCGTAGGAGAGGATCAGGCCCCGATGATAGAGCTAACCCGCGAAATCGTAGCCCGATTCAACAACATTTACGGCCCGACGCTCGTAGAGCCCGAAATACTCCTCCCCGACAACGCAGCCTGCCTGCGCCTGCCCGGCACCGACGGCAAAGCCAAGATGAGCAAGAGCCTCGGCAACTGCATCTACCTCTCCGACACCCCCAAAGAGGTTGCCAAAAAGGTTAAGAGCATGTATACCGACCCGCTCCACCTCAACATCGACGACCCCGGCCACCTCGAAGGCAACTGCCCCTTCATCTACCTCGACGCCTTCGCTTCCGACGAGCAGATCGCCCGCTATGCTCCCGACTTCGGCACCCTGCAGAACCTTAAGGACCGCTACGTGGCCGGCGGTGTAGGCGACGGAACGGTGAAAAAACTTCTGATCAACGTGCTTGAGGAGTATCTCGCCCCGATACGCGAACGCCGCAAGCACTATGAGCAGAACATACCATTGGTCTATGAAATTCTGAAAAAGGGCTCCGAGAAAGCCCGCGAAGCAGCTGCCAAAACCCTCGACGAAGTCCGCGCGGCCATGAAAATCAACTATTTCGACGACCTCGACCTCATCAAGTCGCAAGCCGAGAAATACAAATAATCGCCCTGATTATCAGCAATACACGCGTTATAAAACCGCAGTAGACGGAGATCCATTTCGCCTACTGCGGTTTTCCTTATCTGAAAATCCTTATAGCGGTAGGTATCACCATATTGGCATCGTCCTCCTCGGGGGTGGTCGATCCGCTCGCTCCGGGAGTGAGATAATCGATCGACAGCTTGTTGACGCCCTCGCTGAGATACACCGGCAACGGCAGCGACTCGCCTTTGAATTCCCACCATTTGGTGTCGGGCGTCCAGCTTTTGCGCGGGAGCTGCGGAAGCACAAACAGGCCCCGGAGATCATCGTCGACAGCAAGCGTCCTGAACGCGTATTTCATGCCCGGATTCACTATCCCAAGGCCGTCAAGATAAACTATCTGCACATAGTATAGCCCCTCTTCCTTAGCGCGATAGGTGAATTTCAGCGACGAATTATGGTAGCGCGTGCTCTCTACGAACGATTCGGGCGAAGGCACGGCGCGCGCGTTGCGCTTCTTGTCGGCGATGATATGGTTGAAAATCTTTGTGCCTGTCTGCCCGATTTTCACCGGATTGACCGTCGACACGCACGCCGACGGAACGACGCTGTAGGCCGGGGCAGCCATTCCCGCGACACTATCGTCGGCAAGAGGAACGAAGCTGTAGAAGGTCGCGTTGCTTACAGAGGGATTCAATTGGAAGTGATTACCTTGATTTTGATGAGTTTGCTCGCCGTCGATATAGATATTGTACTTATCGTATCTACCGAGATTCAGCTCGCGGGGGTCGTCGGCGCAGAGGGTTGCGGGCTGGGAATAAGGCAACTTCACCGGCTCGGAAAACCTTACGCCGGAGGGGGTCCGCGAGTAGCCTGCCAGCGTGATTTTCAGCGTGTGGTTGCCCTTAAGAGTCGACGGAATCGAGGCTGATTCAATCAGCTCGTCGTCGAGCATCACGGTCGAGATAACGTCGCCGTAGCCCGAAATGGCGATATCGAGCGTCGCGTCGCGGTATTTGAAATTCTTAAGGCGATGATCGTCGCCAAACTCCTGCGGCACGAACGGAGCGAAGCGCAGCGCATCCTCCTCCAATTGTATGCCGAACAGGGAGCGGAGCGTAGCGCCTCGGAAAAGACCTGCGACAGCCGAGTTGTCGATACAACGGCGCGCCAAAAGCGAATACGCGTAGTTGAACGCCTTCGCGTTGCGCACCTTGGCAGCCGCGGCCGCCCAAAGCGCCGTGGCGAGGTCGACACGTTCGCGCGAGGGCGCGGATTTGGCCGAAAGCGGATAGAAGGGGTATATCTGCAAATAGCCGCAGGGGGAGTTCTTGATAAGGCGCTCCGCGGCCGCTTCCGAAACCGACCCTGCGAGCACCGCGGCCGCCTGGGCCAGATTATCGACCGCATCGAGCTGTATCGGGTAAGGCCATTGATACAACATCTCTGAGAAGCTGCTGCGGCGGGGATTCCACAAATATGTTTCGAGGGCTACGGCGAGCGAGTCGCGCAACTCTGCCGCAAGCTCGGTCTTGAGCGATATGTAGTCGTAGGCGGTAACTCGGTCGGCGTTGACGCTGAAACAGTAGATCGAGGCCACGTCGGCCACATTCATCAGCGAGTCGCAGCGGTAGTTGACCGCCGTCCGCGTAGCCCCTCTGAAGAGGTTGACCGCGGGATCAAATGTAAGGTAACGTTCGCGTCGCAATATCGACATCAGGTCGGCGGCATTGCTGTTGCGCCATTCGTAATCGCCTGTAGCGTAATAGATTTCGCGCGCCGGCAACGCCCAATCGACCGATGCCGCCATAATAGGCCTCTGATAAGGCTTATCGGCGTTGGATTTCTCCTTCTCGATCCATTGCCTCAACGCAGCCTTTGACGAGTCGGGGTTGCACAGCACGTCGTAGACATACAGTCGATAGGGCAACGTCGACTCGTCGCCGTCGACAGCTGGCGCTCCTGTCGATTGCATCCCGCCGTTAAAGAGCAGATTAATCAGACGGTCGCTCCCCTCCATAGACATGGCGTCGGGGTCGACAGGCTTTATCGGCGTTCTCACTAATCCTCCCCCATCGATCACTTCGTAACTGTCATCGCCGCAGCGAAGCTGGAAGTTCAAATCAAAGGCCGAGTCGGGATAAAACGCGAACTCCTCAAATGAATATATGGCGCCTTCATATTCAGGATGCTTTTCGCCGCACGCCCATAATGCGGTCAGCATCAAGGCCATGAGCGGAAATATCGAATATTTGCGCCACGTATTCATCGATAATCATTTTAAATACTTTTCGATAAGCTTAATGTTAGCCTTCTCTACGGTCGATAGCTTGCTGTCGGGGCGGTCGGCTGTGGTCGGTTGATACCACTTATAAGCCTTGAATTGGTTTTTGGTGCGAGCGTCGGGGAAGTCATACCCATGTCGGGCATATATGAAGTTTTTGAGCTTAATCAGCTCGGTTTGAGATTTACCGCTGAGATCGGAGTCGGTTAGAAGCACGTGGCAAGCCCAGTCTGACTCATCGTCGGTGTAAGAGGGCTCGTCGGTCGGTATATCCACCATCTCCCCCTCGCCCGGCTCATGCTGGCCGTTGTATATATACTCCGACTCCTCGGCCTCGCCTCCGAATAAGCGGTCGTAACCTCCGCATAAAAGGTACGCGGCCCCGCCGACCACTACCACAGCGCCCGCGATGATTGCCGCCAAGGCGCCTCCGCTCAATTTACGCCGCGGGGGCAGGTCGTCATTCCCCGCCTCTGCGTTCTCCTCAAGCGGCTCTGTCGCGTAGTCCTCCTCGTCGTCGTCGACAATCTCGGTGTCGGGGCTGTCGTCGGGAAAAATATCGGTCGCGGGATTATCGTCGACATCCAGAGCGTGGCCGCAATTATGGCAAAAGCGGGCATTTTCGTCGTTGTAATGATTACATTTTGGGCAAATCATAAGCTATTTTTACGTTTAAATCCGTTTTAAATGCGTTTAAATTTAGTTTTTGTGATGATTTTACGCGCAAATTAGTCACTTTTTTTGGCTCAATTTCGCGAAAGCGAGGATCTCAGGGCGATACTCAAAGTGCATCGTATCGTAATGATACCACGCGCCGCCCCATATAAACCCATGCTTCTCGAATATTTTCACCAATTCGATCGGTATCTTATTGGCATAGCTGATCTTGTCGGTCTCAGCGGCCCCTTTGTGATCCCAAAGCCAGTAATTGGAATGTGGAACAGCGATGTCAAAGGCGACGCCGTAGCTATGCGCGCTCAATCGGTTGGCCCCTCTGACGTTACGCCAGTAGAACGTACCTGAGCTGTCAAGGTATTTGCGTAGCTCGGGGTGCGCGGCCATTTCTTTATTGACTGCCGCGAGGCTGTCGGCCGCGCCGTTGACCGAAGTGAACTTGACTTTACCGTTAAGCCACGGCACGTCGACCAGTTTCGAGCGAACGGCTCCCTCGCTGTTTCCGTACATCTTTTTGAAGAGCGCCTCTGACCGCGAACGCCCGGCATCGGCAAGATATTCCGGCTTACCGCCAGCCGTGTAGGCCGTGTAAAACATATCTTCGAGGTCGGAGTTATCTAGCATTGTGGCGAAATCCTTCTCGCGACCGTCATCGTAGACCATGCGGGTGCCGTCGTTAAAGACTATCTCGTTATCTTCGTAGCCTTTAATGAAATCGGGATATGCCGAGATGAGAGCCTGCGCTCCCTCTGGAATTGACTCCTCGACTTCCACCTCGGCCTCAGCAGCCTCCTCGACAACGGGATTGGCGCTTTCGGCCGACGAGGGCGACGATGGGGAGGTAGAGCACGCTACGAGCATGGTCAAAACCGCCCCCGACAATATCGCGTTGAGATTCACCGGCTTAATCATCATTCAAATCTTTTTATCATCTGGATATTATAATTTTCAACATCAGTGAACTCCGATTGAGGGATATTGGAGCGCATCGGCGTATACCATGGGAACTGGCTGAAGTGAGCGGTAAGATCGGCCGACTTAAATATATATCCCTTACGGGCGTAGATAGTGTTGCGCATCAGACGCAGCTCCGACGCGGGCACGCCGTATAAGTCTTCCTGCGAAAGATAGCGGTAGCAAACCATGTCGGTGTAATCGGTCAATCCGTTATCGTAAGCCTCATCAACCTCCACGACCTCCTCGGTGGCCGGAATCGGAGTGGGTGTTTGCGCCGGTTTACCCGGCACGAGCCACAGCACTACGGCTGCGGCGATTCCGCCGGCGATAATCATCGCGAGCGCCACGTAGATCCATGTGGGCACGCCCTTTGATTGCTGGGGCGTCTGAGCCATGCGGCCGTTGCCGAGGGGCACGGTGCCCGGGCCGTGTTGGCCGGGCCACTGAGCGCCTTGCGGGCCGTTGTTGAAGCCTCCGCCCTGTATCAAAGCCGCGCCGCATTTCGGGCAGAAGGCGGAGCCGGCGGGGATTTCAGCCCCGCAATGTACGCATTTCATCTTTGCAAGAGTTTAATGGTTTACTTAATGTTGAGTTTTTTGCGCAAGTCCTTGGGAAGAGCGTCTTTGTTGACATAGATGTCGAGGGTCTTCGCGAGGAAATAAGGCTCTGAAACATAGAGGTAGCCACCGTAAACCTGGTTGGTGTCCCAAGAGTTTTTCACTTTATAGTAGCGGTTGCCATTCTGATCGGTCGCGTAGCCCACTATTTCCATGCCGTGGTCGTCGGTGGTTTCCTGACGGTCAAACATCTCCTGACGTGATTCTTGAGTGACCTCGATCTCGTCGCAGGGGCCATCGATTTCAAACTGCTTGTCCTGACGCTCTTTGTCCGACAGTTTCACCCAGCGGGCAAGCTCAGTGCCTTCGAGCGACGAAACGTCGGTAGGCTTGGGCATCACAGCGTAGCCTTTCTTCCAGTTAAATCCCCCCTCGCTCACGTCGGCGCCCCATGCCACCGGATAGCCGTTCTCGACAGCGTAGTCAACCACAGCCTTGAGATCTTCCAAAGGCACATTCATGTAGTCTTCCCATAGCCAGTTGTCGGGCACTTCGAGAGCGAATCCCTGATAGAACGGATGATGGGTGAACGAGGTCAGACCAATATAGTTTTCAGGCTTGTAGGGCAATGAGGCGGCGTAGGTTTTCGGAGTGTATGTCACGCCGTCGACAGTGAAGGTCTCGGGATAATCGCCTAAATAAGCGTCGAGGATACCGGAGAAGCCTTTGCGCCATACGGTAGAGAGGCGCTTGCCGGGTTTTGATTTCACGGCATTGACATAGCCGGTCAGCACGGCGTCGAGCTCCGAGTGATCATGCTTATCCTCGCCGTAAAGTATGCCGGGATAGGCCGATTCGGGCACCGCGCCATATTTATCCCACACGTAGGGTATGTCGACCGACCCTCCCCCGGCAGCGAAATTAGCGTCGCCGTAGAGACGCACGTATCTTTCGGCCTTATCCTGATAGCAATGTCTTACGGTGAACATCTCCGAAAGATCGACCTCTTTGCCGCTCATGCGGAGGATTTCATCCTCGACAAACGAATTTGTCGAGAAGCACCAGCATGTGCCGCTACGGTTCTGGTCGCGCACGGGCGTGGTTTTGATCACCTTAACGTCGGTAAACACAAATCCCCCTGTGGAGTCGTTTTTTTCCTGAATCGAATCGGCGGGAGCATCCTGAGCCACTGCGGCAACCGAGGCCGCGGCCATAAGCATGGTGCTGAATAATAGTTTCATAATGATAGGCAGTTTTAGAAATCAATTCGGGTTACGGCGCTATGCGTTGTGTGGCATACGCGCGATTGGCCCGACACTGGATTAATTTATTCTGCCTACAAAAATAGTCCTTTCGCCCGACAAATCCAAACCAACCACCGCATTTTCCTCGCCTCATACCACAAACCGACCTCGTCCACCCGCCGATTATGAGTAAATACAGCCCATTTTAGAGCCTGTCCCATAATATATGTTAAGGCTGAGGTCGCATATCTTGGAGTGATTTTGGAGGCGGCGGGAGGAAGCAATGCCGTCGCATTGTGACCGAGCGACGGCTTCGAAAGCGCCCAAGATATGCGAGACAGAGGTAATATTCGCTCCTTAAGCGCGTTAACGATATGTGAAACGTTACTCTCTACTTAACTCCAAACAAAAGCACCGTCTCTCCTCGTTCTTCGCCAGAACGAACACAAAGCTGAATATTAGGCATTTAGAAGGAATAATATACGTTTTGAAGACCGGATGCCAATGGCGGATGCCGCCTGAGCGTCAAGAGCGGATTGCCTCAATCGCGGAAAGGCATAGACGGCAACAAGCGGGTTAAGCCGCGGCTACGAGCAGCTGCTCACCACGGCGACGGCAATGACGAAGATGGCCTTCATTATGATTCAGCTCAAGCATACTTATCTGCCGCAAGCCGTATCGTTTCAACATGCTCACATAGACGCTCCACGGGCGATGGGGGCGACCGTCGCCTCAGCGTTAACAGATTTTATGGGACAGGCTCTTAAACAGGAGGCGGGATATGAAGAAACCAATAAGCCACCATGCGGAGAAGTGATTATGTAGGAAACTGGGTGAGAAAAATTGCGGCAATCTCTTGGCTGGTTGTCGTTATTTTGCGATATTTGCATATTCATAACTTTTCACAATCGCGCTACCAATGAATAAAATCGTTGAGAAAGAACACTTTTCGGAAAATGTGGTGAAGCTCGTGGTCGAGGCTCCGCTAATAGCCAAATCGCGCCGCCCGGGACACTTCGTTATCGTTATCGCCGACGAAATGGGCGAGCGCATACCCCTCACCATAGCGGACTCCGATACCGAGAAAGGCACCATTACGTTAGTCATACAGGCCATAGGCCCATCCACGCGCAAAATATGCTCGCTTGAGCCGGGCGAATTTCTCCACGACGTTGTAGGGCCGCTCGGCCGGGCAACCGAAATCGCCAATTACGGCACTGTCGTATGCTGCGGAGGAGGCGTCGGCGTGGCCCCGCTTCTCCCTATCATCAAGGCCCTGAAGCAAGCCGGCAACCGAGTGGTGTCGGTGCTCGCCGCCCGCACCAAAGAGCTTATCATCCTTGAGCCGCAGGTGGCCGAACACTCCGACGAGGTCATCATCATGACCGACGACGGCTCTTACGGCACAAAAGGATTGGTCACCAACGGCGTTGAGAGCGTGATTCAGCGCGAGCCGGTCGACCTGGTGGTCACTATCGGCCCCGCCGTAATGATGAAATTCGTGTCGCTGCTGACCAAGAAATACGAAGTGCCTACGATGGCTTCGCTCAACACTATCATGGTCGACGGCACCGGCATGTGCGGCGCTTGCCGCGTCACCGTCGGGGGCAAGATGAGATTTGTATGTGTCGACGGACCCGAATTCGACGCCCACCAAGTGGATTTCGACGAAATGATGATGCGCCTGCGCTCTTACAATTAAAAACCTGTTATTTCGCCGACTTATCTCTCCGAGCAACAACAAACGCTATACGCGCCATACGTAAGAGCAAGTATCAAAAACTACTTAACTGATCAAAATGTCAACAATATCTCCCCGCGACGCCCAATGGCGCCAGCAACTCCGCGACGCCATGACGGCAAAAGAGCGCACCGCGATACCACGCGCCAAGATGCCCGAATTGCCGGCCGACTACCGCGTCACCTGCAACGAAGAGGTCAATCAGGGCCTTTCGCAAGAACAGGCCGTGCTTGAGGCCACCCGCTGCCTTGACTGCCCCGACCCTCAATGCGTCACCGGATGCCCCGTAGGCATTAACATACCCGGATTCATCAAAAACATTCAGCGCAAGAATTTCCGCGACGCCGCCGCCACTCTCAAAGAGACTTCGGCGCTTCCGGCCGTTTGCGGCCGCGTCTGCCCCCAGGAAAAGCAGTGCGAGTCGAAGTGCATATACCTGAAGATGAAGAAGCCCGCCGTGGCGATAGGCTATCTTGAGCGCTTTGCCGCCGACCGCGAGCAGAATTCCGACGAAAAAGCCCCCGTCGCCGTAGCTCCGGCCAACGGTAAGCGAGTGGCGGTGGTAGGCTCAGGCCCCGCCGGGCTTTCTTTTGCCGGCGATATGGTGAAACTCGGCTACGACGTGACCGTCTACGAGGCCCTGCATGAGATAGGAGGTGTGCTTAAATACGGTATTCCCGAATTCCGCTTGCCCAACTCGGTGGTCGACGTCGAGATCGACGCCCTCGCCTCGCTCGGAGTAAAATTCGTGAAAGACTGCGTGATAGGCAAGACTCTCTCTTACGACGACCTCCACAATCTCGGCTACGACGGCATCTTTGTGGCCTCAGGGGCCGGCTTGCCCCGCTTCATGGGCATACCCGGCGAAAACCTCATCAACGTGTTATCGTCAAACGAATATCTCACCCGCATCAATCTCATGGGAGCCGGACACGGGGGCGCGACCCCGGTGCCTCACGGCAAGCGTGTCGCCGTGATTGGCGGAGGCAACACGGCGATGGACTCCGTGCGCACAGCGCGCCGAATGGGAGCGGAGCACGCCATGATAGTCTACCGCCGCGGCGAAGCCGAAATGCCTGCCCGCACCGAGGAGGTGAAACACGCCAAAGAGGAAGGTGTCGAATTCCTTAACCTCTGCAACCCGGTGGAATATATCGGCGACGAGACCGGTCATGTGAAAGCGATGCGCATACAGCGCATGGAGCTTGGCGATCCCGACGAATCCGGGCGCCGCTCGCCGGTGCCTATCCCCGGAGCTATCGAGGAGATTCCCGTGGATGTGGTTATCGTCAGCGTAGGCGTGTCGCCCAACCCGCTAATCCCCAATTCGTTCGCTGGCCTCGATGTCACCCGCCGCGGCACTCTGCAGGTCGACGACACCCTGCTCACCACCCTCCCCGACCTTTACGCCGGAGGCGACATAGTGCGCGGAGGCGCGACCGTTATACTCGCCATGGGCGATGGACGCCATGCCGCGGCCTCGATGCACTCCGCCCTCAGCAACTAAAGCGCCAGCATAAATGTTATCGATAGGCTATACGCTTATCCCCGACACCTGTAAAGTAATAAGAGCCGCAGCCGACAAAACACCGATTGGCTGCGGCTCTCACTTTTTTAATGCGGGGGTTTAGGTATTTTTAACATTTTTGCGTAACTTCGCGGCGATATTCTGAAACCAATATAACGAAGAGGATTGGCCTCTTCAGGTACGTATTCTAAGGTAATTTGCTATGAATCTTACAGGCAAACTTGACTTTCGCCCCAAACTGTGGGGCGCGCTTGCGCATTACAATCGGCGCAAATTCCAAGCCGACCTCGTGGCCGGCGTAGTTGTGGGCATCGTGGCCCTTCCTCTGGCTATCGCCTTCGCCATTGCCTCCGGAGTAAGCCCTACAATCGGCCTCATCACCGCCATTGTAGGCGGCTTCATCGTCTCGGCCTTTGGCGGCAACTCGGTGCAGATCGGCGGTCCTACGGGCGCATTCATCGTGATAGTCTACGGTATAATAGCCAATTACGGCATCGAGGGGCTTGCAGTGGCCACCTTTATGGCCGGGCTTATATTGGTGCTGATGGGAGTGTTCCGACTCGGCACCGTCATCAAATTCATCCCCTACCCCATTGTCGTGGGCTTCACCGCGGGCATCGCCCTCACTATCGCTTCAACCCAGGTCAACGACTTCTTTGGCTTAGGGCTTACCGACCTCCCCGGCGAATTTCTCTCGAAATGGTGGGTCTACTGCTGCAACTTCGACCATATAAATCTGATGACAATGGGCGTCGCGTTGCTGTCGCTCGCCATAATAATCATCGCCCCAAAAATCTCTAAGCGACTCCCCGGCGCGCTTTTAGCCATACTTATAGTGACACCGCTGGTCGTGCTGCTGAAGAGCTACTATCCTGAGTTTCAGATAGAGACTATCGGCGAGCGTTTCGGCAATATGTCGACCGACCTCCCCGAGGTGCACGGATTCTCTATCACTCCCGCCACTATCAACCTCCTCCTCCCCTCAGCGTTCACCATCGCCGTGCTCGGAGCTATCGAGTCGCTGCTCTCGGCCACAGTGGCCGACGGCGTCACCGGCTCGCACACCAACTCCAACACCGAGCTTATAGGCCAGGGCATAGCCAACATAGCCGTGCCGTTCGTAGGCGGCATCCCCGTCACCGGAGCCATCGCGCGCACAATGACCAACATCTCCAACGGCGGCCGCACCCCCGTGGCCGGAGTCATCCACGCCGTCGTGCTGCTGCTTATTTTCCTCTTCCTCATGCCGCTTATCAACTATGTGCCGATGGCTTGCCTTGCGGCGGTGCTTATGGTTGTGGCCTACAACATGAGCGGCTGGCGCACAATCCGCGCGATGCTCCACAATCCAAAGGGCGACATCTCGATTATGGCCGTCACATTCATCCTGACCGTGATTTTCGACCTCACTATCGCTATCGAGATAGGTCTGCTCCTGGCTGTGGTTCTCTTCCTGCGCCGCGTGATGGAAAACACCGAGATACGCACATATTCCGAACAGCTCGACGTGGCCGAAGGCTCCGAGGTCAATCCTATGCACCATGAGGTGCTCGACGTGCGCCCCGGCGTGCAGGTCTATGAAATCGACGGCCCCTTCTTCTTCGGCATAGCCACAAAATTCGAGGAGATGATGCGCTCGACTATTGGCGAGAAGCCCAAAGTGCGCATCATACGTATGCGTAAAGTGCCGTTCATCGACGCCACCGCGCTCCACAACCTTGAAATACTTATCAAATCGTCGCAGGCCGACGGCATCCACGTGGTGCTCTCGGGCGTGAAGGACAACGTTAAGGAGACCCTTATCCACGCCGGCATCGACAAGCTTATCGGCTCCGACCATATCTGCCCCCATATCTCTATCGCCATTCGCATGGCCAACAAACTCGTTTAGACCCTTACATAAGATTGCATCATATCTATCACCATAACGAGCCATTCGCGCTGGAGTCGGGAGCAACGCTCCCCGACTTCAGCATCGCTTATCATACCTATGGCAAACTCAATCCCGAGCGCGACAACGCGATATGGGTATGCCACGCGCTGACGGCCAACAGCGACGTTGCCGACTGGTGGCCCGGCACAGTGGTCAAGGGTGGATTTCTCGACCCGGAGGAGAATTTTGTCATTTGCGCCAACATTATCGGCTCTTGCTACGGCACGACAGGGCCTATGAGCCTCAATCCGGCTACCGGCCAACCCTACTACCGCTCTTTTCCCGCCTACACCATGCGCGACATAGCCCGCGCCCATAGCCTGCTTGCCGACGCGCTCGGCCTGCGCTCGATCAAGGCTTTGATAGGCAGCTCGGTAGGCGGGTTTCAGGCTCTTGAATGGGCTGTAGAGGAGCCTGAGCGATTCGGCAAGATAGTGCTCTGCGCCACCGATGCCTATGCGTCGCCCTGGACTATCGCCGTCGACGAGACCCAGCGCATGGCCATATTCTCCGACCCGACCTACTTCCTCGATTTCCCCGAAGGGGGAGCCAAAGGACTCGCTGCCGCGCGCGCCATAGGCTTGCTTACTTACCGCGGTCCCGAGGGATACAACCTCACGCAGCAAGACCCCGCCGAAACCCATTATTGGAACACAGCCGACCCCGCAGCCACGCCTGCTCACCGCGCCTGCACATATCAGCGACATCAGGGCGACAAACTTGTGAAGCGTTTCGACGCATACTCTTACTGCGCTATTCTCCAGTCGTTTGACACCCACAACGTCGGTCGCGGCCGCGGAGGCATAGCCGCCGCTTTGAGCCGCGTTAAAGTTCCCGCGCTCGTCATCTCCGTGTCAACCGACATCATCTTCACCCCCTCCGAGATGAGACGCCTCGCCGAGATGCTTCCCGACGCTACTTACCGCGAAATCACCTCGCCGTTTGGCCACGACGGATTCCTCGTCGAGGCCGACCAGCTCAATGCCCTCCTCATCCCCTTTCTTCGGTAATCCTTCGCGCGATCGCCCTAATTTTGCCGCCGCATAGGCGGTATTTACGGCGATTTTTCTTACCTTTGCTCTCAGAAATATTCTCACATTTTTCAATCACATCATGCAACAAAACGAAGATAAGATGCTCAAAGTAGGCCTTATAGGTTTCGGAACGGTCGGGCAAGGCATATATCAGGTGCTTTCAAAGTCGAAGAACGCCCGCGCCGAGATCTCGCGTATCTGCGTGCGCGACCTGTCCAAGCCGCGTCGCGTGGAGGCGCCGAAGCATCTGTTCACCGCCGACGCCGGCGATATAATCTCCGACCCCGATATAGACATTATCGTGGAGGTAATCGATAAAGCCGAGCCGGCCTTTGAAATCGTCAGCGCTGCTCTCAAGGCCGGAAAGCACGTCGTCACAGGCAACAAGGCCATGCTTGGCCGTCATCTGCCCGAGCTTATCGACCTTCAGCGCGAGCATGATGTGGCGCTGCTCTACGACGCGTCGTCGTGCGGCTCAATCCCCGTGATCCGCAATCTTGAGGAATACTACGACAACGACCTGCTCCTCGAAGTGAAAGGCATACTCAACGGATCGTCCAACTTCATCCTTTCGCGCGTGTTTGACCACGGCGAGAGCTACGCCGACGCCTTGCGCCGCGCCCAGGAGCTTGGCTTTGCCGAGAGCGACCCCTCATACGACATCGAGGGCTACGACTCGCTTTTCAAGCTCGTCATAATCACCATGCACGCCCTGGGGGTGTACGTCGACCCCGACACGGTATTCACCTATGGGATCTCCTCCATCCACGATTCCGACATACAGTACGCCCGCGAGAAGCGCGCCAAAATCAAGCTCGTCGCGCAAGTGGTGAAACTCACCGACGAGGAGTTCACCATGTTTGTCATGCCGGAGTTCGTAATGCCCTCGAAATATATCTACAGCGTCGACGACGAGTACAACGGCGTAGTGATCCGCGGCGAGTGCTACGACCGCCAGTTTATGTTCGGCAAAGGCGCCGGGTCGCTCCCAACGGCCTCTTCGATTCTCAGCGACATCACCGCCCTGCACCATAACTACCGCTACGGCTACAAAAAGATGCGCTTCGTCTCCCTCCCGGCCTACACCACCGACGTGACTCTCCGCATCTACGCCCGCTACTCGACAACCAACATTCTCCACGTCGTGGACTTCGACCGCATCCACGAGCAATACATCTCCGGCGAGAGCAACTACGTGATCGCCGACGTGAAGCTCTCGGAGCTTATCGCGAAGCGCGACCGCCTCAACTCCCCCGACCTTTTCCTGGCCAACATACCCCAATTCTTCATCGACAAAGACTGAGCGCATAGCGGCGGCGAATACTCAGTATTGAGTATTGAATCATAATCATCGATTAGCTAATTTTGCATTGACAAGCAGGAATCCTTAAATGCGCGATGAAACAGATAAAGCTATATACTGCCGACGACAAAATGACGAGCCTCGTATCGAGCAATCCGTTGCTGCTCATGGCCATGAGCCGATTCGGCATCTCGCTCGGCTTTGCCGACAAAACCGTGAAGCAAGTGTGCGATAATCAGAATGTTGACTCCACGACATTCATTGCCGTCGCCAACTTCATATCATTCGGCCACGCCTCTATCGACGGTATCAGCGCTGCCTCCCTGATGCATTATCTCGACAAGGCCCACTCCTACTTCCTCGAATTCAACCTCCCCCGCATCCGCCGCCAGATAATCGAGGCTATCGACTGCTCGGGGCGCGACGAAGTGGCCATGCTCATACTCAAATTCTATGATGAATACACCGACGAGGTGCGCCGCCACATGACCTACGAGAGCCTGACCGTCTTTGACTACGTGCGCTCCCTGCTTGCCGGGCGACTCGACCCCAACTACAATATCGGCGTGTTCGCCTCGGGCCACCACAGCATCCACTCTAAGCTCAAAGAGTTGAAGGACATAATCATTCGCTACCTCCCCCAGCGCGACAACAATCTGCTCAACGCCGTGCTCTTCGACCTCATCAACTGCGAGGAGGATCTTATCGCGCACTGCAAGGTCGAGGACTCCCTTTTCGTTCCCCTCGTCGAGAAACTTGAGGAGGAGGTCAAGCTCAACCCCATCCCTACCATTGAAAGCGAAGGCAACCAGGCCGAATCCGACTCCGACACCCTTTCGCCGCGCGAACGCGAAATCATCGCTTGCGTGGCCTGCGGAATGTCAAACAAAGAGATTGCCGAAAAACTCTTCATCTCAGTCAACACCGTGACCACCCACCGCCGCAACCTCGCCCAGAAGCTCCAGATTCACTCCCCCGCCGGCCTCGCCATCTACGCCGTCATCAACAAAATCGTCGACCTCTCCAACCTAAAGTAACCTATAAATGGGGGGGGGGCGCGGACTCTCATCCGCGCCCCCCTTTATTCATTTGTAGGCAACCGATCAGAGAACTACCTTTGCGGCTTTGCCCCCCTGGCGCTTGATGTAGACGCCCCCCTGCGGGTTAGCCACGCGCATTCCTTGCAGATTATAGTAAACCGCCTCCTGATTGCTATCGTTCAATACGTTATCGATGCCGGCGATTCCATAATCCTCTGCCTTCACGCGGGTCGCGTTGAGCACCGTGCCGGTCGCTCCGTCGAGCACCATCGCTATTATCGACGTGTTGTCGACGTTCGTGATGTTAGTCGCGGGGATAGTGTACACGTGCTCCGACGCCACGCCCTTAACCGCTCCGGCGGGAATTGACCCGTCGATTCCGTAGGCCGAGAATATGTCAACTGCCGTATCCTCGTATTCCCAGGCCAACGAGCTTGGCTTATCCACCCATTCCATCGTGTAAATATCCGCGTAGCTCGGGCGCCCTGAGTAATTATTGGTCTGCACCTCATATAGCCCGTCCTCTATCACCACATAAGCCAGCTTGTAATCCCCCTCCGCGTCGTCGTAGTCAAACGTCGTGGTCGCGTAGGCCCGCAGCAGCGACAAATCCTCGGCCATATCCACCTTGAGGTCTACTTTCACCGGGGCGCGCTGCCCTTGCCATATCGTATACGCCTCTTCCAGCAGGCCTACCGAGGGCTGCATGTCATAGATGAAGTCGCGGTTGACGATGCATGAAGGAAACGACGAGAACACATTGTTCACAAAAGGCAGATAGCTTGCGGCCTGCAGTTGGTCGCTGACATGAATCGCTATGGGAATAAACGTGTCGGGATACTTCTCCGACATATACCTTAGCCCGGTGATACCCATCGGGCACCATCCGCACCAGGCTCCCGTGCCCTCCTCAACGAGCATCGCGCGGTCATACCCCTCGCCCGCTACGGTGATACACTGCATATTGCCCGCGAAGTCACACTCTACGCCGTTTATCGACGTCACTTTGATTGCTATATCGTTGCGCCCTGCCGCGAGCGGATCAAGAGCCACCGGCGTCCATGCGATCGTGCCGGCCCCAACATTGATCGACTCCGCATAGCTTCCCGCGTCCTTGCCGTTCACGCTGACATTGTATTCTATCGTTTTCAGCGCGTTGGTTCCGTAATTCCCTACAAGCAGAGAGATCTCGCTTGTCTGATTCGCCTTAGTCACCGCTAAGGTGTATTCGCCGAGCATGGACGCCCCTATCGAGAACACATTTTCGAGCGTCTTCTTGTCGCCTACCGTCGTGGCCGCTATGAAGAGATTGGTCTCCAGGTCGGTAGCCATATCCACCTGTTCGATGAGCTGACCGCTTGAGTTATACAAATCAACCTTTCCGGCATACTCCGAGGGGCCGAGGCCATCGACGCCAACCACATAGTCCGCGCCTCTCGTCTTGTTCCACCTGCATCCCTCTACCTTGTAGCCGATATAGAATCCCTGCCCCGCCTTGATCGTGTAGGGCTCGTCTAAGGCTACCGACTGAGTCGGGGTTCGACCCTGCTGATAGAGGGTATAGCAGTCAAGCAGCTGAGCTACTCCGCTCGCTGCCGGGGCCGCCTCGCGATCCTCGCTTACATAGACCTCCACCGCCTTTGTCGTCGTGTAGTCGGTTGTGGTTGAGAGCGTTATTTCGGTCACCTCGTTTCCCGCGAGCTGGTCGGCGATTTTCGGCGAAATGTATAGATAGCAGTCGTATGTCAGCGAATTTTGCCCCAGCAGATAATACCACGACGCTATGTCGCTGCACATCTTCAGGTCAAACCCATTGGCCGACGGCGCCTTGCGCTGCGATCCGCTCTTTGTTTGTTCGGTTTGCTGGCCGACCGTGTGCTGACTCCGCGTCGGTGTCAAGGCCGATGCCTGCACAATAGCAATCGCGCTTAAAGCAACAGAGAGTAATAGTTTTTTCATAAATAAGTATCCTAAATTAGTTTATATTAATATTCGAGCGAGTATATATTGGAAACTGACAGCAAAGATATGAAAAAAATAAATAATTCTCCTAAATTTGTTTACATTTACAAGCATGATGGGTACGCACAACGCGTTGCGTCCTCAAACAGTAGTGCTGCACCATAGTGCAGCCTCCTGACTATCAATTAAATATGGAGCGTGGGGATTCAGCCCAAGAATGAGAATCAACCCGATCAGCAAACATCTCTCTATTACTGGGTGACGGCTTTAGCCGTCAGAAAGCATCCACCCCTGTACCCCCGCCCAGCAGGGCTGTACCATAGTGCAGCCACCTGATTATCAAGTAAATAATAGGGCTGCTCCGTAGAGCAGCCCTTATCTTTAAATAACGATTTTTCTCACCTTGTTGCCCTGACGCTGTATGTAAATGCCGGGCGTTGGATTAATCACGCGCGCGCCCTGGAGGTTGTAATATTCCACCGGGGCCTCGTCGTTGCTCGGCGCCGAAATCGACTCTATCGCCGAGCTCTGATAAACGCCGCAATCCTCCACCTTCCAGTTACCGTCCTTAGTCGTGCTCTTATACACATGGTTGTTGACCACGTTGAGCACGTCCACGGTCTGCTCACCGCTGCCGTTGTTAAACACCAGGCCGCGTGTCCCTACGGGCACCACGTAAGTGTAAATCTGGTCGCGCACAAAGTTCATCTTCTTGCCGGGCCACGACGATGCGTCCGTGTCGAAGTGATGCACCATTACGGTCGACCATCTCGACTGAGAGTTGTCGTAGTAGATAGTGACTCCCTGAGGCGCCTCTATCTTGGTGAAGGTCACTTCTCCGGCTCCGCTTTCAGTCGCCGAGGTCGCGCCCCAGCTTACCGTGACGCTCTCGCCGATCGCCATATTCTCCCCGAGCGTGAACGTCGCCGCTGCTGCCGAGAGATCGGTTTTCGGGCCGTTGCCTATCTGGTACCATCCGCTGTCCGCGTTGCGCAGATTGGCCGTCACAGTTATCTTGTCGACAAACTCGCCCCCTGCGGGAGTGAACGACACTACGGGCGATTTCGTCAACACTACGTCGATTTTCTTATACGTCGTCTTGCCGTCATACTCATAGTATGAGTCCTCGGTTATGTTCTTTATATCCTCGGTCTGCTGACCGCCGTTGTTGAATATCACGTTGACGCTCTCCATGTCGTCGAATGTGGCCACATAGAAGTCGCGCCCGTCGAGATTTACCGTTTCGAGCTTTGTCATGTTCTTGCCCGGCCATGCGCCGAGTATCGTCGTGTTACTGCTGTTCCAGGCATAGATGTTTGCCATCGTGATATTCGCGTTGTCCTTGCCGGTGACGTAGACGCTGATTGTCGCGTTCGGGTCTACCTTCTTGTAGGTCACTTTCCCCTCATAGCTCTCGCCTGTCGGTGAAACTGCCCCCCAGCTTATGTCGATGCTCTGGCCGTAAGCCATATCCGCGCCGATTGTCATCGTTCGCCCATGGCCTGCGGTGAGCGTTTCGCGTGCTTTGCCTGCAACCTCTACCCAGCCCGACACCGCTGCCTCGTTAAGAGCCGCGGTGACTGTGAGCGTCTCGGTCTTGAACGAGCCCCCCGCCGGAGAGAATGTCACCGCCGGAGCCCCGATTGCGTCGTCCGCCGTGTAATATTCTGTCGTGCCGGGGTCGGTGAAGCTGACGCTTCCGCCGTGCGCCGCGGGCGACGTCTCGTAGATAAACTTGCCGTCAACCCCTACTTTGCCCCCTTCCCAGTCTTTTACCAGCACTCGCAACTGTCCTTTCCCTTTGGGCGCGTCTACCGTGATCGTGCCTCCCCCGTTATAGGTCTTTCCTGTCACGAGATCCGTGTAGCGTCCGGCCGGTACGTTCGTGAACGTTGCCCCGCCGTTGACGCTGACCAGAGCGTAGCTCTCCTTGTATGCTCGCTTGAAGGCCCAGCCTCCGTTGGCGGTGCAGCCGTCGAAGGTGTATTGCCCTTTGCGCAGGGCGGGCACCGCGCTGCGTATCTGATTCAGGCGTATGATATGCTGCGACAGGTCGGCGTTGAGCGTCTGAGCGACGTTTCCCTCGGCCGTGTAGACGCCGAAGTCGCTGGCCGTGACCGTGCCTTTAAGGTATTCTCCGAAATAGGCGCGGCCCGAGTTGACGAGCGCGAGCGCCGGGCCCTCGTCGATAGTGCACCCCTTCTTGAACTCCACTTCCGAGCCGTAGTAAAGGCACGGAATACCGCGGAACGTGAACATCATCGAGAGGTTTTCGGCCCATTGTGCCGTTCCCTTGTCGAAACGCTTGTTGTCGCTCGGCTGTGGGGCATAGTCGTGTGAGTCGACATATACCACGTTCCACGACGCGTCGTTGTAATATTTGTCCCCCTCTTTCGCTATCCTTACGGCGTTCCCCGCGTCGGTATAGTTATAATGCATCGGGAAGTCTATGACGTTGAATCCCGAAGCCATCGAGTAGTCCGGCTCATGCCATGCGCCCCCTATCATCAGCGCGTTGTCTGAGTTGTGCACCGTCCCGGCGTCCTTAAGGCAGGTAAGCATATTGCCCAACGGCGATGCCCCTTCGGGCACATTCTGCTGCGCCCACCAGTCGGCGGTGTAGGTCTTCCACTCCGCTACGAGTGTCGGATCCGATTTCCACGTATAGTAGTGGCTCGAAAGCACATGCTGCCCGCGGTAGATCACGTTGCCGAAGCGTGAGCAACATTCGCCGAACATATAGAAGGGAGCCTCGTTGAGTCGCTTGCTCTTATACTTCTCCCCCAGCTCGATAAAGCGCGGTATGAAGCCCGCGTTGAATGTCAGAGGGGCGATATGGCCCGTCGTGTCGATGCGGAATCCGTCCACGCCCATCTCTATGAATTTGCCGTAGCACTCTACGATATAGTCGATCACTGCCGGGTTCTCCGTGTTGAGGTCTACGCAATCGCCCGCTATCTGGCCCCACCAGCGGCTCGGCTCGTCCCAGTTCCATTGTGTGCCTAAGTGATGCCAATAGTTCTTTGAGTCGTGGTTCTGGCCGTCGGTGTTCTTGATATATTTAAATCGTTCAGAGTATTGCGTGCGGCTGCCGCTGTTGGGCAGATTCCAGTATTCAGGCCCGCCGAGCTTCTCCTGGTCGGGAATGAGGGCGGCGGTGATGTCGGCTTGATTGCGTATATCCTGCGAGCGTTCAAATAGCTTGCAGAAATGATTCTCGCCGAAATTGCCTGTGTGCTGAAGCACTACGTCGAGTATGATTTTCAGTCCCTTGGCGTGCGCCGCGTCTATGAGGTCTTGGAATTTCACATCCTCTTGCGAGCCCCATTCCTTCCGGCTCTCATAGCGCACGTCCACCTTCGAGAAATCCATCGCGTGATACCCGTGGTAGTCAAATCCCGACCCGTTCTGCACTACAGGCGTTATCCATATAGCCGTGAAGCCGAGAGCCTTGATGTAATCGAGCTTCTCGATAAGCCCCTTGAAGTCGCCGCGCCAGGCGGGGTCGTTGTTCGCTACCTGATTGCTCACGCCGTCCCAGCAGAGCACGTTGTTCTTCGGATCGCCGTCGTAAAATCTTGTGGTGATGGCGAAATAAATGGTCTCGTCGCGGAAATCCGACCGTTCGCCGACAAAGGCGCCCAGGGCCGGCGACGTGGCCGACAGCGCCGTCACTGCGGCTATCAGCCATTTTGACAAAGTTTTCATTAAGTAAAGAAATTAAGGTAAGTAAGTTTCAGTAATGTATAAATTAGTTTCAGTAATGTATAAAAATGTATAGAGTAAGTATCGACACTTACTTGCTTGCTTATTAGCTTGCGGCTCAATCTTCCTTCGACAGGTCGAGCACCACATTGTCTTTCGACTTGTCGAAATACTGCCGACGCAGCGGATTGGCATTGCGCTCGGCGTGGCTTTCGCGGTTGCGGGCTATATCTATGGCCGCGTAGACCGCCTCGCGAAGCGACTCCTCCGACGCCTCGCCTCGGCCCGCTATGTCAAATGCAGTGCCATGGTCAGGCGAGGTGCGCACTATCGGCAACCCGGCCGTGAAGTTTACGCCGCTGTCCATCGCTACGGTCTTAAACGGCGCCAGGCCCTGGTCATGATACATAGCGAGTATGCCGTCGAATTTCTTGTATTGACCCGACCCGAAGAACCCGTCGGCGGCGTATGGGCCGAAGCAATAGATGCGCTCGTCGCTCGCTTTGCTTATCGCCGGCGCGATTATCTCCTCCTCCTCTTTGCCGAGAAGGCCGTTGTCGCCGGCGTGAGGGTTGAGCGACAATACCGCTATGCGGGGCTTTACTATGCCGAAATCCTTTTTCAGTGACTCGTTGAACGCGCGCAATTTCTCTACGATGACCTCTTCGGTTATCTCCTCCGCTATGCGCGAGATAGGCAGGTGGGTTGTCACCAAAGCGATGCGCATGGCCGAATTAAACAGTATCATCAGCGGATTCCCCTGCGTCGCCTCGCCCAGATACTCTGTGTGGCCGGGGAAATGAAACTCTTCGCTCTGCACCGCGCTTTTGTTGATTGGGGCCGTGACCATCGCGTCGATTTTACCCTCCTTCACGTCGCTTACGCATGCCGCTAAGGCGGCCACCGCGGCTTTGCCTGCGGCCTCCGACGTCGTGCCCGGCTCTGCTTTCACATCTTCGCCTACAACGTTCACTACGTTGATCATGCCCCCACGCGCTTCGTCGGCATCCTTTATCTGGTTGATAGGCAGATTAGGTTTCCCTAAAAGCTTGCAATACTGCGCTATCAACTTTGCCGACCCGTAGACCACCGGGGTCATGAGTTCGAGTATGCGGTTGTCTTCAAGCAGTTTTATGATTACCTCATAGCCTACTCCGTTGATGTCGCCATGAGTTATTCCTATTTTTATCATTTCTGTTCGCGTTTATTTAAGTGTGCCGCGCGGCCGACCTCGGAATAAGCTATTTCCGATACTTGCTTATTGTCGACTTGCGCGCTTTTATGTGTGCGAATTTAATAATTATTTTTCAAAATAGTGAAATATCCGGCTCGCAATTGTCAAAATTTGAGTCTAAATCAGAGTTAATTGAGGTCAACGCATGGCGGTGGTTTAAGTATCTTGCCTCGGCCATCCATTGGCATATTCGTCCGTGTTCTTCAGTCGTGTACGTCGAGTACACTCCCTCATCACACCAACAACTCTGCTCAATGGCCGACCGCCTCTGCTTTAACAGATTTTATGGGACAGGCTCTTAGAATTTGAAGCCGGGCATCGTCATGCGTATAAGATTTCCTACATGGCGCTTTAGGCGCCCTTTTATTGAATCTTGCTGCTTTGAGAACGACACAGCCTGCACGTCGCTCCCCTCCAGTCCTCCGAAATGAGGCTCGCGCGGAAATCTCAGCGACATATTCTCCTCCCTCTCCGATTTAACAAAATTGAACAATATCTCCTCCATCAATTTCCCTCTGCCGTAGTCATCGCAAAGTTTATATAGAGGGGCTATCCGTTCCTTATAATATCTCTTCTCTACCGCAAAAAGGCGGCAATCAAAAGAATGTCCGCACCACCCCAAGCCCAAACGCTCATATAGGTTATGGTCCTTGATGTCGGCATAAAGTTTGACTCCGCTGCGCGCGATTTTTGATTCGGCCTTTCTTATCAGATATTTTAGATTATAAATCGGATACCTGCCGGTGACTTTAAAGAAGTATGTTTCATCGTCAATTAATTTTGATTTATCAATCGCCTGGTTTATCATCAGCATTTCATTGTAACCTTTGCCGCGTGAAATATCGAAATCATTAGCGTCAAGCGAAATAAACTCGATTCTTTTCTCATCAAATCCACGCAACCGGTTTTTCAATGATATGAGATCCCAACCTGAGTTTTCCGCGAAAACGATTTTTCGATTAGGGTCGGTGAGTAAATCCGTGATATAGAAATTCAAAGCCTCGGCATACATCAGTTCGCGCTGCTCGTCGCTGAAGCATGCGCCTACCATGCCCCGCGTGCTGACAGCAGCCGTCATCAATACGACTATATCCTTTCTCGGCTTGTCTGTTGGTGTCATATTCAGTTACGCAATTCGCGTTTTTTCACTACCTTGGCCGGATTCCCTACCACAATGGTCCATGGGGCCACGTCGCGCGTCGCTACCGCGCGGGCCCCTACTACTGCCCCTTCGCCTACCGTGACGCCCATCCCTACAAACGCTTCCGCCGCCACCCATGCCTGCGGCTCGATACGGATCGGAGCTATCATGAGTTTAAAGCGCGGGTGCGTGATGTCGTGCGACGCGGTGCATAGAAACGCCCCTTGCGACACAGTGGCGTTTTTCCCGATTACTACTGGCCCTACATTGTAGCAGTTTACCCCTGCGTCGAGCACCGAATATTCATCCATCGACAGATTCGGCGGGTAATAAATCCTCGCCGTGGAGTATACGCGGGCCGTTTTCGCGATTTTCGCCCCGAAAAGCCTCAGCAACGCGCGTTTCCAACCCCCGCACAGGCTTCGGGGTATCCAGCGGGCGCATACGCCCCACGTTATTGTCCACATCAGCCTGACGAACTGATGACGCAGCCCGAGGTGATTTTCATATTTCGACATCTCTACTGATAGATTCATAATCTTAAGGAATTTTTCGATACTTACTTAATTGGTTGTGGTAAGGTCAATATTCTGGATGTCAGCAACCAATAGAACATAAACACGAGCGACCCCGCGTACAGGATCCATCCCTCGAAAAACCCGTGGATTATCAGCGCGACCCATAGGCTGAGGTAGAGCACCGCCAGCGAGATGCGGCTCTCGTCAGGCCTCATTCGCCATTTATACGACTTGTGATTCAGCACTCTGTACAGTCGCCGGGCCAGTCGGGCGTTAAACCATACAAACGCCCCGAAGCCGAGAAGACCCACGTTTGAAAGCATCAGAAGCCACGACGATCCCGGCTCTGATCCGCTACTTCCCTCCTCTCCATGTTTATCGAATCGCTCTGAGAATTTCGTCGCGTTGCAGAATCCGATGCCTATCAACGGACTCTCCTTGAACTCTTCCCATCGCGCTTCCCAAAGCTCGCCGCGCGAATATATCATCGAGCCGCGCTTGTCGGCTACCTTAAATTTTATAATCACTACTTTCAGCGTATACGCCGACCCGACTGCGCATATAAGCGCAAGCCCTCCTATCACGAGGCTCACTATCTTACGCTTGCGCATATCCCTTACCGCGAACAGCGTTATCACCATTAACCCGCACACCAATGATAGGATCGCCGCGCGCGACCCAGGTATGAACGTCATTGCCGCGCCCGACACTAACACTACTCCCAGCCCAGCGATCTTCAGCCCTCTCCGGGCCGTTCCCCGCGTCGGGAAATGATATGACGTGTACCATACCGTGATTATCGTTACCAACGCCGCGATTATGCTCAGCAACATCGGGTGCCCGATAAAACCGGGATATACAAATGTCTTTGGCCGAGGTATCTTAAACGGTATGTAGTAAATCATCGATACTACCACATCTAAGGCGAGCAGCACTATCAGCGCGCGCCATAGCTGCTCCCGCTCTACCGCAAGAGCCCCGCTATAAATAAGCGGCGACAGCAGCCCAAGCATTACAACGAACAGCAGCAGATGCTCTACCGACCGTATCTCTACATCATCGGCGCGTATTATCAACGACAGCGCGCAGAAGATGCAGAACACTATCATCAGCCTGTTGAGTCTTACCTTTGGGGCGGCGAAAAGTCCAAGCCCGAGTGCGCCGAGCTCTATGAAATAGAGCCAACTGCGCAGAGGCGCCCAGTCGATGACAGGGATATTCAGGCGCTCTCTTATAGGCTCGGTTTCATACATCGGTATGAACGTCAGAAGCGTGGTCACGACTATCAGCACCGCCAACAACGTGGCTGCGAGCTTAAAATTACGCGACGTTACTACTGAGTTCTTCATTTCTCTTTACTTATTTCTTCTTTCATCGTTTTCCGATTGCTTGGCGAGCGAACATATCTGCCACGTCAGCAACCAATAGAGGAAAAATTCCACTCCTCTCACATATTCTATCCAGCCGTCGAAACAGCCGTGGACCATCAGTAGCACCCACAGTCCGAGATAAAGCCCTACGGGAGGCCCGTGGGGCGTGTTTGATTTGTCGGCGGTGCCTCCTGAACCCCGCCGCCCTATGTTGCGCGACATTATTACGCACAGCTTCGCGTTGAATATCACGAAAACCGCGAAACCTATTAATCCCAGATTCGACAACAGCCTTAGCCATGACGAGCCTGCTTCCGACTTGGTCCAGTTCCCGTCCTCATCCGGGTGGTCGAAGAGGGGTGAGAAATGGGTCGACACCCCGAATCCTATCCCCGTCAAAGGGTGGTCGGTGAATTCGAGCCAGCGCGCTTCCCAAAGCTCGTCGCGAGAGTACGTGATCGACTCCCGCTCCACTCCCTTCTCGACTTTAAATGTGAAGCCGCCGAATAGCGCGTCATATTGAAGCATTATCGTGGCTATCGCTATCGCCGAGCCGATCGTCACCTGTATCCAGCGCCTGCCTCTTACTCCCGACAGCGCGAACACCGGCACCAATCCGAGCAACAGCGACCCGAGCGCTGCCCGCGATCCGGCCGCTATGGTCAGCATAAGCGTCATTATCAGCAGTATATATGGCGCGCCTATGCGTGTCAGCTTACCTTTTAGACTAAGTCGCTCACCCGCTGCCGCGCTTTTAAGCAACGTCCAGGTCAACACCAGCGACACTATGGCGGCTGAGATACTGAGCTCGTTTTGATGTTTAAACAGCCCGGCAAACACGATCAATCCGCTATGCGCTATCCTGTCATACACATAAATCCCGAAATTGGGCAGCATGAAGAGTGTAAGCGATATGAGCAGCCATTTCCAATACTGTCCGCGGAATTTGTCGAGCGGACCGTTGCTGATCAATGGCGACACCAAAGCCATCGACAATACGTACATTACCGATTGCTTCAGCGAATCGTAGCGGGTCGACGCGCCCGACAGCAGCGACGACGCGATCATGATCGCGCTAAGCAGCAGCAGCCATCGATTGACTCTCAGCGTCGGGGCGACGGCCACAAGCACTACCGTCAATATGAGTCGCAGCCCGTATGAAGCCAAATGAAAAGCGTTGAAGCCTTCTGCCGGTATGATACCCAACAGCTCGGTTAAGACAACAACAATCGCCGCCATTGGCATCATGGCGACGATTGTTTGTTGCGGTATAGCTCTGATTGGGTTTCTCATTCTACATTATTCTGAAGGCATTTGGCTGAAGATTTCGCTATCCCGGCCTTCATAGGCGACCGGGGCGGCATATTATTTCTTCTTTGCCTCGCTTTCGCTCGACGAGTCCGAAGAATGTTTCTGCTTCTTCTTGCCGTAGCCGTAGCCATAACCGTAGCCATAGCCGTAACCATAGCTGAATCGGTTGCCGCGGTAGATGAACGACGTGGTCGAGTTCTCCGTGCCGTTAAGCACGATCGACATGTTGCCGTAACGCTTGGTGTCGTAGAAATCCTGTACCACTCCGAGCATGCTGCGCTCCAGCACTCCTGCGCGGATAATGAAGAGTGTAAGGTCGGTGAGGCGGTTGATGATCTTCGCGTCGGCCACGATCTCTGCGGGCGGGCAGTCGATGATCACGTAGTCGTAATCCTCGCGCAGTTGGGCGATAAGATTATCGAGACGCTCGCTGTAGAGGAGTTCGGCGGGGTTGGGTGGTATAGGACCGGCCGGGTACATATCGAGGCCTTCGTGACCCTGAATGTTGCGTACCACCACGTCTTCTACTTCTGCCGTTCCGGCAAGGTAGTTCGACATACCCTGGGTCGGCTCGCCGATAAGCTCCGATGCCGTGGCTTTACGGAGGTCGAGGTCGATTAGGGCCACGCGCTTACCTTTGAGCGCAAGCACCGATGCGAGGTTGGCCGACATGAACGTCTTTCCTGAGCCGGGGTTGGCCGAAGTCAACATGATCACGCGCGCTCCCTTCTCGTTCGCGCCGCGGGGTATCATGAACTCAAGGTTGGTACGCACCACGCGGAACGCCTCGTTGACAATATCGCTCTTGCCGCGGTCCACGATGATCTCGGTCTTCTCAAGCGAGCGGCGCTTGTTGCCAAACATTTTGCGGAATCCGGTGACCTTCTTGCCCGTAGCGGGGATTTCGCCGACAAACGGTATACGTATCTTGTCGAGGTCGCGACGGCCGCGCACCTTAGAGTTGAGCACTTCGGTCAGGAAGATGAAGCCGCCGGGGACAAGAAGGCCGATGGCCACTGCGATAGAGTAGATTTTCTGCTCGTTGGGAGCTACGGGGCCCGAGATTGTCGGGGGCTCCATGAGCTTGGTGTTGTAGGCGGTGAACGCCTGCGAGAGTTCGTTCTCCTCGCGCTTCTGGAGAAGATAGATGTAAAGCTCCTCTTTCACCTTCTGCTGGCGCTCGTAGGTCAGCAGGTGACGCGCCTGAGAGGGAGCGGCCGTCATGTGCGATCCGGCCAGTGCCTGGAGCGACTGCGTGCCTCGGATCTCGGCATTGAGGGTGGTGATGTAAGAGTCAATGGCCGTGAGGATTGCCTGGCGCTTGCCTGCGAGCTCCACGTCGATGCGCTCTACAACCGGGTTCTCCTCCGATGAGTTGGCGATAAGGTTGTTGCGGGTGATGAGCGCCATGTTGTAGTCGGCGATCAGGCCCTCGATGCTTATGTTCTGCAGACCTGTCGACGCGGGGAGCACGATATTGGAGTTAGCGACATTGCTGAGGTGGTCGCGCACCTGGCGGGCATGCGAGAGAGTGGTGTTGAGGCGGGCTACTTCGTCGGCCGCCGAGAGTGAGCGTTCGAGATATGCGCTCGACACGGCCCCCACGTCAGTGATGCGCTGCGACGACTTGTAGTCCGATATATCTGAGTCTACCGAGCCGAGCTCTTTCTCTATGACTACGAGACGGTCGTTGATGAATTCCGAGGTCGATACCGACTTCTCGTTGCGGTCTTTGATCCAGTTCTCGTTGTAGACCTCGATGATCGTTTCGAGGGTTTCGTTGGCGCGCTGCTGGTTGACATCTTTGAGAGTGATGTGCATTACCGACGAGTAGTTGTCTTTAATCTGCGTGTCGAGCGACGAGAGTATGCGGTTTTTGGCTGCCGCTACCCCTACGCGGTCTATCGTGATGTCGAGCTGCTTCTGCTTCGAGCCGAGGAATGCCGGATTCTCCTCCACGATGATGCGGCCCAGAGGCGTGGCGAGTGTGTCGCCCGACTGCTTGGCGAGATTTATCTTCAGGTCCATCTTCTCCGTGGAGTCGTCCGAGCCGTCGTAGCGGGTGAAGTCGTCGAGGATGAGGGTGCCGTTGCCCGTAAAGTCAGCCTTTACTTTCGCGTGTCCGTTCTCGCCAAGGTCGAGAAATTTCACCACTACGGGAAGGTCTGAGCCGTAGAGCACGCGGTTTTTCAATCCGTCGGCCACGGTGTAGTTCACGTCGAGGCCGAGGCGCTTTACAACCTCTTCGATAATGATGGTCGACTTGATCTGCACCATCTCGTTGTTGATATTCTGCTTCGTGTTGAAGCCGGCGATATCCTTGAAGGTCTCCGACACTTCAGGGCCGTTGCCCTTGGTCTGGTCATCCTTCACCATGATAGCGGCGGTTGAGACATAGACCTTGTTGGTTTTCAGTATGTAATAATATGCGTAGCCGCAGGTGATCAGCAAGGCTATTGCGAACCAATACCAGCGGGCAAGGCAAAGCCAAAGAAGCTCGTTGACCGTGATTGATTGCGTGTCTTTGACTTTTTCGTCAGTTTCTATAGTCGGTTTATTATCCATTTTTACACAGGTGTTCAGAAGTTTAGTGTTCTTGTGTCATTGTCCGGTGTGAGGTCGTCGCGGTCATCTCCGCGCCCCCGGGTATTACTTGATGAAGAGGAGGGCGACTGTGATACCGAATGAAGCGAGCGAGATCCAGAAAGAGGGGGTGAAGGGCGTGTTGCCGTTGGAGGTCGTCTCGCGTTTGCGCTTGTCGTTGGGCTCTACGTAGATGATATCGTTCTGCTGTATGTAGTAAACGGGCGACTGGAAGAGCGAGTTGGCGTCGGTGAGGTCCACTTCATAGGCTTGCTCTCTGCCCTCTTCGGTGCGTATCACCTTCACGTTGGTGCGCTCGCCGTCGATTGTCAGGTCGCCTGCGAGACCGATGGCCTCCACGAGTGTGAGGCGGTCGCGGTCGAAGATTATGCGGCCGGGTTGCCCTACCGAGCCGAGAGCGGTGAATGAGTGGTCAAGGAACTCTACCACTACCGTCGGGTCCTTCAGGAGGCGGCGGCTGATAAGCTCATCCTTTATGGTTTTGGCGATCTGCTGGCGGGTCATGCCTGTCACGTGGATAGGGCCGAGCACCGGGAAGTCGATGTCGCCGAAGCTGTCGACGATATAAGGAGCTGTCTGGCCGCTGTTGTATGAGCCGCTTGAGGCCGCTGCCGCGCTCTGGCGCCCTGTCGCCGTGCCGATTCGACGCGACTGGATAGGGAGGTTGAAGATTTCGGCGAGCTGAGCGTCCTGAGAGTGCACCACGATCGACACGCGGTCGCCCGGCTGGGCCGTGATTTCATTGATAGGGGCTGACGACACCGACTGTCCTGAGTTAAGGTTCTGGATATACGTGATATCCTTCGGAGTCTGGCAAGCTGTTAATGCCGCAACAAAAGCTATGGCATATAAAAGTTTAAAACTACGCATATTGTTGATTGGTTTATTTATTTCTCATTAAATCAGTTGTAAACGCGGTTAGAGAGGGAGATCCGGCTAATCGTAGATTTCGGCAATCTGCGGATGAGTCTTCTTACGGCGCTCTATAGCCTTGGTCAGCGCGATGTTAAACGTCGTCCATCCTATGATGTCTATGGCAAGCACCATAAATATCGACAGATGTTTCGCCAGCACTATGTTGAGCAGCGTTATCATCGCCGAGAGAGAGATGATAACGAGCATCGCGACGCGCTGTTTCATACCCAAAGCGAGCAGCTTATGGTGGATATGGGTCTGCCCCGGCTCGAATGGGCTCCTGCCGGCGCGGATGCGGTGGAAAAACACGCGGAGAACATCGAGACAAGGCACCACAAGCGGCGAGAAGCCTATCGCGAGCGGATAGTTGAAATCGATGTCGGGGATCGGCGACAACGAGCTCGCCTTGATGGCGAGAACGCTGAGTATCAATCCCGAAGTCAATGCTCCGGTATCTCCCATGAATATCTTTTTGCCGACCTTCTGATTCCCGAACACGTTGTAGTAGAAGAACGGGACCAGAGTGCCGAACGATGCCATCGACAGCATGAAATACAGGTAGTCGCCGGCATTGAAGAAGATAAACGCGTAGAATGCGAGCGCGAAAGCCGACAAGCCCGAGGCGAGCCCGTCGATGCCGTCTATCAGATTTATCGCGTTAATAACCAGCAACATCACAACCACCGTCAACACATCGGCCACCCAGGGCTCCAGCTCGCCGATGCCGAGAAAGCCCTCGAGATCGTCAACCGTCATACCGGAGCTGACTATCAGCACCGCGGCCACGATCTGCGCCGCGAATTTGGCGCGGTAGCGAACTCCGACAAGGTCGTCGGCAAGCCCTACCAGATACATCATCATCAGGGCCGAGAAGCCGAAGCAGAGCTCAACCATATCCGACGGACAAAACCGAGACACGGACTCCGGCTGAGCTCCAGCCATCAATATGTTCACCCCCGCGACGATAGCGAGCGCGAGCAAAATCGAAGGCATGAAAGCCATCCCGCCGAGCCTCGGCACGGCGCCATGGTGTATTTTTCGCTTGTCGGGGACATCAAAAAGATTCTTGCGATACGAAATCAAAAGTATACGCGGAATCAGGATTCCGGTAACCAACATACTAATCAGCAACGCAAAGACCCCGTTGAATATCCACGAATTGAAAGGTAAAGTTATAAAGTTAGTGGTCATTAACAGACTCCGACGTTTAGGATTGAGAGTTAAAAATTCCTCGCTTCCGAGGCATAATTAGCCGCAAATGTAGCTATAATGATTGAAATTGACAAGATTTTCCGCGTTTTTAACCCAAAAACCGCGTTTTTAACTCTCGCGACTGCGCGCGAAGGCGCGTTTTGGGGTGCGAAGAAGAGCGAAAAAGCGGGCGCGTTTCGGCGCGCGTTTTGGTGCAAATTCGCGCGTTTTTTGCGCGTTTTCGGCGCGAAAATGCGCGTTTTTGACGAGTTTTTTGCGCGAAAATGCGCGTTTTTGACGCGAAAACGCGCATTTTGGGGGCCAAAAAACGCGAAAAAGCGCGCTTTTTTTGCGCGTTTTCGCAAAAAAAATTTCGCCGATGAGGCGGCGTTACGACTATTTTTATTATATTTGCGGTTATTTTATAAAACCTTCGACACTCTGTTTCCACCTAACAACCTACACTGACGGTATATGGGCACGGTAGCTGCATCACAGGCATTACGTAAAGGCGCGGTCCTCAAGACCAAGAACTACGAGTATGTCATCGAGAAAGTTCTCGGTGCGGGCACCTACGGCATCACCTACCTGGCGACGGCGAGCGTCGCGCTCGCGGACGGGCAGATGACGCGCATGAGATTCGCGATCAAGGAGCATTTCATGAACACGTGCTACCGCGACACTGACGGGCGCACGGTGCACGTGACCGAGAAAGGGAGGGCTGAGGTGGAGCGCACGCGCACCGACTTCCTCGGGGAGTCGGAGCGGCTTCAGAGCCTGTGCATGCTCTCGCGCAACATAGTGAACGTCATAGAGAGCTTCAGGGCGAACGGCACGGCGTACTACGTGATGGAGTATCTCGACGGGGGCAACCCGCAGCCGACGACCGAGACCGAGGCGGTGCACATAGTCAGGCAAGTGGCTGAGGCGTTAGGCAAGATTCACCAGTCGTACATGCTGCACCTCGACATCAAGCCGGCCAACATCGTGTTTAAGTCGACGAAGACGGGCGACCGCTACCCGGTGCTCATCGACTTCGGTGTGGCGAAGCGCTTTGACCACCACGGCAACCCCAAGACGGGGCTTCAGGCCAAAGGGGCCTCTCGGGGATACGCGCCACAGGAGCAGTTCAGCGAAATAAAATCATTCTCTCCGAAATATGACATATACGCCTTGGGGGGCGTGCTCCTCTACCTGTTGGCGGGGAAGAACCCGCCCGACGCGACCAAGGTAAGCCCGGCGCAGACCGAGATCAAGGAGCTGATACCCGACTGGGTAAGCCCGGCGACGCGCCACACGATATTAGAGGCGATGGCGCCCAGCCAATACGAGCGCACGCCCGACGTCGAGGCGTTTCTGAGAAATCTCGGCCCGGAGCAGGCGAGCAAGCAGGCCGAGCCTGTTGAGCCGGAGATAGCCCCCGTGAAGCCGCAGCCTGTGGGCGAGGCGGAGAAGCCGAAGCCGGCAAAGGTGGAGGCGGAGAAGCCGAAGCCCGCCGTTCCGGAGCCCGCCGCTATCGAGCAGCCGGCGGAAAAGCCCGCTGAGGCCGACCCCGAGGTGCTGATCGCCGAGGTTGTATCGCCGGGGAATCACAACAGCCACAGAAACGATGCCGGCGGGGGGCTGAACCGGCCACCGCTGTCACCTCCGTCACCTCCGTCGCCCCCGCCCCCCGCGGGGCCGCAGCCGATGCCCTACAGGCCGATGCCTAACCACAGGGGCCCGGGGCATATACCTAACCGCGGGAAAAAGCGTCGGCGATCCCACCGCTGGCTGTCGTCGCTGATAAGCGCAGCCGTGGCTTTGATAATAGGCGTCGGGGTGTTTGTGATAATCAATCCGGGATTCTTCGAGAAGAAGGTAGACCCCAACGTCTACAATATGTATCAGAGCTACTGCGTGAACTGCGAGAACGCCGCCTACGACGACGACATAATCAACCGCCCTGAGGAGCTCCAGCAGATCAGGGAATTCGATTACGTTCAGGTGCTCAACTACGAAGCGCAGCAGAGGGGCGACTTCCCCGACCTGTTCAACCGGAGCAAGGGCTTCATAGAGAGGCTTGAAGAGAAATTCACAGAAGCCGCCGAAAGATACAATAACCAGAGCTTTCTACCAATCAACCATTACTAACCTCACGTATAACCAATTACCTTCTAATCAGAATGAATATAATCTGCATAAACTCGCGCGATGAGCTGAATCTCGTGGATCTCGACAAGATAGCGTGTATCCAAGCCAACGGCAACTATTCAAACCTAATGTATATCGAAGGGCAGAAGCTGATGATATCGATCGGCTTGTCGCAGTTTGAGCAAATAATCAACCGCGCGGCGGGGGATCCGGCTGACGAGAACAGCGGCAACACCTTCGTCAGGCTTGGCCGCAGCGTGATCATCAACAAGCGGTATCTGACGCAGATAAGCATGGTGAAGCAGAAGCTCCTGCTCTCAGACCGCGGCAAGCACGCTTACCAGCTGATAGTGCCGAAGCAGACGCTGAAGGCGTTTAAAGACCTGATCAGGGCGCAATACGGCTCGTAGGCGGGGGCGCTCGATGGCCTTACGAAAAAAGCGATAAGCGATTTACGAAACTCACTTAACAATAATATATGCCAATATTTTACCTCGGTCACGACCACGAAGACCCAATCAAAATCGACAAGACAGCGACCACCGTCAGCCGCAACCACGCGACCATCGAGGTCGACAACAACAATAACTGGATACTCACCGACACGAACTCGGCCAACGGCACGTTTATAGAGCAGGGGGGTGAGTTTCGCCGCATCAACCGCATACGCATCACGCCTGACACATGGATACGCCTGGGAGCGGAGGGCATCTACGGCTACTCGTTCAAGGCCCGCAGGGTGATGTCGCCCAACGACTATCGCCACGACTTCCGCGACCTGAAGCACGTGTTGAAGGAATTTAAGGCGGTCAACGAGTCGCTTGAGCGTAAGACGATGATGCTTCGCTATATCGTGCCGTTATTCTCGCTGATAGCGCTTGGCTTCTCGTTCATACCAGCCATCGGCAGCAGCCCGATCGGGATACGCGCGGTGATGATCATTCCCGGCATGGTGGCCCCATTCCTCCAGGGAGCGTTTCTGACCGGATTGCGCAAGCGCAAGAAGCAGCTTCAGGCAATGATGATATGCCCGAAATGCCGTCGCCGCCTCTCGGAGGACGACATCGTAAGCGGCTTCCACAACGTATGTAAAGCTAAATAAGATAAGTAAGTATCGAAAATTAGTTTATAAGTAAGTATCGAAAATTAGCTTATACCAATCTTCAGCTTGCTATTGCGATCTTCGAGTTTGCTCATCGGTCATTATGGAACCCCATAACTCCCTCTTCGCAAAATCAAATCTCACTAAGATCAATCTCGAATCTTAATATAAACTAATTTACGATACTTACTTACCAAATACCTCACACCCTATAAACACCACGCCTTGAAACCACTCAGGATAATATCACTGCTGATAGCCCTAATCGCGGTCAGCCTCGCGGCAGACGCGCAGAAGACGTACGTGCTGTCGGTAGGCGTATCGAAATACGCCAACGGCCAGAATCTCCGCTTCACGGGGAAAGACGCGACCTCATTCCGCGACGTGATGAAGAACCAGGGGGCCAACGTCACCACGATCACGAGCGAGAACGCGACGTCGGCCAACATACTCAAGAAGCTCTCGGACATAGCCTCCAAAGCGAAGGCCAACGACCGCATCATACTATTCTTCAGCGGACACGGCACTCCGGGGGGCATCGTGGCGCACGACGGGCTCCTCCCCTACTCGAAGATCAACAAGGTGCTGTCGTCGAGCAAGTCGCGGTGCAAGATATGCCTGATCGACGTATGCCACGCGGGGAGCGTGATAGAGTCGGGGGGGAACAGCTACGACAACCCGGGCACGCACATTATATATATGATGTCGTGCCGCCCCGACGAGTACTCGAAGGAGAACTGGTCGGTAGGCCACGGGCTATTCACGCAGAGCCTTCTGAAGGGCATAAGGGGGAAAGCCGACATCAACTCTGACCGGAACATCACGCTGCTGGAGCTGTTTAACTACGTGTATAAAGACGTGGTGAACCTCGCCTCGGCGAAGGGATGGAAACAACATCCGCAGCTGATCGGAGCGAAGTCGCTCGCCGACACAGTGCTCACCAGCTGGTGAGAGGGGGGAGAGCGGTATTCATACCCCCAAAAAGCGGTTTCGTCAGCGAAAACTCGCTGTTCAAACTGAAAACGACAGAAAATTTGCATATCAACCTCGCTTAAACGTATCTTTGTAGTGTAAAAAAACTTCTCCCTCAAAAAAACTGCTATAATGATTATGAACAGCGAAAATATAAACACCAACACCTTGATGGATCCCGAAAGCCAGAACCAGGAAGCGATGCAGCCGAAAGCGGCCACCCCGCGCGCCATGATACTCGGCGCGATAGCTGCGGGAGCGTTCACGTCGGCCGCGGCAGCGACTCTCGTGCTCCATAATATCGACCCTGAAGCGGAGCCTATCACCCCGATAGAATTCAAGGAGGCAATAGACTCGGCAGAGCCGGCGGAGGATATGGCAGCGGACGCCCCGATCGAGGCAACGGTCGCCACCGACTACTACGACATAGACATAGCCGCCGAGCAGGCCGAGGCGGAGGGCGACCGTAGGATCGCGGAGCCTGTGCCCGCGGTAGAGCAAGAATACGCCTTGGCAGAGCCTCACCTGGCCCCCGACGCGGCGATAAGCAACGAAGAGGGTGACATACTGATCGAAGAGATCGACCCGATAGACGAAGACGTAGAAAATGTATTCTACGTTGACGATATAGGGGTGATGTATAACGAAGAGGGCGAGGCGATCAACGCCGCCTCCATACAATATGAGGGTGACAGCCTGACACTCGTGGATCTCGACAACGACTACGTATATGAAAGCGTCTATGACGGCAACGAGGTACAGAAATTCAACTCGCCCGGCCCGATCAACGTAAGCGACGCGGAGATAATGCTCTCGGAGCAGACCGACGACAGCGGCTACCTTCCCGCGAACGACTACGACAACTCGCTGAACGATCTCGACACAGACCTGACCAACGATATGCTCGACGACATCATGCTCTCCTAAAAGAAACAATCAAACCAAATAAACAATCAACGAAACAACTAACTCTAAATACCCTCCCCCCATGGAAGAAAACAGCAACACCATCAACTTCGACATGCCCGCAGAGCAGGAAGCCAACAAAGAGAAGAAATCGCACAAAGCAGCCTACGCCGCAGCAGCGACAGGCATAGCCGGAGCAGCAGCCGGAGCGAGCGCCGTAGCAGCCGGAGCGGCAATGTTTGACAACGCCAACGCCGACGAAATCATCCTCACCGACGACGCCCTTGAAGAAGTGGCCGACGTGGCATCGGCAAGCGCACCCCACTCATTCGCCGGCAGCTCGACAGGCGCCACCAACGACATCAAGGCCGACGACTCAGTGATCGAGGCCGAGGTAGAGGTAGACGAAATCGTATACGACACAGACCAAATCATTCTGACCGAAGAGCCCGACTTTGAGCTCGCCCAGGCCCACGTGGTCAACGACGACGACATCCAGATCGCCTACACCGACATCGAGATCGCCGAGGAACCGACATTCGAGCCTGAAATCGACTCGACCGACTCGTTTGACACGCTGTCAGAGCCTGAAATGAACTTCGGCGACGATCTCTTAGCAGATCTCTAATCGCCATCAACCCCAACCCGCAATCAACCGGCCGACTGCCGGGTCGCTACCGCAGTCGGCCGTCAAAAAAAAACCAACCACCCCACCCTCTCCCTCAACCCATTATTTGCAAATAAATAATTAACACTTGAGTCGCGCCATTAAGCCCACGACCCATTGGACAAGATGAACAGTGAATTAACCCAAGCAAGCAAAATCTGCAGTAACCCTGCTTGCAAACGCGAATTTCCATACTACAAACCTTCGACACCCGGCAAATACAATGTCGCCTGCCCCTTCTGCCACGAGCAGAACGAGATAGAGGTGACAGTCGACTCCAAGGAGCCCTCGGAGGCTCAGCAGGCCCCTCAGCCGAAGCCAGAGATAACACTCGGCCTGCAAGAGGACGGGTCGTATCGCTTCCGCTGCAACAAATGCAACGCGGCGGTAAGAGTACCGGAAAAGCTTGTGCGCCCGGGCCTCAACAAAGTCAAATGCCCTAAATGTCAGGCACCAAACGAATTCACCAAGCCCTTCACCGAGGAGGAATTGCTACGCTGCTCAGAAGCGAACTGCAAGGGGCATATCAAACGCCCCTCACAGTCGGGCGACGGGGTCTATTCGAGCGAATGTGACACCTGCCAGGCGAAATACAGCATAGTGATGCATGAAGGGAAGGTGAACAAGGTAAGCCGCAAGACCGACACCGCACCCAAAACCGAAACCCTCGACAACACATGGGAAGTAAGCCCCACGGAGGCAATGATGAGACTAGTGACGGGCAGCTTCTTCAACAAAAAATATTACGACCTCTCAAGAGGCACCCACTACGTGGGTCGTCACGACCAATTCGAGCCGTCGAACTTCCAGCTCCATGACGACACCGCATCACGCCGCTCGCTCCGCATCGACGTGCTTCAGGTAGGGGATGGCATCACATACAAAATGACGGTACAGAGGGCGTTCAACCCCGTGTTTCACAACAACCGCGAACTCCGTCAAGGCGACATCGTCTATCTCTACTACGGCGACCGCATCAAAGTAGGACAAACCATCATAAAAGTCGAAAAGTCATGCAAATAGAACTGCAGTCAATATACACGTTCAACCAGCTCGGACAGCGCGACAACCAGGAGGATTCGCGCTATCCCGACGTGGACAATCCGGATCCCGCGACAGCAATCCCTGCCTTCGCCGTATGTGACGGCGTAGGTGGCTGCGAGAAGGGGGAAGTGGCTTCGTCGACGGTAGCCCAATCGATAGGGGAGCAACTAAAGAACATGAAACAGGGCGACGAATTCACGATCGACGACCTGCGCGAGCTACTGCAAGGCTCGTACGCGGCACTCGACAAGGCATCGCGCCCGACCAACCGGGGCATGGCCACGACGCTGACGCTTGTGGTATTTCACAGCGAGGGTTGCATGGCCGCGCATATAGGTGACAGCCGCATATACCAGATACGTCCCGGCGAAGGTATCGTGTACCGCAGCGAGGACCACTCGCTCGTCAACGCCCTTGTGCGCTCAGGCAACGTGCCGCCCGACCAAGCGGAGGGGCATCCGCGGGGCAACGTCATCACTCGCTGCATGAGCGCCAACGACGGCACTCGCGAGCGCGACGACGCGACAGTGGTCAAGCTCTACGACATACGCCCGGGCGATTACTTCTTCCTGGCATCGGACGGAGTGCTCCACTGCGTCGACGACAACAAGCTCATAGAGATACTAAACTCTGAGATACCAGACGCCGACAAGATGGGAGAAATAGCCACGCTATCGCGCGACTCGATAGACAACAACACGGCCATACTCATACATATAGGCAAAGTGGAAGGGGCAGCCAATATCGAGCAGCCCGCCGAAAACGCCGACGAACCGGCCGACGAGGCCCCCACAGTGCTCGACGAAGCGGAGAGGGTCTACACCCGGAAGATAGTGCCGCGCGAGCAGGAGGACGAGACGGCGGTAGAGGTGTCGGGCGCCCCGGCCCCGAAGCGAGGTTTCTTCGCCCGACTCTTCGGAAAAAAATGACAAGTATCACGACATCATAATAACACCAATCGATTATTAACCACTCAAAATACCAAATCATGCGTAAAATCACCGCAATATTCTCGGTAGCACTGACAGCCGGCATAGCATTAGCCGCGAGCGCAGCCCCTCAATCAGATACCACCGCCAAGGTGCGTCAACGTCTCAGCGCCGTAACCGGCCAGGCGGCCGCAACACAAACGGCCAATCTCAACCAGTCGAAAGACTCGCTCGAAGCAATCGTGAAGAAGGCTTCGGCGGGGGATCCCTGGGCCATGAACCAGGTAGGTCTCTGGTATTACTCAGGGGAGCATTATCAGCGCGACTATAAGAAAGCCGCCTATTGGTTTGAGCTCGCGGCCCGCGAGAAAAACCCCCACGCGGCATATAACCTCGGCCGCTGCCTGCGCTACGGACAGGGGGTGAAAGCCGACTCGGTAAAAGCACTCAACCAGTATCTTCTCGCCGTAAAGCTCGGCAACACCGCCGCCCTCGAATATTGCGCTGACGAAGCCTTGACCCAACCCTTCGACGCTATCGTGGCGGGCAACTGCTACGAGCGCCCTATCGGTGTAGAGCAAAACTATAAGACCGCAGCCAAATATTACGCCATGGCCTCGGCCAAAGGCTCGGTAGACGGCACACTGAAAGCGGGCTACTGCTACTACATGATCAAAGACGGGGAGCAAGCCCTCAAATATTACCAGAAAGCCGCCGAAATGGGTAACGCCGACGCCGCATACTGGGCCGGCAAACTCCTTCTCGGCACCTACGGGGCCCCCGCCGACCTCAGCAAGGCTGTCAACTACCTGCTCAAATCGGCCGACGCTGACAACCCCAACGCTCAATGCGAGCTCGGCAAGCTCTATGCCGAAGGTAAAGGCGTAAGCCAAAACCTCGACCAGGCTATCGCATACTACCGCAAGGCTATCGCCAACCGCATCATCAACAGCCGCGTGGTAGCCGGAAACCGCGAGGCGATGTGGCTCTACTCGATGGCCTTGATCGAGGGCGAAGGCGTGGCACAGAACTACTGCGAGGGCACTTACTGGCTGATGCGCTACGCTCAGGCATCGGATAAGACACTCGAACGCGTCAGCGACTACATCACCAAACTCGACTCGAAAAACAGCTACTACTCATATCTGAAGGGCCTCCGCCTGATGCTGGTCAACGAAAACCTCACCGACGCGGCCAAAGAATTCAAGAAGGTAAAGAACGCAGACGGCAACGTGATGGCCAGCGCGATCCTCATCGCCGAGAACAACGCCAAGTCAAGCGCCAAAGCCGCCAAGAACCTGGAGAAACTCGCAACCACCAACGCGCAGGCAGCCTACTACCTGGCCAGCCTCTACGCAACAGGCAACGGGGTTGAGCGCAACATGAAGGACGCCATCAAGCTCTACATCCTCGCAGCCGAGGGGGGCTTCGCACCGGCAGCCGACGAACTCGGCAACATCTACTACGAGGGCCTCGGCGTAGACAAGAACTTCGATAAAGCGGCAGCTTACTACCGCATGGCATTCGTCAACTCATCGCTCAGCCAAAACGGCATCACCCGCCTCTCAGAATTCTACAAGAAGGGCGAAGGGGGCCTGATGAAGAACGCGGCTATCGCCGAAGGCATCGCCAAGTTAGCTCCCGCAGCACCCTACGCCGCAACGCTCAGCAAAATACGCTTCTAAGCGACCAGGGGGCGGCACAGGCCAGCCCCCGGCGCGCTTACACAAGCTATATATCATTAAATCAGTCGCTTTCGGGCCCGAGACTCCGGGGCGACTGATTGCGCGTATCAACAACTACCGTCAACCAATCCCCCAATCAGTTATCATCCAATAATGGCAGACGACAACAACACAGGAGCACTCGTCAAAGGCACGATCCTACGAAGCGTCAACTTTGAGTATCGCATAGACCGCGTGCTCGGAGCGGGCAGCTTCGGCATCACTTACCTGGCCTACGCGAAGGTAAGAATAGGCAACGTGACCAGCACAGTGCCATTCGCCATAAAGGAATATTTCACCAAGACGTGCTACCGCGACACGGACGGGATGCGCATGGTGCCCACGCCGGTGACCGTAGACGAAGTGAACCTCGGCCGCGCCGACTTCCTCGTAGAGGCCCGGCGCCTGCAGCATCTCTGCCGGCTCTCGCGGAATATCGTCGACGTGAACGAGACCTTCGAGACCAACGGCACGGCCTACTACGTAATGGAATTTCTCGACGGAGGCTCGCCGAACGCGCTTCCGGAAGCGGAGGCTCTCAAACTTCTGCGCGAGGTGGCCGTGGCAGTGGGCTACATACATCAGGAGAAGGTGCTTCACCTCGACATCAAGCCTGACAACATAGTCATGAAAACCGACGACGAGGGGCGCACATTCCCGGTGCTCATCGACTTCGGCGTGGCAAAGCACTTCGACCGCTCGGGCAAGCCGACGAGCCAGCTGAGCGCGAAGGGAGCGTCGTCGGGCTACGCACCGCAAGAACAGTATGCCGGAATATCGCAGTTCAGCCCGAAATATGACGTCTACGCCTTGGGCGCGCTGCTGCTCTATCTGCTGTCGGGCAAAAATCCCCCTGACGCATTCCAGATCTCGCCGTCGCAGAACGAGCTTAAACAGCTCTTCCCGGCTGACGTGTCGGAAGCGACCCGCGAGCTGGTGCTGAGGGCAATGAAGTCAAGCTCATTCGAGCGCACGCCCGACACCGACACACTGGTCAACGAGATAGACGCCGCAATCGCGGCCCTCTCGGCGGCCCCGGCAGTGCAAACGCCTATGCCGGCCACACCCATAGCTATCCCGACCAAGCGCAAAAAGTCGGTGCCGTCGTCGTCTGAAATACCCGCATACCAGCAGGAAGCCGCCGAGCAGCTGCGCCGAGAGGCTGAAGAGAGGGCTCGCCGAGAGGCTGAAGAGAAAGCCCGCAAGGAGGCCGAGGCCCAGGAGAAGGCCCGACGCGAGGCTGAGGAGAAGGCCCGCAAGGAGGCAGCAGC
>CAZJBM010000013.1:44255-64315 GCA_964544595.1 uncultured Barnesiella sp.
CCCAGGAGAAGGCCCGACGCGAGGCTGAGGAGAAGGCCCGCAAGGAGGCAGCAGCTCAGGAGAAGGCCCGACGCGAGGCTGAGGAGAAGGCCCGCAAGGAGGCAGCAGCTCAGGAGAAGGCCCGACGCGAGGCTGAGGAGAAGGCCCGCAAGGAGGCAGCAGCCCAGGAGAAGGCCCGACGCGAAGCTGAGGAAAAGGCCCGCAAAGAGGCTGAGCGGAAGGCGAAGAAAGCTGCCGAGGAGCAAGCCAAAGCCGAGGCAGCCCGCCGAAAAGCGGAGAGCCGCGAGAGGGTGGCAACCCAACCTTTCACCCAACATATCGACAACGCCGGGCAAAACGGCAACGAACCTCTCAATAAGAAGAAACTGCTTATAATCGGAGTGGCTTCGGCTCTCGTGGTCATATTCGGCGGATTGCTTTACTACAACCTCTCCGGCGAAAAGAAGAGGGCTATGGAGTTTGACCCGGAACAGGAAAATGAAAATCAGGAACAGCTGATAGACCCCGCCGAGCAGATCGAGGTCGAAGAAGAGGAAATAATTGACGCTCCAGCAGACTCCATGGCAATAGTTACTCCCGAGCCAATCGATAATCCCGGGAAAGAGCCTAAACCGGATCCAACCCCGAAACCGGACCCAGTTCCAACACCAACCCCAACACCAACCCCTACGCCAATTCCGGACCCAACCCCGAAACCAACTCCGAAACCAGATCCAGTACCAGGCAAGAAGACTAACGGAGAATTGGCCAAGGAGTATTATAATGCAGGAAACCAGAACAAGGCACTTCAAACAGCGTTGACCGCGGCCGAAACCGAAAAGGGCCAAAGTTATCAGGACGCAGTATGGGTGCTCCGTCAGCTCTACAACAGCAATGCCCGAATATTGCAAAGCCGAGCCGGAGACAAGAAAAGGGTCGAAGCAATATTAGGAATCAGCAACTAAGCAAATATCGAAAATCACTTAAGTTATTATCGAAAACTAATCTCACTTTTAACGACAAATGAAAATCTTCAGAATTATCATGATGATAGCCGTCGCCACGTGGGCAGCAATGCCGGCGACCGCCATTTCAAAACGAACCCTCGACAAGGCTGAAGCGGGGGACGCCGAAGCGCAATACCGCGTAGGCACCGACTGCTTCGACTCGGGCGACTACGACGGAGCGATCAGCTGGCTGACCAAATCGTCGGAACAGGGGAACAGCGAAGCGATGTACTTCCTGGGCTATGTGTACTATGCCATGGGAGAGGACGCCAACTGCATAAAATGGTTTGAAAAAGCGGCTGAACAGGGCCACGGGGGAGCGATGTTTAACATCGCGAACTGCTACTTCAACGGACAAGGCGTCAAAGCCGACAACGCCAAGGGAGTAGAGTGGCTTCGGAAGGCATCGGAGGCCAACGACGCGTCGGCAATCAACTTCCTCGGCCAGCTTTACCACAACGGCATGGCAGTAGAGAAGGACCGCTATCAGGCGTATCTCCTATTCAAGAAAGCCGCCGATCTGGGCGACCCTGAGGCTAAACGCCGACTCGGCATTTACCTGACAGGCAAATATCACCAGAAGATAACAGATATGCCCGACCCCCTTGTAGAGAAAGTACTCGACGAGGAACTGGGGCGCGAGATGTTTAAGCAGAGCGCAGACGCGGGTAACGCCTTGGCCCAATTCTACTTTATCCAGCACTATCTCGAAAACGAGAAGAAGGACGAACGCGGCAATGGAATCGTCGACGAGGAGCTCATCAAGTATATGCAAATGGCGATAGACAACGAGGAGATGACCAACGAGGATTCGCGCCGTATAATCTGCGCGAAACTGGCCGACTACTACGAAGCGGAGCTCGGCGGATTGGCATTTGACAACGCTATCATCGAGGATCTGCGCGCACGCGCAGGCGATGTCAAGGACTTGAACACCAAGAACCTTGAGCTAAAGCTCACGAAGCTCGACCTCAACAACGACATGACCATCACCACGCATATCACCAACACCGACGGAACGGTGACGAAGCAGACATCGTATGCCGACGGCTCGGAGAAGGCCACTAACTACAATCCGGCTGACAACTCAATCAACTGGACATCGGAAACAAACCCCGACCTGACCAGCGTGAAGAAATTCTCGGACGGCCGCGTGCATATAACCGAAGTGGAGGTAAACGAAGACCATTCACTGAAATATGAGACAAAAGAGGGGGACAAGCTGTTGAGCACCCTCATTAAAAATCCCGACGGGTCAAGCTCGATGGAGAATGCCGACGGCTCGAAAGAGGTGACCACAGTGCAGGTGAACGAAGACGGCTCGAAGACCTACACGACAGTGCTCACGCTTCCGGACGGAACGAAGCGCACCTCGACGGTCACAACATCGGTGATGATCAAATAACGACGTAGCCGCATAAAACAGGCACGAAAAAGCTCTCACGAAAAAAATCGGGAGAGCTTTTTTGCATATCTTAAAATTGTTGGGTATATTTGTGAAAATTATCTCTATAAAGTTCAACGATTTTTGTCATGTCAACAAAATATAAGCGTATATTACTGAAACTCAGCGGCGAATCGCTCGCCGCCGGACAGGGATACGGCATAGACGCGGAGCGTCTGAGCCAATATGCCGAGCAGATAAAGGAAGCAGTGGCCTCGGGCGTAGAGGTGGCCATAGTCATAGGCGGCGGGAATATATTCCGCGGGGTGCAGGGCGCGTCGAAGGGATTTGACCGCGTCAAAGGCGACCAAATGGGAATGCTCGCGACGGTAATCAACTCGCTCGCGCTCAGCTCGGCGCTGACGACGATAGGGCAACCGGCACAGGTGTTCACGGCCATCAATATGTTCCCTATCGGGGAGCATTACAGCAAATGGCGCGCGATAGAGGCACTTAAGGCCGGGAAAGTGGCTATCATGGCGGGTGGCACGGGCAATCCGTTCTTCACCACCGACACAGGCTCGGCGCTGCGCGGGATAGAGGTTGAAGCGGACGTGATGTTCAAAGGCACACGCGTGGACGGCGTGTACACCGCCGACCCGGAGAAAGACCCGACGGCAACCAAATTCGACAAAATCACATACGACGAGGTGCTCGCGCGCGGCCTGAAGGTAATGGACCTGACGGCGACGGCGCTCTGCAAGGAGAACGGCCTGCCGATCTACGTGTTCAACATGGACATCGTAGGGAACCTGGCCAAGGTGCTTGCCGGGGAGCCCATCGGCACTCTCGTATATTAAAACACCGCCGAACAACAAATTAAATAAGTAAGTATCGAAAATTAGTAAAAAAATAACGTCAAAATGAACGAAACAGACCCCAAATTTTATCTTGACCCCGCCGAGGAGAAAATGGCAATGTCAGTAGAATATCTCGACGAAGCGCTGTCGCACATCCGCGCCGGCAAAGCCAACGCGAAACTTCTCGACTCGATCCGCGTGGACTACTACGGCTCGGCGGCCCCGATATCGAACGTGGCCAACATCTCGGTGCCCGACGCCCGCACCATCGCCATCACCCCCTGGGAGAAGTCGATGTTCCGCGAAATCGAGAAAGCGATCATCAACTCGTCGCTCGGCATCACTCCGGAGAACAACGGCGAGGTGATACGCATATGCATACCGCCTCTCACTGAGGACCGCCGCAAGCAGCTCGTGAAGCAATCGAAGAGCGAGGCAGAGAACGCGAAAGTAAGCGTGCGCAACGCCCGCCGCGACGCTATCGAGGGGCTTAAAAAGGCTGTCAAGAAGGGTATGCCCGAGGACATAGAGAAGGATGCGGAGGCTAACGCCCAGAAGCTCCACGACAAATACATGAAGAAGATCGACGAGCTCTTCGCGGCCAAAGAAAAGGAAATTCTCACAGTCTAAGGATTTGCAAACGGTATTATTCACTTCCACGATATTCGGGCCTATACACAGCCGAAGACTCGGCACGTCGCTGGGCGTCAATCTGATGCCCAACGACGGGAAGGTGTGCACGTTTGACTGCCTCTACTGCGAGGCGGGATTCAACGCGCAAGGCACCGGCACGACGGGGCTGCCTGCCCGCGCCGAAGTGGCGCGAGGGCTCGAAGAGAAGCTGCGCTCGATGAGCGAGGGGGGCGAAGCGCTCGACGTGATAACCTTCTCGGGCAACGGGGAGCCGACGCTTCACCCCGACTTCGCGGGAATAATCGACGACACCATCGCGCTGCGCGACAGGTATTATCCGGAAGCGAAGGTCAGCGTGCTGAGCAACGCGACGCGCATTGACCGGAAGGAGGTGGTAGAGGCTCTCAAGCTTGTCGACAACAACATACTGAAAATCGACAGCGCGCTTAACCCGACCGCCCGGCTAATCGACCGCCCGACGGATAAGGGCTACAAGGTAGAGGATATCGCGCGGATGATGAAGGAATTTGACGGCCATTGCATAGTACAGACGATGATGCTCCGCGGCGAGCATGACGGACACGCGATAGACAACACGACCGACGAGGAAATCGAAGCGCTCATCAAGCTCGTGAAGGAGGTGGGCCCGCAGGAGATAATGATCTACTCTATCGACCGGAAGACCCCGGCCGAAAATCTGCGGAAGGTGCCGAAAGAGGAGCTTGAGGAGATAGCCAAGCGATTTCGCGCGGCCGGGATAAAAGCGCAAGTCTCATAAAGGGCTGATAACCACATTTTTTCTCTCATGATCACACCCCCGGCACTGAAATCAGGCGACACGATGGCAGTGGTCTCCCCGGCTACTATCATCAGCCCGGAGATTGTCGACGCGGCCGAGGAAAGGCTTCGGGCGCAGGGGCTGACGGTCAGGGAGATGCCCCACGCGAAAGGGAAAGCGGGCACATACGCGGGCACACGCGGCGAGCGGCTTGCCGACCTCCGCGACGCGCTCCTCGACAAGGAGGTGAGAGCCGTGATGTGCAGCCGAGGGGGCTATGGCTGCGTGCAGCTGCTCGACGAGCTCGCCGGGCTACCTCTCGCCGACGACCCTAAATGGCTGATAGGCTTCAGCGACGTCACCGCCCTGCATGCGCTGATGCTTAGCAAGGGGATAGTGAGCATACACGGGTCGATGCTGAAATCGTGGGCGCTCAACGACGCCGATTTCGCCCCGAATAAGGCCCTTATGAGGCTACTATCGGGCAGGGGCGAGGGGTATGGCATCGAATGGCACTCGCCTGTAGCCTCTCATCCCGGAGAAGCCGAAGGGCAGCTGATAGGGGGCAATCTCGCTGTGATGCAGGCCCTTATCTCGACGCCCTACGATATATTCCGCAACGCTTCGGGGCGGCCGATACTCTTTATAGAGGATGTGTCGGAGGCTATCTACAAGGTAAACCGAATAATGTGGCAGCTGAAAATGGCGGGAGTGTTCGATCGAATCGCGGGGCTGGTGATCGGCAAATTCACTAATTATCAGCCCGATGCCAACTATGGCGATATGTACGCGATGCTGAGAGATTTCGTCGGCGAAATGAAGCTGCCGATAGCGTTTGACGCGCCGATCGGCCATGTCGCCGACAATATGCCGCTGCTCTACGGAGCCGACGCGCGGCTAACCATTGATAGCTCAGGAGCCTCGGCGCTGACTTTTCGTTAGACAATCATTTTAACACTAAACACTATTCAATCTCGATATGGCTTTTTTCAGTTGGTGTAAACGCTATATGTCGCTCTTCTTCGTGCTGATATTGGGTCTTTACGCCTACATATTGTTTTTTGACGACAACTCTTACGGCCACATAGCCGAGCTCAACGAGCGTATCGACGAGCTGCACAATGAAATCGACGCGACCCGCGACTCGATGAACTATTACCGCGACCTCAACGTCAAGCTCAAATCGTCGGCCGAGGAGATTGACCGCGTGGCCCGCGAACGCTACTTCATGCAGGGGCCCGACGAGGATGTATATATAGTGGAATAACGGCAATCTATATAACTTATAATCAATGGGAAGAAATATTGATCAGGCGGCTGAGCAAAGAAGCCGCGACAAATTTCGCGAAGTCGTGGGCAAGCAGCCGAAGGGCGTGTGGCTAATCATGTCGACCGCGGCGTTGCTGCTGATAGTCGTAGGGACGGTGATACCTATATTTCAGGGGATCGAGATACCATACGCGATGCAGCCAAAATGGTTTGGATATATCTATGCTGCGGGGGCCGTGCTGCTGCTGGTATCGAAAATATTCACCCGCTACACGGGCTCGGTGGTTCGCGTGAAGAGGCTCTACCGCATAGAGACGTGGAGCGCGATTTTCTTCATCGTAGGGGCGGCCTTCATCTGGATCGAGCCCACAATCACCCGCAACTGGCTCGCCTTCACCCTCGCCGGGGGCGCTATCCAGATTTACACCTCCATAATGATTCCCCGCGCTATCAACAAGGCGCTTAAGGGATAATAGGCTTATGCCTATCGCGAAACAAAACCAATAATTTCAATTTTGAATCTTAAGTAATTTCGATACTTACATAATACTCTCAGCACCATGAAAAACATAATTCTGTCTATTTTGGCGATAGGAGCGGCGGGCGGAGCTGCCTTCGCCTCATCGCCCTCGGTAGCAAGCGTCACCGAGGGGGGGCGCGACGTTACGGTATCGGCTGTCACCGACAATATTATCCGCGTCAGCAACAACGCGAAGGGCGTTGTCACCCCGCCGTCGAAGACCCTTATCCTCAAGGATCAGAAGGCTCCGAAGACACAAATCCTCGACACGCCGAACGCCAAGACCCTCACAACCGCATCGGGAGTCACCGCCACGCTCAACCCATCGACCGGCGCAGTGACTATTATGGCCGGAGCGGGACGCTCGGTGATTGACAACGGCACGCGTCAACTCGCCGACGGGAAGCAGATAATGACACTCTCCACCCCGGGCAATGAGTCGTTCTACGGGGCAGGCGAGCGCGGCTTTCATTTCAATCTCGCCGGCGACACCCTCGTGATGTTCAATAAACAGAACTACGGCTACACCGCCGGAGAGGAGCGCATCAAGCAGATGAACATAACCATGCCCATACTTATCTCGTCGCTCGGCTACGCCATTATCTTCGACGACTACGCCGCCGCCAGCCTTGTCGCAGGGCATCCGGTGGAATATATCACCGAGTCACGGCAGCCGGTCGACTACTACTTCGTGAACGGCGTGGAAGGGGACTCTCAGCAGGCGCGCCTCGACAATCTCGTCAAGCAGATTTCATCAATAACCGGGCGACAGGAACTGCCACCGCTATGGTCGCTGGGATATATCACCTCAAAATACGGCTACCATACCCAAGCCGAAACCACGGGGGTTATCGATACGCTCAAAACCGCAGGCTATCCTGTCGACGGCATTGTGCTCGATCTCTACTGGTATGGCAAGGAGCAGGATATGGGACGATTGGCATGGGATCCTGAGCAGTGGCCCGACCATAAGAAGATGCTCTCCGACCTCAAATCGGAGGGGGTCAACCTCGTGGCCATCTCTCAGCCCTACGTGCTGCGCAATGGAAAGGCTATTGACAATTACAACGAGCTCGCACCTAAAGGCTTGTTCGTGCCCGACTCGCTCGGCCGTCCGGGAGAAGTGGCGATATGGGTAGGCGAAGGGGGCATGTTTGACGTAAGCAATCCCGACACCCGCGCTTGGCTCTCCAACAAATATAAGGAACTGACTGACGGCGGCATCACCGGCTGGTGGGGCGACCTCGGCGAGCCTGAGGTGCACCCCGATTCGCTTGTGCATCACAACGGCCTGACTGCCCGCGAATACCATAACCTCTACGGCAACGACTGGTCGAGCATTATTTACGACCTATTCAAGCAGGAATACCCCGACAGCCGCCTGATGACCATGATGCGCGGAGGCACCGTCGGGCTTCAGCGCTACAACGTCTTCCCTTGGTCGACCGACGTAAGCCGCTCATGGGGTGGTCTGCAACCGCAAGTGACCATTATGCTCAACTCTGGCCTCAGCGGTCTCGGCTACATGAGCCACGACGTAGGCGGCTTCGCTATCGACCCCGAGCATCCATTTGACCCTGAACTGTATGTGCGATGGCTTCAGCTCGGCACCTTCTCGCCCATCCTCCGCACCCATGCCCAACAGCTCGCCGAGCCTTACAAATATCCCGACCACCAGGATATTATCATCCCTCTGATTAAAGAACGCTACGCATGGCTCCCCTACAACTATACTTTGGCATTTGCGAACGCCACCGAAGGGCAGCCGCTGGTGCGTCCGCTCAACTACTACGACCCCTCGTCGAGCCAATACGACGACATCACCGACGAGTATCTATGGGGGCGCGACGTGCTTGTGGCTCCGGTAATGACTCAGGGAGCCACCGAGCGCGAAATAGTGTTCCCGAGCGGCACATGGATTGACCCCCGCAACCCGGCGAGCATATATCAAGGTGGGGACACTATCGTTTATCAGGCCCCGCTCGCAGTGCTCCCGATGTTTATTCGCGGAGGGTCGTTCATTCCACGCGCCGACTACGACATGAAGAATACAGGAGATTATCGCACCGACCGCTACACGATTGATTTCTACCCCGTAGAGGGCACCAGCGACGGCATGATATTCGAGGATGACATGTCGACACCGACCACTCTCAGCGAAGGCCGCTACACGCTGCTACGCTTCAATGCCGACGTCAACGCATCGAATATCACCGTCGACCTCAAAGCTGAGAGCGGAAGCGAATCGTACGTCAACCCGACGCCTCGCAAGCAAATGAAATTCGTGGTACACAACATTTCAGCCAAGCCCAAGAGCGTAACCCTCGATGGCCGCAAAATCAAATATGCTTACGACCGCGCCAACTCCACTCTGACGCTTTCACTCGACTGGGACATCGCGTCGCCGGCGCGCATCGTGATCGCCCGATAATCATCTCCGCGATTCAATACACTGAATTTCGTCACAACCTCTAACTCAGAGCCACTTATAACTGAAGCCCCCGGCATCACTGTCGGGGGCTTCAAGCTAAGTATGATGAAAGGTTCTTAAGCGCAAAGAATAAGCAGCAGTATCATAAGAAACGCTATGAGTGATTGTCGGCACATTTTATGACTATGCTTTTTCATTAGATATGCCGCGAAGTTGCCAATTATTTCCGACTTAATTCTCAACATTTGTTGAGAAGCTCACTTTTCGTTTTTACGCAATCGGCTAAGGTGGGTAGGGGTGATATTCAGAAATGAGGCTATGTCTTTAAGCGAGAAGAGGGCGAACAGGTCGGGATGCCTTTCGACAAGCTCCTCATAGCGTTGCTGAGGGGTTGCGCAATACAGAGCCACATAGCGGTCGTAGACAGTAGAGAACACGGCCTCGGTTGAGCGGTACACTATATCACGTATGGAAGCATCTTCCTCTACCATTTTTTGCAATTTCTTTACCGGAAAACAGTATATCTCACATGGACTGACAGCTACAATCGACACTCTTGCCTTCTTACCTGAAAGGGAGAATGGAAAATCCGACACAAATTCCCCATCAAACTCCAGCCCGACGACGTGCTCCGACCCGTCGGCTGAAAACGCCGCATACTTAAGCGTGCCCGACTTGATATACCCCACATAACGGGCCACTTGACCGACGCTCACAAAATCCTCGCCGCGCTCAAATCGGCGCAGCTCACCCTGTTCAACGCAAATGCCGCGCCAAAAGTCGGTGTCGATATGGTCAATATATGCATTGAATTTCTCTGCCACGGCGTAAAGTTATGCAATATATCGCAATGCGCCAAATCAATGACTCTACACCTATCGACCCGGCCATCCATTGGCATATTCGTCCGTGTTCTTCAGTCGTGTACGTCGAGTACACTCCCTCATCACACGAACAACTCTGTTCAATGCCTGACCGCCTCAGCGTTAACTGATTTTATGGGACAGGCTCTTACGATACTGAAAGCTTTTCTCATTAAGTAAGTTCGAAAATCAGTCTATACATATATGACGCAAAGTTACGATAAAATATTTCACTAACAATCTGAGTCTACGCCCAACAAATTCCACAATGCGCCAGCACCTAATCAGCGAATAGCGAAATTTTCATGGGATACGCCGGGCGATAAACGTTTTTTAAGTGTCGGCATGGGAGAGGGTTGTGATTTTTTTGCTATTTTTGCGATTTAAAACCGCCGGTCAGAGTCCCTGACCCTGGCTAAAGCCACACTTTTTTCACCCGATTATGAAGAAAATCGTCATAGCGGCGGCAACCTCTCTCGCCGCCATTTGCGCCCAGGCGCAAATCAACTCCCCCGCCACCGACGGCTACTGCCGCCGCGGTGTGCTTATGTATCAAGATAATAACTACGTAGGTTGTATCGACCAAATGAATAGGGTCAAGGCCGAGAATCCTACCCCCGACGAGCTGATGGAAGCCGACTTCTACATCGCCATGTCGGCCGCTCACTTAGGCAAGACCGACGCGCACGCGTTGCTCTCCTATTTCCTATGGCGTCACCCCGGCTCGCGCTACGCGACCCAAGCGCGCCTCGCATTGGGCAATCTTATGCTCGATGCCCGCGAATATGGCGAAGCATATACCGAGTACAGCAAAATCGACCCGGCCACGCTCGACACCGCCACCGCCGCCGAGCTCGCCTACAACAGCGGATATTGCCTGCTGAAGCGAGGGGAATATGACCGCGCCCGCTCGCTTTACGCCACTTTGACTCAAAACAAAAAATACGGCAACGGCGCGCGCTTCTATCTCGGCTACATAGCCTACGCGAAAAAAGACTATACCGAGGCGATAAAATACTTGTCGGAGCTCAACTCATCGAAAGCTCCCGCCGATATGGCCGACTATTATCTCGCCCAGATTTACTATATTCAAGGCGATTACTCTAAAGCCTCGGCTAAGGCCAACGCCGTGCTCAACCGCAACGTCGCCCCGCAATTCCGCTCCGAAGCGCTCCGCATAGCCGGCGAATCGAGCTACCAGCTCGACGATTACGCGAAGGCCGTAAAGCTGCTGCGCCAATACGCCGAATCGACCGACGAGCCTCAGCCCTCGGCCATGTATATCTTAGGCGTGGCCGACTACCGCGAGGGCGACTACGACGACGCCATAGCGCGTCTGACCGCTGTCGCATCGCTCGACGACGCGATGGGCCAAAGCGCTAATCTATATATAGGCCAGGCGTTTATGCAGCAGGGCAACTACTCCTCGGCCATGATCGCCTTTGACCGCGCCCTATATATGGACTTTGACCCGCAGGTGCAGGAAACGGCCTTCTACAACTACGCCGTGGCCGGAACCCAGGGGGGTAAGATACCCTTCGGCAGCTCCGTCACCACATTTGAGGAATTTATCCGCCGCTATCCCAACTCTAAATTCGCCCCCCAAATCAGCGAATATATCGTCACGGGATATATGACCGACGACAACTACCCCGCGGCGCTCGCGTCGATCGAAGCGGTGAAAAAGCCGTCGAAGGAGATACTCAAAGCCAAGCAGCAAGTGCTCTACACCCTCGGCGCGCGAGAGCTTGCCAACAACGACGTCAAATCGGCCATCAACCATCTATCGCAAGCCGAATCGCTCGCTTCCTATAATCCCCAAATCGGAGCAGAGACATCGCTCTGGCTCGGAGAAGCGCTCTACGCCAACGGCCAATACGAGAAAGCCGCGAAAAAATTCGAGACATATCTTGCCGACCGCAGTGCCGACCGCGGCAACAAGCCGCTTGCGGTCTACGACCTCGCATACACCAATTTCAGCATAGGCAACTTCGGCAAGGCACTCGACGGATTCCAGCAATTTGTCAACTCCCCGGGGCAGTCGGGCAATCTTATGGTGGCCGACGCCTACAACCGTCTCGGCGACTGCCACTATTACAACAAGGATTTCTCTAAGGCCACAAACGCCTATAACAAGGCTTACACCATCTCCCCCTCGACCGGCGACTACGCTCTCTTCCAGGAGGCTATCATGAAGGGGTATCAGCGCGACTATAAAGGCAAAATCGCCGGAATGAAGTCGATGATGCAGAAATTCCCCACCTCGTCGCTTACCCCTTCAGCTCTTATCGAGACTGGCGAGAGCTACGAGCAGCTCGGCTCAACCGACTCGGCGGTCGAAGCTTATTCGCAGGTTTCAGCCCGCTACCCCGCCACCAAGCAGGGCCGACAGGCTTCGCTCCTTCTCGCCATGGTATACATCAACAACGGCAACACACCGCAGGCTATATCAACCTATAAAGAGCTCATAACCAACGCGCCTACAAGCGAGGAGGCCCAGCAGGCTTCAGAAAATCTCAAAAGCCTCATGGCCGACCAGAACCGCATCGACGAGTATGCCCGATTCATAGAGCAAGTGCCCAACGCGCGGCAGATGAAGCCCTCAGAGCTCGACAATCTCACATACGACTCAGCCGTCCGCGACTACCTCAACACAGGCAAAACCGGACGCATCGTCGACTACCTCGCCAAATTCCCCGACGGTATATATCGACCCGAAGCGTTGTCATATCTCATCGAAGCAGCCACTACTTCAGGCGACCGCCAGTCGGTAATAAACTACTCCTCGGAGCTTATCGAGAAGTACCCCGACAACACCCTCGTGCCCGATGCGCTCAAAGCTCTCGGCGACACCTACTTGGCTATGGGCAAACCGACCGACGCGCTCAACGCCTTCACCCGACTTGAGCAAATGGCCGACCCATATATGACCAACGACGCCCGCATAGGCATAATCCGCTCGGCCGACGCGCTCAAGCAGTATCCCACCGTCATCACCATGGCCGATGCGCTCACAGCCTCTTCGACCGTGTCGCCCGACCAGCGCTCCGAAGCCCGCTATATGAAAGGCGTCGCGCTCAACGCTACAGGCAAAGCCGACGATGCCGCGGCCATTTGGGCCGACCTGTCGAAAGACCTAACCGACGAATACGGCACCCGCGCGGCTTACTCGCTCGCCGAGCAGCAATACCTCGCGGGCAATCTCAAGAAAGCTCACAAAATGGCCGAGGAATTCATCGGGTCCGACACCCCGTTTGACTACTGGTATGCCCGCGGCGTGATTCTTTTCTCTGACATCAACCGCGCCGAAGGAAAATCTTATGAAGCCGACTTCTATCTCAAGAATCTAAAGGAGAACTACCCCGGCTCGGAGACCGACATCTACGAGATGATCGAGTCGCGCACCAAATAATCAGTCCGACAAACAACGAGATAGAATCCAACAACAAAAATATATAGTCATGAAAACCATATATATCGCGGCATTAGCCACATTTGCAGTCCTTCCCCTCGGAGCGCAGACGCTCGAAAAAGAGATCGTGATAGACCGCGAGATCGTGCCTGAAATGCGCGCCGTAAGCCGCCTCAACAATTTCCCTCAACTCACCAAGCCCGAAATCAAGCCTAAGCGTCTCAGCTTCCACGACATCAACTCGACAGCCGAAATCACCGGGTCGTATGCCACACTTGAGCCGGCTGCCTCAGCCGACGCAATCGCCATATCAAAACACAAGGGCTACGCCTCGATAGGCTACTTCCCGACTTACAACCTCGGGGTCTCAGCGGGCTATCGCATCATCAACACCCACCGCACCTCGCTCGGAGCATGGCTGCAGTTTGACGGCAAATCCTACGGATGGAATCCTATCGTAGGCCCCGATTACGCGGTCGACAAGCTTCATCGCAACTCGATAACCGGAGCAATCGACTTCTCCCACATATTTGCCCACGCGGGCCGTCTCGACGTCAACGCCGACTATACCTATCACTGGCTTAACCGCCCCTGGCAAAACGTCGACTCCACATATACGGCCAACGCCTTCAACGTGCAGGCGACATGGTCGGCACGCAAGCACGACATGATTTACTTCATCGAGGGCCATATGCGCCATTTCGGGCTTTCGGGCAAGGAACATTCCATACCCGCGTCAAATCTCCTTACCGACGGACTCTCGCAAAACATAATATCATTCCGCGGAGGAACGTCGTACTTCATCACCTCCAACTCGGCCATTGCCGGGCTCGCAAGCGTCGACTTCGCGAGCTACAATCATCTCAACGGCATTTTTTACACCGCGGCGGACGCGCCTGTCAACGGCGATAACCACGCCTTGATACCGATGCTGATACCAGGCGAAGGGAAGACACTCGGCCTGATCAATCTACAGCCGTCGTATCGCTACCACACCTCTACCCTTACCCTTAAAATCGGCGTAAAAGCCCAGATTTCGACCAACTCAGGCAAAACCTTCCACATAGCTCCCGACGTGGCTATCAACTGGAAGCCCGCTTCGATGTTTGAGATTTCGGCAAATGCCGACGGCGGCGAGTATATCAACTCCCTCTCCCATCTTTTCGCCATAAACCCTTACATGTCGCCTTCGCTTGGCTACAACTTCTCTCATCGCCCCATCCTCTTCGACGCCTCGATGAAAATAGGGCCATTCCGCGGATTCGCCGTGAAAATGTTTGCCGGATATGCCGCCGCCAACGATTGGCTTATGCCTTTGGGGCTTAATCCTATGGCCGGAGCAATCGACGGATACCCCAATCTCGCCATTTTCGCCCCTGTCAACCTGACCGCCTGGCACGGCGGAGCGGCGCTTGAATTCAAAGTCGCGGATATAGTCGAGGGCGAAGTCAGCTTCACATTCTCTCCCAATTCATATAATCATAGCGACCCCCGCAACATGGACCGCGCGAAGCAGGTGCTTGACATAAAGCTGACCTCTCATCCTATCGACCGACTGACAGTTGACGCCGGATTCCAGATGCGCCAGGGCCGCAAACTCTTTAACTCCTGGAATCTCAACGAGGGTATGAAGGAATTAGACCTCAACCAGTACAACAATCTGCGCCTCGGAGCCAATTATCAGGTTTTTGACTGGATGAGTGTCTACGGCCAGGTTGAGAATCTGCTCAACTGCGACGCCGAGGATATATGGATGGCCCGCTGCCAGGGCATACATGGCCTCGTAGGCGTAAGTTTCAAATTCTAAATGGATTAACCGATACGCACTTGTATGGCAAAACTTGAGAACTGCTTTATGGCAGGGAGGCTTGAGGCGGGATGCGACGAGGCGGGGCGAGGTTGTCTCGCCGGGCCGGTATATGCCGCCGCGGTAATCCTGCCCGAAGACTTCAGCCACCCCCTGCTCAACGACTCCAAGCAGCTCACCGAACGCCAGCGCGACTTGCTGCGACCGATAATCGAGAAAGAAGCCGTCGCATGGGCCGTAGGGGTGGTGACAGCCGAGGAAATCGACCAAATCAATATTCTCAACGCCTCGATTCTTGCCATGCACCGCGCATTGGATGCTCTCACGGTCAGACCCGGAGGGGTTATCGTCGACGGCAACAGGTTCAAGCCTTACCGCGACCTCGATTGCCGCACATTTGTCAAAGGCGATGGCCGTTACGCCAACATCGCCGCGGCCTCGGTACTCGCCAAAACCCACCGCGACGAGGAGATGATGCGGCTCCACGCCGACTATCCTCTCTACCACTGGGACCGCAACAAAGGCTATCCCACCCGCGACCACCGGGCCGCTATCGAAGACGCGGGCCCCTCGCCTCACCACCGCATGAGTTTCCGCCTGCTCAACACCCAACTCACCCTCGACCTCTGATCGCCTCGGTTGAGCGATGATTGAGAGCGATTTTCGTTTCCGATTTAGGAAAAAATTCGTAATTTCGCGTTATTAAACCATGCCCTACGCTGCCATAAGCCGCTCATAACGCTTAACGCATGGGCTATAATTACCATACTATGGATTTATTCGACAAAATCTCTGAAGATATCAAGAAGGCAATGTTGGCCAAAGACCGCGCGCGTCTCGAAGCCCTCCGCGGCATCAAGAAAGAGTTTCTTGAAGCCAAAACAGCCAAAGGCGCCGACGGCACCCTTACCGACGAAAACGCCACCAAGATACTCGTGCGCATGGCAAAACAGCGCCGCGAGAGCGCCGCTATCTACGCCGAGCAGAATCGCCCCGAACTCGCCGACAGCGAGCTTGCCGAAGTGGCGGTAATCGAGGAATACCTCCCCAAACAGCTCTCGGAAGAAGAGCTCGAAGCCGAGTTGAAAGCCATTATCGCTGAAGTAGGAGCCACCGACGCCAAGATGATGGGCAAAGTAATGGGCGTGGCCACCAAGAAGCTCGCCGGCAAAGCCGACGGCCGCGCAATCTCGGCGAAAGTGAAGGAGCTGCTTTCATAAAGCCGCTACCCGCCAGTTAACTGAAATATAAATCTCTACATACATCGATCCTACCCATGTTGACCATTCAACAAATCAAGGAAAATCCCGCGCTCATCGTCGAGCGCCTTGCCGTAAAAGGTTTTGACGGCAAAGAAAAAATCGACCAGATCCTCGCGCTCGACTCAGAGCGCCGCTCGCTCCAGCTCCAGAACGACAACCTCGCCGCCGAGCTTAACAAGATAGCCGCCTCGATCGGCGCGCTCATGAAGCAGGGAAAGAAAGAGGAGGCCAACGAAGCCAAGGCCGAAGTAGCGGCCAAGAAAGAGCAGCAGCGCAATCTCGCCGACCAGCTCGCCGACGCGGAGGCCCGCATCCGCGAAAATTTGCTCTCCGTGCCCAACATACCCTGCGCCGGAGTGCCTAAAGGCACCAGCGCCGCCGACAACGTTGTCGAGAAAACCGGCGGCGTGATTCCCGAGCTTGGCGACGACGCTCTCCCCCACTGGGAATTGGCAAAGAAATACAATCTTATCGACTTCGACCTCGGAGTGAAAATAACCGGAGCCGGATTCCCCGTCTACATCGGCAAAGGCGCTCGCCTGCAACGCGCCCTGATCGAGTTCTTCCTCAACTCGGCCGTCGACGCGGGTTACACCGAAATCGAGCCCCCCTTCGTGGTCAACGAGGCTTCGGGCTATGGCACGGGCCAGCTTCCCGACAAGGAGGGACAGATGTATCACGCTCCCCTCGACAACCTCTACCTGATTCCCACCGCCGAGGTGCCCGTCACCAATCTTTACCGCGACGTGATACTCAACGACTCTCAGCTCCCCGTCAAGAACTGCGCCTACTCAGCTTGCTGGCGCCGCGAGGCCGGCAGCTACGGTAAGGACGTGCGCGGGTTGAACCGCCTCCACCAGTTCGACAAAGTTGAAATCGTGCGCATCGAGAAGCCCGAGAACTCTTATGCCGCTCTCGAGGAGATGAAAGACCACGTGCAGGGACTGCTCGAAAAACTCGGCTTGCCCTGGCACATACTCCGCCTCTGCGGCGGCGACATGAGCTTCACCTCGGCCATCACCTTCGATTTCGAGGTTTATTCAGCCGCTCAGAAGCGTTGGCTCGAAGTCTCTTCGGTGTCAAACTTCGAGACCTATCAGGCATCGCGACTCAAATGCCGCTACCGCGGCGAGGATAAGAAAACCCACCTCTGCCACACCCTTAACGGCTCGGCTCTCGCTTTGCCCCGCATCGTGGCAGCGCTCCTCGAGAACAATCAGACCCCCGAAGGCATCATCGTGCCCGAATGCCTGCGCCCCTACACCCGCTTCGACATCATCAACTGATTTTCATCAGCGACGATACTTTATGCCAGCCGCGGCCCTATCGGTCGCGGCTGTTTTTGTCGTAAAGCATTTGCCGATTGAAACGATTTATCGTAAATTTGCGGTATGACAGTCAGTGAATTCGCGGAAATGATCGCCGGGGAAATGGAATTTGCCCCGACCGTGCAGCAAAGGGCGTTGATCGACGCTCTTGCCCGCTTCTGCTCTGCCGAGACGCCGTCGCTGTCAGTGTTCCTGCTCAACGGCTATGCCGGCACAGGCAAAACGTCGGTCGTGGCCGCGCTGGTTAAAGCTCTCGCGAAGGTGAGGGTGCCGTCGATACTGCTTGCCCCCACAGGCAGGGCGGCGAAGGTGCTGAGCGCCCACGCAGGGCGAAAAGCGTTCACTATCCACCGCTGGATATACCGCCCGGAGGGCAACTCCGCTCCCGGAGTGGTAAGCGTGGCAGGGGTTGCCGACAATCCTTATACAGGAGCCGTTTTTATCGTCGACGAGGCTTCGATGATAGGGTCGGGCGAAAACACCACGCTGCTCGACGACCTCTGCCAATATGTCTACGGTGGTCACGATTGCCGCATGATACTTCTCGGCGACGGCGCTCAGCTGCCCCCTGTCGGCTGCGAGAAGTCGCCCGCCATGTCGGTCAGCTACCTTAAGCGAATGGGCCTCAGGGTAAGCCGCGCCATTCTTACCCAGACTGTCAGACAAGCCTCGCACTCAGGCATTCTCTACAATGCCACCTCTCTTCGCAAAGCCATGAAGCTCGACCCGCTCCCCGAAGCGAAGCTGACCGTCACCCCCTTCAACGATGTCGCTACCATCCCCTCAGAGGATCTCGAAGACGAACTTAACTCATCTTACTCCAACTACGGCATCGACGGCACAATACTGATCACTCGCTCCAATAAGCGCGCGATGGAGTTTAATCTCGCTATCCGCGCGCGTATTCTCGAAAAAGAGGAGGTAATCACCGTCGACGAGCCTATCCTTATAGCTAAAAACAACTATTTCTGGACCTCCAAAGCCGGGGGAAACGCCCAAGGGCGCGGCGATTTCATCGCCAACGGCGACATCGGTCACATCACCCGCATCTACGGAACCGAAATCATAGGGATGCTCCGCTTCGCCGACGTGCAGCTCACTTTTCCCGACCGCGACCTCACGATCGACGCCAAGCTGATACTCAACTCTCTGAACTCAGAAACCGCCGGCCTCAACCCGAATCATGAGCAGGATCTGACGAGACTGGCGCTCCGCAATGTCGACCCGGCCACGCTCGCCAACGAGGCGACCGCTCGTCGCATACTTAAAGCCGACCCTTATTTCAATGCGCTCCGCGTGAAATATGCCTATGCGGTGACCTGCCACAAAGCCCAGGGCGGTCAGTGGCCGAGCGTGTTTGTCGACACCGGCTACATCGCTCCCGAAGCATTGAAGACCACCGACTTCTACCGATGGCTCTACACCGCCACGACGCGCGCGACCGATCGCCTGACATATATCCAACCCACCATAGAGGTTAGATAATCCAATAATCATCAATACTTACTTATTATGAACAATCAATCTGTCAAAAACGGCTTTCTAATGGCCGCATGGGGCTATCTCATCCCAGCAATCGCGGCGGTTATTTTCATCATCGCCATTTGCTCGAAAGTGATTCTATTCGTTCTCGACAATTATGACCCCGCGGACGCGACCGCCAAGAGCATCGACCCCGCCTATGTCGAGAGTGTATTCATGCCCTCAATCTCAGGATGGATAATCATGATGCAGGTAGTGGCCGTAATCTGCGGCTTACTTACCGGCTACGGCCTCATGAAGGCCTCAAAGGCATCTGACAGCGAGTCATTTGCCTCTCCGCTGAGTTCATTGGCCACAATGGTGTTCATCTATACCGGGCTGTCATTTCTCGTGTCGATGGCCAGCATCATCTCCCCGACTTCAAAATTAGGGATCGCCGTGTCGGGAGCGTTATCGGTTTTCACCTTCTGCTTCTACGTCGCTTATCTCGTGAGAGGCAAAAACTGCTGCGCACTCGCCTATGATAACAGCCATATTCAAGGACTTCGCATCTGCTCCCGAGGCTATCAGATGATGTGGATAGGCTTTGTCGGCATAATAGTAGGTATGTTCATTATCATTGTCGGCGCCAAGGCTCTCATACTGATTGGCTTAGCGGGCGTGGCTATGTTCGCGCTCTCGATTGTGATGCTTGCAGGCTACATTCAGGTAATCGTGGGCTGGTTTAAGTCGGCATCGGCCGCAGACTCTGCTACCCCGCTCGCTCCGGCCGAATAAAAAAAGTGGCTGAAATTTCAGCTATTCCCCTATCATTACGCGAATACAAGCAGAGGGTGGATGTCGCAGTGACATCCACCCTCTCTGTTTTATGACTATGCGATAGATTAGTCGATTGTCTCGTCGGCAGGATAGCCGCCCATTTCGCGGATAGCGTTCTTGAGCATGGTGTACTGCTGGAAGAGGTGGTTGACGGGAACTTCGTTCTTAGTGTAGTCGTGCATCGGGCTCTTGAGGAAGAAGCTGAGGAAGCGCTGTATGCCGTAGC
>CAZJBM010000014.1:0-63502 GCA_964544595.1 uncultured Barnesiella sp.
TGCCGTCGCATTGTGACCGAGCGACGGCTTCAAAAGCGCCTGAGAGATGCGAAACGGAGGTGATTTTCCGCGCAGCGGCACGTATTAAAGGGATTAAGCGACATGTCGCCGCGGATGGCGACGGCTTGCCCCTCGGTGTCGTCGTCACCACGGCCAACATCCGCGACTCAAAAGCGGCATATCGTCTTATTGGCAGCATCGGCGCCCGACATCCTTACATCAAGACAATCAAAGCCGAAAACGGCTACAGAGGTAAACTGATCGAGGTCGCAAAGCAAGCCATGGCGATTGATATGCGGTGCGTTCAATCCAATTTCGGCACGTCGGAGTTCATCCTCCTGGAGGGTCGGCGGGTTGTCGGGCGCACGATTGCTTGGCTTGATCGTTTCCGCCGATTATGCCGCAACTGCGAGCTGCCGCCCACCACGGCGACAGCGATGGAGAAGCTGGCCTTCATGATGATTCCGCTAAAGCATATTTAGCTTCGCCAAAGCTCCACGTTTCAACATGTCATCGTTAGACAGAGGGAGGTGGTAATTACCATCGCCCCGGCCATCCATTGGCATATTCGTCCGTGTTCTTCAGTCGTGTACGTCGAGTACACTCCATCATCACACGAACAACTCTGCTCAATGGCTGACCGCCTCAGCTTTAACAGATTTTATGGGACAGGCTCTTAAACTGCATAACTCAAACGATATTGACCCGATAAGAGCCTAATGTTTTTGCAATTGGGAATAATTATGATTAAATTTGCCAAACAAATCAATCATATTATTCCCAATAAGCGTATAGATATGAAACTTCATATATTTGCCGCGGTAACGGCGGTAATTTTGGCGACGTTGCCGACTAAAGGTAATATCAGCGACGTGCCTGAAGGGTGGGCAAGATGCTCATCTATTGATTCGGTCGACGATTACGACCTCACCGGAGGGGCCGACGGCGCGGCAATAGTGCTGAAAAGCAACGGCGGCGATATGCACGACCTTATCGCCGAGGCTGTCAACAACTACGACGTGATCATTTTCGACGGCAAAAACGGCGATTTTGAAGTGTCGAAGTCTATCGGCCTTTATTCGCTTGCCGGCAAATCTCTTATCGGGGTTAACGGCGCGAGTTTCCATACTACCTTTATTGTTCCCGAAGAAGTCCATGCGATGCTCGACGAGATGGACGTAAATTCGCTTAACCAGAACGCAGGCGATTTTGAAGGCGGCACGCTCTCCAACGGCTCTTTTGTCGCTGAGCTTGGCGAGCTTACCATAAGGCAGGCTATGATCGACCGCTACGGCGACCCTAAAGAGTCTTATCGGCAATCGGGCGTGTTCACTTTCCACAATTGCTCCAATATCATATTGCGCAACCTCGACTTCACAGGCCCCGGCTCGCTCGACCTCGGGGGCGCCGACCTGCTTACGCTGCTCGACTGCGACCATGTGTGGATCGACCATTGCCGATTCACCGACGGCCTCGACGGTAATTTCGACATGAGAGACTGCGATTTCATCACTTTAAGCGATTGTCATTTCCGCTACACCGACCACTCCTACAACCATCCTCTGAGCAATCTTATTTCGGGAGTGGAGACTCCCGAAGGCTCCCTCCCGAAAAACCACATCAGCTGGTTCCGTTGCTTCTGGGGCGAGGGGTGTCGCGGACGTATGCCTCTGACCGACTACGGCTTCAGCCACATAGTCAACTGCTATTGGGATTGCACAAAGGGCTCGTGCGTGTCGGGGCGATACGGAGCGAGACTGCTTGTCGAAAATTCTTACGCCACCGCCAAAGTCAGCGCGGCTCTATCGGTCAAAGACAATACAGTCCAATACGATTGGCGCAACAGCGTCGCGTTTGGCAAACCGACCCCGCAGAGCAACGCGACCCTATCAGTGCCTTATAGCTACACAGCTTTCGATGCGTTTGCCGTGCCGGTAAATGTCACGAATTCAAAGACAGGCGCAGGGCCGGTGTTAGCCAACCCTTATTCAAGAGAAATCACCGCGGCTCCCGCTGCTATCGATTTCGGAAAAATGTATTCAGGACATCAGGTCTACGGTAAGTTCAACATATCGGCCTTTGGCGATGCGGTGCCCTCATCAGTAACGGTGACCGCACCCGACGGCTTACTGCTCTCGACCGCACCCGACGGCGAATACACCACATCAATCCGCATCGATGCCGCCGAAGACTACATGATCCAATCAGACGTTTATGTCAGAGCTTCATTCGGTGAAGCCGGCGGCATAGAGCGATTAATCACAGTCACCACCCCCGACGGCTCGTTCACTATCCCTGTAAAGGCCGATGTGATTAAGCTGGAGGGTGAGCCGGTAGCCGCAACTCTCGTTTGGCCTCTCGACCGCGGAACCTCGAGCTCCCTTACGGCCACAGCCGCTATCCCCGAGGCCTTCAGCGAAGCTACTATCGGCATGGGCGACAAAATCTACATCGGCTCGTCGCGAAAGATAGGCGACTCGCTGACATTCACCCAGTTCAATCCCACCGAAAACATCGCTAACGTGCTCGACGACCAATGCTACATCACATTTGACGTCACGCCTGCCCCCGGTGTCATATTCGTGCCGAAGAAGCTGAGGCTCAACGCCTCGCGCATCTACACTGATATGTGCTTCATTGACATTGATTGCTCCCGCGATTCAGCCGAGCCGCAGAAACTGCTTCGCGGCTTCAGGCCCGACCGCTGCAACGAATCTCCCTCGTACTCCGAAATCGACCTACCCCTCAGCAGCTTAGGAGTCGGCAACACCCTGCGCGTCACGATTTATCTCTACAACATCTCGGCCAACAAGCAGCTCGCTCTCAACAACGTGGTTATCGAAGGCGATATATACGCCTCCCGCTCGTCGGTTGAGACCGTTCTCCCCTCCGGGTCGGCCGATGGCCCAACCGTCTTCTACGACCTGAAAGGCATCCGCATCGATAATCCTCAGAGCGGCAAGCCGTATCTCATGCGCAACGGCTCCGAGAGCCCGAAAATCGTCATTCACCAATAATTCTCCCCTACCATCTAAGTCAACTGATTTTAAGACCTATTTACCAACTCAATTTCTATCTGCCGAAAATTTCCCATCATGCGACTATTTCTTAACCTTCTCTTAGCGTCAACCATCATCCTGACCTGTGCGCCTTCAGTTTCAGCGCAAGCTCCATTGCAACCTCAAGTGTCGACTACTAAACCCGACAAGTCAAAATCTAAGCCCGCCAAAGGGAAATCTTCGCAGAAAGGCAAGAAAGGTAAACAGGCCGACCCTAACGAGACCGAAGCGCCCCAAAAGCAGGAGAAAAAAAGCGACTCGAAGCACACTCCCGAAGAGTGCTACGAATTAGGATACAAGATTATATCCTCGATTCTCCCCTCAGAGAGCGATCTGAAGCAAGCGGTGAAACTGTTCAAGCAGGGAGCCGAGAGAGGCAACTCCGACTGTATGTACGCTCTCGGTCAATGCTACCTCGACGGCCGCGGCACTGACCGTAACATCCCCTCCGGCTTAGACTATCTCAACAAATCGGCCGATGCGGGCAACGACAAGGCCCAGGTATCGCTCGCCTACTGCTACTACGCCGGCAACAACGTCACCAGCGACTACGACAAAGCGCTTTCACTTCTTCGCCAGGCAACCGCGAAAGAGAATTCCGACGCTCAGGTGCTTCTCGGCATGATGTATCTCGAAGGCAAAGGCGTGCCTAAAAACGATGCGGTGGCTACCGAGTGGTTTCGCATAGCGGCCGAGAGTGGCAACACAGGGGCTCAGTACCTTCTCGGCAACTGCTACTATTATGGCAACGGCATAGAAAAAGATTACCCCGAGGCGGTAAGATGGTATCGCAAAGCATCGGAGATGGGCAACCACGACGCGACCAAAGCGTTGGGCGATTGCTATTATAACGGTACAGGAGTGACAAAAAAACGCGAGCAATCCGTATCATTATACGAAACAGCCGCGAATTTTGGCAACAGCGACGCGCAATACGCGTTAGGAAAATGCTACTACGACGGCCAGGGCGTCGAAAAAGACTTCACAAAGGCGATGGACTGGTGGTATCGCGCCGCTGCCCACGAAAACTCCGAAGCGCAATTCATGCTGGGGCAGTGTTATGAGAAGGGCCAGGGAGTGGCCAAAAGCATCCCCACCGCCAAATCGTGGTATAAGAAAGCGGCCGACAATGGCCACGAAAACGCCTCTAAGCGCTACTCCAAGCTCATAAAATAAGCCGTATTAGAAACAATACCCTATGCCGAGGGTGAAGCAGCCCGACGAGTAAGACTTAATGAGTGTGGTTTTCGCTTCGAAAGTCAGCACCATCGTCGGCGACACCTGATACTCCGCCCCGGCTCCGATATTGAGTCCGAAGCGGTTGAAGCGCGTGGTCACATCGTCGGCCGACTGCTCATCAGCCTCTTTCTCGCGGTGGAGATTCCAGCTCGTATAGTTCAGTCCGGCAAACGGATAGACCTTAAAGCGGCTTTCGCCTAAGGCGAAGGGAAACTGCGCGTTGCAGTTTAGCGCCAAGGCATCCGTATTATTGTTGCAGAAATGATAATCGGCAGAGGGCGAGAGGCGAAAGTGGCTGTTAAACGAGTGGCGGAACCATAAACCGGCCACCGGCACGCTGTTGCGTGTATTGAATCCGACCCTCAGGCCGAAGCTGTTTTCGCCGGCCGCCGCGATCTGCGAGCCGCCCAAAGTCATCATTGCCGCCAATGCGGTCAATAGTATCGCGTTTTTTCTCATCATCTGAAATTTACTTGTATGCAAGTGGCTGAATATGCTTGCGATCAATATAATAAGTAAGTATCGTAAATTAGTTTATATTAAGATTCGAGATTGATCTTAGTGAGATTTGATTTTGCGAAGAGGGAGTTATGGGGTTCCATAATGACCGATGAGCAAAATAAAAAATCGCAATAGCAAGCTGAAGATTGGTATAAACTAATTTTCAATACTTACTTATTACAATTCCTCCGACTTTCTGATTAATCTTCGAGGCTGAAATTGATTGTCGTCACCACGCGCACGCTCTTGATCGAAGGGGTATACTCGTCGCGGTTGGTAATCTCGAATTGGCCTTGCGTAGCCGAGATAATCTTACCCAACTCGCTTTCGGAGTCCTCAGCGAATTTTTGGGCGGCAGCGCGGGCGTTTTTCGTGGCCTCCGCTATCATTTCGGGTTTGATAGAGTTGAGTCCGGTGAATTCGTAGAGCGTGCGGTAGTTATAGTCGGTGGTCGACAAAGCCACGCCCGACTTCAGCAGCTCGGTCTGCCGCCCGATCAGCTCCTCTACCTTGTCGACATTCGACGAGGTGACTACCACTACTGAGGTCACTTTGAATCGGGCCTGCGGGGCTGAATTACCGCTATATCTATCCGACTCGGAGTCGTATATGGCAGGCGACTCAACCGATATTTCCTTATCCGTTATGCCATTTGTCTTCAGGAAGTCAACTACCTTGGCGTTGTTGACATTGAGCTGATCGTAAATAGTCAGCAAGTCGTTGCCCGAGAGATTGTAAACGATAGGCCATGTCACCTTATCGGCTTGCACCTCGCGCTCTGCGAGCCCGCGCACCGTCACCTGCCTACTCCTGTCGGCCAGCGACGAGAGGCCCGATTTGAGGCCCCAGCCTATCGCCGCGAGGCCAATGGCGATGATTACGGCGGGTAGTATTTTCTTAATTATATTCATATCGGCAAGTAAGTATCGTAAATAATTTGTGAAATTTGAGTTTGCGAAGAGGGAGTTATGACGTTAGAAAATCCATATTTTATGCAAAGCTATGAATTATATGTGAAACTTAACATATAAAAAACATATAATTTGCCCCAGTGGGCATAAAAACTTCGCCTCGCGGCGACTTTCTTTAAAAACTTTTCGTATCTTTGACTCCGACAATTCCGCGCATACCTCCGCCGGCAGGATGCGCTCGACCACGAAAAACTGTTTTACTCATTAAATATATAAAAACATACACACACCATGGACAAACCATTCGTTGTAGGCATTGATATAGGCGGCACCAACACCGTCTTCGGCATTGTCGACGCTCGCGGCATTGTTATCGCAAGCTCATCAATCAAGACTCAGAAGCACTCCAAAATCGAGGATTACATCGAGGAGCTTTGCTCTTCGCTCAACAGCCTCATCAGCCTCAATGACGCTGAAGGGAAAATTCAGGGCATCGGTATCGGCGCGCCCAACGCCAACTACTATTCAGGCCAGATCGAGACCAACGTCAACCTCCCCTGGCCTTCACCCATACCGTTGGCAAAACTCGTCAGCGACAAGATGAACCTCCCCGTGGCCATCACCAACGACGCCAACGCCGCGGCTATCGGCGAAATGACCTATGGCGCGGCCCGCGGTCTGAAGGATTTCATCATGATCACTCTCGGCACCGGCGTGGGCTCAGGCATTGTCATCAACGGCCAGATGGTCTACGGCTCCGACGGCTTCGCCGGAGAGCTTGGCCACGTCACCGTGAAGCGTCATAACGGCCGTCTCTGCGGTTGCGGCCGCACAGGTTGCCTTGAGGCTTACTGCTCGGCCACCGGCGTCGCCCGCACTGCCCGCGAGTTCCTCGAAATACGCACCGAGCCCTCGCTCCTCCGCGACATCGACATCGACGCCATCACCTCTAAGGACGTCTACGACGCAGCCATGAAGGGCGATAAACTCGCTATCGAGATCTTCAACTATACCGGCACTATCCTCGGCGAGGCTCTTGCCGACTTCACCGTGTTCTCGGCCCCCGAAGCGTTCGTCATATTCGGCGGTCTGGCCAAGAGCGGCGACCTGCTGATGAAGCCTGTCCGCGAAGCTTTTGAGAAAAACGTCATGGGCCCCTGGAAAGGCAAGGTCAAAATCATCCTCTCTGAGCTTAAGGAGGCCGACGCAGCCGTGCTCGGCGCGAGTGCCCTCGGCTGGGAAGCCAAATTCCTCCCCGCCCCCATCGTAACAGAAGCCTGACCCCCTGATTTCAACCCATAATAAAGGGCGCGCGACCCCGGTTGCGCGTCCTTTTTTTTGCGCCTGTTTTTTAAATATATCCCATTGATTATCACTGACTGTCATTAAAGTTACTCAACTATCAACTCCAAAAAAGAGACAAGGTCACAAATCGCAATTGTCCATCCCGCAAAAACAATAAATAGACAGCAATACAGCAATAACAGCAAAGAAGTATAAGCACAATCCTTGTATTTAACAATTATTAACACGATAATAATTCGTATTTATTTATCTTTGTCTTTAGCATCCTGTGATAATCGGGACACTGACGATATTAACTATTTGAATTATGGGAAACGAGAGACTGATATTGCCGATATTTATCCTTATTTTACTTTACGGTAGTTGCAATAATAGCATTGCAGCGGTCGAAACTTCGGCCAACGACACCATTAAGCTCAACGAGCTTTCGGTCGAGGCTAAGTCCACAAATATCTCCGCCGGAAAAATTTCGATTATCCCAACACCCACTGCGAAAAAGCTCGCTAAAGATATTAACTCGCTCATCGAACTCACTCACACGGGACTTTTCACAATTGTCGACGGACAAGTGACAGTCAACGGCCAACCTGTCACTATCGCCATAAATGGTGAAATTGCCGACCAAATCGATCAACAGACCTTTTGGGCCAAAAATGTGTTGAGACTCGAATACCTTCAAGACTCCGATGACTTGACTTTTTTAGGCAAAAACCGAGTCCTCAATATCGTAATGAAAGAATATTCGGTAGGTGGCCTTACCCGCCTTAACGCCGACCAGGAAATACCTAATAGCGGCGATTACGACGTGTCTTCAAAGCTCGTGCTTAAGCCGTTCACCATCAATGCTTTTTCGCGCTATTCCTATAAATACGACACGACCAGTGGGATATCCATGTCTGAAGATTACCGCGATGTGTGGTTCGATGGGCAACAATTCTCTCAGATTCTGCAAAATGAGTCGATTTCCTCCCGTGGCCGAACATCTGACTATTCCTGTGGATTCAATATCCGACAAAAAAGCAAAAAGTTCAATTCAACCCATTCGGCATTGTTTTTCACATCACGTAACCGAGCCGAAGAGCATGGAGTCACCTCGTTCAGCCCTGAGGTATTGAACGGAGCTTATCAACACACCACCAATCACCCTCGAAACACCGGGTTTATTATCAAAGGTGATTATCGATATAACTCCAACGATAAATTCGCCCTTTCAGCCGAATGGAACGTTTCAAATAGCTTCAACAATGGCAATCGGCTATATGAGCTTACAGATTATTCGGCCATCGTTACCGACGTTAAAGAACGCGTGTTTGGAGCCTTCCTGAAATTGACGGCAGGCTATCAACTACGCGACAATATGTTTTTTACCTTCAATGTGTCAGAAAGGTACTCAAAATTCAAAGCCAACTACTCGGGGAGCACCCTCTCCTACCAACTTCAAGAGCATTATATCACCGATTTGAACCTCCCTGTAAGTTGGCATCCCCTCCCTGATCTCTATCTGCGCATCCAACCCTCCGTTTCGATCCAGAGGAAAGAGATCAATAAAGCGTATCATAGCACCGACATCTTGCCTGCGGCAAGCTTGGGGGCTTCATACACCATAAATGACAACAGCACAATCTATGCCGGAGTGTATTACAATTTGACCAACCCCTCTGCTAATTCTTTGAACGACCTGATTCTGCAGCAAGACGCATTAAAATGGCTGAAGGGCAACCCTTCGTTAAAACCAAGCCAATATTACTCTTTCGACATCAACTATTTCTATGCTCCCTTCAACTGGATTAACTTTAATCTTTCGGCGGGTGCATCCGTTACTACCAATAAATCTGTCGTATCATACAATCAAGTAGACAGGGAGCATAACGGCATTATAGGTGAATACATCAACGGACTGACCACACAGCACTACTTCACTCAGCTAACCACCTCAATCAGTATGCTGAACAAACGATTGGATTTAACACCGATAATAATGGTTTCATACGATAGAGTGCGCAAAATCAACGATGCGTTCTTCGTTCGTCCTCAGTTATACGCCTCCTACCTAATCAAGGACATGAGGATATATGCCTCCTGCGCCGCCCCCGAGAAAGTCTTACTCAATGCGGGAAACGAAAAACTGCATACATATTGGCAGTACGGCCTTGGCATCGATTTCGCTCTCGGCGACTTAATATTCTCCGCTGAGCTTAACAACATTTTCAACCGTCACAATATATCGAGGCGTTATTATCGCTCACCGCATTACAACTTCGATAAGCGCGTGATAGAGCGTGGCCGATACGCGGCCATTTCTGTCACTTATACTTTTGACTACGGCAAGAAAATGGACCGAAGCATCAACATCGACACCTCCATCGATCAAAAGACTTCAATACTATCAAAATAACCCCTGTTGTGAATCCCCGCGAATTTTTATTTGGGAGATTGGTGGAGAATGACTATCTTCGCGGGTGGAAACGGTGCCTTAGCGCGACGCGTCGCGCTGTTGAGGCTTAATAGGGAATCGGGTGAAAATCCCGAACAGTCCCGCTGCTGTGAGTTTCATTTTTACAGTCGGTTTTCCCTTTCACAAAGTCACTGGTCACGATGCCGACCGGGAAGGCTTGGGAATTCATCTAATCGACGAAACGAGTCAGAAGACCTGCCGAATTATTTCCGCAACTGCCATCAATTCCCGCGAGGACGGGGAGGCGGTGAAAGGGATAACGGACCCAGGCAATTCAGGCTCACGCCGTTTAGTCGCAAGGCATCACACAATTTAGCGCAGCCGCACTCCGTCAATTTCGATCAACCGCTTCTTTCCGCAAAAAAATATCGCTGATGCGATGGCTATATGTCTAATAGCTTTCGCGTCAGCGCTTGTTTTTTATGCCTAAATTAGTAAGTTTTTTTCTTTGTTTGTCATGTCTGGCGGTCGCCACGGGCTGTCGCGACGACGAGCTCGTGGTGCCGACAGAATATGATATTATCAACGATATTCTCCCCGACCGCGCCGTGAGAGGGTTTTACCTCGTCAACGAGGGCAACATGGGGTCAAACAAATGTTCGCTCGACTACTACGACTACCGCACGGGGCTCTATGCCCGCAATTTCTATGCAGAGCGCAACCCCCACGTCGTCAAGGAGCTTGGCGACGTGGGCAACGACATCGGCATCTACGGCTCGAAGCTGTATGTGGTCGTCAACTGCTCCCACAAGGTTGAAGTGATGGACTCCCGCTCAGGCATACGGCTCGGGCAGGTGGATATTCCCAACTGCCGCTACATAAGATTTTACCGCGGCAAGGCCTACGTCAGCTCCTACGTAGGGCCCGTGCTGATCGACCCCTCGGCGCCCAAAGGGGCCGTCTACGAAATCGACACCCTCTCGCTCAACGTAACCCGCAAAGTGACGGTCGGCTATCAGCCCGAGGAGATGGAGATAGTCAGCGACTACATGTATGTGGCCAACTCGGGCGGTTACCGCGTGCCTAATTACGACAACACGGTTTCGGTCATTCAAATGATTGATTTCAAGCAGGTGCAGCAAATTCCTGTCGGCATCAATCTCCACCGCGTGAAGAAAGACCGCTACAACAAGCTATGGGTGACGTCGCGAGGCGACTACATGAGCCGGCCGTCGCGCCTCTATGTATTGGACAAGCGCCCCGGCTACAACCAGATGATTGTGACCGACACCATACCCTTGGCCTGCTCCGACATGGCGATAAGCGGCGACTCGCTCTATTATTACGCCACCGAGTGGAACAATTTCACCCAATCCAACGCAATCTCTTACGGAATCATCGACATTAAAACGAAGCGCCGCGTTAGCAACTGCTTCATAACCGACGGCACCGAGAAGGACATAACGATACCTTACGGCATAGCCATTAACCCCGACAACGGCGACATACTTATAACCGACGCGAAAAACTACGTGTCGTCGGGCACTCTCCATTGCTACGACCGCCGCGGAAAGAAGAAATGGAGCGTACGCGCAGGCGATATTCCGGCCCACATTGTATTCCTGAAATGATGAAAAGAAAAAACTCGATATTAAATCTGCTTTCCGCCCTGATTTTGACGGCGGGAATATTCTCCGGCTGCAACTCGGCCGACGCTCCGCCTATGGTCAATCTCGGCATTGACGACCAATACTACATCCCGCGGATGACGAAGCTGCTGCTACAGCCTGCCCTTACCGGGAAGGAATATCGCTGGAAAGTCAACGGCGAGGTTGTCTCGGTCGATAAAGATATGATTTTCATATCTCAAACCGAAGGCGAATATAATCTGTCGCTCGACATTGTCGACCCTGAGACCCCTTTCCACCATGATTTCCGAGTGAAGGTAATCGAGGAGGAAATCGCGTATTCGCCCTACATAGCCAGGGTGCTCGAATACAAGCCCGCCCCGGGCCAATTCATCAACGAGATGCCGCAATACGAGCCGGGCGACACCGAGGCCGACATCTTAAGAAAAGCCGAAGACAACATATCGGGCACCAACGACATAATGATCTCGCTCGGCGGCTACGGCGGCTACGTGACCTTCGCTTTCGACCACACGGTTATCAACGTGGAGGGGGAGGCCGATTTCAGGATATGGGGCAACTGCTTCTACGAGGCCGCTAACCCCGACGCGAAGGGGGGCTCAGCCGAGCCGGGCATAGTGATGGTGAGCTACGACACAAACTGCAACGGCCTGCCCGACGACCCCTGGTATGAGCTGAGAGGGAGCGACTACGACAATCCGCTGACCAAGCACATCTACTCCATAACTTATCGTCGCCCCGACCCCGACCACACCCCCGTGCCCGACGATATGGGATTCATCAACGACCTCCGTTACATCCCATGGACCGACTCTGAGGGCGCAAGCGGCTTCCTCGCCAAGAACATATTTCACAAGCAAAGCTACTGGCCTCTGTGGAGCGACTGCGACGAAATATCATTCACCGGCACCTGCCTGCCTCGTAACGGATTTGACTTGTCGGGGTTGGGTACATACTTCGTGCTATACTCATTTGACTGGGGCTACGTCGACAACCACCCCAACGACTACCCAGAGCTTAATTCTTTTGACATATCTGACGCCGTCGACCAGTTCGGGCTTCCTGTATCGCTCCCGGGTGCCGACTTCATTCGAGTCTACACCGGTATTAACCAGTATTGCGGATGGCTTGGCGAAACCTCGACCGAGCTGTCGCGCGCTCAAGACCTCCACATATCGCTGTATTAATCAATCCAACAAACACCAATATTAATAACTTATGAGACAAATTATCACAATTGCAGTCGCCGCCGCGCTTTCACTCAGCGCATCGGCAGAGAAGCTGATCCAGGGCCATCCCTATCAGCCGAGGCAAACCATGTCGGCCAAGTCAACGGGCATAAAGCCGCTCTTTGACATCCCCGACACAGGCACCCAACTACCCTACGACGGTGAATTCACCTTCGACATGATCGAGAACTGGTCGGGCGAGGGGCAAAACCGCGCCGCTCTCGTCATTCAATGGAACATGGACAACGGCGACGGCACCTACCGCGACCCCGCGGCTCTGGTGTTCGGCTACCGATGGGACGGCGAGGCTACTGGCTTCGACATGGTCCAGACAATCGTGAAAAACAATCCGCAACTCTACGCCTTGGTGCAGCGCACCAACGTAGGCTGCGACATATCGCCCATAGCCCCCGACGGCTATACGCTCGACGGCATTGGTTGGGACGACAACGAAGACGGAAACGTCGGCTTCTACGACTCGGCCAACAACGAGTCTTATTATCCCGAAGGGGGATTGATGTTCCACCCCCGCGGAGGCAGCGGCATCGACGGCTCGTATCCCGACTATGACTACGACAACTGGAAATCGATGGATGAGACCGACGTGTGGCAGGCGGGCTGGTATATCGGCTATTGGTCGTACTGGGTAAAAGACTCCGAGGCCGACCAATTCGGCTACTCAGGCTGGGGCATGGCATGCCGCCAACTTCACGACGGCTCGTGGGATGGCTGGAACTACTGCCCCGACATGATGCCGATAGCCTGGCGCGAGTTCATGCCCGCCCCCGCTTTGATACCCGATGGGGTCCAATCGGAGTTTTCCGCCGACGGCATTTCTTACCGCATAAAGAACTACAACAACTCTACCGTGTCGGTAATCGCCCCTCTCGACGGAAGCTCATACTCGGCAGCCGGGGGCAGCCTTACCATTCCTTCAAAGGTATCGAATCAGGGCCGCGAATATACTGTTGTGGCTTTAGGCAACGAATCGTTTGCGGGCGCCGAGATCCCGACGGTTTCTATCCCCTCAACCGTCACCTCTATCGGCAAATACGCCTTCGCCGGGAGCGCTATCGAGTCGATAGAATTACCGCAATCTGTAATAGAAATCCAAGAAGGGGCGTTTATGGGTTGCTCATATCTGACCGAAGTGAATATCCCCGCGAATCTCCCTTCGCTTTCCGACAACGTTTTCGCCTACTCAGGCATCGCGGGCAACGTGGCCATTCCCGAGACGGTGCTCTCTATCGGCTCGGGTGCGTTTGAAGGATGCGCCGCCCTGACAGGCGTAGAGATTCCGAAAACCGCGCGCTCGATCATGAACCGCGCCTTTGCCGGTTGCGGCTCGCTCTCTACGGTGAAAGTGTTCAACACCGAGCCTATCGCGTTAGAGCCTGAGGTTTTCGCCGACATAGATTTCTCTAAGGCCGTTCTCCTTTGCCCCAAAGGGTATGCCGATACCTACAAAGAGGCCGACGTATGGAGCCAGTTCTCTCTCTTCGACTCGTTTTTGCTCGATGTGGCTAAAGGCGACCGCTTCATTTTCGAGAAAATGCCTTACGAAATCATCGGTTACGACAACTACAACCTGACCGTCCGCGCGAAATACCACCACTTCGACGGCAACCACCGCGACACAGCCGTTGAAATGGCCAACCGCAAATTCGCTGGCGATGTGGTCGTTCCTGCCGAAGTGACATATATGGATCAGAAATTTAAAGTCGTGGAGGTAAGCGACTCAGCCTTCTTCAGGGCGAAGAATCTTACATCGGTCACTATCGCCGAGGGCATCAAGGTGTCTACCTCTCATCTCTTCGACGGCTGCGAAAAGCTTAAGAAAGTCTCGTTATCATCCCTTATCTCCAATATTGGCGACTACTGCTTCAACAGCTGCGCCAATCTTGAAGCATTTGAGATACCTGAGGGTGTTACCTCGCTCGGCAAATACGCCTTCGCCTACTGCTCCAAAATAAAAAGTTTCAAAGTGCCCGACTCCGTGACTTCGCTCGGAGAGCGCGTTTTCTTCCAGTGCAGCGGTGCCGAGAGCATCCTGCTCCCCGCCTCCGTCACCGAGATTCCTAACAATGCATTCGCTTATTGCTCCAACCTGAAATCTATGCATCTCAGCGACAACGTTACCTCGTTGGGCTCTACCGTATTCCAGCAATGCGTTAAACTCGCCGACGTGACCCTCCCCTCTCGCCTTTCCGAAATCCCCGCTTCGACCTTCAGCTATTGCAAGGCTCTCGCCGAGATTGAAATTCCGGCGTCGGTAACAGTCATCAATAATTCGGCCTTTGAAAACTGCTCGGCTCTCAATCTTAAAATACCCGCTCAGGTCACTAAAATCGGCTCTCGCGCTTTCGCAAGCTCAGGATTGACTGAGGTCGTTATTCCCGAAGGGGTTAAGACTATCGAGACCTCGACATTCTCTGGATGCGCTCATCTTACTTCGGTAAAACTCCACGACGGCATCACTTCGATCGGAAGCTCCGCTTTCGCCAACTGCGCGAGCCTAAGCGCCATCAATCTGCCTGCCAACCTGTCGACTCTCAGCGACCAGGTATTTAAGGGGTGCGCGGCTCTGACGGCAATCCAACTCCCCGAAAGGCTTACCTCTATCGGCACATCCACTTTTGAAGGCGCGGGGCTTACCTCTATCGCTCTTCCCGAGTCGATGACATCTCTCGGAGGAAACTGCTTTAACGCCACCAAAATATCCGCGCTTGAAATCCCCGCCCGCGTTACCAAGTTGGGGGCCAATATATTCTTCAAGTCGCAGGTCGAAGAGGTGCATATCTGCGACCCAGCGAAGATCAGCTCTATCATGTCGCTCACATTCCATACCACCGGCACATCGACTAAGGACTATAAATACGCCAAGCTCATCGTTCCGATCGGCTCTTCGGCCACATTGCTCTCGAAAACGTATTGGAAAAACTCTGAAATCGTAGAGCCCATCGTTGCAGGCGTGACCTTCCCCGAATTCAATGCATCGTATGAAAATCGCCGCGTCGCCCTCTCCGCCACCTCGGCGCGCGAATTTGACAGCGAGCTTCCCTCCCGTTTCCGTCAAGCCTGCGACCTCATCGCCGATGCCAATACCCTCTACTCGATTCGTTATGCCCCGGTGGCGGCCGAGCCTAATATCGCGCGCTCGATCGACACTACCGCGTGGACTGAGATAGCGGCTGAGAAGGATCTGGATGGCAACATCGCCGCCACCGTCGACAATCTTCACGCCGGAGCGCATCAATTTGCGGTAGTGGCCAAACACGCTGGTAATGAATACGTATCTGAGCCTATTACGGTCGATGTGCTTACGGCGATTGACTCGGTCTGCGATGATGCGGCGACCGTTTCCGCAGTCATCTACGACCTCAACGGTCGATTGATGCCCACAGCTTCTGCTCTCCCCGCTGGAGTCTATATCAAAGTTGAGCAAACTGCTACCCAAACAAAAATCACGAAAATCACCGTAAAATGAAGCAAGCAGCGAATCTCTTTATCATAGCAGGCATGGCAATCCTGGCGGGTCACACCGCCGGGGGCGCCGCGCCCGACTATACCGACGGAGTTTTCATCGTCAATGAAGACTGGTACGGACACCAAAACTCCACCGTCAATTTCCTTCGTCCCGACGACCCCGATGGGGCTTACTGGGAGTACCGCGTGATTCAAAGCAACAACCCCGGGAAAGAGTTGGGTTGCACGAATCAATACGGCGCTATCCACGACGGTCGCTTCTTCCTGATCGCCAAGCAGGAGAAAGACCCGGGAGCGACCATCGCCGGAGGGCGCGTTACCGTGGCCGACGCTTCTACCCTCAAAATCATCGCGCAGCTTGAGCTGATCGACCCCTCGGGCCGACAGTGCGACGGCCGCGGATTCGTCGGCATCGACAGCCATAAAGGTTATGTCACGTCAAGCAACGGACTATGGATTTTCAACCTCGACACATACCAGATCGAGGGGCAGGTTAAAGGCTCCGACAACCCCAACGCCGGGGGGAGCGACGACAAGCCAAACACCGATCCGTCGGGTTCTTTGTATCATGGGCAAAGCGGTATGGCCGTTTACGCCGAGGGGAAGGTTTTCGCCGCTCATCAGTCCCAGGGGCTGCTTGTTATCGACCCTGAAATCGACGAGGTGATCGACGTTATTTCGATGAATCTGATCGCCGAAGGCTCTGGTATAGGTTCAGTGGTGCAATCGCTCGACGGCAACCTGTGGTGTAGCGTCGCGCCCAACGTCAACGGCATGGGATTCACCAGCCCCTACCTTCTCAAAGTCGACCCCTCGACACTCGAAACCGATATTATCGACATTCCGGCCGACATCCACGCCCCCGCCAATTCTTGGTATGCATGGACGCCCGACGGATTTTGCGCCTCGTCGCGGCAGAACGCTCTTTACTGGAACGGAGGCTCCTCGTCGTGGTTCTCTCAGAGCCATGTCTATAAATACGACATCGACAACGAGGAGTTTTCAGAGTTCATCAATCTAGAAGAGCAGCCCGACAATTGGCATATCTATGGATGCTCCATGCGCATTCATCCCGCTACCGACGAGCTCTACATGAGCCTGTTTCATGAGTTTCAAGACCCCACCTACAAGTTAGTGCGCTACGATACCGACGGTTATCCGATCGCTGAATATCCGATGATCTCTAATTACTGGTTCCCGTCGATCCCGGTGTTTCCGAGCGATGAGAAGTTAGACGAAATCGCCGACATCGACGCCGGCATGGAGAACATAAGCGTGGGCGGCGGTGCCCTGTCGTTCTACGGAATGAAGGGGGAGAAGGCGGCGGTCTACGACATCTCCGGGCGCAAAGTAGCTGAATTCACCGTCGCGACCGATCAATACCACTTCGACCTTTCGCTGACCGCAAGCGGCATATATATCGCTCGCTGCGGCGACCGATCCTTCAAGTTCTCGATTTAGCAGCTGATTTAGATGAAAAAATCTATATTCTCTTCATTTTTATTATTATTTGCATTGGCAGCGTTCGCCGAGGAGCCGACCCCGCGGAAGGCTCTCGGCGACACGCTATCTTTAAGTGAAGTCACCGTCACCCACCGCTCCTCGACCGACGTGATTCCCGTGCAAGTGCTGAGCGGCGAAGAGCTCAAAAGGCTTAATTCGCAGTCGGTTGCCGACGCGCTTCGCTACTTCTCGGGCGTTCAGGTGAAAGATTACGGCGGCGTGGGCGGTATCAAGACTATCAATGTCCGCTCTATGGGCACTAACCATACGGGGGTTGTCTACGACGGCGTCGAGTTGGGCAACGCTCAGAACGGCCAGATCGACCTCGGACAGTTCTCGCTCGACAATATCGAGGCCATTTCGCTTTACAACGGCCAGAAGAGCGAGATACTCCAGCCCGCCCGCGACTTCGGATCGGCTGCGTCAATCTATATGCGCACCCGCACCCCGAAATTCAACGAGGGCGAGAATTACCACGCGCGCTTTACCCTGCGCACCGGCTCGTTCGATCTTCTCAATCCGTCGGCGCTCGTCGAGCTAAGGCTTTCGCGCCAGGTAAGCGCGTCGCTGTCGGCCGAGTGGCTCAATTCCTCCGGTAAATATAAGTTTCGTTACCGACGAGTGAACCCGGCGGGTGAACTCGCCTACGACACGACAGCCGTGCGGCAGAACGGCGACATCAACGCTACGCGCCTTGAACTGAACTTCAACGGTTTCGTAGGTATGGGCCGCTGGAACGTGAAGTTTTACAACTACAATTCAGAGCGAGGGGTGCCGGGCGCGATCGTCAACAACGTGTGGCGGCGAGGCGAACGCATCTGGGACAACAACTCATTCGCGCAAGCCTCCTTCACCAAGTCGATCGGCGATTTCACTACCCTCAACAACCTGAAATACGCGTTTTATCGTACCCACTATGTCAACAACGACGATAAGCTCGTGAAGGTCGACAATCTTTACCGCCAGCGTGAAATCTACTTTTCATCGGCCAACCAATGGGATGTGCTCCCCATCTGGCACGTGTCGGCGAGCTACGATTTCCAATGGAACACGCTCGACGCCGATATGTATGACTTCGCCGAGCCCGACCGCTTCAGCAACTTTTTCTCCGTAGCGACAGCGTTGGAATATAAGCGGCTGAAATTTCAGGCGTCGGGCATGATGACCTGGATTCACGACAATCTCAAAGGGAAGGAAAGCCCGGCTGATAAGCGGGTATTCACCCCCGCGGCATATATATCTTTCGCTCCTTTACGCGCGTCTTCGCTATCGCTACGCGCCTTCGCGAAGCGGTCGTTCAGAATGCCTACTTTCAACGACCTTTATTACGCCGACATGGGCAACTCTAATCTTAGCCCTGAGCATGTCACCCAGTATAACATAGGCCTGCTTTTCGACAAGCAGAGGCGCAATTCGTTTCTCTCGGCTTTACTTCTCTCGGCCGACGTTTACTACAATAGGGTAAAGGATAAGATCGTGGCTTATCCTAAGGGGCAGCAATTCCGATGGACGATGCTCAATCTCGGGCGCGTCGATATACGTGGGTGCGACCTCACTTTCTCGGCGACCGTAACGCCGAAGAGCGACCTCGACATAACTTTCCGAGCCCAATACACCTTTCAGCGCGCTATCGACATAACAAATCCGTCCGACACCTACTATCGCGACCAGATTCCGTACATACCCCGCCATTCAGGATCGGCCATAGTCAACGCCCGTTGGCGAGGATTCGCTGTCGACTACAGTTTTATCTACGTGGGCGAGCGATACAATCAGCAGGAAAACATAAGGTATAACTACACTCAGCCCTGGTACACGTCCGACCTTTCGTTCAACTACCTTTTCTCTCTCGGCGCTGTCAATTGCCGCGCCCAGCTCAACATCAACAACCTCCTCAGCCAGGATTACGACGTCATATTAAACTATCCTATGCCTAAACGCAACTTCCGCGTTACCCTGACGGTAGAAATCTGAGGCGGCTTTTTTTGCCTAAAGTCGGGTAAATGGTTAACTTCGCGGTATGGAAATTTCTGTTATCGCGATAGGCGACGAGCTGCTCATAGGGCAGGTTGTCGACACTAATTCCGGCTCGATAGCGCGCATTATCGAAAAGTCGGGTTGGAGCATTGACTCTGTGCAGACTGTGCGCGACGATGCCGACTCGATACGCCGCGCCATCGATTTCGGCTTTTCACGTACCGACATTATTGTCACCACCGGCGGCCTCGGCCCTACGAAAGACGACATCACCAAGCAGGTGCTTCTCGACTACTTCGGAGGGGAACTGACGCTTAACAGCGAGGTGCTCGAAAACGTGAAGAGCGTGTTCAGCCGGCGCGGTCTGACTCTTAATGCCTTGACATCGTCGCAGGCGATGGTGCCTTCGTCATGCCGCGTGATTCAAAACCTTGTCGGCACGGCGCCTATCATGTGGTTTGAGAAAAACGTCGGTGGCAGCCATAAGGTGCTCGTCTCGCTCCCGGGAGTGCCGTTTGAATGTGTTCAGATGTTTGACTCCGAGGTATTTCCCCAACTGCTCAAGCGTTTCCCCTCCGATCTACATATTGGCCACCGATGCGTTTTGCTGACCGGAATCACCGAGAGCGACGCGGCCGAGGCACTCGACCGATTCGAGCGCGCCCTTCCCCCTTATCTCCACCTTGCATATCTGCCGAAGCAAGGTATCATACGCCTGCGTCTCGACGGCAAGCACTCCGACGAAGCGTTGCTCAACGCCGAGCTCGATTCTCACTGGCAGGAAATCATCGACACTTTCCCCGGCAAAATCCTCGCTATCGCAGATATTTCGCCCGAGGAGGCATTGATAATGAAATTACGCGAACGAGGGCTGACCTTAGCTACGGCCGAAAGTTGCACAGGCGGAAATATAGCCCACCGCATCACCTCGATCGCCGGATGCTCCGACGTGTATATGGGGTCGGTGGTCTCTTACGCCAACGAGGTTAAGACGCGCCTGCTGGGGGTTGACCCGTCCATAATTGAGGCTCACGGCGTTGTGAGCGAGCCTGTGGTGGAGCAAATGGCAACAGGTGTATGCCGCGCGATAGGTACCGACTGCTCGGTAGCCACCTCAGGCATTGCAGGGCCGGGAGGGGCTACCCCTGGCAAAGATGTGGGCACTGTATGCATAGCCGCGGCTGTGCGTGGAAAGGTGGTTAAAGCCACGTATCATTTTCCGGGCACCCGCGACCGGGTGATTGACCGCGCGTCGACCACCGCCCTCACCCTCCTCGCGTCGATGTTATCTTAGACTTCGACGCGGGCGAACGGTGCCGCGTCGTATCGGCAGAATTGGCCGTCGAGATAGCGGAAATAGCCGGCTATCGCCACCATAGCGGCATTGTCGGTAGTGAACACCCGCTGCGGTATAAAGGCTTTAAGTCCGTGGCGCGCGCAATAATCGGCCACAGCCCGGCGCACGCCTGAATTAGCCGAAACCCCTCCCCCGATAGCCACGGTCTTTACCCCCGTCTGCTTAACCGCCTTGTCGAGTTTATCGATAAGAATGTCGATTATAGTTGCCTGGAGCGAGGCTGCGAGATCGGCCTTATTCTGCTCTATAAAGTCGGCGTTGAGCTTCACGTTGTCGCGAAGGGTGTAGAGAAACGATGTTTTTAGGCCGCTGAAGCTGTAGTCGAGGCCGGGAATACGCGGCTTCGCGAATTTGAAACGCTTCGGGTCGCCCTCCGCGGCGAGCCTGTCGATATGCGGGCCGCCGGGATATGGCAGGCCCATCACTTTGGCGCACTTGTCGAATGCCTCGCCGGCGGCGTCGTCGATCGTGCGGCCGAGTATCTCCATGTCGTTGTAATTCTTGACAAGGATAAGCTGCGAGTTGCCGCCCGAAATCAGGAGGCAAAGGAATGGATATTCAGGCACCTCATCGTCGGGAGCCTGCTTTATGAAATGCGACAGCACATGGCCGTGAAGATGATTGACGTCGACGATAGGGATACGAAGCCCGAGCGACATGCCTTTGGCAAACGAGGTGCCGACAAGAAGCGAGCCCAACAGGCCGGGGCCGCGGGTAAAGGCAATGGCGGTCAAATCTTTAGCCTCGATGCCGGCGCGCTTGATGGCGGTGTCGACCACGGGCACTATATTTTGCTGATGAGCTCGCGAGGCGAGCTCGGGCACTACGCCGCCATATTCCTCATGCACCTTCTGGCTCGCGATCACGTTGGAGAGTAAAAGCCCGTCGCGGATCACGGCTGCCGAAGTGTCGTCGCACGACGATTCTATGCCTAATATAGTCACCATTTAATGCAATTTTCGTGTTTAAAAGCGCGTTTTTAAGGTCAAAAATGGCCTTAAACGCGCAAAATTTCGCGCAAAGTTAACCTTTTTTCGTCGAAATTGCGTAATTTTGGGGCTATGAATTTCAATTTTGAGCGTCATGATTTAGTGTCGGTAATCGTGCCGGTCTACAATGTCGAGCGGTATCTTAAAGAGTGCGTAGAGAGCATATTGACGCAGTCTTACCGCGACATCGAGGTCATACTCGTGGATGACGGCTCGACCGATTCCTCCCCCGCGATCTGCGACTCCTTCGTTTCCGACGGGCGCGCGCGTGTGATTCACCAACCGAACGGAGGGCTGTCGGCAGCGAGAAACGCAGGCATCGAAGCCGCTAAGGGAAGCTGGCTTGTTTTCATCGACTCCGACGACTACTTCACTTCGCCCTCGGCGATAGAGACATGGCTGTCAATGGCTTTTGCTCATCAAGCCGATATAGTAGCGACTCCTCTCGGCTTCGACGACGCGGCGTTTCGCCACCCAAGCGAGAAAACTATCGAAGGAGAGGAAGCCGCGGAAATGATACTCTATCAAACCGCGCCGCGGATCGGACTCACTTGCTCGGCAAGCGGCAAGCTGTTCAAGGCCGGGCTGTTCAGCTCAGAGCGATTCCGCGGGGGGGTGCTATACGAAGACCTCGACCTGATACCCCGCGTCGTCGCCTCATGCCGAAGAGTGTGCGCGACCGACGCCGGAGCATACTTCTACCGGGAAAACCCGGGGAGCATACTCGGGCAGTTCAATCCGCGGAGATTTGACGCGCTCGACGCCTGCGACCGTCTTGTCAATTATTTCGCCGACAAAGCTCCGCTACGTAAAGCCGCCGACGACCGCCTTCTCAGCGCGTCGTTCAATATGCTGATGCTCATGGGGCGACACGGCTTCCGCGACGAGGCGCGCAAACGCCGGTGCATCGCCAACATAAAAAGGCTGCGGCTAAAGTCGCTGCTCAACCCGCGGGTAAGATTCAGAAACAAGGCCGGGATAATATTGAGCTATCTGCTCACCCCGGGCGCGTTTTGCTCGCCGTTTATGGCCAAATTTCTCAATCGCTGAGCCGATTCATCATCCAAACCCGCCAATTCGTCAGTAAAAAGCGAAATTTCGCAACTATTTGCCCCGCTGTTTTTCATCGTTACAAAACATTTTCGTAACTTTGTAATTATTGAACAATAATACCCGCAATGGAGCATCTGATAGCCAACACAGGCATACAATTCATAACCACCGAATCGCAATTCAACCCTTCTGAACCACTGCGCATGGCAAGCGGCCGCGTGCTTCGCTACTCGTTTGTGGAGTCGGTCGATCCGTTCAATCCCGAAATCATAAACTTCGACCTGCTCTATAACCATGCAGAGGAAAATGTATGGTTGCCGGTGAAGCAACTGCGCGAGGAGAATATGATCGCGCTGCTGGCCAACGGCATGGAGGAAGTCGACGAATCGGGAGTGCCGAAAATGGTCGAGGGGCGGTCGACAGCTCTGTTTGAATCGTACCCCGACGACGATGAGTCAATCATCAACATCAACACCTTCGAGAGCTACCGCGTAGCCAACCCCGATGACATCCACGACAAGACCCCGGCCATTAATCTGCTTTTAGACAAATGGTTGCCTATGCCAATGTTTGAGGTCGACGAAACCGGCAACACCACAGGCATGCCGATGGGATGGTGCAGGGTGATGATACGCAAAGTAGGCGAAGGGAGCGAAAAAGGCACTTTCCGCTACCATTTCACATGGGCTTTCGACACTCATCTCGCCGACAATCCGCTCTCGGTGTATTTCCCCTATTTCTACGAAGACTCCACAGCACCGAAAAAATTCGCGATCTGTAGCAAACCCGACGCTCTTTTCCACTTCCTTTCAACGGCCGACGAACAGGATGCCAACGCCCGATACATAGCTTCGCTGCTCCATATCGAGCCTGAAAAGATAGAGCATCACCGCTTCAAGTATCTCGCCTATTATATATATCTAATCAACTTCATACGCAAGATCGGGGCCGCTCCCGAAGTGACATTGCACAACCCGCAAGATGGTGACATACCGGTGGACATGATTCTCGACATCGGCAACTCGCGCACGTGCGGAGTGCTTTGCGAAGACTCCGACTTCACCCGCTCGGTAATGCTGGAGCTCCGCGACCTCTCCTCTCCCTGGATCACATACAACGATCCGTTTGACATGAGGCTCGTATTCCGCAAAGCCGACTTCGGCAACGACCTTATTTTGCCAGAGGAATCATTCTCATGGAAGAGCATAGTGCGCGTGGGCCGCGAGGCCGAGTCGCTGGTCTACCGCTCGATAGAGGATCCGGGGCTTTCGGAGCGCGCCAACAGCTACTCCTCGCCCAAGCGCTACCTCTGGGACCGCAAAAACTCGAAGGCACGTTGGGAATTCATGGTAACGGAGAGCGACCCGTTCAACGTAAGCCAGTCGCGCAACATATTTTTGGAGAATTTCACCGATATGTTTGACGACAAGGGTAATTTCCGCCCGTCGGCCGAGACGTTGACAGTATTTGACTTCGACTCAGAGGCCGACATAACCGACTGCCATTACTCGCGCTCCTCACTGATGACTTTCGTCATGATAGAGATACTTCAGCAGGCCGAAGCGCAAATCAACTCAGTGAAATATCGCCAGAAACATGGGCGCATCGACTGCCGCCGCCGTCTGCGCGACGTGATTATCACCTGCCCGACGGCCATGCCGCGCAGCGAGCAGATAGCCCTGCGCCAAAGTATGGTAGACGCGGAAGCCGTGATGCGCCGGTGCTTGCCGGGATTCTCCCCGCTCAACATCATACCATCGCCTAAATCGCTCCGCGCGACCGACGAATACGATTCGGAGGCGGCCGCGCGCCTCTGGAGCTTTGACGAGGCTTCGGCTTGCCAGCTGGTATATCTCTACGCCGAGCTCGCACAACGCTATAACGGACGCATCGAGAGGTTTTTCGAGACCAAAGGGCATCGCCGCCCCGACCTCGAAGCGGAAGGCTACGACCGCAACTCGCTGACTGTAGCCTCAATCGACATAGGCGCCGGCACGACCGACATAATGGTGTGCACCTATAAATACGAGGCGGGGCAAAACTCCCATATCACCCCCGTGCCGCTGTTTTACGACAGTTTCTATCTCGCCGGCGACGACATTCTCCATAACATCGTCAGGCGCGTGATCATACAGGGCACCGAGAGCAATCTCCCCGACATGGGCTGCATCCACTCGGCGCTGATAGCCCGCCTGCGGGCCATGACCGACGACGAGCTGCGCGCGTTGCCCGCGTATTCGGCAGAATATTCAGGCGCGGTATATCGCAAGAATATCGAGGATATAATTTCGAGCCCCGACGCGGCCCGACGCGAGGAGGCGATAAGATATTTCGCCTCGCTGCTTGTCCGCGACTTCTTTGGCCACGACTCGGCTATGATGTCGTACAAGGACCGCCAGGCCCGACTCGATTTCAACACGCAAGTGTCGGTGCCGCTGGCCCGGCGCATGATGGATCTGCTGCGACTTCACCGTCCGTCGAAAGTCTACACCTACGACGAGATGTTCCCTCGACTGAAGCCTTCGGCTCATCTTCTCGCCCATTTCCGGAAGCATTTCGGATTTGAATTCAGCGAGCTTTCATGGCGTTTCGACCCGGAGGAAATCGCCGCGATAGCGCGCGCCACAATGGAGCCGCTTATGAAACAGCTCTCGATGGTGCTTTACGCATTCCACTGCGACGTGCTTGTGCTCGCCGGCCGCCCGACGTCGATCGATGCGATTCCCGAACTGTTTATCAAATATTTCCCCCTCTCCCCCGACCGCATAATCCGCTTGAACGACTATCGCGTCGGCAACTGGTATCCCTTTGCTGACGGACAGGGCTACTTCTACGATCAGAAATCGGTAGTGGCCGTCGGAGCGATGATAGGGCACCTGGCCTCGACATCGGGTTTCAACGGCTTGCGCATCGATTTCTCCGAAATGGTGCGCCGCATGAAATCGACCGCCAATTTCATCGGCTTCTACGATCAGGGAGCGCTGCTCGTGAGCGAGCCGATACTCACTCCTCTGAAATCGACCGCCTCGGCCACGATCACCGTCTTCCCCTCGTTCTTAGGCTGCAAACAATTCAGCTCCTCGCAATATCAGGGACGCCCGCTCTACGGCATATTCCGCGAGGACAAGGGGAACGCGCCGCTGAGAGTCACCCTTTCGCGCTCTTATCAGGAAGACCGCGAGAAGGTGGAAATCGAGGAGGTCACCGACCTGGCCGGGAACTCGGTGCCGAAATCGTCGGTAGAGATAATACAACAATCGATTGTTGCCGACGGAAAACATTGGCTCGACAAGGGCGAATTTGACCTCTCCCTTAAGTAGCGAACACCTAAATTTACCGCGCGAAATGGTCGCGGCGACCCGTAATTACGACAAAATGAAAGATAAGATAACGAAACAAATATCGGTGATTAACGACGCTTTGGCCTGGATAAAGGCTCATAAGCCCGACCAATACGAGCAGCGATTCCTGCAGCTCGCGGCCGAGAGGTGCCGTATGCGCAAGATCGCCGCCACCGTAGTCGACAATCCCGCTATTGCCGCTTACGGCGAAAGCCAGAAAGGGAAATCATACGTTATCACCAATCTGCTGAGCGACAACGGCCAGCCATTCACCATAAAGGCCCCCGACCGAGAATATGATTTCGTAAAGGAAATCAACCCGATCACCAACAACGTGGAGGCCACCGGCATAGTGACGCGCTTCACTACGTTTTCGCGCGACCCGGGCCGCTACAGCGCCGACTATCCGGTGCTGATAAAGTTACTGGGCCTATCGCAGGTAGCGACAATACTCTGCGACGGCTACCACCGCGACATTACCGACTACCAAAGCTACTCCGACGCCGAGCTTGAGACGATCTCGTCGGAAATCTACAACCGCTACAAGCCTCTCGCGGAGCTCCCGGAGGCCGTGGTAACCGAAGACGACGTGATCGAGCTGAAATATTACCTCTCGAAATTCACCGCCGGAAATATCCAATCGATACTGCGCTCGTCGCTGCTCGACCGCATCGCCCTCGTCGCGCGCAAAGTGCCTGCCGCCGACTGGGCCGACGTGTTCGCGACATTATGGCATCGCAACGCCACTCTTACGGCTCTGTTCACGCGCCTCGCCTCGGCACTCGCCTCGCTCGGCTATGCCGAGGAGGTATATCTGCCAGTGACAGCCGTGCTCAACACCTCCAACACGCTAATGAGCGTGCAGCGTATCAGCGAGTTGGGCATGGCCAACAAGACCGACGACAGCTACTACACCCCGGTAGCGATAAAAAACGGAGCCGGAGGATTCACGCTGCTGCCGCGCTTCGACAAAAGCGAGCTGAGCGCACTCTGCTCCGAAGCCGTATTCAAGGTCGAAGAGCGGTTTCTCTCCTCAGAGCTCAGTTTCGACATGACAATGATAACAGACCCCGCGGTAACAGCTCAACTGCCTACGGAGCCGTTCAGAAAAAACATCCTCTCCACGACCGACCTGCTCGATTTTCCGGGTGCCCGCGCCCGCATCCAACTTAAAGAGGAGAATCTCGCCCTGACCGACGCCAAGAGCAATATGAGCAACGACGCTACGGTCTATCTCCGCGCCAAAGTCGCGTATCTCTTCAATCGCTACTCCGATGCGGGGCTGATCAACATACTCCTCTTCTGCCACGACAACGCGCAGCGTAACGACGACACCCTCTACATCACGATCGAGAACTGGGTGAAACAATACGTCGGCGAGACTCCGGCACAACGCTCCAAAACAATCGAGCTCGCCGGGGGAGTAGCGCCGTTCTTCTTAATCGCGACCAAGTTCAACATCGACATGACCATGGCCGACGCCAATCCCGACGACGTGGCCAACACCCGCGCGGCTATCGACCAGCGATGGGCCGACCGCTTCAATATAGTGCTATACAAAGAGGTCATTCACGGCAACGATGCTGACTGGTTCCGTAACTGGGACAACCCCGACGACACATTCAAGAACACTTATCTTCTGCGCGACTATAAATACTCGGGCGACACGGGCAAAGGCAACAATCTTTACCTGGGATTTCGCGAAACAGGCCGCGAACAGCGTTCGGCCATGCCCGATGAGTACTATACCCGCCTGCGCACATCTTTCATCGAGAGCCCGCACGCGCAGAGATTTTTTGAAGACCCGGCTCTGTCGTTCGACGTGGCCGCGTCGCTCGGCAACGACGGCGCGCTCTACCTATTCAGGCAACTCGCCATAGCAGCCGCCCACACCGAGGCCACCCGCGCCGAAATCAACTCAAAAGCCATCTCGGCGGTAGGCAAGGCATTGTTCGACATATTCAACGTCTACTACCGCGACGAGGACGCCGGGCGGCAGTTTCAGGAGGATATTCGCCGCGCGTGCGCCATACGCCGCGAGCTGGTTTTCGCCTCCAACCGCGACAACTATTTCTTCGGCCGCATGATAAGCCGCCTTCAAACCAATGAGAAGGAGCTATACAATATTATATACGACGTGATACAGAGCCCGCAGCTCAATTCGTCGGTCAACGATTTCAGCAACTACGAGCTGATACGCAAAGATCTCGGCGCGCGTCTCGACCGCTGCTCGGCCGACAACGACAACGCCCAGAAATGGGACTGCCTCATCTATGCCTACAACTTCGCCGACCGCGCAGAAGCAGAGGAGTATCTCGCGTCGAAGGGAGTAGACCCGGCGAAACTATTCTCAGGCGACTTCAAGCCGCGCACCAACTCGTCGATTATAGCCGAGCGCGTGTTTGACTCATGGGTGCAGTCAAACAACTCCCCGGAGGCGATCAACGTTTTGACCGACAACGGCGCGTTTGACCCCATAGAGATGTCGGCACTGGTCGACAACATCGCCCTCACGGCCCGCAAGCTCCAACTCCCCGAGCGGCTTGAGGAGATGATAGCCGACTCGGTCAACATAATCAGCGTCGGCTCGATCAACCCCTCGCTCATCGCCGACCTGATGGCATCGGAAATCAATAGATTTGTCAATGACCTGGGCCTCGAATACCGAAGCAAGACCGAAATGCGGTCGGCAGAGCGCATCGTCGACGAGAATCCGGCCCGCTTCGACCCGCTGACCCATCTGTCGCAGGCCGTGCCGGAGACTTATACCAACGAGGAACTTTCGAGTCTTTTCGACACTCTGCTCGAAAGCCCCGACGCAGTCACGCCCGCGTTTGAGCATCATTACTACCGCTGGATCGAGGCTATGATAGTGTCGTTTCTGCTCAAAGGGCAAATCATCGACTACGACATTGCCGCCAACAATCGTATGGGCCAGCTGATAAATAATATCGTAAGATAAGTAATCCCATCATTTTTTGAAACTTAAGATAAACTAATTCACGACACATACCAATAGATGAAACGCATCAATATAAACAGCTCAACAGGCAACGCAACGCCGTTCTGGCTCCCATGGGGAGCATGGGGAACAGCATGGCGCGCGCTCGCGTTTCTCGTCATTCTGCTCCTGTTTATCTGCCTGCTATGGTGGCTGATGAATCTCGGCGACAACGACCGTCACAACGACGTTATCGACGATGACGCCTACTACGAGAGCCCCGAGCCATGGACTCCCGACGAGACAACCGACACGATATACATCCGCGACGTAGAGCCCGACCGTATAATCACCGACCCGGATAACCCCTATCGCCAGATAGTGGAGGATAAGCTCAACATAATAGTCAACGAGAAATCAGACGGCCAGTTTGAGCATTTTCTTGAGGAGCTGAAGAGCGCCTACCCTGAAGATAAGGTCAAGGTGGAGTTTGCCGACCCGATGTCAAACACCATTCAGATTATCGTGCCCCCGGCAGAGAGGGCACAAATAAAGGCCGAGATACCGGAGAAAATCAACGACGTGGAGATCTATATCTTCGAGGAGGAAATCTTCGCGGGAGCAGCGAAGCCCCACAACGACCCCGCCTTCAAAAACAAGAAGCAGTCGTGGCACTTCGCCCCCATTCAAGCCGACGAAGCCTGGGATATTACCGAAGGCAACCCCGACGTGGTGGTAGCGGTAATCGACAGCTACATCGACACGAATCACCCTGAGCTTAAAGGGCGCATAGTGAAGCCCTACAGCGTGGAGCGCCGAAACGAGAACGTGCTTCCGCCCACAGGACGATACTCGATCGACGACCCCGCCTCGGCCCCTCTATTCCACGGCACCCACGTGGCCGCTCTCGCCGTCGGCGCACTCGACAACAGCGCAGGAGCGGCCGGAATTGCGCCAAAAGTGTCGCTGATGCCGGTGTCGCTCGGATCACAAATGACCTCGATGAAACTTCTCCAGGGGATACTTTACGCTATCAACAACGGCGCCGACGTGATCAATATCTCAATCGCCTCATTCTTCCCCCCCAACGCGGAGAACATACCCGTAGAGGAGCAGATCAAATACATCAAGGCGATGCACAAGCAGCAGGAGGATGTATGGGATTACGCCTTCAAAATGGCCGACGAGCGCAACGTAACCATCGTATGGGCCGCCGGAAACTGCAACGTGATAACCGGCCTCGACGAGACCAAGCGCAACCCCTCGACAATACGCGTCAGCGCGGTAGACCAGAATCTCCGTAAAGCCGATTTCAGCAACTACGGCTACAACAGCGACTCGCAGCTCTTCTTCGCCGACATCTGCGCTCCCGGAGCCGACATCTACAGCGCGGTACCCGGCAATAAATACGCGTATCTGCCCGGCACCTCGATGGCCGCGCCGATGGTGACAGGAGCGGTGGCCCTGATGAAGTCGCTGAATCCGAAGCTGACGAACAAAGAGGTGATCGACATACTCAAGAAAACCTCAAAGAAGCTCAAGGACTCAGACCAGATCGGCGGCCTGCTCCAGATACGCGACGCCCTCAGAATGGTAAAAGGGGATTTCGCCAACTACGACGAGATAATGAAAGACCCGAAGCAGCTTATCGGCACATGGGAAACCACCGAAATGCGCGATGTAACGGACGCCGAGACAGGGTTGCCCACCGGCTCAAAGACCCATATATTCATAAAATTCAACAGCCCCGAGGCCGGAATCATTTCGTACAAAGAGGACACCGGCCACACCTACACCGCCCCCTTCAAGGCAAAAATCAAAGACAATAAGCTCTACATAAACCAGCCCGACAAGGCATCGTCGAAGACCGGGCCCGGATTTTTCGTTCCGAACGAAATCATCTGCGAGCGCGGCAAAGACGGAATATTGTCGGCGCGCAATAAAAACAGTTCAGAGACGTTCTATCTCATGCCTGTAAAGTAAGAAATCAAGCTATTATGTCACTCACTCAGCAACAGACTGACCACATAATGAAGCAGAGCGTCGAGCGCATACTCGACTTCATAAGCAAGGGCCTGGTGCGTTTTCCCGACGACCTGGCCCAATACCGCAATCACCCTAAATTTCAAGCCATAGAGCAACAGCTCGGATCGATACCCTCGCCCGAAGCTATCGCCCGATGGAATGAAATCGCCACTATGCGCTCAACCGCGGGGAGCGACACGCTGACCGCGGCTCTCGCCGATTTCGTCAACCGCTTCGCCTCCAATCCCGGCAACGCCAATATGGTCAATCAGGCTCATCTCCAGCTCGCCGCGTTGACCGAAAAGGCCGAGGCGGGCGACTGGAACAGCATCGACTTCGACTCCATCGGCTCGTTGCTGCGCCATAAGCACAAATTTCCCGCATCGATTCATAGCGACGAGATAGAGCATCGAGTATGGCAGCTCATCGACCGCACCAACAAAGCTCAAGTAAGCCTCTACGTCAGCGAATATCCCGACGGGCTGCACCGCTCGGAGGCCGACGCCCTCCTACAGTCGGCCGACCTATGGGAAGGCGTATCGACCGACCCCGACCCCGTCACCCTCTCAGACTACATCCGCGAGAACCCGTCGACCCCATATCTGAGCGAAGCGTATTCTCTACTCGACCAGGCAAAGAAGCGCGAAATAGACAAAATGATTTCGTCGCCCGCGACTTACGACATCGCTTTCTTCAATCTGCTGCTCAAAGAGAACATCTTCACGATAGAGGAGCTAATCGCCAACAACGTATGCACCGAGCAGACGCTCAAATTCCTCGCCAACCCGCCTGTGCTCCCCGACATCGAGCAATCGGCCACTCCCCCCGCGCTGCCCCGCCGAGGCGCAACCGACGTGTTTTTCTTCGGGATACCGTCGTCGGGCAAAACCTGCGTATTGATGGGATTGCTCGGCGCGGCTGATGTATATTACGACTCCGCTGCCGGAAACGGAGGCTCATACGCCGACTCGCTCTACATCTACCGCAACCACGGGAAAGCTCCGGGACGCACCTACGGCAACTTCGTGGCGCAGATACAGAGCGTCATACGCCCGCGGAAGGGCAACTCGGTCTATCCTCTCAACCTCATAGAGATGTCGGGAGAGGAATTCGCGATGAAAATCGCCTATAATCCTTCCAACGAGGTAAACTTCGAGAACATGGGAGGTGGAGCCACAAAGATACTAAGCTCGCCGAATCCTAAAATCATATTCATAGTCATCGATCCTACCGCCAACGGCCTCATCACTATCGCGACTGAAAATGCCGACGGCTCAACCCAGAAGAAGATCGTGCAGCAGGAAATCGTCATAAACAAGATAGTGAATATGCTCGCGAAGAACCCCGACGTGCTCAAGCGCACGATAGCCATTCACTTCATAATGACCAAAGCCGACACGCTCGGGCCGCGCTCCGAGCGGCAGCGGATAGCCGTGGAGCGCGTCAATTCGCTCTATGGCCCGACTATCGACAACCTTTGCCAGATATGCGCGAAATACGGCATAAACCGCAGCTCCAACTTCCAACCGACTCTCACGACATTCTCCCTCGGCCGCTTCTACATCGGCGACATGTTTGCCTACGACCCGACCGACTCCAACATAATAACCAACATACTCTCCTCGCTGGCCCAGCCCGTAGCCTATAAGGATTATCTCAATAATCTATAGGCTCTAATCCCACGAATTTCAACTATCAAATAATAATTCAACCTAACACAATATTACCATGCTGTCACTTAAAATCAAAGGCAACAAACACGGCAACGAAGGCATCGGTCCAGACCTTCTCGCTATCGGCGACGACCGCTTCCCGGTTCTCGATTCGCAGTATCCTCAGACTGGCTCTATCACCGACTTTATCGTAGTGCGTCATCTCCCTAATAAGAGTGTCTACACATTCGTCACTAAGAATGTCACACCCTGCGATTCAAACCGCCCGGGCACTCTGCTGATCTCCGTGGCCATACCGTCGGGAGAGCGTGTTGACTCGCTTTTCAACCTCCTTATTGAACTTTCGAGCTGCTACAAACAGCAATACATGGCCTACGACGGCACAAACTATCACTTCCTCGACGCGCCTGAAAACCCCGAGCCTTTCGAGGAAATCATCAGCCGCCACCCTATCGAAAAATATCCCTACCGCACGATCGTCACCTCTGACGACCTCAACTCTGTGGCCTATATATTCATGACCCCGGCCCAAATCGCGGCCCTGCTCGACGACCCGATGCGACCTGAATTCGCCAAATTCGGCCAAATCGTGCTCGCTCCCATGGCCAATCCGGCATCGATGGCCTCGACAATCAACGTACCGACCCGTATATGGCGCAACTATAAGGTTGTGGTCAACGGCCAGCAAAGCTCTCAGATCGTGTCGGACCCTAAAAAGCCTGTGGCCATAACTATCCCCGAAACCGATAGCACCGAGGCCGCCTCGCTGACATTCACCATCGAGCAAGTGCGCGACGGACAAATCAAGGGCGCCATGGCCGACGATATCGCTCAGGTAATCAATATCACCCTCGTCCCCGAGAAGAAAGCCATTACCGCCGTCATCGCAGAGGAGGACAACGATGCACCCGCCACCATGTCGATGCCTTTAGGCGGCTCACCCTCGGCTAAACCTCGCAAAGGCTCAAAAGCTCAGGCCGCCAAGAAGAAAAACAACGTGCTCATGCTCGTATGCTCCTTCGCCACATTCTTAATAATCGCCGGGGTAGCAGGCTACTTCCTGTTCAGCAGCAAGGAAGAGGCAAGACCAGCGACCGAGCAGCTTTACAATGACCCGATGGGCTCAGGCGCCGCAGCGACGCCCGGCGTAGTCGAGCGCGAAAAAGACCGCCCCGCTCCCGCTCCTAAGGAAAGCCGCCCAAGAGCAGAGTCGCGCTCCAATACCAGCAATAACGACGCTCCGACTTCGGCCAATCCTCAGTCGACAGGCTCAGCCGCGAGCTCAACCTTAGTTGAGGGAATCAACAACGCGCACAATTCCAAGCCGGAAAGTCAGCTCGGCTCGCGCTCAACATTATCAGAGCCCTCAATCCCTGAGAGCGCACCCAAACCAAAACCGACCCCGACCTCCCCTGCTGACCCCACCGGTCAACATGGATCTGGTCCGCAAACCGAACTCCTCCACTAATCTCAACCGCTCCACTCTCCACACCCAACGACATTTATAAAGCAGAATGAAAGTACAGGCCCATAACAACGAGCTTCGGCCCCTCTTCAGGGAGAATTTCGACAAAGTGTATGACGCTATTGTCAAGATTCTCCCTGCCGAGGAGGTAATCTTCGCGAAACGCAGCGCCGGCTTCGGCGACATAATCCAATGGTCGCTCCCTACCGACGCGCAATGGCAACCGCTGACGCTCGCCGACAGCCTCGACCGCCAAGCGGTAATTGACGCGTTTATGCGCCACAAAGCCGCGGGAGAGGCAAAACTCGGTCGCAACAAGAAATTGATCGAAGCGATTTATTCCGTGCCGTCGGAGGCGCATGTCTATTACGCCATCGCTCCCGACAACAGCTATCGGGTGATGCTCACGGGATGGGGCTACACATATCCCTACCAAGCTCCCGAGACCTTGCTTTCGCATCTCTCAGGCGAGGATATGAGGGAGGTCAACGTGAAATTCATAGAGAGCGGCAACGCTGTCGCGGGATTGCGGTTTGAAATCATGCGCGCTGCAGGCCGATCGGTAAGCCACACGACCGACGCGGAGGGGGCTTTCCATTTAGGCCAACTTCCGGTAGGCACCCAGCTGCAGATCAACGTGCCTTCAGCAGGCAGAAACTTCACTCTCGCCGTCACAGCCGACCGCAGTATCTATACATTCGACATCACTCCGGAGCCCGCGGTAACACCTCCCCCCTTCGTTCAGCCGGAGCCCGAGCCGGAACCCGAGCCCGCGCCTGAAGAGGAAACGCCGATAGAGATGGTGTTTCCCCCTCGTCGCGACATCTCCGTTAGGTTTGTCGACTCGTCGACTGGCAAGCCGGTCACTGACCGTGAAGTCGTGTTTTCGGCCACCGGACGCACTGCCGTCAGCTGCACCCTCGACGAGCAGGGGGTCGCGTATCTCAGCAACGAGGATTTCCCGCAGCTTACGCCTATCAGGGTGGAAATGCCGAGCCAAACGGACTATCCCCCCTTTGATATGCAGCTCGAACCTGACGAGACGCAGTATGAAATCATATTCGGCCAGAGCGGCAACGCACCCCGATGGAAGGAAATTTTATTCGCTGTCGCGGGAGCCGTCGTGGCCTCAGGATCGTTCTACCTGCTTCTTCATTACGGATTTGAAATCCTATAGACACAGTTTAACATTATAAGCAACCACTGAATGTATTTTCTCATAATCACTTTTCTGCTTGCCTGGGTAGCGTTTATAGTGTTTGCCGCCGATAAACGCCGCGAGCTCTTCGGCATGAGTCCCATCTCTGAGGGCTTACTCATATTCCTGGCCATCGTCGCCCCGATCGGAGCGACGGGAGCCGTTGCACTGTTCGGTATGAGACCGAAACGCAACTATCTTTTCGTCGTCATCCCGGCGGCGATATGCCTCTACTGCCTCGCGGCTTACTTTTTACGCCATTATCTTCTTTGATCATGAAATCGATAGCCCTCATCCTATCAGCCTGTATGCTGACTTGCGCGCAACTCTCGGCCGACGAAGTCGTGAAGATGAAAATAATCGAAACCTCAGATGTGCATGGTAATTTCTTCCCTGAGGATTTCATTACCCGGACGCCCGCCGAAGGGTCGCTCGCGAGAGTACACACTTTTACGGAGAACGCTCGCGAGGAAATGGGAAAGCGCAACGTCATTCTTCTCGACAACGGCGATATACTTCAAGGACAACCCACCGCCTACTATTATAACTTCATCGACACGGTGTCGCCTCACGTGGCGTCGGCCATGACCCGCTTCATGGGATACGACGCGGGAGCGATCGGGAACCACGATGTGGAGACGGGCCACGCGGTCTACGACCGCTGGGTCGCGCAAAACCCGTTTCCGACCCTTGGCGCGAATATTGTCAACGCCATGACGGGGCTACCCTATCTCAAACCTTACACCGTCATCAACAAGAACGGGATAAAAGTGGCGGTGCTCGGGCTCATCACCCCCGGCATACCGGGCTGGCTTCCCGAAAATCTATGGGAAGGATTGAAATTCGAGGATATGCAGGCAACGGCAGCCAAATGGGTGCCATTCATCAAAGAAGTGGAGAAGCCCGATTTAATGATCGGCCTCTTTCACTCGGGCCGCGACTCCACCAAGACCGTGGCCGGAATCGCTGAAAACGGCTCGCTCATGGTGGCAAAACACGTTCCGGGCTTCGATATAGTGCTTATGGGGCACGACCATTCGCCGTACTACGACGTCATTACCAATGACTATGGCAAGAAAGTGGTGGTGGCAAATCCGGCTAATCAGGCCAAGCGGGTGGTAGACATCGACGTGACCTTTACCCGCGACGCCCGCGGGAAGGTGACGCTTAAAGAAATTGACGGTCGACTGACAGATATGACCCCCTACGAGCCGTCAGCCGCGTTTTTGGATAAATTCAATACGCAACGCGACTCCGTGGCTCGCTACGTTGACCGCAATATCGGCCACATTTGCTCGCCACTGACTACCCGCGACGCCTACTTCGGGCCATCGGCATTTATCGATTTCATCAACGCGATGCAGCTCGACCTCACCGACGCCGACATATCTTTCACGGCGCCGCTATCGTTCGACGCCAACATTCCGGCCGGGGATATATCGGTCAGCGATATGTTTAATCTCTACAAGTATGAGAATATGCTTTACACAATGGCGTTGACGGGGCAGGAGGTGAAGGACTATCTCGAAATGTCGTACGACATCTGGACCAACACCATGACCTCGCCTGAAGATCATCTTCTCCGCCTTAAGGAGCAGGGGGCAGGCTCGTCAGACATGACCCACACAGGATTTCAATATCCGTCGTACAACTTCGACTCCGCGGCCGGGATTATCTACACCGTGGACGTGACTAAGCCCCGCGGCAAAAAAATCGACATCGTGTCGATGGCCGACGGCACTCCCTTTGACCCGGCTAAAACCTACAAGGTAGCCATCAACTCCTACCGCGGTAACGGCGGCGGCAATCTGCTGACCGAGGGCGCCGGCATAGCGTTGGCCGACTTGCCAAGCCGCATCATCACGTCGACCGACAAAGATTTGCGCTACTACCTGATGGAGTATATCGCGTCGCATCCCGAAGGCCTCAATCCGCAGCCGCTCAACCAATGGCGATTTATCCCGGAGGAAATCGCGCTGCCCGCCGCTGCCCGCGACCGCGCGATCCTCTTCGCGGAATAAACTTCACGATAAGGCAACCATAATACAATGCGGGGACGCTCCGATCGGCTCGTCCCCGCATTGTATTATTAAATCAAAGATTTCGCTAAAAGGCTGAAGGCTTCAGGGTGAGGCCGGTGCGCTCGCTGAGGCCGAAGAGGAGGTTCATGTTGTGAACGGCTGTTCCGGCTCCACCTTTGAGCAGGTTGTCGAGCACGGCGGTGATGAGCAAGCGGTTGCCGATCTTATCGACATGGATGATGCATTTATTGGTGTTGACCACATCCTTAAGGTCGGGGTAACGCTCTGACCTGAAAGTGAAATTATGGTCGATGTAAGCTTCGTCGTAAAGCGCGCGGATAGCTTCGACATCGGTGTCGGGGTCGACGGTCATATACGCCACCGCAACGACGCCGCGGGTAAAGCATCCGCGCAAGGTCACCATAAGAATCTCCCGGTCGAAGTCGGGTTGCAGTGACGAAATGAGCTGGCGTATTTCTCCCATCTGCTGATGCTGAAACGGCTTATATAGGGTAATGTTGCCGTTGCGCTGCGAGTAGTTGGTCTGGGTGAGGGTATTGACATCCTCGAATGTGCTGCCGCCAATCGCGGTAACGTGAATGTCGGATTTGAGCAGACCGTTCTCGGCCAGAGGGAGCAGAGCGAGCTCGACGGCGGTGGCAAACGAGCCGGGATTGGCCACATGAATCGCGCCGCGCACCATCGGCTTACGGTTGAGTTCGGGCAATCCGTAGACGAAATCGTGCTCAGAATCGTCGTTTTTGAGGCGGAAATCGCGTGAAAGATCTATGATTTTGACCTTTTCGGGTATATCGTTAGCGGCTAAAAACGGCTTGATTTCGCCATGAGGAAGGCAAGAAAAGAGCACGTCGACATCGTCCCAGGGGGTTTCGGTGGTGAAACGCAGATAGGTTTCGCCGAGCAGACCTTGGTGGATATCGGCGATGAGTTCTCCGGCGTGTTCGGGCGAGTTAACCCACAACATCTCAACATCGGGGTGATTTATCAGAAGGCGAAGAAGCTCCCCGGCTGTATAGGCGGCTCCTCCGAGAATCGCGGCTTTTATCATGGTATGTATCGAGATTTAATTATTGTAAAGTCACATTATTAAGTCATTTAAAAGCTTTATGCGCGGCCGGGCAGGGAAGAGGGGATGGGCTTGCGAGCGCTATTTACGGAGGTGTTCGCGGGCATCTTCAACCACTTCGGGGGGAAGGATTGTGGCAAACGTTTCGAGAACATCCTCGCGGTTAGCCGACTCGTCGAGCGCCACAATGACGGTGTCGGCTCCGGCGATAGTGCCGAGAATGAGGTCGGAATGCATGGAGTCAATATCGTAGGCAATGCCTCCGGCATATCCTCCGCGGGTTTTGATCACCGCGATGTTGCCCGACAGACGGAGCAGAAGCGCGGCGCTGTGAAAGGGCGATTGCAATGCCTGGCCGTCGTCGTTGCCATTCGCCCTTGATTTTTGCAGAATCTCAAGCGAAGTGACGACATAGCGGTAACCGCCTGTCTCGTTAGCCACTTTCATGGTGCGCAATTTCTTCAAGTCGCGCGATAACGTCGACTGGGTGACATCATACCCTCTCTTGGCAAGGTGCTTTGAAAGCTCGTCCTGAGAGCTGATACTGTTGTCAGCGAGAATCTCAACTATGGCAGAGAGCCTTGATTTTCTGGTTTTCATCGTTTCTTGTTGCCTATCCCTTTCCGATACGTGCTCAGAAAGTTTAGGGAAATGCTACAGTGTGTTAATTTTACATATATTATTAGTTAGAAAAGGCTACCTCGATAATTATTGACGTTCAATTAACATAGAGTAGCATCTCAACTATAAAGCACTACAAAATTACAAAAAACTTTTAATTCTTACTAAAAAAGTGAAATATTTCGCGAAAAATTGCGCAATTTTGCACCCGCAATAATTGTTGAAAGCGTATGACAACAGAATATAATCAAATGCAGTCGGTGAAACGCCGGTTTTTCGCTATGCGCAACGGCGTCATTGCCGACACGCTCCGCCGCGGAGGGTCGAAGTTTCGCATAATATTTGGCCTTAACTTGCCGCAGATTATTGATATAGCCCGCGAGATAGGACCCGATCCGCAGCTCGCCGCCCAACTTTGGGCCAACTCGTCGACCCGCGAGAGCCGGCTGCTCGCTCCGATGCTGATGACTCCAGCCGACTACTCTGAGGATCAAGTCCTTGAGCTATGCCATGATATAATCGACATTGAGGAGGCCGACATATTCTGCCACAGGTTTTTACGTCATCACGACTCCGCCGAGGCGATTGCCGAGCGGCTTTCGTCGGAGCGCAACCCGATGATGCGCTATGTTGCTCTGCGGCTCATGTTCAACATCGTTTCGCGGCATCCGGCGAAGGCATCCGAAATGGCAAAGCGACTGTCGGACTCACCCGCCGGGTTCGTGCGCTCACTCGCCGCGCGACTACTCGACGAGGCCCAATTTCTGCTCAATGGCTAAGTTTCGCGTTTTTCTCGCGCATTTAATCATTTTTTAATGATTTATTGGACTAAACGCGCTATATTCGCGATATAAATATCTCTCAAAAATCGCAAAACCAACTTTTTATCAATCATAATCCCAATTTTTTATGAAAAAACTTCTACTCTCAATGGCGTGTCTGCTCGGCCTCTCAGCAACTATGTCGGCAGAAACCGTGCTTGAAGTTAAAAACTTCGCGAATGTCGATGGCACCTATGTTGATGCAACCGACAAAGCAGCTGCTCACTATCAGCCGTTAAACTCTTTCAATCTCGGCCAATACACCTTAAGCTTCGACAAAGGCTCGAGCAGCACAGCTCCCGCTCTTTATGCCTCGACAGCGGCAAGCGGCAAAGACGAATGGACCGTACGTTTTTACGCAAGCAACTCAATGACATTTGCCGCTCCGGCCGGAACAACGATGACTAAAGTCGTGTTCTCCGACGGCTCAAGCGGCACCAAAGACGCAGCGCACACTGTCGACACAGGCGCGATCAGCAATGTAACCACCTCAGGCTTCACATGGACCGGCTCGGCCTCGAAATTCACCGTTACCGCTGTGAAGAGCATCCGTTTCGCTAAAGTGACCATCTACGTTGACGGCGAAGTTAACGTTGATCCCGATCCCGTTGACGCAACCACCGTAAACAACCTCAAAGAGGCTAAGGCTCTCGCACCCGAGACCCCCTATATCCTCAACTGCGAGCCCGTAGTGGTTTACAACTTCAAGGCCTACAACTTCATCTACGACGGCGCTAACTACGCTTTGCTTTACGGCCCCACCGACCTCAAGGCAGGCGACAAAATCAAATCAGGCTCAACCGGCAAAATCTCTACCTTCAACAACCTCATCCAGCTCGCTCCCACAAAATACGAGGTTGACGGCACCGGCACAATCCCCTCGCCCGAAGTAATTCCTTTCGACGACATCGCCGCCACTATGGTCGCTTCAAACCAGGACCTTTACATCACTATCAAAGGCGTGAAAATCAGCAAAGACAACCTCCAGCTTGGCACCGTGACCTCAGACGACGAGACCATCAGCGTGAACCTCTACAACCGCTCTAACCTCACCGTCGCACCCGGTACTTACGACATCACCGGCTTCATCGGCGTTTATCAGACCACCGTTCAGCTCAATATCGCTGAGATGGTCGGCGAAGCTGATCCCATCACCGTTGGCGGTACAGGCGAAGGCACCGCAGCATCGCCCTATGACTGCACCCGCGCTATCGATCTCGTGAAGAGCGGTCTCCAAACCGACGAAGAGGTTTACGTCAAAGGCATCGTGGTTTCGCTTAAAACCGCTGTTGCCGACATCGACAAGTACCACAATATCGACTACTGGATTTCTGACGACGGCACTGCCGACAACCAGCTCCAGGTGTTCCGCGGCCTCTACTTCAATGGTGCGGAATTCACCTCTGAAAATGCTGTTAAGGCCGGCGACGTAGTTGTAGTGAAAGGCAAACTCACTCTCTACAACACTACAGTTGAACTCGACAGAGACAATCAGCTCGTTGAGCTCAACGGCAATACCGGCGGCGTTGAAAACGTCACTATCGACCTAAACGCTCCCGCTGAATACTTCAACCTCCAGGGCCAGCGCGTTGAGAATCCCGCCAACGGTCTCTTCATCCGCCGCCAGGCAGGCAAAGCAGTGAAAGTGATCCTCTGATTTCTCTGAAGGATTACAATCAACAACGCGATTCATCCTTTACTCATACAAGCCTCGGGCCTCAAGCCCGGGGCTTGTTTCGCATAACGCCTTACCCGCCGACAACCGCGCCTGCGACCCGATGCGCCGCGATAAACTTTTTTGGCAATTAGTAGGCTTTTCTGAAATTTGTTTCGTATTTTTGCATTATTAATAGACTATTTGTTATGAGCGAGAAAGAGAGATTACAACAAAACGACGACTCTTCAGCGCAGCCTTCGACCGCCGAAACCACCGACCGATCGACCGCAAAGAGGAAAAAACCGCTGCCATACCGCATTTTCAAATGGCTGACGGTGACTGTAGTCTCAATCGTCGCATTTGTTATACTGCTCATAACGCTTACCATATGGATCTTATCTCCCGGACAGCTCACTCCCCTTATAGAAAAACTCGGGTCGGATTACCTCAACGCCAAAGTCGAAATCGAGAAAGCCGAGCTGACGTTCTGGAAATCATTTCCACGCCTGAAAATATCGGTCGACGGGATTAACGTGATCAGCAAGTCGCTCGACGCGCTCCCCGCCGAAATAAAGTCGACGCTCCCGGCCAATGCCGACTCGGTAATGAGCGTCGGCCATTTCGAGGGTGGGATAAACGTGCTGAAGATAATAGGCGGCACAATCCACCTCAACGATGTAGAAATCGACCGCCCCCGCATCAATCTTATTCAGGTCACCGACTCGGTCTCTAACTTCGACATATTCCCGCAATCAGAACCCGACACCACCAAGCTGTCGCTTCCCGACATTTATATCAATCGCTTCAGAATCACCAACGCCGCGCCGATTACCTACAAGTCACTTAACGACACAATCGACTTCAACCTCAATCTGACGACGGTTGAGCTCGACAACGAGAATCCGCTTTACTCCCTCAAAATCGACACCCGCATTGAGACACCGATGCTCAATGAGGTCGCCTACAAGGAAATCGAGTTCAAGCTCAACGGCGGCATAGGTTGGAGTCCCGCCGAGCCTTACCAGATAAAGCTCGAAAACATCTCAATAATTCTCGCCGAGCTCGATGCCCGATTCAACGCCGCCATCAACCTGGAGAACGACCTGACGGTCGAATCGTTTGATTTCGACATAAACCGCCTCAACATCAACAAGCTGAAAAAACACTTCCCGGAATCGATGCGCGAAATCTCCAATATGCTACATACCACTATGGAGGTTGACATTTCGGCCAAGCTGACGCGACCTTACACGTTTAATTCGCAGATGGGTATACCCTCCTTTACCGCCAAAATCGATATACCCGACTGCGAACTGCGCTACAATCAGCTGCAATTCAACTCTCTTGCCATCAACGTGACAGCCGACATAAACGGCAACGACCTAAACCGCTCGATAGTAAATCTGAATAAACTGGCTATCAACGGCAATGTAATCAACGCGTCGCTTAGCGGGTCAGCCACCAATATGATGGCCGACCCGCTTATCAAAGGGCACTTCGACGGGGAGGTGGATTTCTCCCGATTCCCTAAATTGCTGACCGACAAAATGCGCGCCTCAATCAAGGGTATACTCCGAGGCTCAACCGATTTTCGCTTCCACGTCAGCGACCTCTCGGCCGACAATTTCCATTTCATGAGATTTGACGGCAAAATCGACCTCACTGATTTCCACCTCGTCACTCCCGACTCAGTCACCAGAGCTTACGCCCGATACTCGACCCTCACCTTCGGCTCCAACGAGCACTTCCGCGCCGACAACGGCGTGCTATCAGACTCGCTGCTGATCGTCAGAGTGAAGTCCGACACCATAAGCATACACACCAACGGCATTTCGGCGCGCATACGCAATCTCGCAGCGACCGTGGGCACCTCCAACAACTCATCAACTACCGACACTACCGTAATATCGCCTATCGGAGGTTACATAGGATTTGACCACGCCGCGTATGACTCAGAAATCGACCGAACCAACATACGCCTTGTCAACGCCAAAGGCTTCGGCTCACTGCATCGATACAAAGGCAACGCCAAAGTGCCGCAGCTCGGGCTTCGGCTCAACATTGGCAAGGTTGGCGTGCGCCATGAGCAGATACTCGCCGGAGTAGAAGAGTCGTCGCTCGAATTTGTCGCACATTTCAATCCCCGCCGTCTCGACCGCAAATGGTATAAGCACCCCGGCGACAGCACCTCGCGCCCGCGCCGCCGCAAAAATGGCGCCGACAGGCCGATCATGACCAAAGCGCATCTCGACTCGATAGGGGCGCAGACGCTTGATCTCGACATGGACAATTCGCTGCGCAGCCTTCTTTTCCGCTGGAACATCAAAGCGGAGCTTAAGGCTAAGAACGGAGCGATACGGATGCCTTACATCCACCTTCCCAACCGATTCAACGACCTCGACATAGCTATCGACACCGACTCGATCGCGCTCAACAGCCTGCATTATAATTTGGGCAGCAGCGACTTCGCCTTCAACGGGGCGATTTCAAATCTTAAAGGCGCGCTAAACTCCCGCCGCCCTACCCCGCTGCGACTTGACTTCAACGTCGTTTCCGACCTTATCAACATCAACGAGGTGGCCCAAGCGCTCGCCAGCCCCGAGAAAAAAATGGTGCATAACGTGGGGAGCAGCCTCGATACGTGGGCCTCAAATGAGCTTAAGGATGTTGAGCATCCCGACGAAACCCCCGACTCGGTTTTCGGTCCGATACTCGTTCCGGTCAATATCGACGCGGGCTTCACATTCAATGCCAAGCGGGTAATATACAGCGACCTGCTTCTTCGCGAGCTTCAGGGGCAGATACTCGTTTACCACGGAGTGATGAACGTCAACAACCTCTCGGCAAAAACCGACCTCGGCGACCTCAACCTCTCGGCGTTGTACGCGGCCCCGACGCCCAACAACATGAGCTTCGGGTTAGGGATGTTGCTCAACAAGATAAGAATCAACCAGTTGCCAAAAGTAATCCCATCTATCGACTCAATCATGCCGATAATGCATCATCTCAACGGCATAGTTGACGCCAACGTGGCCGTGACGTGCGACCTGACCCCCGATATGTACCTCAACATCGGCACACTGAAGTCGGCCATGAAATTCACCGGCGACAGCCTTGTGCTATTTGACTACGATACGTTTAAAAACATCTCCAAATGGTTGCTCTTCAAAGACAAAAACAGCAACATGATTAACCATATCAGCATGGAGCTGACCGTTGACAACGGCGTAATCAACGTTTACCCCTTCATCGTCGACATCGACCGCTACAAGCTCGGCGTGATGGGCATGACCAATCTCGACTTCGACATGAACTATCATATCGCGGTGCTTAAATCCCCTATCCCGTTCAAATTCGGCATCAACATAAAGGGGAAGCCGGAGAAAATGAAGATACGTCTCGGCGGAGCCAAATTCAAGGAGAATATGATGACCAGGCACGACTCTATCGCGTCGACGATGAGAATAAATCTTCTCGGCGAGATGAGCCGCGCATTCAAGCGCGGCCTGAGAGCCGCCCGCCTCGGCCCGCTCGACATCCAGAGCCGCGCTGACACCACTTATATGAACGCCCCGGAAGCCATTATCACCCATCAGGATTCAATACTGATGATACAGGAAGGGCTTATCCCCGCACCTGACTCTATCAAGCATATTCAGGCTCCGGCGGCCAAATCACCAAGGAAAGGGAAAAAAGGAAAAAAATGACAGAGCTAAAAGATAAATTGACAGCATCTTTAGAGCGTTTCCGGCTAAATAATCCGGGAAAGTTCAAAGCCGCGTTAATCGACATGGACGGCACTCTCTACGACTCCATGCGAAACCACACGGCGGCTTGGCACAAGATGATGCTCGAACTTGGTATCGACGAGCCTCGCGACAATTTCTATCTCTACGAGGGCATGACGGGTCGCCAGACGATCAACACACTCTTTAACCGCTACCTCAACCGCGAGGCAACTCCTGAAGAAGTGGAGGAATACTATAAGCGCAAAACCGAGTACTTCAAGGCTATGCCTGCCGTTGCGCCTATGCCTGGAGCCTTAAAGATGCTCCAATTCTTAAGCGACAACGGGCTCGACAGGGTGCTCGTCACCGGCTCGGGCCAACTCTCGCTCATCGACCGCCTAAACCGCGACTTCCCCGCCATGTTTGCCCCCGACCGCATGATCACCTCGCGCGACGTGGAGCGCGGCAAGCCCAATCCAGAGCCATATCTTCGCGCGATGGAGCTCGCAGGCGTAACTCCTGCTGAAGCTATCGTCGTCGAGAACGCGCCGCTGGGCGTAAAAGCCGGGGCGGCCGCCGGAGCTTTTACGATCGCGCTGACAACAGGCCCGATCCCCCCCAAAGCCCTTACCGACGCCGGCGCCGACATCGTGCTCCCGTCAATGGAGTCATTAGCCGATTTTTTACCTCTTATCGTGAAGTACTAAGCACATAAGTAAGCAATGATGAATCTGATATTTGACAACAACGTAGGAGCCTGCCTCGATGAGCAGGCCGATAGTCTATCGAGCGGCAAGATTTTTCTGCTTACCGACACTAATGTCTCAAACGCCGTGCTGCCAAAGCTCCGCTTGCTGTCGCAAGCCGTGGCCCGCGCCACAGTAATCACCACTGCGGCCGGCGACGTCAATAAGAATCTCGATGCCCTCTCGTCGATTTGGACCAAGCTCACCGAGGAGGGGGCCACGCGAAAATCGTTGCTTATCAATTTAGGGGGCGGAATGGTGACCGACATGGGCTCATTCGCCGCATCCACCTTCAAGCGCGGCATGAAATTCATTAACGTGCCTACCACTCTCCTCGCTGCGGTAGACGCGTCTGTAGGCGGCAAAACCGGCATCAACTTCCACTATCTCAAAAATCAGATAGGAGTGTTCAACGACGCCGACGCCGTCATCATATCCGCCACATTCTTTAACACGCTGCCCGCGACCGAGCTGCGGTCGGGTTATGCCGAGATGATAAAGCACTCGCTGCTGAAATCCAAAGCCGCGTTCAACGACTTGCTTGAGCTGACCGACGTGTCCTCGATCGACCCCGATTCGATGCTCCGATTGCTCAGGGAAAGCGTCGGGGTGAAAAAAAGCGTTGTCGAGCGCGACCCTACCGAGACCGGGCTACGCCGCGCGCTTAACTTCGGCCACACAGCCGGCCACGCTTTCGAGTCGCTGGCTATGAAGCGCAATGCCCCTATCCCCCACGGCTACGCCGTTGCCTACGGTATGGTTACCGAGCTCGTGCTATCCAATATGCTGTCGGGCTTTCCGTCGGAGCTGCTATATCGCTACGGAAGCTATTGCCGCGAAGTCTACGGCAGTCCAGCCATTACCTGCGACGACTATCCCGATTTAATACGGCTAATGGAAGCCGACAAAAAAAATACCGCCGAGGGTAAAATCAACTTCACCCTCCTCGAAGCCCCCGGAAAAGTGAAAATCGACAATATCGTTCCGGCAGACGAAATAAAAACAGCTCTCGATATTACCCGCGACCTGCTTCAATAAGCCCCAAATTTCAATTTTTAGCCAAACACAAGGTAAACATGACACTCTACGCAACCGACATGGATGGCACGCTGCTCAACAACGGCAGTTTCGTATCGCCTCGCTCAGCCGAAATCATTTCTGACCTTACCGCCGACGGCGCGCTCATCACCGTGGCCACGGCGCGCACTCCCGCCACCGTCGAGCCGCTCATGGAAGCGTGCCACACGTCAGTGCCCTACGTGGTCATAACCGGAGCGGCCACGTTCGATCCGCGCTCCATGCGTTTCGTTGACCGTCATATTATCCCTCAGCAAGACTGCGCCGTGCTCAACGGCCTTTTCTCCAAAGCCGGCATCAAGCCATTTATCTACCACGTGCATGACTCGTCGCATCTGACCGTCTACCACGACCCTAAAATGACCGACAAGGAGTATGAATTCTACTACGAGCGCCGCAATCTCGCACTCAAGCGCTTCACATTCACGCCAATGGCTCAGCCCGACAGCAACGTGATCCTTTTCTTCGCTATCGGCTTCAAGGACGATATAATCCCGCTGGCCGAGGCCGTGGAAGCCACCAGCCTGTTTTCTACCTCCTGCTACCCCGACATTTTCTCGGTCGGCATCTATATACTTGAGGTGTATGCCCTCGGCGTGTCGAAAGCCAGCGCTGTGCTCGATCTTAAAGAGCGTCTCGGAGCTTCGCGCCTCGTGGCTTTCGGCGACAACCTCAACGACCTCCCGCTGCTCGAAGTGGCCGACGTGGCAGTGGCAGTGGCCAATGCCCAGCCCCGCGTGAAAGCCGCGGCCGACATCGTGATCGGCCCTAATTACAACGACTCGGTGGCCCGCTACATCGCCGACGACTTCTACGGCAGCTGACGGCGCAAGCCGCTGTTCGCATCGGCGAAAAATTTACTATTTCGTATTTCAGGAAAAAATCTTAAATTTGCGGGTTGAAACCTAACTATCCAGAAGATGGACAACAATACATCATACCGCAAAAGCAATCCTGAGGAGGAGAAAAGAGACTCCTATGGCAAAACTCCCGAACGCCGACGCAAAAACCGCAAGATAATACGTCGTCTTTGGGTGGCTTTCACCCTGTTTTTCGCCGCTATAATCCTTTTCTTCGTGCTTATTTATCACGGCATTATCGGATATATGCCGAATATGGAGCAGTTGAAAGACCCGGCCGACAAATTCGCCTCGATCATTTACTCTGCCGACGGCCAGGAGATAGGCCGATATTTCAAGGGCTCGGGCAACCGCGTGTATGCCGACTTCTCCGACATTTCGCAGAACGTCGTCGACGCGCTTATCGCCACCGAGGACTCGCGCTTTGAGGACCACTCCGGCATCGACCTCCGAGCTCTCGGCCGCGTGATAGGCAAGACCATAATCATGGGTAACCACAACGCGGGCGGCGGCTCTACCATCACCCAGCAGCTCGCGAAGCAGCTCTACTCGCCCGAGTCGACCGGACTGTTGACCCGCGCTATGCAGAAGCCTGTCGAATGGATGATCGCAGTGAAGCTTGAGCGATATTTCTCTAAAGAGGAAATCCTGAAAATGTATCTCAACCAGTTTGACTTCCTCTACAATGCCGTGGGTATTCAGTCGGCAGCCCAGGTTTATTTCAACACCACCGCCGCCGACCTCAATCTCCAGCAAGCCGCGATGCTCGTCGGCATGGTGAAGAATCCGGCCTACTACAATCCCGTGCGTCATCCTGAGCGCACTCTGCAGCGTCGCAACGTAGTGTTCGACCAGATGGTCAAGGAAGGTTATCTCACTGAAGCCCAGGCCGATTCGCTCAAGCAATTGCCGCTCGGCCTCGACTTCCATCGCATGGACCACAAAGAGGGCATCGCGCCATATTTCCGCGAGGAGCTCCGCCGCATGATGACCGCGAAAAAGCCTGTGCGCAGCGACTACGCGTCGTGGGCCGGCCAGCAGTTCTCGGCCGACTCTATGGAGTGGGAAATCAACCCCCTCTTCGGCTGGATTGAGAAGAACCCCAAACCCGACGGCACAAAATACAATCTCTACACCGACGGCTTGCGTATTCACACCACCATTGACTCGCGTATGCAACGCTACGCCGAGGAGGCCGTCAACGAGCAGATGCGCTACCTGCAGCGCGCATTCTTCAACGAGAAGCGCGGAAGCTCATGCGCGCCTTACTCAGCCAACCGAAGCGAGCTTTCGTCGGCCCAGCTGCAGTCGCTGCAACGAAACGCGATACGCCAGTCGGAGCGCTACCGAGTGCTCAAGCTCGCCGGGCTGTCAGAAGAAGAGATTAACCGCAATTTCGACACGCCTGTAGAAATGACGGTGTTCTCCTACAATGGCCCGATCGACACGGTGATGACCCCTCGCGACTCGGTTTTCTACACCAAGCATTTCCTCCGCGCCGGCTTTATGGCCATGGAGCCGCGCACTGGCCACGTGAAAGCCTACGTTGGGGGCCCGAGCTTCGACTTCTTCCAGTATGACATGGTGTCGACAGGCCGTCGACAGGTCGGCTCGACAATGAAACCGTTCCTCTACGCCTATGCTATGGACGACGGCTATACCCCCTGCGACCAGATGCTTAACGCCCAGCCCACTATTATCGACGAATGGGGCCACTCATGGCGTCCCAGAGGCAGCGGCGCCACCGGAGGCATGGTATCGCTCAAATGGGCGCTCACCCACTCCAACAACTTCGTGTCGGCCCGTCTGATCGCCGCCCTAAAGCCCGCCACATTCGTGCGCTACCTTCACAGCTTCGGCGTGACCGGCCAGATCAAGCCCGTCATGCCGCTCGCGCTCGGCTCCCACGAGATTTCGCTCAAACAGATGGTAACGGCCTACTCCGCCTTTGCCAACAACGGCATGCGCTCCGACCCCGTTTTCGTAACGTCGATCACCGACAACGAAGGCAACGTCATCGACGAGTTCACCACCCATCATACCGAGGTGCTTTCAGAGAAAGGTTACTACAAAATCCTCGATATGCTCCTTAACGTCACCCAGGAGGGTACGGGCCGTCGCCTGCGCGGCGCGCCATATAATCTTACTGCTCAGATCGGCGGTAAGACAGGCACTACCAACTACAACTCCGATAGCTGGTTCATGGCGTTCACTCCCGAGCTCGTGGCTGGCACATGGGTTGGCGGCGAAGAGCGTTTCATCCACTTCTCCTCGACCTCGATAGGCCAGGGCGCGGCCTCAGCGCTTCCCGTCTACGGCAAATTTATCCGCAAGGTGTTCAACGACTCCTCGCTCCCCTACTCCCAGTCGGCCCGATTTGAATTCCCCGCCGGCATTGACCTTTGCGACGGACTGCCCCCTGAAAACTACGGAGGCGACTCCGGCAGTCAGGAAGTGGCCGAAGAGTCATTCGAGGGAGCCTTCGACTAAACCCCTCCTCACGATATAGATAAAGGCGGGCAACTCCGAAGAGTTGCCCGCCTTCGCTGTATTCTTAGATCTTTTATTTCAATGTGCCCGCTTCGGCTTCCTGAATCATCTTCTGGTTCGCGGTGATGTAAATCTCTACGCGGCGGTTCTGCGCGCGGCCTTCGGGCGTAGCGTTTGAAGCTACATAGTCGGTCATCGGGCAGCCTTCAGCCGAGATGCGGCTCGCTGCGACACCGCTGTCTTCGAGATATTTCTCAACCGAGTTGGCGCGACCGTTCGCTACTTTGGTGTTGGCGGCCATCGAGCCGGTGTTGTCGGTGAAGCCGTAAATCTGCACGTTGGTGTCGGGGTTATCGATGAGGTTCGAAGCGAAGCCTGTGAGCTCTTTCTTCACGGTGGCGTTGAGAGTGGTGCCGTTGGTGGGGAATAGGATGCCGCCGGGGAATGTCACCTTGATAGCCTTGAGGCCGTTAGAGTCGGTCACCTCGTCGATTGTGGCCTTGTCGCCGAGCGAAGCCTCAAGTTCCTTCTTCTGCTTGTCCATCTTGTTGCCGATGAGCGTGCCTGCGCCGGCGCCTACTGCCGCGCCGATGGCAGAGCCGATAGCAGCGCCCTTGCCGCCGCCTATGATTGCGCCGAGGCCTGCGCCGAGAGCCGCGCCTCCGCCTCCGCCGAGGAGTGCGCCTTTGCCGGTGTTAGTCATTGAGCTACAGCTTGAGCTTACTAAAATACCCCCCGCGAGGAGTGCGATACAGAGTGATTTGAAGATTCTCATTTTAAGTTAAATTTATTGTGAAACGTTAATTTGTTGGCAAAGATAGTCTTTTTTCACGATAGGCGCAACCCGAGCGCTGAAGCCGACGATTGCGTCTCGTACATTGAAGAAACAATAAATGGGTTTTGAAGGTTGCCGACAATTGTATTTTTTTAACGATTTTTTTTGAAACGTGGCTAAATATGCGTAGATTTGTGATTGTGAATTTCCCCCATGGGGATGCCTCTCTCCGGCTTCACAACTTTTACCTTTTACTTATATGCGTTACGCGCGCATGCGCGTGCCATATCATAAAAAAAATTTACTACCCGTGATATTGTCCAACGGCCGCAACAACAAAAAAGCCACGCAGATGCTGTTTCACCTGGCGGCTATCGTCGTGGTTACTATCTGGGGAGGTTCATTCGTTTGGACCAAGGTGCTCACCGAGCATGGTCTCTCAGCAGTCGAAATCTACATCTACCGCTTCCTGATAGCCTACGTGCTCATCTGGCCCTTCAGCCGCAAAAGCTTTTTCGCGAAAACGCTCAAAGACGAAGTGCTCTTCGCGCTCTGCGGCATCTGCGGCGGCTCCATATATTTCCTGACCGAGAACAACGCCGTCATCTACACCCAGCCCTCCAACGTGTCGCTGCTCACCACCCTCGCCCCTCTCGTCACCACCATTCTTATCGGCATCATATATAAGAATGAGCGGCCGGGGCGCTGGATATGGATCGGATCGGCGATTGCCATTGTCGGGGTGGCCCTGATTGTGTTTAAAAACGGATTCTCATTCAAGGTAGCCCCCTTGGGCGACATGCTCGCTCTGGCCGCGGCGTTCAGCTGGGCCCTCTACAGCCTTGTCCTCCGTAAAATCGACGCCAACTACTCCGCCCTGTTCATCACGCGCAAAACATTTTTCTACGGATTGCTCACCGCGCTTCCGTTCTTCATTCTTGAGCCCGACAATACGCCCATAAAGGAGCTGCTTCAATGGGATGTGCTCGTCAATATCCTTACGCTCGCTATCGGCGCCTCGCTCATTAGCTATTACCTCTGGTCGCTGACCGTCAAAAAACTCGGGGCAATCAAAACCTCCAACTATCTTTACTTCCAGCCAGTGGCCACGATGCTGATCTCGGCCTATTGCTTAGACGACGACCCGATCACGCTCGTCGGCACCGCCGGTTGCATCCTGATTATAGGCGGCGTATGGCTCGGCGACTTCATGAACCGCAACAAAAAAATCTCCTGAGGCGACTTTTTTGTCGACCCCGCCCACCTCGCTTTTACCCAACATTTTACGTCGACCCGCCCAGCTCGTGGCCCATCACCGATAGGCCGCCGCTAAGCCGTGCCCTGAACATTAGCCGCGAAGGCGTTGTTATATTAGCAAAACAAAGCAACGAGGGATTCATTCTCTTAACCGTAACGAGAGAAACACACACATCTATTATCCCCAACGAACCCCTTAACTATGTTTTTATGAGACCTTTAAACCCTTTCAAACTTATTTTTACTATGAAGAAGTCATTTATTCTCGCGACAGCTGCTCTCGGCTCTATCTTCGCGGCGTCGCAGGCCAACGCTCAGGAAACAGTCGTCGTTAACGAAGAAACGGTTGCCGTCGACCAAGTCAATTGTAAAGACCATTACTACTCCTCGTCAGCCGACAATTGGTTTATCCAGTTAGGTGCCGGTGTGCGCTCCCCCTTTGTCGAGAACGAGCTCCCCGACGGTAGCCAGAAACATCATCTCACAGCCACCTACAACGCCGCCTTCGGTAAATGGATGTCGCCTTACCTCGGTTGGCGTATCTCGATGAACTACGGCTCAATGCACTGGGACAACGACGCTTACTCTAAAGCCAAAACGGCCAACGCCAACTTCGACCTCATGTGGGATATGTTCAACACCTTCCATGGCGTCAACACTAACCGCGTCTTCTCTATCGTGCCTTTCGTCGGTCTTGGCGGCACTTTCGCCTGGGACTTCCGCGCCCCCGACTCGAAAATCCTGAAAGAAGGCAACGAATATAAACACAATTCATGGACCCTCCCCGTTTCGGCCGGTCTCCAGCTCCGATTCCGCCTCTGCCGCTACGCCGACTTCTTCCTTGAAGGCCGCGCCTCATTCTACGGCGACAACTTCAACCTCTGCGCCTACGGCGACCCCGTCGACATCGACATCTCAGCTATCGGCGGTCTTTCATTCAACATTGGCGGCAGCGACTTCAAGACCTACAACCGCTGCGCCGACCTCGCCTACATCTCATCGCTCAACAACCAGGTTAACTCGCTCCGAAGCGACCTCGCGGCTACTGCCACCGCGCTCGCCACTGCCGAGTCTCAGCTTCCCTGCCCCGAAGTGGCTCCCGTCCAGGAGACTGTCGTAGAGCAGACCAACATTATCGGCCCGATGATGTCGACAGTGCGTTTCGCCATCAATTCTGCCGAAATCTCAAGCGAGGAAATGGTCAACGTCTTTAACGTGGCCGAATACCTCAAAGCCAACCCCGAAGTCAATGTATCAATCGTAGGCTTCGCCGACGAAGACACCGGCACAGCCGACTACAATATGGAGCTGTCGCAGCGACGCGCTCAGGCCGTCTTCGACGCTCTCACCAACACCTACGGCATCAACGCCGACCGCCTCTCTGTTCAGGCAAAGGGTAGCGAAGTTCAGCCTTACGCGACCAACAACTGGAACCGTATCGTGATTTTCGTTCCCAACAACTAACTTGCTCATTCACTCTCTCTTCTCTCTCTTTCCGCAGTAGCCCCGAGCCTCTCGCCCGGGGCTACCGTTTTTTATCACCCTCCTATTACGCCGAGATACTCCTCCCGCCGTCGGCAATCCGACGACTCGATCCTGTGTCTCAATCTATAGCGGCGGTTGTAGACCGACTTTCGGTTAGCCGACAGTATGTTGCCGATAGTCAATTGCGAGAATCCCAACGCCGATAATATGAACAAGAGATAATCCTCGTCGGCCAGTTTTGGAAAATCTGCCCTGAAATTCTTGATCACATCGTTCATTCCCTTATTCAGCGCCGCTTCCATCTGCTTCAACGCGTCCCCCTTAGTGCGAAGCTCCTTTATGTAATTCGACACTTCGTCCACGAGCGACTTTTCGGCCTTACGCCCCTTTTTCTCCTCGCCCGAATCGTCGAAATAAGCCGAGCAAAGCCTGTCGACCAACGCGGCCCTTTCCCCGAGCACCGCTCCCGTGCCCGATCGCATACTCGACAGCGAGGACGACACCCTGGCCAACTCATTGGCGAAGTCCTTGATCGTCAACTCCATATTTCGTTTCTCCATGCGATGCTGCCGCCGCTTGAAATAGGCCACGACCCCGCCCAGCGCGATCACTAACACTAATCCCCCTCCGAGCATCCATTTCTCTCGTCTCTGCGTCGCGATCACTTGCGCCTGCTGCTCCTCCTCCCGCTCATGATATTCCAACATGTTTTTTGAGATCTGCTGGCTGAAAACTTTTGTCAAAATTGAGTCGAGAGCATATTCTGCCGACTTTAAACTTTCGTATGCTCTTTCATAATCATGGTTTTTTGCCGCTATTATATCATCCAGGCCTTTGAAATTATCATTTTGTTCTAATAGCAAGTTATTGCACATCTTAGCCTTCTCCATATCTCCTGAATTATAATATGCCAGTCCAAGAATATAAATATCCTTCTCGCTCATATAAGTCGGAAACATTTCCATTTTTTTCTCCATGATCGTTATCACGCTATCGTTATACCCCGACTTCGTGTACCCGTTACCTAATGTATAGAAAGCTGATCTCAACAATAATGAATCTTGCGATTCCATACCCGACTTAATCGCTTTTTTTGCCCATTCTATTGCCATACTGCTGCTATCATTATTGTTATACGCCGATGCCACGTCGAGCATAGCGTATGACGCGTGAGGTTCTTTATTTATTTTTTTGAAAGTATTGTATGTTTCGAGAGCATACTTCAACTCATTTCTCGAATCATAAATTGATTGGAAGATAAAACAAAGGCTTTGCTTGGATAGTGCGGAATAAAAATCGTCGTTGAGCGACTTTGCTGCTTTTTCCGAATTCAAAAAATTACAAAGGCAATCAAGATAGTCGCGTGTTTCAATCCCTTTGTTCATCCTCATTGCGCCTAAATAATATTGCGAAAGCATATAATACCTGCTATCCGTATCTTTTGAGAAGAAAGCGGCCGCATCCTCCAATCCGCTTTCATTCTCTATCGGCATCCAATTTTTATCATACGCGATAGCAAGCAACAAGTTATAGCGAGCTTTATCTTCTGTGTCTTTAATGGTTCTCTCATCCAGATCCAACAATACCGACAATGCCGAATCAGGTCGTTCCGCGACGATTCTTTCGGCCACATCCATTTTTTCTCTTATCTCAGTCTTTGCGCAAGATGAGATAATCATGGTCATTTTAATTAAAAAAATGAAAAGGATAACGTTCGCTAACTTCATAAGTAAGTATCGTAAATAATAATATTATTACGTAAAGTTACGTAAAAGTATAAATTCCATTACTTATGATAAAGAATAAATAAACGAATTTGCCAAATTTATATACAAATTCTGACAATTTTTTCACCTCCAATTATTTACACACCTAACCTGATATAAAGCAATTTGTTATCGTCAGAAAAAAGAAATGCACCAACCCTAAGCGATTGTTTTTCAATTAATTACACACTTGATAAAAGCGATGAAATTTTTGGCTCGACAAAAACGAATATCTACTTTTGCCTTAAAAAAAATGAAAAAGCTAATCTTTATTTTTATTGTCTTATTAAATTGTTTCTGTCAATATCGACAGGTAACGCCTATAAAAATTTGGCTTAGGGAATCAAATGAACGATCAATTAGACCGCGGGTGCCGTCTGTACATATTTCAACAATTTTAATTGTGAAAAAGGGGGCGAAATTATTGTGAATATAAAATAAAAGTTTAAATTTCGTCTAACAAATACCAACCTTAACCCAAACAAAATAACTAATTTAAAATTTATCGTATGAAAAAACTTTTACTTTCATTTTTAGCGGTGGTTTCGGTCTGGACTGTCAGCGCGCAGCAGTCCGATTATGTGCCTTTAGTTCGCGAAGGCGTCGAATGGGGTTATATTTCTCAACGTTACGAAGCCTACGGCGAAACCTCATATATGCGTCAGCAATTCAAGGGCACAACCGAGATTGATGGTAAGACCTACCATAATCTCTACGTCTACTCTTACTACTACTTGAACGACTTTATGCCCAAAACTCTTGTGGCTTACATGCGTGAGGAGAACAAGAAAGTATATGCCCGCCTCGCCTATCCCGAGTCGTTCGCCGCCGACCGTTTCCCCTGGATTGCCGACAACAATGAGGAAGTCCTTCTCTTCGACTTTGGGCTAAACGTTGGCGACAAATTCCTCCTCCCCAACGGTTTAGAAGCCGTCTGCTCCGAGACAGGAAACATCGAGACCGCCAACGGAACTCGCCGATACATTAAGTTCGGCGATTTCTTCCAATATGGTTTTTACCTCATTGAGGGCATCGGTCCATGCATCGACACTGATTACGATATGCATTCAAGCTCCATCGCTATGCCCTACACCGAGGCCATTGCCGCTAATCCTAATCCGCGGATTTACGACACTCTGCTTTACGAGCGCGTAGTCAACTCAGGCGACAAGGAGGGCCTTCAGGGTGCTATCAACTTCAAATCGCCCTACTTCGCCACTCATGGCGTTCACGACCCAAGCGTATGGAACTGGCCCGCCGCCGAGCAGGGAGCCGTTCAATCAATCGCCGCTGAAGCCTTACCCGACTCAGCCGCCAAAATCGAAGTAGCCGATGGATCTGTTTCGGTCAAGGCCGTGAAAGGATCGCTCAAATTCGTCGAGCTTTACTCCGTCGACGGCAAGCTTATCACGACATTTGCCGTGACTGCGGGCGACCAGTTCGTTTTCTCGTCGGCGCTCCTTCCCGCCGGGGCGACTATCGTTAAGGCTTCCACTTCCGAGGGCTCAGCGTCGCTTTTAGTGGCAAAATGACCGCCGCGACGATAATTTTGGGTGCGATTTGTTGCGCGATTCAGATTTAATGCATAAATTTGCGATTGTGTTAATCAACAAATCATTAACCGAATGACCCGATTTAGCTCATTTTCCTTTTTTTATCACTTTTATTTTGAAAAAAATAAAAACGGGATTTCATGAGCCTACCCTCCGGCCAATATTAATTGACAACTAAGTGTTTAATATCATAATCCCGTCAGTCGATAAGACCCCGACGGGATTTTTTTAATGTAATATGATCTTATGAAACGCGTAACCATACAGGGCGTCGAAGGTTGCTTCCACGACGCGGCCGCCCGCGAGTTTTTCGCCGGGCAAGAGGTCGCCACTGTGCCTTGCGACACCTTCCCTCTGATGTTCGAGGCCCTGGCCGACGACGCCTCGCTCTACGGCATCATGGCCATAGAGAACACCATCGCCGGGTCGCTCCTGCAGAATCATGAGCTCCTGCGCCAAAGCAACCTGCGCATCATCGGCGAGCACAAGAAGCGCATTTCTCATGTGCTGTGCGCCCTGCCGGGGCAGTCGCTCGACGACCTCTCCGAGGTCAATTCCCATCCCATTGCCCTTATGCAGTGCGAGCAATACTTGCGCCGCCACCCGTCGCTTAAAATAATCGAGAAATTCGACACCGCCGGCGCCGCCGCTGAGATTGCCCGCGACAAGCTTACTGGCCACGCTGCCGTTTGCGGCGAATACGCCGCCGAGCTCTATGGGCTTAACATACTTGAGCGGGGCATAGAGACCAATAAGCGCAATTTCACCCGATTTCTCATTCTCGCCGACCCGGTCGTCGCTGGCGACGCCGCCCGCGACGCCAATATCGATAAGTCGTCGGTCGTCTTCACCCTGCCCCACACCCAGGGCGCGCTCTCCAAGGTGCTGACCATTCTATCCTTCTACGACATAAACCTCTCTAAGATACAGTCGCTCCCCATCATCGGGCGCGAATGGGAATATCGCTTTTACGTCGACCTTACTTTCGACAACTACTACCGCTATCGCCAGGCCATCGACGCCGCCCGCCCCTTGACGAGCGACTTCAAGATCCTCGGCGAGTATCCCAGCTGTAAGCTCCCCTTCCCCTGATAGACGCTTTTCAGCGGCGCATAGCCTCCCCTCCTCCCGATTGCCCTACTATCAGCTTCCTAATACTCAATCCGATCAATAATGACAATATCACCAGCCGACCGCGTTAACCAAGTCAAAGAATATTATTTCTCGCGCAAACTTAAGGAAGTGGCCGCGCTCAATGCCCGCGGCCTCGATATAATATCGCTCGGCATTGGCGGCCCCGACCTCCCGCCCGCCCCCGAAGTGATCGAAACCCTCCGCGCCGAGGCCCTAAGCCCATCGGCCCACAGCTATCAGCCCTTCACAGGTCTCCCCGAGCTGCGTCAGGCTTTCACCGAGTGGTACGAGCGGCATTATGGCGTCCGTCTCGACCCCGACAAAGAGCTCCAGCCCCTTATCGGGTCAAAGGAGGGCGTGCTTCAGATTTCGCTTACCTTCCTTAATCCCGGCGACGGAGTGCTGGTGCCCAATCCCGGTTATCCTACCTACACTTCCGCGAGCCGACTGGCAGGCGCCGAAATCTCCAACTACGACCTCCGCGAGGACAACGGCTGGCAACCCGACTTCGACCGCCTGGAGCGGCTCCCCCTCGACCGCATCAAGCTTATGTGGGTCAACTATCCCAACATGCCTACCGGCGCGCCCGCCTCGCGCGAGCTGTTCGAGAAAATCATCGACTTCGGCCGCCGCCACAATATCGTCATCGTCAACGACAATCCCTACAGCTTCATCCGCAACGACGCCCCGCTGAGTATTCTCTCCGTTCCCGGCGCTAAGGATATAGCCGTTGAGATGAACTCTCTCAGCAAGAGCCATAACATGGCCGGATGGCGCGTGGCTATGGTCGCCTCCAATCCCCGGTTTATCGAATGGTTCATCAAAGTGAAGTCCAACATCGATTCCGGCCAGTTCCGCCCCGTCATGCTCGCCGCCGCCAAAGCGCTTTCCCTCCCCGCCGACTGGTACGCCCGGCTCAACTCCGTCTACCGCGGGCGCGAAGCCGTTGCTCGTCAGATCATGGCCGAGCTTGGTTGCGACGTGAAGCCCGGGCAGCAGGGCCTCTTCCTTTGGGGCCGAATCCCCGACAATGAGCCATCCGCTGAGGCGTTCGCCGACCGGGTGCTCTCTCAGGCGAGAGTCTTCGTCACCCCCGGCTTCATATTCGGCTCCAACGGCGACCGCTATATCCGTATTTCTCTTTGCGCCCCGGTCGAGCGTATGACCGAAGCCCTTGAGCGAATCAAAGAAGCTAACATCACCCCTCAATCCCTACATTAAACCCCGTATATATAGACAATATGATTACCGATCTCCAACCCATACAGTTCGAGGGCCTCGACCCCGATATGCCTCTCATCATAGCCGGCCCCTGCTCCGCCGAGACCCGCGAGCAAGTGCTCACCACCGCCCGCGAGCTCGGGGCCAACGGCATCAAGATTTTTCGCGCCGGCATCTGGAAACCACGCACCAAACCCGGCGGCTTCGAGGGCGTTGGCGAAGAAGGCTTGCAATGGCTCAAAGAAGTGAAGGCCGAAACCGGAATGTACACCGCCACCGAAGTGGCTAACCACGCCCACGTCCGAGCCGCACTCGACGCCGACGTCGACCTTCTGTGGATCGGGGCCCGCACTTCAGCCAACCCCTTCGCGATGCAGGAAATCGCCGATGCTATTAAAGAATCGGGCCGCGACATTGCCGTGTTGGTGAAAAACCCCGTCAACCCCGACCTTGAGCTATGGATTGGCGCCCTTGAGCGTATCTACAACGCCGGTGTGCGTCGCCTTGGCGCGATCCACCGCGGTTTCAGCGCCTACGGCAAGCACCTCTACCGCAATCTCCCCCAATGGCACATTCCTATCGAGCTTCGCCGCCGACTCCCGCAGTTGCCTATCATCTCCGACCCCTCCCATATAGGCGGTCGCCGCGAGCTCGTCGCTCCCCTATCCCAGCAAGCCCTCGATCTCGGCTTCGACGGACTCATCATCGAGTCGCACTGCGACCCCGACTGCGCCTGGAGCGACAAAGCCCAGCAAGTAACCCCCGATGTGCTCAACTTCATATTAAACACCCTCGTCATGCGTCATAAAAACTCCGACACCGAAAATCTTACCATCCTCCGACAGCAAATCGACCAGATCGACAACGAGATCCTTGAGCAGCTCAACAAGCGCATGAGCGTGAGCCGCGAGATAGGCAAATACAAAAAAGAGCATCGAATGCCTATCTTGCAGGCCAACCGTTTTGACTCGATCATGAAATCGCGCGTCAAGCTCGCAACCGAGATGGGAATGTCGGCCGAATTCATGTCGACCGTCCTGACCGCCATCCACGAAGAATCCGTCAGGCAGCAGCTCGTCATCCTCAACCAGCGCTAACCCCCTCGATAATCCTACGAGACCCTGTGTCCCCTAACATGTTGCGAATATGCAGCGCACGTCTTCATGCGCACGAAAGAGACACAGAGCTGTGCCCCCTGATTACCAGCCGAATATGGAGCGCACGTCTTTAGGCGTGCGAAAGAGACACAGGGCCTTATCCCCCCTCCAGTAGGGATGCTCCACGGAGCATCCTCCTGACTGGCAATAGATTACAACGATTGGAGCAACCCAATCGGCAAGAGAAGAGGCCATCTGGCAAGCGGATATGGAGCGCATGGCTTCAGCCATGGGAAGAGAAACAGAGCCGTGCCCCCACCAGTAGTGATGCACCACGGTGCATCCTCCTGATTCCCAATACAATATGAAGCTCACGCCTTCACCCCCGCAAAGAGTAACAAACTTGTATCCCGCCAGTTGTAATGCTTTATTACTGGCCGACGGCTTCAGCCGTCGATAATCGCCCATCACCGTATCTCCCCCGCCATCAACGCCGCTCCATAAAGCAACCTCCCCACCAACCATCGCATCAGACCAATAAGAAGCGAATATAAAGCTCACGCCTTCATCCCAGCGAAAAATTACCAAGACACTGTACCCTGACCAGTAGGGATGCTCCATAGAGCATCCTCCTGATTTACTGAAGGTTAGCATAGCGAAAAGGCCCTGTCCCCCCGCACATGTAGCCGCATGCCTTTGGCATGCCAAAGAGAAACAACCCCGTGACAAGCAGATATGGAGCGTGGGGCTTCAGCCCCGCGAAAGAGAAACAACCCTGTGTCTCCAAACCCCAAACAACTATTTCATTCGCAAGAGGCGCAAGAAACTGTGCCCCCACCAGTAGGGATGCCCCATGAAGCATCCTCCTGATTACCAACCGAATATGAAGCTCACGCCTTCAGCCATGCGAAAGAGGCGCAAGACGCTGTACCCCCTCCAGCAGGGATGCACCACGGAGCATCCTCCTGATTCCCAATACAATATGAAGCTCACGCCTTCACCCCCGCGAAAGAGACACAGGGCCTTATCCCCCACCAGTAGGGATGCTCCACGGAGCATCCTCCTGATTATCAACCCAATATGAAACTCACGCCTTCACCCCCGCGAAAGAGAAACAGAGCTGTGCCCCCGACCAGTAGGGATGCTCCACGGAGCATCCTCTTGATTACCAATCGAATATGGAATGCACGTCTTTAGGCACACGAAAGAGAAACAAACTTGTATCCCGCCAGTTGTAATGCTTTATTACTGGCCGACGGCTTCAGCCGTCGATAGTCACCCATCACCATATCTCCCCCCCATCAACACCGCTCCACAGAGCACCCTCCCCACCCACCATCGCATCAGACCAATAAGAAGCGAATATGAAGCTCACGCCTTCACCCCCGCGAAAGAGACACAGGGCCTTATCCCCCACCAGTAGTGATGCTCCACGGAGCATCCTCCTGACTGGCAATAGATTACAACGATTGGAGCAACCCAATCGGCAAGCGAAGAGGCCATGTGGCAAGCGGATATGGAGCGCATGGCTTCAGCCATGCGAAAGAGAAACAGAGCTGTGCCCCCTCCAGTAGGGATGCTCCATGGAGCATCCTCCTGACTATCAACCAAATATATAGCGCGCGTCTTCAGGTGCACGAAAGAGAAACAAACTTGTATCCGCCAGTTGTAATGCTTTATTACTGGCCGACGGCTTCAGCCGTCGATAATGACCTATCCCCATATCTCCCCCGCCATCAACGCCGCTCCATAAAGCACCCTCCCCACCAACCATCGCATCAGACCAATAAGAAGCGAATATAAAGCTCACGCCTTCACCCCATGCGAAAGAGAAACAACCCTGTGTCTCCATACACCAAACAACTATTTCAATTGCAAAAGCGACAAGGCGCTGTGCCCCGACCAATAGGGATGCTCCATGGAGCATCCTCCTGATTACCAATCGAATATGGAATGTAGGTCTTCAGCCCCGCGAAAAACCGACAAGACGTTGTGCCCCGACCAGTAGGGATGCTCCACGAAGCATCTTCCTGATTACCAACAGAATATGCAGCGTGCGGCTTCAGCCGTCCGTAAGAGAAACAGAGCAGTGCCCCCTCCAGTAGGGATGCACCACGGTGCATCCTCCTGATTACCAATCGAATATGGAATGCACGTCTTTAGGCACACGAAAGAGAAACAAACTTGTATCCCGCCAGTTGTAATGCTTTATTACTGGCCGACGGCTTCAGCCGTCGATAAACGCCCATCACCGTATCTCCCCCGCCATCAACGCCGCTCCACAAAACACCCTCCCCACCTACCATCGCATCAGACCAATAAGAAGCGAATATAAAGCACACGCCTTCATCCCCGCGAAAAATTACCAAGACACTGTGCCCCCGACCAGTAGGGATGCCCCACGGAGCATCCTCCTGATTACCAACCGAAGATGGAGCGTGCGTCTTCAGGCGCACGAAATAGAAACAAACTTGTATCCGCCAGTTGAAATGCTTTATTACTGGCCGACGGCTTCAGCCGTCGTTAATCTTCGCTTCCGGCAGGAATCGGCGCGTTTTTGGGCACAATTTCGCGCGTTTTCGCGCGCTTTTTGGCCCGTAAACGCGCTTTTTCCCTCTGCGAAAAAGCGACAGCCCGCCCCCCGCGGGGATCGCGTCGGAACTGAAAATGAAATGGACCCTGGATCAAATCAAACGGGAGCGGGGTGATAAAACGAATGGGCGGGGAAAAATAAAAAAGGGGCGGGGGGGGAATAAAAAAAGGGGCCCCGGGCGCGTTGCCCGGGGCCCCGTAGGGTGGCGGTTACCTAC
>CAZJBM010000015.1:0-63069 GCA_964544595.1 uncultured Barnesiella sp.
GCCGTCGCTCGGTCACAATGCGACGGCATTGCTCCCTCCCGTCGCCTCCAAAATCCCTCCGAGATATGTGACCTCAGCGTTAACATATTTTATGGGACAGGCTCTAAGCAGATGAAGGTCAGGTAGTAGTGACTGTCATTTGGCAACGGGAGCAGTCGAAGTCGAGGCGATAGGTAAAGTTAGCGCCGCGTAGATAGAGCGGTCTTTTATCGACAGGGCAAGGATTGTCTTTCAGACACTTACCCAGCTCGCGGCGAAGGCAGTAGCGAGTTGTCATCACTCTGATGCCTTTACCTTTTTTCCCTGAAATCTCAATCGCGTCATCAACTTCCGCGGCTCCGCGCTCCATATAGAATTCACGGGCCAGTCTATTGGCCACATTGTCGTGGCGGTCGATTTTCATGCCGCGGAATAATTCGCTATCAGCCGTGGATTTGTCGCGGAAGCGGGCTATCGATACGGGGGTGACACACTCCAATTCGGCCAGCAGCGCGCCGACAAGCTCACGACGCAGCGCGCTCAGCACCGATGCGGGTACAAACCAGTCACCAACCTCATCTCTAAATCCCGACAGGGAGAATATCGTTCCGCCCAACTTGCTCAATTGCTGACGACGATAACCATCATCTGGCTTTTTTGCAGGCTGTGGCTCGCAAGGAAGCGTCACCGCAACCTCCCCGTAGCCATCAATCTTTCCGCTAAGTTCAATCAACCCAGAGGATCGCACCAGCCTGCACGACATTTCGATCGGTATAAGACGCGTAGCAGTCGATCCGGATAATTTGTCCTCCCACCGCTTATCATACGTGCGATACAGCGCTGTACCTTTGGGAAGCGCGACAGGCTCCTGCAATGATAGTCTCCCACCCTCAGCGCGGTTGACTCGAAAGCCGCCTGAGAGGCCGTCGGGCGTGATATAACTGAGGCCGTCGCCATTAGCGATTTCGGCCGATGGCCTCGTATCGAGGATTTTTCCTTTTGAGGCAACAACGGTGCCTATCATTTCGCCCAAAGCCTTCGGGGTGTCAAATCCCGCGAGCGACTTATTATCCCCTTTCCGCAAGAAATAGGGAGTGAACTCGCGGTTGAACGACTTATTTAACCGCGGAGTAAACGCGACCGCCGAGACTCCGCGCGACGGTCGGCAGTAACGGTCGGGGTTGGCCGCGATGATCTTGTCGAGTGCGCTTCTGTAGGCCGCAACAACATTTTTGACGTACGACGTGTCTTTAAGGCGACCTTCGATTTTAAACGATCTAACCCCCGCGTCGGCCATTTCGGCCAACGACTCAAGGCGGCGCATATCTTTGAGCGACAAATAGTGTTTCCGCCGCCCTAACAAGTGGCCATCGGAGTCGAGCAAATCGTAAGGCAAGCGGCACATCTGGGCACATTCGCCGCGATTGGCGCTTCGCCCATTCTGCACGAAACTCGCTTGACAATCACCGCTGTAGCAGACGCATAGTGCTCCGTGGACAAATGCCTCGACCGGCACCGTCACAGCTTCGCAAATACTCCTAAGCTCTTCGAGGCTCAACTCGCGGGCAACGACAATCTGCTCGAATCCGAGGGAGGCGAGTCGGCGCGCCTTGTCGGGCGTATGCGTGTCGCATTGGGTCGACGCATGGAGAGGTATAGGGGGAATATTCATCTTCAATAGCGCCATGTCCTGCACGATGAGCGCGTCGACCCCTATCTTATACAGCTCTGTCACCATCGCCTCCACATCCTGAATCTCGTTGTCGTAAATAATAGTGTTGACGGTGACATAGATTTTCACTCCGTAAGGTCGGGCAAAGGCCACAAGCTCGCGAAGATCGTCGATAGAGTTTGTGGCTTTGCTTCGCGCACCGTGGCTCGGGGCACCGATATACACCGCGTCGGCGCCATGAAGTATGGCTTCTTTGGCTGTAGCCAAGTCGCGGGCGGGAGCAAGAAGTTCGAGTGACTGTAAGTTCATTTCATTTCATCTAAGATTGAGAACGCCATATCGCGCCCGGCGTCGATAAGCGCCGGAACGTGCGCGTCGCTGTTGACCAGTATCGTCACGCCGCTGTCGAGCAATCGCTTCCAGTATGCTCTGGAAGGGAAATATCGCCCCATGTCCGCAGCTATCTTCGTGTTGATTTCAACCACGTAACCTGCTGCTATTATCTTATCGATCAGCTCATTGACAAGGGAGAAATACCAACCCTCGTCCTCTATGCCCGGGGAATATTGAGAGGCGTTGCATCCTATCTTATCAAGATGCCCCACTATATCAAATCCGCCCTCCTCAACCATCATTATCGACTGCTCGTAGAATTTCTCTACCACATAGCGAATATCGTCGCCGAAATAGCGGCACATTTTCTCCTTGAACGCCGGGAAACGTCCGTCGACATCGATAAATCGGCCCGACCGATCGGGCACGAAATGCACCGAGCTGATAGAGTAGTCAAGGTTGAGCGACGCGAAGTAGTCATTCGACGCGCCCCACTGCTTGCCAAGATAATCTATCTCCATGCCGCGGTAAAAACTGCAGCGGTCACCATACTCGTCGCGTATACGGTAAAACTCGCGGTCGTAGTCAGCGACATGGCCGCGGGTCATATTGCATGGCGACTCTATTGGCACAGGGCTATGGGGCGTGAAGCCATAATGGGTGAATCCGCGCCTGAGCACTTCGCGCGCGAAAGCTTCCATCTGTGCGCGTCCGTCGCAAAACTCGGTATGGGAGTGGAAATTATATCGTCGGCTATCGCCTAAATCCTTTATAATTTCAATCATAATGATTTCACAACATTATTACTCAATTCGCGAAGCGCGGCGCGGCCATTCTCCACTCTCCGCTCAAGCTGTCTGATGTCGCCCGCGACCGAAGTGTCGCCCGAGCCGTAAGCCTCGCGCAGCCGCGCAAGCTCGCTCTCGAGATCCTGAAAGTCGGCGAGCGCGTTGAGATACGTCGCCATAGCGTCGCGGGCCGAGTCGGGAAGTTGGTCGAAGTTTTTAGCCACTTTGCCGTCGGGCATCGTGAATTCAAATTGAGTTTCCTCAACCATCGCCGCAGGCTTCACCGCGGCGATTTTCCGGATATATTCCGTGTAGTCTTCATCGTCCTGCGTGTCGGCGATCGAAGCGATGCGCGCCCGGCTCATCAGGTCGGGGCTGTCAATATCAATGTTCTTTCGCAGGTCGGATGGGATAAACATATATATCGTCACCATTCCCTCTATCTGATTGCGGTCGGTAGCCCACCAGCCTATGCCGGTGGTTTCATCAATGGCGAGCATATAATCATTGAACGGCGAGTTGTAGGGCATACCGATATTCTGAGGGGGGAGAAAACCGTCGCCGTTGTCGCGGGTGATGAATATGTCGTAGCCACCAAGCGACTCGTCGTTGTCGGCCGCGAAATAGAGCGTCTGACCGTCGGGCATTAGAAACGGATAATTGGCCACGCCGCCGAGGCTGAGATTGTCACCGAGGGGTTGAGGAGTATCCCATGTGTCGTCGTTAAGCCAATGGGTGACAAGCAGATTAGTGCTTCCGTCGGCAGAGGGGTCGTAGTCGGCATAGATGAGCGTATGGCCATCCTCGCTACGGAAAACCGTTCCTCCGTTATCCTCTATATCCATCGGAAGATCGGTCAGTGGTCGTATCGATCCGCTCTCAGGCGTAAGGCGGTAAGCCTTGAAGAAGCTTTCGGCATCGACATTTATCGAATCGATAATCACTATGTCCTCAACTCGCTCAAGCATAGTGCGCATTATGCCTACTTGACGCCCTACCTGAGCGGCAAGTGGATTGTCGGCCGAGCCTTTCGCTTTAGCCTTAAGGGTCTTGTATTCATTGACAAGCGACTGAGCCTCATCTGGGCGGTAATCGAGAATGGCAATCTCGGCGAGCGAAGCGGCCGCGTCGGGGTTGCCTTTTGACTTAGCAAGTTTGTAATACTCCTTTGCCGCGGCTTCGTCGCCGAGCATATCGCGACAAATAGCGTGGAGATAAAACATCGCCGAATTCTTAGGCTGGGCTTTGCATATTGAGTCGGTCAGCGAGGACGCCGCCTCGATTTCTCCATCGTAATATAGATTCCAGGCGTCGTCGGCCGTGCGAGCGTTTATCGTCAACGCACTCAACACGGCTACAATCGCCGATATGCAGTTTCTGAAACGGTTCATCTTACATGAAGGTTGATTGCTTGTTATTAATCGCAAAATTAGTTATTTTTCCGTTATTAAGAAAAAAATTGCACAAAATGCTCGTTTTTGTGCAAAATTCTCGATTTTTTATTAAATTTGCGTTTGAAAAAAGACCATGAAAAACGTGCAGCGTTCACGCTGACCTGAACTACCTTACACATCGTAGCCGATCGGCGTAAGCCGCACCAAAAACTATTAGCAGGATATGGAAAAAGTTAACAATTTCGCAGAAATGATCAGACTGCTGCGCAACCGTGACAACCGCAAGAAAGTAGCTATCGCATGGGGATCCGACGCCTCGACCCAGAGAGCGGTGGAAATGGCTCTTGAAGCCGGCTTCATACATGCCGTGTTCGTGGGCTGCGAGGAGCAGATACGCAAGTTGCCTCAGCTCATGCAGTATGCCGAACATATAACTTTCGTTCCCGCCTCTGACCCCGACGACGCCGCCATAAAGGCCGTCGAAGTCATCAAGAAAGGCGAAGCCGACATCCTCATGAAAGGCATGATCAACACCGACAACCTCCTGCGCGCCATCATCGACAAAGAGCATGGCATTCTCCCCAAAGGCTCCGTCATGACCCACATGGCTTGCGCCGAAGTGCCGGGCCACAAAAAACTTCTCATATTCTCCGACTCAGCCGCTATCCCCTACCCCACTCCCGAGCAGCGCGCCGAGCAAATACGCATCATGGCATACATTATCAGAGGCTTAGGCGGCACATTGCCGAAAATCGCCCTCGTTCACTGCTCGGAGAAAGTCAGCGAAAAGCACTTCCCCTTCACTGCCGACTACCGCGATAAGGTGCAGCAGGCCGCTGAAGGTAAATTCGGCGATATACTGCTCGACGGCCCCCTCGACGTGAAGTGCGCGTTTTCGTTCCATGCCCTTGAAGCCAAAGGGCTCCACTCTCCCCTTCAGGGCGACGCCGACGGCGTCATCTTCCCCGACATCCTCGCCGCTAACGCTTTCTACAAGACCCTCACCCTATTTGCCGGAGCGCAGATTGCCGGGCTGCTCAAGGGCGCGCTCGCATCGATTGTGCTCCCCTCCCGCGGCGACACCCACGAATCCAAGTTCTACTCCCTCGGGCTCGCCGCTCTCTGATTTTTCCGGATAGAGGGCAACGCCTTCCGCTCCTTTCTCCAGGCCATTTAAGTATCACAACCCGACAATACTTACTCGAATGTACAATATATTAGTAATAAATCCAGGCTCAACCTCAACCAAAATCGCCGTTTACAACGACGAGAAGTGCCTTTTTGTCAAGTCAATTCCTCACACCGCCGATGAGCTGAAGCAGTTTGTCCGCGTGGCCGACCAGTATGAGTACCGCAAAAATCTTATTCTCGATGAGCTGAAGGCCAACGACCTCGACATGGACTTCGACGCCGTTGTGGGCCGAGGCGGTCTCGCCAAGCCTGTCGAGGGGGGCGTTTACCGTATCAACGAGCAGATGAAAGAGGATATGCGCAATGCCGAGCACCAGCACGCCTGCGACCTCGGATGCATCCTCGCCCACGACATCGCCGCCATTAAAGGCGGTTGCCCCAGCTTCGTGGCCGATCCAGGAACGGTTGATGAGCTTTGCGACTACGCCCGTATCAGCGGCTCCCCGCTGATGAATCGTATATGTATATGGCATGCGCTCAACCAGCGCGCCGTGGCTCGCCGATACTGCAAGAAAATTGGCCGTCGCTACGAGGATATGAATCTTATAATCTGCCACCTCGGCGGAGGCATCTCCGTGGCAGCCCACGACCATGGCCGCGCGATCGACGCCAACAACGCGCTCGACGGCGAAGGCCCCTTCTCGCCCGAGCGCGCCGGTTCGCTCCCCGCAGCCGACCTTATCCACCTATGCTACTCAGGCCGCTACACCGAGGAGCAGCTTCTTAAACGCATCGCGGGAAAAGCCGGCCTCACGGCGCATCTCGGCACCAACGACGTGCGCGAAATAGAGCATCGCATTCAAGAGGGCGACGAGAAGGCGAAACTGATCCTCGACGCCATGATTTACCACGTTGCGAAAGCGATAGCCTCGGAGGGAGCGGTTTTGTACGGCAAAGTGGATGCCATTCTCCTTACCGGCGGCATGGCATATTCGCAGTACATCACAAGCAACCTTATCGAGCGTATCAAATTCCTGGCTCCGGTTCATATCTTCCCCGGCGAGGACGAGATGCTCGCGCTTGCTCAAAACGCTCTCGGAGTGCTCCGCGGCGAGCTCGTCGCCCGCGACTATTAATATCGTCTACATACCGCGAAAATTTCACGCGGATAACCTGCCTTAACATCCCGACAACGCTCTGAAAAAAATCAGAGCATTGTCGGGATGTATAATATACAACTCCATTTGCGCCTATTTTTTCTTTTGCATTTTCAAAATATAATCTTTATCTTTGCGCATAAATGTACCGCAAGAGTGCGGGCCAATTATCTTTCACAGCATCACGTTGGTGCTTTAGAAAGAGTTATTTTATAAGCGTTTCCCAAAACGTCATCTTCTTTCATCGAAAACCTGAGAAATTTTCTAAGCACAAGAAGACAATGGCGGTCGAAGCGCTCCGGTAGATTATTAGTCAACAATGCGAAGTAGTGTTGCAACTGCTTTACGTTTACTATAGTCTAATACGTGGGCTTAAGACTGCTTATCTTAGTGCATAGGCAGTCTCAGGGCCTCGATGATAAGATAAGCGGGGATTGTTGCCCACGTTTATTTCATATCTACCAACAAGCGCATTCGAGACTTTGAGAGCAACCATTGACCCACTCACTGCGCTACATAATTATTTTAAAACGATGAAATTTCAAGACCCCTCAATCAAGAAATTCAAACTTCCCTTCAATCAGAACATCAATCAGGCCACTCTTCTTCAGATTGCTAAAGAAAAATTCCCGGGATATGAGTCATACACTCAAAATAATCTCGGAGGTAAATTTGTATGCATCAATAGGAATTCACTGTTTCGTGTCATGGTAAAAGTTAAACATAAACCGGCTAAGAACGAGTCAGTGGTGAGACTGGTGCTTAATTGCACTTTTCTCGGCACGCTATTGTCAGGACCGATTTGGGGAGCTATAGCTTACAAGGATTTTCTTGCAGAAACAGCAGAAACATTCAGAAGAGAATTAGAACGTCTTAACTGACATTTGATCATATCAAAGTCAGCTATGGCGCATACAAGACGTTGACGCCATATCTCTATACTCCAGACACATCTCAAAGGATGGATACAACTCCTTAATATCTTTAAAAAATCATAATCGGAAAAACCTCTTTTGAGAGTTTTTTGTTAAATTTGCACCCGGAAATGGCATGATGCGTTTCCGGGCGCTGATTTTTTCATTTCAGTCCTCCAGTATGGCACAATAACTCTTACAAGCAATTTCAATTAAAATCTTACATAAATGGGAAAAAAAGCTTTGCTGATGATCCTCGACGGCTGGGGAATCGGCAACCACACTAAAAGCGACGTCATCTATTCAACCCCTACCCCTTATTGGGATTATCTTCTCGCCAACTATCCCCACTCTCAGCTTCAGGCATCGGGTGAAAACGTAGGTTTGCCCGACGGTCAGATGGGCAACTCAGAAGTAGGCCATCTTAACATCGGCGCAGGCCGAGTGGTGTACCAAGACCTTGTGAAAATCAACAAAGCCATTAAAGAGGGCACAATCGCCCAAAACCCTGAAATCGTCAACGCGTTCTCTTACGCAAAGAAAACCGGCAAAGCGATCCACTTCATGGGTCTTACATCAAACGGGGGCGTACACTCTTCGCTCGACCATCTCTTCGCCCTTTGCGACCTCGCGAAACAGTATGGTCTCGAAAAGGTATATATACACTGCTTCATGGATGGCCGCGACACCGATCCCCGCTCAGGCAAAGGCTTCATCGAGGAGCTTACAGACCATTGCGAGAAATCGGCCGGAGTAATCGCCTCCATCATCGGCCGCTATTATGCCATGGACCGCGACAAACGCTGGGACCGCGTGAAAATCGCATACGACCTCCTCGTTAACGGCGAAGGCAAGCAGGCTACCGATATGGTTAAAGCCATGCAGGAATCGTATGACGAAGACGTCACCGACGAATTCATCAAGCCTATCAACAACTCCACTGTTGACGGCACTATCAAAGAGGGCGACGCCGTGATTTTCTTCAACTATCGCAACGACCGCGCCAAAGAGCTTACCATCGTGCTCACTCAGCACGACATGCCTGAAGAAGGTATGCACACCATCCCCGACCTTCAATACTACTGCATGACCCCCTACGACGCGTCGTTCAAGGGAGTGCACATTCTTTTCGACAAAGAGAACGTGAACAACACCCTCGGCGAGTACGTTTCGTCGCTCGGTCTTAAGCAGCTCCACATTGCCGAAACCGAGAAATATGCCCATGTCACTTTCTTCTTCAACGGCGGTCGCGAAGCCCCTTACGAGGGAGAGGAGCGTATCCTCGTCGCTTCGCCCAAAGTAGCTACCTACGACCTTAAGCCCGAGATGAGTGCGTTTGAGGTTAAGGACAAACTCGTCGAGGCAATCAAGGAAGACAAATACGACTTCATCGTGGTTAATTACGCTAACGGCGACATGGTTGGCCATACCGGCGTCTACGAAGCCATCGAGAAAGCGGTTAAAGCAGTCGATGCCTGCGTTAAAGATACGGTTGAGGCAGCTAAAGCGACGGGCTACGAAGTGATAATCATCGCTGACCACGGCAATGCCGACAACGCTATCAACGCTGACGGCACCCCCAACACAGCCCATTCGCTCAACCCGGTGCCCTGCGTATATGTGACAACCGACACTAACGCTACCATCGAAAACGGCAAGCTTGCCGACGTTGCCCCCACCATTCTCCACATCATGGGACTTAAACAACCGGCTGAAATGACAGGTCATAACCTCATCAAGGGGTAATTTACCAAGAATTCCTGAGGATTTAATCCCTATTTGCTGAATCCTTAACAGATAAAATCGCTAAGAGACTGCGTCGTAATCATCTTCTTTACGCCGCAGTCTCTTCTTTCCAACTAATTATCAGGCATATTTATCGCGAAAGTCGACCGCTGATTATTGCATGGTTGGCCACAAAATCTTATCTTTGCAATGCATTGCGGCAGAATCAATGTTTGCAATGCGCAATCAATAGCGATTTTTTATTACAATTTTAACGAGTTTCCTCTTTGCAACATTTTAGTTTAACATTCATTGTATGATAAAATCAAATGATCTAATAGAAGCTCTGCGTATAAAGGCTGCTGAAATCCTTCCTAAAGGTTCCAGAGTCGCTTTATATGGATCAAGAGCCAGAGGGGATGCCCGACCTGACTCCGACTGGGACTTACATATATTGATTCCCGGCGATGAAAAAATCGCTTGGGATTTATGGGATGTATATGCTTGCCCGTTTTCAGACGTGGGTTTAAAGTATGGACAAATAGTTAATCCTCGTCTTTATTCCGTACTTGGGTGGCTTAAAAGAAGGTTTCTCCCATTTTATAAGAATGTAGAAAACGATGCTGTTATCCTTTTTCAAAACTAACATATGACACTACTATCGTCAGAGAAAAAAGACATAATCCAATATAGGGTTGAACGAGCTTTGCAAACTCTTAAGGAAGCGAAAGATAATGCTTCGCTCGGCAATTGGAATCTATCTGTCAATCGCCTCTATTATGCGGTTTTTTACATGACATTGGCTTTGAATCTGAAAAATGGCGATATTGCAAAGACACATAATGGCGTATACAATTTATTATGCAAAAAATATATCGCGACTAATCTGTCAGGAAAAGAAGATAGCGTATTATATAGGCGCTTATTCTCTATGAGACAATCCGGAGACTATGATGATATGTTTGACTGGACTGTGGACGATGTAGCCCCTCTAATTCCCAAAACGGAGACTCTCCTTAACTCAATAAAAAAATTAGTCGATCAATCTCCGACGTAATGTAAGCAATTATTTTACTCAGGATAAGTAATTTATGAAACTGCGGAATCACGATAGCCATTTTGCAGAATTCTTTTTTCGCGTTATTCTCCTAAAGGTAGGCTGATTATTGCATGGTTGGCCACAAAACCTTATCTTTGCATACTATTAAGGACTCATCACAAAAAGTCTTGAAAAAGATATGGCCAATTTCAGAATCAATATATTAGGCTGCGGATCGGCGACACCTTCGCTTCGCCACCTCCCCTCATGCCAGGTTATCGACTACCGCGACAAGCTTCTTATGATAGATTGCGGCGAGGGCGCACAGCTTTCGATGCGTAGAATGCGCCTGAAGTTCTCGCGCCTTAACCAAATCTTCATCTCTCATCTTCATGGCGACCACTGCCTCGGCCTGCCGGGACTCCTCTCAACGCTTGCGCTTCAGGAAGCGGGGGGCGAAGTGACAGTCCACACTACCGCCGACGGGGCCGAGCTATTCCGCCGCATCATCAACTTCTTCTGCCGAGACCGCAGCTACGACCTGAAATTTAACATCATCAAGCCTGAGCACGCACTAATCTACGAGGATAAGGCGCTTACGGTCGAGACTTTCCCGCTCTATCACCGTGTGCCCTGCTGCGGATTCATATTCAGAGAGAAGCCTAAGCTGCGCCACCTGCGCCGCGATATGGTCGACTTCTATAATATTCCGGTTGCCGAACGCCATAATATAAAAGAAGGAGCGGACTACGTCACTCCAGACGGCACCGTCATCAGCAACGAGCGACTGACCACTCCCGCCGAGCCGGCCCTCAGCTACGCCTATTGCTCCGACACAGCCTACAATCCTAAAGTCGCCGAAGCTGTAAAAGGGGTCGACGTGATATACCATGAAGCGACATATATCGACGCTGACAAAGACAAGGCTCACCAACGCGGCCACGCCACAGCTTCCGAAGCAGCTCGCATAGCCGTCGCGGCCGGAGCGAAGCAACTTATTCTCGGCCATTACTCAAAGAGTTATATCAATGAGGACCAGCATCTCGCCGAGGCCATGGCTATCGCCGCCGAAGCGGGTGAAAACGCGCCGCAAATAATACTCGCCAACGAGGGGCTTACCATCGACCTAATCTGAAAGGCTACCATGAGCGCGCAAAATTCAACCGCTGCTGAGCAGGACATTAAATACATGAGGGCCGCACTTGAAGAAGCCCGCTCAGCGCTGGCCAAGGATGAAATTCCGATCGGGGCCGTGATTGTGGCAGGCGACCGTATCATCGGCAAAGGACACAACATGACCGAAACGCTCAACGACGTAACGGCTCACGCCGAAATGATAGCCCTCACAGCCGCCGAGCAGTATCTCGGCGGGAAATATCTCCCCGAAGCCACGCTCTACGTCACCGTGGAGCCATGCCTTATGTGCGCCGGAGCGATAGGATGGAGCCAAATAAGGAGAATTGTATACGGCGCGCCCGACTCCAAGCGAGGGTACTGCACTTTCACCTCCCGCACCCCTTTCCACCCCAAAGCTACTGTCACGTCGGGAATACTTGCCGACGAGTGCGCCGAGCTAATGAAAGATTTCTTCAAGGGCAAGAGAGGAATAAACAAAGCGCGTAATTAAAAGATCAGCCAAATCCATGAACCCCTTCTTCAAACAACTGTTTTCACGCAACTCATACTTACTCAAAGCCATTGCGGCGGGATATGTAATGATTTTGGCATGGGATATACTTTGGTGCGCGCAAACCACGTTCCGAGCCATGTCGTTTACCGGCACATACCTCAACTCGCTGATTATGGCAATGATTATGGCCCTCCCCTCGCTTTTCACCCGAAGGGTATGGGTGCAGACAGCAACCTGGACAATATTCGCTATATGGCTTGTCGCCAATCTGATGTACTGCCGCACATACCTGTCAATTATCCCGCTCGACAGCTATCTTTTGGCCGGAAATCTAACGGATTTCACGGCGAGCGTCGTAGATTCGTTAAGGTTGATCGACCTAACTGTTTTCATAATTATCATCGCAGGCACGATATGGTTGCGAAAAAGCCGAAGGGAGAAGCCTTCGAGAAAATTTTTCGCGGTCACTTTTCTGTCGCTGATCGCGGTTTCGGCTATCAATGGCGCCTATAATGGAGGATTGGTCGCTCACGTGGAGCATCTTTCGCAAGAATGTTACTACGCCTCTACGCCTCCAGTAATCTATACCCCAGCGGGCACATTAATCGGCGAAGCCCTTGCCGACGACGACAATTTAACTCCCGAATCTGAAGCAAAGTTGGCCGCATGGATGAAGGAGCAGCAACGCCGTCTCGACGCTTATCCCGAAACTCCCCGCACGCATAGGAGCAATCTCGTAGTGATATTCTGCGAATCGCTCGAAAGCTGGCTAATCAACGCTAAGGCCGACGGCGACAAGCCCATAACGCCCTATCTCAACAGGCTTGCGGCTGACTCTACTACCCTGTTCGCGCCGCACGTGAGGTCGCAAGTGGGTAGCGGACGCTCAATCGACGCGCAGCTCCTTATGCTTGCGGGAATGTACCCGCCGCCCCGCTTCGTATGGAGCATGAAATATCCGTTTTATCGTTACCACTCGATTGCCGAGGCGATGAAGAACGCGAATCCGGCAACAAAGTCATATCTGCTCACTCCCGACAAGCCTATCACGTGGAATCAAAGCCACGCGGCTAAGGCTCTGAGCATCGACACGCTTCTTTCGCGCGATAGCTGGCGCGAAACCGAGATGATAGGCAAGCCTGCCAAGCTCAGCGACGGAGCGTTTCTCTCGCAAAGCGTCGATAAGCTGCGCAGCGGCCAGATATGGCCCGCGGGTCAACAGGCTTTCACCATGCTTATCACCTATTCAGGCCACAACCCTTTCAAACTGCCCGACAACCTCAAGCAGATTGATATTACGGGCGACTATCCAGCCAAAATGACCGACTATATGACGATGGCAAATTACACCGACCGCTCTCTGGCCACTATCGTGGAATACCTCCGCTCGCGCCCCGACTGGCCTGAAACGATGGTAATGATTGTCGGCGACCATGAGGCTCTCGGCACCTACCGCAAGGAGTGGCTCGCCAACCCGACGGCAGCAAAGATATTGTCGGCCGAATCAGAGGTGCCGCTTTTGATACTCAACTCACCCGTAGCCGGCCGATTTGACAAAGTCATAGGCGAAGTCGACGTTTACAACACGGTCATTGACCTGATGAATCTGCGCGCCCACGCATGGCCCGGAATGGGCGAATCGCTCCTCAATCCGGCAAAGGTCGACATAACCACCCCCGACGCCCACATCAAGTCGGCTCCTGAAATGAGCCGCGCGATAATACTAAGCAATCCTTTATAATGACGACCTGATTGCGCGTTTTTTCACAGAAATTGGCAAATTATACGGTAACATTTCTCGCAATGGCCAACTTTTAGTAATTTTGTCGGTATATTATCAACGCTAATCGGAGAATAGTGAAAATAGGTAACATTGACTTGGGAGAACGCCCCGTGATGCTTGCGCCGATGGAAGATGTCACCGACGCGTCCTTTCGCCTGATTTGTCGTGAATTGGGCGCTGATATGGTGTACACCGAATTTGTGTCGGCCGACGCATTGATAAGGAATATCGCCTCAACCACCCGCAAACTCGAAATAAACGAGGCCGAGCGACCCGCCGTGATCCAGATTTACGGGCGCGAGGTTGAGCCTATGGTCGAAGCGGCCAAGATTGCCCGCGAGGCTAATCCCGACATTATCGACATAAACTTCGGATGCCCCGTGAAAAAAGTCGCAGGCAAAGGCGCCGGCGCCGGACTCCTGCGCGACATACCGAAAATGCTCGAAATCACCCGCAGCGTGGTCGATGCCGTCGATATCCCCGTCACGGTAAAGACACGCCTCGGTTGGGACCACAACTCTAAGATAATCGTCGACCTCGCCGAGCAGCTGCAAGACTGCGGCATAAGGGCGCTTACAGTGCATGGACGCACCCGCTCACAAATGTATACCGGCGAAGCAGACTGGCAAATGATCGCGAAGGTGAAAGCCAATCCTCGGCTCCACATCCCTATAATCGGCAACGGCGACATAACCACTCCTGAGCGCGCGGGCGAAGCCTTCGAGCAGTCGGGTGTCGACGGTATCATGGTAGGACGAGCGTCGTTTGGCGCACCGTGGATATTCCGCGACATAAAGCAGTATCTCACCACAGGGTCATACACCCCTCTGACTATCCACGAGAAATTCGCCATAATCCGCCGTCAGATTTCAGAAAGCATTGACCGCATCGACCAATACCGCGGCATACTACATATACGTCGTCATCTGGCCGCTTCGCCGCTTTTCAAGAGCATACCCAACTTCCGCTCCACCCGCATCGCCATGCTGCAGGCCAACGACGTCGACTCGCTTATGGCGATATTAAGCTCTATCGAAGAGCATCTTGTCACCGATACACCATTTAATTAGCATTAAACAAGTATTATGATCAGACGAAATATACTCGCATTACTACTGATTTCAGTTATCGACATCATATCAGCCGACGCGCAGCGTAAATATATAGTGAAAGTCAACGATTTCACTGAGCTCAGCGTTGAAAATAACATCGCTGTCGACTATTTTTGCCACCCCGACTCAGCCGGGTTTGCCGTAATCGACAGTACTTCCAACCCCGAGCTGCTGTATTTCAGCAACAACGACAAGGGTAGACTTGCCATACAGTCGGCCCCCGACACCCCGATCAACGCCACGTTTCCTCACGTTACCGTCTACTCAACAACGCTCTACAAAGTCATTAACAGCGGCGACTCGCTCGTAAAGGTATTCGACGTGCCTAAGACAAAACGCTTCAGTGCGCATCTTATAGGCAACGGTCGGCTTGTGGCCCACGGCATCGAGGCCGACAAAGTCGACGCCTCGATCGATTCGGGCAACGGCCAGCTCGTCATATCGGGAGAATGTGACAACGCTCAACTTCGCAACATAGGCAAGGGCTTAATACAGGCCGACGGGCTCGAAGCGAAGAATGTGAAAGCCTCCGTTTTCGGCACCGGCGACATAGGTTGCCACGCGACCGAGACGCTTACCATTATCGGCATGGGCTCAGGCACGGTGCTTTACCGCGATAAGCCTGCGAAAATCAAGAATCGAGGCATAGGAGTAAAATACTCTCAGCTATAACTCATTATATGGCAGATGAATCGCTGAAACAACGCACGGCCACTTCGGTGAAATGGAATATCATCGACCGGCTCTCCACGCAGATTCTTTACGCCGTGACCGGGATTGTGCTCGCGCGCGAACTCTCGCAGGAGGCTTTTGGCCTTGTCGGGGCGATTCTCGTGTTTCAAGCCTTTGCCCTGCTTTTTGTTGACAGCGGATTTTCTTTCGCGCTGATTCAGCGCAAACGCCCTACCGAGTTGGGCTACAGCACCGTTTTCTGGTTCAACCTGCTGACGTCGCTTATAATCTACGCCATTCTTTGGGTAGCGGCTCCGCTGATCGCCGATTTATTCGGCGGCGACAATCGTCTGATAGCTCTGAGCCGCGTGATGTTTCTGTCGTTCATAATCAACGCGTCGGCGATAGTGCAAACCAATCGCTTAGCCAAGCATATGGATTTCAAGCCTATAGCCATTATCAACGTGATCGGGTTGTCGGTCGGGGCGGTGGTGGGTATCTGGATGGCCTGCACAGGCTGGGAAGCATGGGCTATCGTGTGGCAGACCATCGCTATCAATGCGGTCAAAAGCGCTGCCTTATGGATATATTGCCGATGGCGCCCGCTATTCGCGATGTCGAGAAGTGAGTTAAAGGGATATTTCAAAGTAGGCAGCGGCATGATGATGACCTCGTTTCTCAACGTGCTGTTTCAAAATATCTACTCATTTTTCGTGGGCAACCGGGTGGGTCTTGTTCCTCTCGGCTACTACACCCAGTCGGATAAATGGAGCAAGATGGGCGTTACGGCCGTAACCCAAGTGCTGACCTCGGCTTTTCTCCCGACGCTATCAGAGGTGCAGGACGATGCCGAGCGTTTTCGCCGCGTATCGTCGAAAATGAGCCGCTTCACCGCCTACATCCTCTTTCCCGCCATATTATTTCTTATGGCGATGGCCACGCCGGTGTTTCACACGCTTTTCGGCCAGAAATGGGATCCATCGATAACGCTGTTTCAGCTTCTACTGCTCCGCGGCATATTCACGGTGCTCAACACTCTATACAATAATTATATGCTCGCGCTCGGCAAGTCGCAGCCTATTTTCCGACTTGAGCTTCTCCGCGACATAGCGGCCATAATCGGCATTATCGTCACTATGCCGTATATGTCGCTCACGAGCCCCGGGAGCGTGGTCTATGGCCTGGAGATAATGATGTGGGGGCAAGTGGCGGCCTCGTTCATCACCTGGGTGGCGACGCTCGCCGTCACTTCACGGGTCACTCACATCCCCGCCTCGCGCTTTCTGCTCGATCTGGCCCCCTACGCCCTGCAGGCCACTGTCATAGCCGCCTTGATCTATCCGCTCTCGCTCACGGCATGGCCCGCCTGGTTTGTTCTGACCGTACAAGCTGTCGCGGCCTTGGCATTGTATCTGATCGCTAACGCTATCCTATCGTCAAAAATCCAGTCGGAGGTGCTTTCTTCGCTCCGAGGGAAACGGAGTAACCCTTAAAAATCAACGAAAATCGCGGTCTACTTGAAAAAATCACCGAAATATTTGGTGATTTCGAATCGCTGCGCTACATTTGCAGTGTACTATTCAACTAATACACTATGATAGCAATCGAAAATCTCTCATTTTCCTACCGACGCAAAGGTAATCCCGTATTCTCCGACCTATCGCTGAAAATAGCCGAAGGGGGCATATATGGACTTATAGGCAAAAACGGCACAGGAAAGTCGACTCTACTTTACCTCATCGCCGGGCTGCTTACCCCGAAAAAGGGGCAAATACTCTACAACGACATAAACACGCGTCTACGCCTGCCGCAAACCCTCGCCGACATATTTATCGTGCCTGAGGAATTCAACCTCCCCGCGCAGCCGCTCGCAAGTTTCATAAAGTCAAACGCGCCGTTTTATCCAAAATTCTCATACGAAGACCTCAATCGCAACCTCAGCACGTTCGGCATGAGCCTCGATGCTAATCTCGGCGCGCTCTCTATGGGGCAGAAGAAAAAAATATTCATGTCGTTTGCCCTCGCCTGCAACACATCGCTGCTGCTTATGGACGAGCCTACCAACGGCCTCGACATCCCTTCGAAGGCAGGCTTCCGCCAATTCATCGCGCAGAGCATGACCGAAAACCGCACCATTATCATCTCCACCCACCAGGTGCGCGACATCGACAGCCTTCTCGACCACGTCATCATAACCGAAGGGGGCAAAATACTTATCAACGAATCGGTTGCCAATATCCTCTCTAAACTCAATTTCTTCACAACCTCGCAACCTGAAATCATCCAGACGGCGCTTTACAGCCGCCCTTGCCTGCAAGGCTTCGAGGTAGTCACCCGCAGCGAAGACGAGCGCGAAACGAGTTTGAATCTTGAAACTCTATTCGAGTTCGTCACCTCACAGGCTGAAAGAATACGCGACATTTTATGATATTTCACAGCAATTAAATAACTAAATAAACTCTATACCCTATAACGATGAACAAAAAATTTAACTTCGGCCGATTCTGTCTACTGCTGAAAAAGCATTTCATCGACTCATGGAAATGGCTGCTGCTCTGCTACGGGCTTATCGCGGTTGTAATCGCCATAGTGCTTCTCATCGGGGCAAACGCGATCGATAGTAGCTACATCACCCAGCAGGAGTTTCAATACGCAATCAAAGAAGCGCTGATGACCTCGTCGGCGATTTTCGCGTTTCTGTTCAGCTCGCTCGCGGCCGGATCTGCCACCAAAACCATGCGCGACCGATCGACCCGACTGGCTTATCTGATGCTCCCCGCCTCGCAGCTTGAGAAATTCTGCGTATCGGTGGTGTTCGCTATTCCGGTATTTATCATCGGCTATACCGTGGCCATGTATATCGGCCAAATTTTCGCCGCACTGCTATTTCATGCCTTCTTCTGGAACACTGAGCACCATATGGTCATAACCAATTGGCTCTTCGACGTGTTTACCGACACCGATTGCAGCGCGTTGAATTGGATATTGCTCACAATGCTCGTCAACCAGTCGATATATTTCCTCGGAGGAATAGTGTGGGGCAAAAACCCGTTTTTCAAGACTACTGCAGTTATCGCAGCCATGTCTTTTATATGCTCCATGATAGTGGCGATTGCCGCAAATGTTCTATTTGACATGAGTAATTCCACTTTCGGAATCAACGACGACTTCTTCTCCGAGGAAACCCTCGTCACAGTTGGGGCAGTCTCTTGCTGGATAATCATCGTCTTCAATTATTCGGTGGCTTATCTACGCCAGAGGGAACTTGAGGTAATCAACCGTTGGTAATCACGACTATGGACAGCAATATCAACAACAAAGCGATTTACCTGCAAATTGCCGACCGAATATGCGACGACGTGATGCTCGGCGTGACGCAGCCCAGTGAGCGCATTCCATCTGTGCGCGAGACTGCGGCTCAGTTGCAGGTCAACCCCAACACCGTAATGCGCTCCTACGAGTGGCTCGATCGCGAAGGCATCATTTACAATAAGCGCGGAATAGGCTATTTCGTGTCAACCGAAGCCCGGTCGATCATAACCGCCCTGCGAAGAGAGCAATTTCTCAACAGCGAGATAGGCTACTTCTTCAAGCAGCTCATGACTCTCGACATAACTCCCGAGCAGCTATGTATCATGTATCAGAATTACCTCACATCCAACAACAATAACAAGAAATGAAACTATCATCATACCTAATAATCGCGGCGGCGGTTGCCCAAATCCTTTTCTCGGTGGGAGCCGTATGCTTCGTCGGCATATTCATGCGCAGCGATTTTGACACCTTACATATTTCCCACAAACTCGCGACCCGACCCGTCGGCAAGTTTTCATCGGTAAAGTTCTCTATCAAGCGTGATGCCGCATCGAGATACGCGTTAAACTACAACGATTTCGATTGCACCATCACCGAGTCAGACTCAATAGCCTCCCCGACCATTAGCTTCAACGCCGAATTGGAGAAGGCCATCTCATTTAAAATAGTCGAAGCCACGCTAACCATCGAATTTGACTACGCCAAGCTAAGCGACCAGCCTGATAAATTAATAGCGATCGCGAGCGATTCAGATGATTTGCTACCGATATGTCTCACCGTGCCCCGCGGTATGCTCAAATCCATCGACATCGCCTACTTAGCCTCGCTATCGATCCATGACATGATTGCCGCCAATTTCGACATCTTAACGACTTCGAGCGAAGTTTATCTACAGAACTGCCGCATTGCAAATCTGCGCGCATCGCAAGACATCACCCTGCTATCACTAAGCGGCGGCACGATTATCGACAACTTCACGCTAAACGACACCGATAATAACGATGCAAACGACTTCAACCAGTGCACCATCGACTGCTCCGACGACTCCAGATTCGGCACTATAGTCATCGATGGCAATCGCATTTCCGCCCTCAACCTCAGCGGCGCTAATTACTCCACCGCTCGGCTCGCCAACGCTAATGATAATATCTCAGTCAAGCTGACTTCTGACGTGGTAATAAATAAAGCCAAATAGCTTCCGTAATTAGACAATAACGACAGAAGAGGCCCGCACATCTAAGTTGCGGGCCTCTTCGATTATTGTAAGCTATTGTTTAATCTGCTTATTTGCGGATCAACTTCTTGCTGTTTTGGATTACGATACCGCGATACGACTCGTTGACACGCTGGCCAAACACGTTGTAGCACGGAGCGTTACTGTCAAACATCTCGTCGATGAATAGCTTCCGTAATCAGACAATAATGACAGAAGAGAATGACAGAAGAGGCCCGCACATCTAAGTTGCGGGCCTCTTCGATTAATGTTAGCTATTGTTTAATCTGCTTATTTGCGGATCAACTTCTTGCCGTTTTGGATTACGATACCGCGATACGACTCGTTGACACGCTGGCCAAACACGTTGTAGCACGGAGCGTTGCTGTCAAACATCTCGTCGATGATCACGTTCTCGACGCCGGCGAAGTTGCCGTCGGCATCAGAGATCTCGAGAGCGTTGATACGGATACCGCCTGAGATAGTCGGAGCGGAAACCTTGATCATACGGGTTTCGGGATTAAGGGGCAAACGACCGTAGAAGGGAAGATCCTTAGCCGTGAAGGTGCGGATCGTACGCCATCCGGGAGCGACGTCGCAGTTGCGCGACTCCTGAACCTTAAGCACGAAATCGCCTTCGCCTTCATGCTCCATGTTGAGGAACACCTCTTTTGACTGTCCGTCCCAGAGGCCCATTATCTTATCGTTTTTGGTAGTAATGGTTACGTGATCTTCAGTAGCCTCGCCGGGGATGTCGGCGGTTGTTGAGTACTGAACCCAGTGGGGATAGTCATTGGCTTTGCTCTGCTGCTCGCCGTTCATCTGAGTGAAGAGTGCGACAGTGTTGAAGGGAGCGAAATCCAATGGGAGACCCATAGCCTGCTTGCCGTAGTGGGTTTCGCCCGGAGCTTTCGCGGGGCCGAAGTCGGCAGTGTTGAGCTTCAGCTCGCCTACAAACGACTGGTCGCCCTTAAGATTGGTAAGCACACCGTTGGCAAATTTCACAACATAGTTGGTGTTGACGTTAAGACCGTCGTACGAAACGGTCACTTTGTTGCCCGAAGTGGTCACGTCGATGTTCTCATACTGGTTGATGCCGCTGATCGCGGGAGCCGAGTTGAGTTTCACTTCCTGGTTGAATGTAAGGGTCATCGAGCCGTCGGCATACGAGAGATTATCGTTCACGAGATTGCCCTGAGTGAGTTCGAGAGCAACGTCGCCTTCGGGAGCTACCCAGCGCTCGATAAGCACGTCGTTAACGTCGAATTTCTTCGCGTTAGCGTCGATTTTAAACTGTACGGGGCCTGAGTTGGTGTAAGTGATCGTGTGCTTGAACACGCGCTTCTTGGCGCCGATAACGAGATTCTGCGTAGTCTCCTCGCCGCCTGCCATGGTGATGAGTTTCACTGTCTGCTGGCTTGTTCCAGGGTTGCCGAGCCAGAGGGTGAGAGTCACGGGGCCTTCAACTTCGGGAAGAGTCATGTAGCCTCCGGCCGAGGTGGTATTGAACTGGATAGCATAGGGAGTGGCGCCTGCGTCGTCGGCAGTCGCGGGGCCGTAGTCATTGTTAATATTATCTGAGCAGAGACCGGGCATGATAAGCACGCGAAGCTTATTTTCGCCTGAGCCGATAGTCATTCCGGCGCACTCAACGCTCTTGTTAGCGGCGTTGAAGAGGTCGGTGTTGCCTGAGATATTGCCCCATTTAGCTGCAACAGCTTCGGGCTGCGTGTGGAAGTCGGTGTAGAAGAGCACGCCGCCTGCGGTGGTGTTGAAGTTCCAAACTTCGCCTGCGGTAGTGCCTTCGTTGTTCTTCGCGTCAACGCGCCAGTAGTATGTCTTGTAAGCTTCGAGCTTATCTGCCGCGATTTTATAAGACTTAGCGGTGATTTCAGTAGCTACGGCTGTGAGGTTGTCGGCATCCTGGCCTAAGTAAACGGTATATTTCACAGTGCCGAAGTAATTCTGCATCTTGTTGTCCCATTTAAGCTCAATGCCGCTTGCTATGCCTTCCTTAGAGCCGAGAGCGGGAGCCACGAGGGTCGATGCGTAGGGAGCCATCGGGTCGGTGGTAGTCTCGGTGGCTACCTCATTGGAGTAAACCGAGTACACGCCTTTACCGTCAGCGGCGCGGAGGCGCACCCAGTAGGGAGTCAGCTCGGCGAGGCCTTCGATGGTATAAGCGGTAGTTCCGGCAGCGACGTCGGCAACCTTGGTGAAGTTCACGCCGTCGGTTGAGATTTCAATCTCGAAGCCTGCTTCGGTATTGCCGTTGAGATCCCATGATATTTCGAGCGAGTTCTTGTTTTGCTTGGTGACAGCGAGCGATGTGGGCTTCTTGATGTAGGGGAAAGCCTCTACGATAGAGTTTGCCCAGTTCTCGATGTTGGCGTAGCCGTTGGCCGCGATGAGGGTGGCGTCGCCTGCATCGTTGGGGTTGAGGCCGTTGGCGATTTCCCATTCGTCGGGTATACCGTCGCCGTCGCTATCGAGCGGCTTCGCGCCTTCGCTGAGGTTGCACACGCCGCGGTGGGGGAAGATTTCAGCCTCCGATGAGTAGCCGTTCTTGGGGCCGAGTGTGCCGTACGACGTAAGCTCGTCGATAATCTGCTGGTCGATATTGTCGCGGGCGGGGAGCACCGGACCGACGTTGCCGATTATCCATGTGAGCGCATCGTTGGCCGACATCTTCACCGAAAGCTCGGGGAAAAGGCTGATTTTCTCGCTCGAAGTGGTGTTGTACTCGGTGATATTGGCGTTGAGTGCTTCGAGGCTCGGGAAGGGTGTGCTGTAAGGCGACGTGCCGTTGTATGATCCCAACATCTCCTCTTCGGTAATCTGAACGCCGTCGAGAACGCCGTTAACCGCATTGTCTACCATGTTGTCGTTGCCGTAGAAACGGAATGTGCTGATACCGCGAGAGAAGGGGGGCACTGCAGGCTTCCAGGGGCCCTTGATGAAGTAGTTGCCTTCGAGCTGAGCCCAGGAGTCGCCTTCAGAGTCGCTCTGGATGTATGCGCCGCCGTCGCCCCAGTTGTAAATCACGTTGTTTACGAACTGGTTCAGACCTTTAGCTTTAACATTACGGGTCTTGTTGTCGATGTAAAGGTTGCGATAGATAGTGACGCCGCCTGTGGTCTGGATAAGGCCGCCGCAAGAGTGAGGCTGAAGGCCCTGGCCGATGATTGAGTTCTGGATGGTGATGTCATGGGGTTTGTCGCCCTTGTTGTCCCAGTTGACTGAGAAGTTCTCGTCGCGGCCCCACAGCACCGACAGGTGGTCGAATATCATATTGCCGCCGTTGGCTATACCGCAAGCGTCGGCGCCGCTTGTGCCTTTAGAGCCCATGCGGAAACGCATATGGCGCACGATAAGGTTGTTTGCGCCCGAAAATGAGATACGGTCGCCCCACACGTTGACACCCTCGCCGGGGGCTGTCTGGCCGAGGATCGTGTTATTTCCTTTTACTACAAGGGCAGATTTCAGTTGGATATTACCGCTGACATCAAACACGATGATGCGGTTACTGCCGCTAACCGCGTCGCGAAACGACCCCTTACCCGAGTCGTCAAGATTAGTCACATGATAGACTGTGCCTCCGCGGCCACCGGTAGCGTATCGGCCGAAGCCTTCAGCGCCGGGAAACGCGAGAAGTTTGTCCTGTGCGGTCATGGCTCCGGCGCCCAAAAGCACCGCAGCGGCTGCTACCGCAAAACTTTTAAGGATTTTCTTCATGGTTATTTAATTAGGTTAAAAATCATTGTTTTTCAAGCCAATACGCGAATCTCGCAAAAGCCCGAATTTCGTCACAAAGATATTAAAAATTTCCGAAAAATCGCATTAATATTCATTTTAAATCAGTGCTAAACCGCATATTTGCGACTATAAACCGAAAATTCCCGTCATATCGAGAAACCGAACAATGTCGCGACTCGACTTTCCCCTTCGCGCCGAGCGACGAAAAGCCCCGGCTCGATTGGGAGCCGGGGCTTTATCTGGTTAGGCAATCGGCCGATTGCCTACGTTATCAGCTATGATTAGCGAAGGATATATTTCTTGCCGTTTTGGATAACGATGCCTTTGTAGTTCTTAACGTCAACGCGCTGGCCGTATACGTTGTAAGCGGGAGCGTTAACTGCGTTAAGGTTGTCGATGTTAACGTTTTCAACTGCGCCGAAATCAAGAGCGTAGTCTGCGTTTTCGCCATTGTAGTTAGAGTCGAATTCTACGTGGTAAACGTGGATTTCACGTTTTTTAGCCCAAATACGGAAAGAAGCTTTACCGGTACCATTGAAAGTAACTTCTTTCTTGTAGTAACGTTTGATAGTGAACTCTGCATCATCAGTCACTTTCATGAGATCAGTTTCAGTGCCGTTCTGAATAGCCTGCATGTTCACGAGGAGGTTGGGAGCGTATTTGCCGCCTGCGCTACCTACATAGTAGGTTACTTTGCAGGGAAGCTCAACTTCGGGGAACTGGATGTAACCTTCGATAGAGCCTTCGCCCTGACCGCAACGCTGAAGTGAGATTGCGTGTTTGGTAGCTACCCAATCTTCTGCGGTAGCTGCGTTGTAATCACCGTCAACCCATTCATCCAATGAACCCCATCCGGGCATCCAGAGAGTACGGCAGGGGCCGAGTGATTTGCCATCTTCGCCAGCCTGAGCCCATCCAAAGAAAGGATGATTGAGAGTTTCCTCGTCAGAGCCGGGGAATACCTCATAGTTGTTCTCAATTGCAACTTCGTCATCTGCTGCTGCCTCATGCATGAGATAGGTAGCGCCATCGTAGAACGAGATGATACGGTTGTTCTTGCCATAGTTGGTGTTGTATGCTGCACCGGTTTCTGACTCTTCTGCGGGAGTCTTGATAGCTACTACCATTTGCTCTTTGTCGGTGTTTACTGAAGCACCGTTTTTGTCGATAAAGTCGTAGTTGCCAGAGCGGAATTCCATTGCGTCGGGATCCTGGAAAAGGGCAAAGATACCATGGGTGTTGAAGTCCCAAGTCTTAACGCCGGGAACATCCTGAGCGTTTACTGCGCACGCTGCAGCGATAGCTGCTGCTGAAAGAAGTAAAGATTTTTTCATTTGGTTAAATAAATAATTAAGGTTATTATTAGGGTTTGATTGTTCTTTGATTTGGAAGCGAAAAGTTAAAAGTTAAATTTCAGTTTCTGAATTCTTGATTAGTAAAAGCGAAAATTTAACTTTTAACTTTTCGGATTAGTTTTTAAAGATAACCGGGATGCTGTGTAAGGCTCGGGTTATCGATCATCGGGTGACCTGCAGCCTTGCAAGCGAAGGGGAACAGCTCGGTCTTGTTTTTCTGATAGCCGTAGAAGAGCTGATCTACGAGCTCGGGGTATTTGCCGTTGTTCTCGGCTTTGCCTATCGGGTGGAGATACGAAGCGGCACCGATCTGAAGCGTAGAGTTCATGTCGTTGGAGAAACCACCCGTAGCGCGACGGCAGTTCTTATTGTACGTGCTGCTCCAGCCTTCAAACATATTCATGATGTACCACGTACCAGAAAGCCCAAGGTCAGAAATCATGGCCTCAAATTTGGTTTTGAAGGTCTTCATCTGGTTGGTGTTCTTAGGAGCTGTGGTGAGGAAGTCATACTTCGCAAGTATATCGGGAGTCACGTCGACATAAGGAACCGCGAGGAAGTGGTCGCCGTATGCCTGGTCGTTCTTCTCGTAGCGATAGAGACGATAAGTAGCCACGTCGGCATATTTGCCTGTATGGTCGGAGAGCTCTTTCATATCAGCTTTGCCTTTGGCGATCTCGTCGTCGAGGAGATTCATACGGATAAGGTCGCCGCGGAGAGTGAACTCGTCGCCCATCTCCCACTGACGCTCCTGCATGATAGCGCGCTGGAAAGCGTCCTGTCCGTCGGGGATAGCCATCGAGCCGATGCCGGCGCGGTTGCGCACTTCCTGCATGCACGCTTTGGCGATGCCTGTCGGGCCGTTGTTGAGGTAGTTCTGAGTCTCGGCGCGCATAAGCAGCACGTCGGCGTAGCGGAGCACGGGGATGTCGATATTACGCTTTGCGGCCTCGCCTGCGGGGCCTACACTCCACTGGATACGGAATTTACCGCCCATCACGCAAGAATAGGTTGTACCCACGTTGCACCATTCGTCGTCAATCGAGTTGGTGTTCTTAAACGAAACCGAATAGTTGCAGCAAGTAACGTCGCGGCGGGTATCGTTTTTGTCAAACGAGAGGTAGTAGGTCGGAAGCTTTGACTGGAGGGTTTTACGCTGGCCGTAGAGACCGCCTACCGATCCGGGCTGGGTATAAAGGCCGAATTCAGAGTTGGTGGTAGTGCCGTATTCAGCGAGCTGCCAGAGGAACTCCTGAGAGCTTACCGAATAATTACGCTGGCAATAGTTCCAGAAAAGTGTCTGGAACGGGCTCATGCCGTCGGTGCCGGCTGTGAGAAGCGAGTTCTCCCCTTTTTCCATCACCTTGGCGAGAGCGTCGTCGGCGATCTCATAAAGCTCGCGGACGCGGGCAGCGTCGTCGCGGCGACGGAGCGAAACCGAAGCGGGGTCGTTGGTCGCGAGATCCCAGCGGAGCGAATAGCCGCCGGCGTGGAGGCAGATACGGGCGAGTATGCCGTAAGCGCCCTGGCGGGTCAGACGCTCAGGAGCGCTGCCGTAGTTGCATTCTGAGAACCAGGGGAGGTCTTCAACGTGCTCCTGAACGTCGGCGATGATATGATCGTAGATCACGTCGCGGTTGGTGCGATGGGGGTAGAATGTTTCAGTGTCTTCGGGATCGAGCTTAGACAGGGGGCTCCACACGGCGGGTACGTCGCCGTAAAATCTGATAAGATTGTGGTAGCAGAATGCTCTTACAGTGTAGACCTCGGCCAAGAGCGCATTACGCTTGGGGCTCTCTTCCATAGCCGAGAGGCGGTCGATAGCCACGTTGCACGACTCGATGATACGGTAGCTCTCGTTGTAAGTGGTGTAGAGTGCGGCGGGAAGCACGGGATCATACTCGTAGTTGCCAATCATCCATTTAGAGCCGCCAAACTGTTCCTCGGTGGGATAAGTCACATTGTCGCCGGCGTTGTACTGATAGTACTGCTCCTTATGGATAAGACCTCTGTAGCAACCCTTGACGAAGAGCTCTGCCTTATCGAGGTCAGAGAAAACGTAGTCGATGTCGTCGGCTGTGAACGACGGCTTTTCGAGTGTGTCCTCGCATGATGTGAGCATCATCGACGCGCCTCCGAGAAGCAGTGTTGCCAACGCGATATTTTTGATATATTGTTTCATTTTTTTGCTTATTGTTGATTGTTCATTTAAATGGTGCAGTGCGCTTTGGGCGGATGCAGATTTTATTTAGAACGAGAGGTTGAGACCTACAACGTAGCTACGCGAGCGGGGGTAAGTAGAGCTGTCGTAGCCGGGCGTACAAACCACGTCGTCGTTTTTCGACGATGCCTCGGGGTCGTAGCCGTCGTAGCCTGTGATTGTGCAAAGATTGTTGGCGGTGAAGTAGATGCGGAGTTTGCTGATGTGAGCTTTGCTCATCCACTTCTGCGGGAAGGTGTAGCCGAGAGTCACCTGCGACAGACGGAGGTAAGAGCCGTCTTCAACGTAATATGAGCTCGGGTAGGTGATATAGTCGGAGTTGGTCTTCGAGAGGCTCCAGGTGCGGAGGTTCTCGTTGGGGTTGAGCTGCTGGAGTATAGCCATTGACTCTGCCTTGCGACCGGTCGACGGGTCGATTGTGCGATAATAGTTGTTACCGAATTCTGTCGGCACATTCTGATAGGGAGCGTAGGGGCTCATCGAGTGCTTGGTAGCGTTGTACACGTCGTTGCCGATCGAGAAGTTCATGAACACGTTGAGGTCGAAGCCTTTGTAGGTAAGGGTGTTGCCGAAACCGCCGATGCAGGTCGGTGTACCGTTACCGATTTTCACGTTTTTGCGGGTGAACTGAGGAGATACTTCGTTGCCTTCGGCATCATAGTATTTGCCGTCCTGTGTATAGGCATAGTTGTCAGCGGCAAACTTGATGTCACCAGGTTCGGGAGTGCCGTCGTAGGGGCGAACTACGCCCTCTTTGAGCGAGCCGTCTTCGTTGAAGTCAGCAGTGGTGTAAATGCCGTCGTATTTGTAGCCGTACATATCGCCGAGGCTCTCGCCTACTACCGCGTAGTATGACACTGTTCCCGAGCGGTTGCCGCCGGCAGAGAAGGTCTTGTGGTCTTCTGTGCCTTCGAGGCTGATTACCTTCGACTTGTTGAAACCGAGGTTGAGCACCGAAGTCCACTGTAAGTCGCGGTTTGTGATGTTAACGGTGTTGAGCGAGATTTCCCAGCCGCGGTTGCGCATTGAGCCTACGTTCTGATACTGGCGGGTGTAGCCTGTCGACGAAGGAATCACGCAGTTCATGAGCATGTCTGAGATCTGGTTGTTGTACCATTCAACTGTGAGCATGATGCGGTTGTTGAGGAAACCGAGGTCGAGACCTACGTTGGTAGCGTGGAGGGTCTCCCATTTGAGCTTGGAGTTACCGAGAGTATTACCGAGTACGTAAGCGGGAGAGTTCTCGTTATTATCCATGGGGTAGGTGGTCATGGTGGCGTTGGTAACGTAGAGATTAGAACCGATACTGTTGTTACCGGTCACACCGTAGCCCACGCGGAGCTTAAGGTTGTTGAACCAGTCGTTAACGCCCGATTCCTGCCAGAATTTTTCCTGCGACACGCGCCATGCGCCTGATGCCGAGGGGAAGAAGCCCCATTTGTTGCCTTTAGCGAACTTAGAGCTGCCGTCGGCGCGGAATGTGGCGGTCAAAAGGTAGCGGTCGTCGTAGCCGTAGTTGGCGCGGGCGAAGAACGAGAGCATATTTCCGTGGGAGTGTCCCGATGATTTATCCGATACTGTAGCGACTTTGATGTCGTCGAGTTTGTGGTTGGGGTAAGGGAACTGGATAAGAGTCATCTTGTTGCTGGTGCTCTCAGATGAAGAGTATTCCTGACCTACCATGAATGTCACGTCGTGCTTCTCGGCGAATGTATTGTTGTAGGTAAGGGTGTTGGTGATACCCCAGCTTGAGCCTTCAGAGTTGCTGATGCTACCGTTCATACCGGTGTTCTTCTGGTCAACAAGATAAGAGGTAGAGTTTTCGTCGGCAAAAGAGGTTGATTTGCCCCAGTTGGTTGTATAGTGGTAAGCTGTGCGCCATACGAAATTTTTCACGAGATCGAGAGTAAGACCGGCCTGAGCCTCAAAGCGACGGCTTTTGCTCTCTGAAGTCGAAGCTAGGTTCTGCACGAGGGGGTTGGCAGTGTCGTAAGCGTTATCGAGGCCGCGGTAGGTGGGGAAGGTCTGAGTGTTGACGAGCTGATCGCGGGTGAACATCGTACCGCCGTTGATAGGCTGGAGAAGCACGTTCTTCATGCCTGAGTAAGAGCCGCCGCCGTGAGTGACGTTCTCATAGTAGAATGCGCCGAAATCAAATTTGATGCCTTTCCAGAGCTCTGCGTTGATTTTCGAGCGAACTGAGTTGCGCTTGTAGTCGTGGTTAGCAAGAAGACCGTCCTGGTCGGTATAGTTGTAGCTTACGAGAGCCTGAACTTTGTCGGAGCCGGTAGTGATGCTGACGTTGTGGCTCTGAGTGGTGGCATGGCCGCCGAAAGTGAGGTCCTGCCAGTCTTCGGCATACGAATTGAGATAGTTGTCGTAGATACGTCCGTAAACGCCTGAATAGAAGTCATCCTCGTCCACGCCCTTGGCGTTGTCGAAGCCTACTGCCCAAAGCGATGTTTTAGACTGCATCTCGGCCATCTCATACTGATAGTTGACGTAGTCGAGAGGGTTAGACATCATTTTGAGTTTCTTCGAGAGGGTGTCGAATGAAACGTAGCCGTTGTAGTCTACGCGGGTGACGCCCTTCGATGCCTTCTTGGTGGTGATCACGATGATACCGTTTGAACCGCGGGCACCGTAGATTGCGGTCGCCGACGCGTCTTTGAGCACGTCGATGCTCTCGATATCGTTAATGTCGATGTTGGTAAGCGCGTTTGACATCACGAAGCCGTCGACAACGTAGAGGGGCTCGGTGTCCTGAGTGATTGATGCGCCGCCGCGGAGGGTCACGTTAAAGCCCGCGCCGGGAGCACCGTTCTGGCTGACGATGTTAAGACCTGATGCTTTACCCTGGAGAGCCTGGGCGGCTGACGATACGGGCACTTTGGCAAGATCGGCGCCCGAAACGGTTGAAACCGCGCCGGTAAGGTCTTTCTTCTTCACTGTGCCGTAACCGATAGCCACAACCTCGTCGAGCACCTGTGAGTCGTTCTTGAGGGTAACGTCGATTTTAGTGCGGCCCCCTACGGCGATAGCCTGAGGCACGCAGCCTATGTAACTGAAGTTAAGGGTAGCGTTGGAGGCAACTTTGATAGTGTAGTTGCCGTCGATGTCGGTCATCACACCGACGTTTGTGCCTTTGGGCTGCACCGAAGCGCCGATAAGCGGCTCGCCTGTCTCGTCATAGACGGTGCCTGTGACGGTAAGGTCCTGCGCAAAAGCCGAAAGCGAGAATGTCATCGCTATAAGCAGGGATAGCAGATGACGGGTTGACATGAATACTTTCATACTTTCATGGTTTAGGTTCTATGGTTTATTAATTTTGATTGTTTTCGCGGTGATAAAATTCCTTGGTTATAACTACATAATTATCAACCTCCTCCGAGGCCGAAAGAGGGGTTAAGGCGATAACTTTCACAATTTTAGCGCCCAATTTTTTAAGAATAATGATGCAAAATTAATATTATTTGACGAAAAAAACAATAATCTTAACGCTTATAAAATAAGATTTAACACTCCGCGGCAGTTTTTATACCATAATCCGACAATTATATCATTGGCCCGAACGGAGCTGACGGCCTATACTCATTATTATATTTATACAATTATATAAACGCATATATACACTTCTACACGCCCCGACGCATCTTTTGCCTCAGCGCGGGGGGCGGTTAGTGAAAAAAACGCTATCTTCGCGCTCATGAAAAACAATGAATCGCTTAAGATCGATGTCGACGCGGTGCTCCGCTCGCGCCTGGGCAAGAGCTACAAGTTCATTCCCCGCTTTATCATCCGCTGGCTCGAACGCACTATCTGCCAGGAGGAGATGAACGGTTTCCTCGCTCGCCACGGCGACAAGCGCGACGCCGACTTCGCCCATGCGCTCGTTTACGACGAGCTTTGCATTACCGTCGACTTCGCCGGGGAGGAGAATCTCCCTCCTGTCGACCTCCGCAAAGTGTTGTTCGTTAGCAATCACCCCTTAGGGGGGCTCGACGGCATGGTTCTTATCGATTTCGTGCAGAGCCGCTACGGCGGACCGATGGGCTTCGTGGTCAACGACCTGCTGACGGCTGTGAAACCGCTTAGCGGCGTTTTTCTCCCTATCAACAAGCACGGGAAGCAGTCGCGCAAGTCAGCGGCTGCCATCGACGCCTTCTTCGACTCCGACAACCCCATGGTGATGTTTCCCGCCGGCATGTGCTCCCGGCTTGACTCTAAAGGCGAGGTCCGCGACCTTGAGTGGCAAAAAATGTTTGTGGTTAAGGCGCGTCAATCGGGCCGATTGGTAATTCCGGTGCATTTTTGCGCAGAAAATTCGTCGTTTTTTTATAAATTCGCGAAGCGGCGCAAACGCCTGGGCCTGAAATTCAACATCGAGATGATTTATCTGCCGGGCGAAGTGTTTCGCGCTCGCGGAAGCCGATTCGAGGTGAAGTTTGGCAAGCCTTTAAATCTCAACGACTTCCCGCGCGAGATGAAGCCCGCCGAAGTGGCGCAGGCCGTAAAAGAAATCGTATATAGCATCTGAAAAATGAATCAGCCTATAATACTCCCGATCCCTACCGAGCTCCTGCAGCAGGAACTCACTCCCGATAAGTTCCTTCGCTTCACCAACAAAGGTGGAAACGAAATATATGTGGTCGACGCCTTTGAGGCGCCTAACGTGATGCGCGAAGTAGGTCGACTCCGCGAAATAGCCTTCCGTCTCGCAGGCGGCGGCACAGGTAAAGACTGTGACATCGACGAGTTCGACACCATGGAGACCCCATGCAAGCAGATGATTGTTTGGGATCCGGAGCATAAGATGATACTCGGAGGCTACCGCTTTATTTTGGGCCCCGACATCAAAATCCTGCCCGACGGTCAGCCTAATATCGCCACGTCGCACATGTTTCACTTCTCCGACCGATTCATCAGCGACTATCTCCCCAACACACTGGAGCTTGGCCGTTCATTCGTCAGGATTGAGCTGCAGTCGACCCGCCGGGGTAGCCAGTCGATCTACGTGCTCGACAATCTTTGGGACGGATTGGGAGCCTTGACCGTGAAACATCCCGAAATCAAATATCTGTTCGGTAAAGTGACGATGTATCCCGACTATTCGAGCCAGTGCCGCGACATGATACTCCACTTCCTCAACAAATATTTCCCCGATCCCGATCGCCTCATATACCCCATATCGCCGCTCGACACAAAAGCCGACGCCGAAGAGCTCGAAGCTCTGTTCCAATCAGGCAATTTCAAGGACGATTACCGTATTCTCAACGCGAAAGTGCGCGAACTCGGCTTCAACATCCCCCCGCTTGTCAATGCCTATATGAGCCTGTCGCCAAAGATGAAGATGTTTGGCACGGCAATTAACCCGGAGTTTGGCGACGTGGAAGAGTCGGGCATCTTTATGGCCATCGACGACATATTTGAGGAGAAAAAACGCCGTCACATCGAGTCGTTCCGCGAACAGGAATCGGAATAATCATCCCTCCAGCCATGCCCAAACCCAGAAACTTCATAACGCTGGCAGCGCTTGCGCTTTCGCTCACCGCATCGTCGCTCGGCGCCGAGGCTGAGGAGTTAGCGAGCTACGAAGCCGAGGCTATCTTCAACGTCGGCTCAGGCGACTTCGCGCCCTATTACATCGCGTCGAACCGCCACGGCATCCTCACCCAGTCGACCGACGCGCTTCTCCGCCTGGCCGCTTCCAAGCCGATTGACCGCAGTCGCCGCTTCAGCTACGGCTTTGCCGCGGAAGCGCTGACAGGCTACTCTTCGTCCACCGACTATCTCCGATACTCTCCTGCCGCCAACGAGTTTAACGACATCGCTCGCCACCCCTCGGCGATATGGCTCCAACAGCTCTACGGCGAGGTGAAATACCGCGGCCTTTTCCTATACGCCGGCATGAAGCAGGAAACCTCAGCGTTGCTCTCGTTTGAGCTCTCAAGCGGTGACATCACCGAGAGCGGCAACGCGCGGCCCATACCGCAGGTGCGCGCCGGCTTCATTGATTTTCAAGACATTCCGCTGACCGACGGCTGGGTGCAGATACAGGGCGAGATCTCCTACGGCAAGTTTGCCGATAACGGTTGGATGAAAAGCCATTTCAACTACTACAACTGGCATCTCAACCTCGGCGCTCTCTACACTTATAAACGCTGCTATTTCCGCTCGAAACCCTCGCGGCCCTTCTCGCTGACTTTAGGAATGCAGATGTCGGGGCTCTTCGGCGGCACTACCTCTTATTATGAAAACGGGGTGAATTACAACACCGTGAAATACTCACAATCTGCCTCAACATTCCTAAAAATGCTGCTTCCCGTGCGCGGCAAAGGTAGCGACTACTACGAAGGCAACACCCTCGGCAGCTGGGATATACTCGCGCGCTACCGCCTACCCGACGGATCTAATATCAAGGCTTATCTCCAGAAACCGTGGGAAGACGGATCTGGTATCGGCTGGCAGAACGGATTCGACGGGCTTTGGGGCATCGAGTATGAAGCCGCCAACCCCGAAGGTATCGTCAGCGGAGCCGTGATAGAATACATCGATTTCACCAACCAGTCGGGCCCGCTGCACTGGTTTCCAGGCGACTCCCCCGGCACCGATCTTGGTAGCCACGTAAACGGAGGCGACCAGTATTACAATAATTTTCAGTCCAACTCCTACATGAACTACGGCATGTCGATAGGCACTCCGTTCCTTCGCTCCCCCCTATATAACACCGACGGCTATATGGCCTTTGTCGACAACCGCGTCAGAGGTTTTCACGCCGCAGTTAAAGGGCAGATTATTCCCGACCTTACCTACCGACTGCTCGGCAGCTACCGTAAAGGTTTCGGCGACAGCCGCATACCCACGTTCTCAACCCGCGAGACAACTTCGATGATGATTGAGGCCTCATACCGGATTAAATCGGTCGACGGACTGCGCGTCAAGGCGCAAGTGGCTTTCGACGCGGGCACGATGTACGGCAACACATTCGGCGCGCTATTCTCCGCAGTCTACTCCGGCTCGCTAAATTTCAGCAAATGAATAAATTAATCAGCATATTACTATTCGTCGCAGCCATTGTCACCACTCCGGGTTGCACCCAAAACGACGGCGACATCGGCCCCTGGTTCGGCACATGGCGATTAGAGCAGATTCTCGTTGACGGCACGCCCGACAGCAGTTACGGCCGCGACATCATCTGGAAATTCCAAGCCGACGTGATTTCTATGGTGGTGGTCGACGATGCGACCCACTCGGCAATATCCTCATGGGGCACATGGTCGCATACCGACCGCACTTTGACCCTCGACTTCACCTACTCCGACACCGCCAATCCTGCCGGATCATACAAATATGCTCCCCCGGCTGCGACCCACCTCCCCGCTGCCGTCTCTCGTCTGCGGGTAATAAAGCTCTCTAAAGGGGAAATCGTGCTCGAATACGTAAGTGAGCATAATATTAACTACACGTACAAACTCACCAAACATGGATAAACCACGCGCCCTCGTCACTGGTGCCGACGGATTCATCGGCTCCCACCTGACCCGCATGCTCCTCTCCGAAGGATATAAAGTGAGAGCCCTCTGCCAGTATAACTCTTTCAATTCATGGGGCTGGCTCGACAATTTCCGCCATCCCGACCTTGAAATCGTCACCGGCGACGTGCGCGACGCGGCTTTCTGCCGCCTTATCACCCGCGAGGTCGACACCATATTTCATCTCGCCGCGCTTATAGCTATCCCCTACAGCTACGTCGCGCCCCAATCGTATATCGACACCAACATTTCAGGCACGCTCAATATATGCCAGGGGGCGCTCGACAACAACGTTCGCAAAGTCATAATCACCTCCACATCCGAAGTTTACGGCACTGCCCAGTATGTGCCTATCGACGAGCATCATCCGAGACAACCCCAGTCGCCCTACTCGGCGACGAAAATATCGGCCGACGCGGTTGCCCTAAGTTTCTTCAACGCGTTTAACCTCCCGGTCACCATAGCCCGCCCGTTCAACACCTACGGCCCCTGCCAGAGCGCGCGCGCCATTATCCCCACTATCATATCCCAGATCGCCAACGGCGATAAGGTAATCAAGGTAGGGGATCTTCGCCCTACCCGCGATTTCAACTTCGTCGAGGACACTTGCCGCGGGTTTATCGCGCTTGCCAAAACCGACGGCACCGAGGGCCAGGATTTTAACATCGCGACTGGCACAGAAATCTCGATGGGCGACACATTCCGTCTGATCGCGAGCGTGATGAATGTCGACGTTGATTTCGTCACCGATCCCGCTCGACTGCGCCCCGCGAACTCAGAGGTGTTCAGGCTCTGCGGCGACAACACGAAAATTCGTGAAGCCACTGGCTGGCAACCTCAAGTATCGCTCGAAGAGGGGCTACGGCGCACCGCGGCATGGTTTACCGACCCGGCTAATCTTTCTCGCTACAAATCAGACATCTACAACCGATGAAAAATCTCAACATTCTCATGCTCGGCGCGGCCAAGCGCGTCTCCGTAGGCCGCTTTCTGATTTCGGAAGGTGAGAAACTCGGCTGCAAAGTCAACCTTTTTGCCTACGAACTGGCTAAAGATGTGGCTATCTCGGCGGTCGCTAAAATCATTGTCGGTAAACGCTGGACCGACCCCGACGTGATTAACGACCTGCTCGACGTGTGCGCGAAAAAACGTATCGGCATCATCCTGCCGTTCGTCGACCAGGCAATTGAGATTTGCGCCAAGGTCAGCAACGCTAATCCTAAGATCTTCTATCCCGCCCCCCCCGCTGAAGTGGCTTCTGCTCTATTCGATAAAGTAATCGCTAACAATCTTTTCATCAATCACCGCCTCCCGGTCCCTGATCACTTCAACATAACGGCCTTAACCTCAGCCGAAAGCCTCGAAGCGCTCCCCTACCCTTTGATTTTGAAGCCGAAATACGGATCAGCCTCAAAAGGTATTATCGTGGCTCGAAGCTCGGGCGATTTGAGCGGTATCGAGAATTTCGACGATTACCTCATACAGGAATATATTGCCGACCGCATAGAGATAACGGTGGACTGCTATATCTCGCAGCAACATCAAATACTCGCGCTTTCGCCCCGCGCGCGTCTTGAAGTCGCGGGAGGAGAAGTGGTGAGAACCGTCACCATACGCGACAATGAGGTAAATCGCGTATGCGACAAGATAATACGCTTTTTCTCGCTTACGGGAGCTGTCACGATACAATTTATCAGAGACCGCAGCGACAATCGACTTATGATCATGGAGATAAACCCTCGACTCGGCGGAGGCGTCGTTTGCTCGATCCATGCGGGGGCCAATATACCCTCGCTTATCATAAGCGAAGCCCTTCAACTGCCGCTTTCAGCAATGCCCGCGAAGCCAGGTGTCGAAATAGCCCGCTATCCACAGGAGGTTGTTGTAAGGCGTTGATTTGCGCCGCGTCATCTCAATATCGACGACGAGCCCCCACCCTGATTACTCAATGCGTCACGTCTCTCAACCTTGCGGCCGTAATTGAAAGTATAGCTGACTGAAACCGAGATACGGCCATGGCGGTCGGCTCCATATCGGGTGACTCGGCTATCGAACCATTTCGACCGCAACACGTCGTCACTGACGAGCCACGAACCGCGAAAAATGTTGACCAACGCCAATTCAATGTTCCACCCCTTTGCGGCCCAACCTGCCGATAGAGAGTATTCCGTCGGCAAATCGCGGCGATAGCAAGTCTCCCCGTCAACGTAGCTTAGCGACGAATACCACAGCACATTGAAATAGAACGATTTAAGATAATAGTCAACGCTCAGGTCGGCCCGTAGAGGATAATGCGAAATCTTGTTTTCACCGGTCGTATGATACATCAGCAGGCATGGCGCGAACGACACGGCGAGCTTCCCGCCCATGAACTTGCCTGAAAGCCTTGCCCCGATCTGTCCATGGTTGTAGTTACCGTCGTTGTAGTATTTCTTAAGCATCATGCCGCCGGGGCCGTCGGGTTTATAGACCGGTACCTGCCGGTTGGTTATCCTGAACATCGACGCATAGGCTGTCATCTGAAACCGATTGTCGGCGAGCCACGTATAGCTGACGTTGGCCGAGATATGCTTCGCGCAGTGAAGGTCGGGATTCCCGGAAATATACATCAACTCGTTCTCCTGAATGACGTTAGGATTTTTCATCGCCGCGTCGGCCGACATCGCCGCGTACTGAAACCACAACCCGACACTGTTTTTTTCATTTGCCGCGTACTGCAGATTCACGTGGGTAAACGGATATGCGTCGCGCACGGTCGAGCCGTTTATCGTGCTGGACTCAACCACATATCCCCCATCTATGCTGCCCGAAATCTTCTCTGTCGAGAGCATCGCGCCCAGCGTGGCTCCGCCAAACAAAGGGGTGAACCTGTTGCGCGCGTCGCTGCTCCCCGAATAATCGATCAGGGTATGGCCTCCGCCAAACACAAGATTCGTGAACACGCCCGCTTTTTCCGACAGATTTTTATTCAACTGCAGCACGTTTTTGAAAAAACACCCCCGTTCATAGGCACCGTTCGCGATACTATTCTCAGAAGTGGAATAGAGCGAGCTGGTGCGATTACGGTTAAATTCACCCACCAATGAATTTTCCAAAGACCACCCTTCGCCGAAATCGGCATATAATTCACTATTCAGGCCCAACGACCCGTTGGTTGAGTTGGAATGTAGGCGATATGTGTCATTCTGTCCATATTGAGGTATATCGACGATACCATATTTCTGGTTTTCAGGATTTCTATCGGCATTGAGGGTAAGCATATTGCGCCAGGTGAACCGCTGTGATTTATTCCACATCGCGCCGAAGCCCGCGAACACGTCGGTTTCCCGAAATCTGCCTCCGAGTATCCGCGAGTCCCTTACAATATCATTGCCGCGGATGTTGAAGACATCACGCGCGTCCTCTCCCCTGTGGCCACCGTTATCATAATCCACCGCCGCCATGAGGTCATACTCCATACATTTATAGCTGAATTTTGAATAAGCCGATGCGGAGCCTGAATTGACCAGAAACCGCTCCTTTGCCGAGAATTTTGTATATCCTCCGTAAGCAGGCGCCTTCACGATGAAATTCACCACATAACGCGCCCTCAAAAACCGCGGATCGACCGGGAATTCGAGATATTCCACGCGCCTGACGTTGGCCGGATTCAACCCCGCGACCTCCTCTTTGCTCGCTGCGTGATAATTGATGAAAAGATCAACCGGCTGATTTGCAGCCGTCTTTACTGTTCCCGCCAGCCTGTTGACGTCGAGCTGAGGAATATTCATCAACCCGAGCAACGAGACTCCGTCGGAAGCGGCCGTCCGCTGCCGCCCGGTAGGGATAAAAACCGTTTTGTCCGACTTTGAAATCTGATTGACAGCCTCAACCGTTATTTCCGTAAGACTCCCGTTCATAATCGAGTCGTTCGCCACCATTTGCACTGATTCGTCAGCGACGGTAACGCTGACAGCACCGCCGACCACAACCGCGGCTAATATCAACAATATCCTTTTCATGTCGGCAAAATTACCGCGGCCAAACTTAATCGTCACTTATACTCCCTTATTTAGTCTTAAAGTTGATTTTTTAGTGCATTTTAGCGCGAATTATTGCGTATTTTCGCGCTTATGAAGCACTTTAAAGCGATTATAATAGCAATTATCGGCGTAATTTGCGCGCTTTTTGCACTAAATATACTCTTTCTTGTATCGCTCTACGATTCGATTAAAGCGAGATATATCGACGACGTGGAGCAGTGTCTTCGACGCGCCGACCTCATAGAGCTCATTGACCGCATCGACCGCGCCGGATTGGCCGATGACCGCGGCGTTGTCGAAATGTGGATCGGGCTCCAGAAATCAGACATCGGAGCCGCCAAAACGCCCGATGAACTGCGGGCAATCAACTATTCGCAAGGGTATAAACGCCTTGACCGCCAGCTCATCTCAATCACCGAGAAATATCTTCATAATACTTATGGCGACACCCTTCCGGAGCCCGACACGCGATTGCTGGAGGAGGCTTTTCGTCGCGAAATGAATTTTTCAGGTTACTTTCCCGAATATGTCACTATCATCGGGGCTGATGGTTGCTGCGAATACTCCACCGACCGGTGGGAACTGGAGCACCGCGTCGACGGAGAGCTTATATACACTGCTCTTATATCACCTTTGACAAAAAATATTCTCCTCGAAATGAGCGGAATAATCAGCGTCACGGCCGCGATAGCCATTATCATAATATTCGCGTTCTGGTATCTGTTTCGTATCATCAGCCGCTTGCGCTCGCTGGAGGAGATGAAAGATGATTTCACCAACAACATGACCCATGAGCTAAAGACCCCCATCGCTATCGCCTATGCCGCCAACGACGCGCTGCTTCAATTTCCCGACCCGGGCGACACGGCTCGCACACGCAAATATCTCACAGCCTCGCTCAATCAGTTATCGCGACTCACGGCAATGGTGGAAAACATACTCGCTATGAGCATGGAGCGAAGGAAGAACCTCACGATATCGAAGGAGGAAATAAATCTGGCTTCCTTTATAGAAGCGGTGGTCGAACAGCAGGAAATAAAGGTGAAGAAAAGATGTATCTTCAACATAAAATGCACCGAAACTGCCACCGTCAACGCCGACCCGACCCACCTCGCCAACATCATCAACAACCTCATCGACAACAGCATAAAGTATTCGGGAGAAAGCGTTGAAATCACAATCGAGGCCGATGAGAGACATTTAACGGTCACTGACAACGGCATAGGCATATCAAAAAAGCACTTGCCTGATATTTTTGATAAGTTTTATCGAGTCCCAAACGGCAACCGACTGGATGTCAGGGGTTACGGCATAGGCCTATTCTATGTGAAATCAATAATCGATAAGCATGGGTGGAGTATAGTGGCCGAGAGTCAGCCCGGCAAAGGCACAAAATTCACAATCACCTTTTAATCAGCACTATTATGAGCGACAAAATACTTTTAGTGGAGGATGACTCAACTCTCTCCATGATAATTGCGGAGACGCTTCAGCGCGACGGCTTTGAGGTCGCCACGGCAGTTGACGGCGAGGCTGGCTTATCGCGTTTCAGCAAATATCGCCCCGACCTGATAGTAGCCGACGTGATGATGCCCAAAATGGATGGATTCGCGATGTGCAGAAAAATCCGCATGATTGACAACGAAGTGCCTATACTCTTTCTCACCGCCAAATCAGAGATTGACGATATTGTCGAGGGATTTGATTTAGGAGGAAACGACTACCTAAAGAAGCCATTCAAGATGCTTGAGCTGATAGTGCGCATAAAAGCCTTATTGCGCCGCAAAATCAGGGAAAAAAGCGCGACTGAATATAAAATCGGAGATTACACCATGCATATCGACTCGCAAACCCTCGTAATCGCGGGGCGCGAGGCGATTGATTTGACCTGGATTGAGGCCATGCTGCTTAAGGAATTGATTATCAACGTCGGCAGCACGGTCGAAGCCTCAGCCTTAATGGTTTCGATATGGCAACGCGACGATCCGTCGAGCCGCAATTCGCTCCATGGCTTCATACATAAGCTTCGCCATTACCTGCGCCATGACTCGCGCATATCGATTGTCAATCAGCGCGGCATTGGCTACATGCTGCGCCTCACCGAGCGTCGGTAATTGGCGTAGCAGGGGCGACCAGAGAGGTAGTTGAGATCATTTTGGTGGTCGTAGGCCTCGCGTTCAAACGATATTGAGCGATATGCCTTACGGCTGTCGCGATATCTCAGCAGATACCATAACCACTCGGCCACATATAGAACGAAAAACGGTAGGTAGAGCCATTCGAGCTGTTGGCGGCAATGAATACTTTCATGGTTAAGCAAATAGCGGTCAAGGCATCCTTTGTGTCGCGTAAAGACAACACCAAACAATGTGACGGCACAGAAATTCTTCGCCGGAATAAATCGATTGCGTATTACTTTTGGCTGCCGTGACATGTCTCGTTGCGTTTGAATTACAGCGATTTGCGCCTGAACGCATCGATAAAGCTACCAGGCGTAGCGTTGAAGATCTCGATGCCGCGCGATAAGGCATAACGCTCTATGATGAAATATGATTTGAAGGCAAGATAAAAGCTGTAAAGAACCGAATGGAGGGGTATCTCGCGATACACGCTACGTATGCGCTCCTTCTCGGCGGGGTCTTCGTCGTAAAAATGGGGTTGCGAAGGGAGCACCGCATTAGTCTCGTCGACAGTCAGCGTCGAGGTCCATGAATGGTCGGCTCCGGCGAGATAAATCGTTTTGTAACCTAACCCGATCGAGGTCATTATAGCGGGAATGAGTACGTTTCGAGGCCTGGGCATAGCCAAGCGCGACGAGTAAGCCCAATTCACAAACCAATCAAATCCCTCAACGCCTAAGGCATTATACCCTTCGATTTTTAACCTGTCGGTAGATTGCAAAGGACACTTCCTTATAGCGGCAAAAGGGATAAAAAGCGTCATCGGCCAGTCGACATTGCTGATGTTTTCAAGAAGCCGCGCCACGTTGATGTCGCTCGTATTATCGAAAAAATGAGGGTCGGCGAGGATGTAGTATTGAGGCTTGACCAACGCGAACTGCGGCGTATTCGCGGCAAAATTGACTGCCATTTTATCGTATTTGGCGAGCACCGCGGAATCCTCAGCAAGGGTCGCGGCGAGCGACGGCCCATTAGCGAGAATCAACATAGGGCGGTCGCGATCGGCCCTTGGATATGCAGCGCGTCGAGAGCACAATGCTATCTTTACCACTCCCTTGAGAGTTTGGCCCAATCGCTCGGGCCAAGAATCTTGCTGTACTTTTTTCTGCCGCGACATATTAAAGAGAGTTTTCGTCGTACACATGATTGCGCAGATAGTGAGTCACCGAGTTGGGTTGCCATCCCAACGCCGAGATCGCCTTATCGGCGGAGAAGGTAAGCGAGCGGTATCTCTCGGCAAGTTGAGCAGAGCCGAACGCGGCAAACGGAACGAAGTCGAGTATCCTGGCAGTGACGCGCGCTCGTTTCGGGCGAATAGTGTATATACGCTTGTCGTTAAGCCTATAAGCAAGAGCGTCGGCCAACTCGCGGCGCGAAGGATTCACGCCATCGGTGAAATTATAAATCCCCCCGACAGGCGCAAGATCGACTATGGCCTTAGCCACATCGACAGCATGAACCACACTTAGGCGCTGAGTCTCGTCATCGATATGATGATAAGTGCCGCGATATATCGAGTTGACCATAGAGCGGAGTCTACCCCCCATTCCGGTACCCACAATGTCGGGGCAACGCAATATGGTAAGGGTAACACCTTTATCAGCACACCATTTTTTCAGAGCTTCTTCGGCGAGAAGCTTTGCCTTTCCGAGGCGGGTCAGCGGGTCAACGATAGTTCCTTCCGTAAGATCTGTACCCTCTTCGCGGCCATACACCTCGGTCGACGACACGTAGACCAGTTGTCGGGGCGGGGCGGCGTCGAGCGCGGCCAGAAGATGCTGAGTAGTGGCGACATTGAGGTTGCCCGCGTTTTCCTGACGGCAGCTTCCGGCAAGATGAATCACAAGCCCAGCCTCAGGCAAATCCGCGGGTACGTCGGTTACCAAATCCGCAATAACAGTGTTATGGCCGTTAAGCCCTATGGTAGTATATTCGTAGAGAGGTTCGGCTTCAGGATCGGCGGATTTGGCCTCTGCGTTGCGACGATCTATTTCGTTCAACACGTACTTGCCTAAAAAACCGTATGCGCCTGTTATCAGTGTCTTCATCTATTGATACTCATTTTTGGGTTCGGGGATAAACGATATCGCGGGCGGCTCTGACGTAACCGTCGTAATAGCCATTGTCGCCCTTAGCCATTTCGCGGATTTCAGACATCGGCAGGTTGTTGATCTTGTCGATCAGCAGAGGTGAACGACGCTGATAAAGTTCCATCGAGGCAGCGTCGAGCACCGCGTCGGTATACATGCCGGCTTGCGACGTAAGCATCTCGTCGAGCCGCTCATCGCTGTAATCCTTGATTTGCTCCCATGCTTGGCGCAGCTCAAGCACAAGCGACGCGCCGAACGAATATTGGGCATCTCCTTTGGCCGCAATGCTCCTGAGAGTGTCATCGTCGAGGCTCATAAGATAGGCCAATGTTTTATCGTCGGGGCGACTGGGCGCAGCGGGTTGCTGATTGGACACGAACGGGGGAGGCTCAACGGGGTCGGGAGCCGCCGTCACCGAGACCACAGGCTGAGGTTGGGAAATCTCGGCGGCCTTTTGCTCTGCAATCGACGCATAGCCGACCGCTCTCCACCAGCCCACCAACTCTGCCGCCACAATGCCTAAAATGTACAATATAATGCCAAATGCGCCTATATTGCCAGGCATTTCAACGAATATTCCTGTAACAATCAGAAAAAAAGTAGCAAGAATCACACCTATTTTCGCGACTTCGAGGGGCTGAAAGAATTTATTCAATCGGGCAAGCCCGCACCAAAGCACTATCATCGAGGCTTGAAAAACAAGCACACAAAACCCGGCATAAGCCGAATCGAAGACGTTGTAATAATAGCTCGAATATAATCCAAGAGACAGTATCATGAAGATCAGCGAAATGCTGAGACACACTACGCCTCCCTGCGTCGTACGGATACCGGGGAGCACAATCTTTCGCTCTCTCGCCCATGATATTACTTTGGACAGCCCGGAATTCCATATCATGGCTCCCGCAAACTGAACAAGGCATAGCACTATTGCCAGACCAATCTCCTCAGCGCCGACGAGGAAGAAAAACGGCAAAGCGGGGGCGAAAACGAGCGTAACGCCGATTGCGGCTGTTTTAAGGGATTTTTGAAGATTCATTATTTCATCAATGACTTAGCCGCGCGCACGTAGCCTTTAAAATATTCATCGGGATTGTTGGCGATTTCACTGATTTGCTCAGGGGTGTAACGCCGAAGTTCGCCAAACAGCAGCTCACTGCCCCTGTCGAAGAGTATCATCGAAGCCTCTTCCTGCTCCTCAACGGAATATCGATCGGTAGTGTCGCGCAACATACTCATAAGCTCGCTATCGGAAGCTGACTTCAGCCCCGACAGAGGCTCAGCGACAGCCTGAGCGGGTTGAGGTTGGGATTGATTCCCGAAATCAAATTGCTGGCCATAGACGCCGTAACCTCCATTATCGGCCACGGGGTTGAACGCGGAGGGCACGACTTTAGCCCCGGCGGCCCGACGATTGCGATTAGCCAATGGCACAGTGCCCCTTCGCGGGCCCGATGATGCCGGAACCGCGGAATAAGAATGATTTTCTTTGCCGACAGAAGCGAACGACACCCACCATCCGACGCATGCGCCGATCATGCCCAACACGTAGAATGTCAAAGCTATTTCGCATATGGTCTCCATACTTTGCCATGCCGACCATAAATCAAATCCCGCATCAGTCATACTCATCACCTCGAAATCGATATACGTAAACAGCAGACTACCTAAGACGAGAACCCCGAATCCTATAACCGAAATAATCATCGGTTTAGAGCTACGATAGAGCAAAAGGCATCCCACGCCGCCTGCAATATACGATGCGAGCCATATAAAATCGAGGATAAAGGCGCGGGCCATCACAGAGCTTCCTAAGCCATCAAATAACATGAAGTCATAACCGAGCCTCAAAATAAGCATCAACACGCTCATGGCGAGCAGGCAACCGAAAGCCGGCTTCATGTCGGAAAGTTGCGGAGCGGCTAACCCCATAATCATGCCCGCGGCCACACATAAATATCCGATGTAAGAGAAAGCATTATTCAGTGAGGGGATAGGATCAGGAATATCGATATGCGACAAATTAAGCAGATTTATAATAATGATCAAAGCAAACATTAATGTAAATCCGATCGAAGAGAGGAGATAGGTCGTACGAAGTTTTTTTAAATACATAATAAACTGAAAATTACGGGCGGGATTGATTGAATAGTGTATACGCTTTATGCCCTTAAAGTGACTCACTTGTTATTTTGCTTCAAAGTTAAGTTTTTTTTGCCGCTGAATCAAACGATTTTTGCTAAATTTGCCGTATGAAGAAAAAAATCGCAATCGTCACTTCAACGCGAGCCGACTGGGGATTACTCTCACCCCTGGCCCGACTGTTGAAAAACGACCCCCGCGCCGACCTGATCATCGTTGCCACAAACATGCACCTTGATCCCCGGCTCGGCATGACAGTCAACGAAGTGGTGTCGGATGGTTTCACGGTCGACTACCGAGTGGAGATGACCCCCGAGGGGGACGCTCCCGAGCAGATAGCCCTGGCCATGAGCCGCTGCACAGCCGGATTCGCCAGCGTGTTTGCCCAGGCAAAGCCCGATATGATAGTGATATTGGGCGACCGCTATGAGATGCTCGCGGTCGCTTCGGTTGCCACGGTAATGAGCATACCGATCGCCCACATATCGGGCGGAGAGATCACCGAGGGGGCTTTTGACGACAATATCCGCCACGCTATCAGCAAATTGTCGTCGCTGCATTTCGCCACGACCGATGAGCATCGAAATCGACTTATCGCAATGGGCGAACAACCCTCAACCGTAGTCAACGCCGGAGCGCTCGGAGTCTACAATATTCTCAACACCCCTCTACTCTCCCGAAGCGAATTGGAAGACTCACTCGGCTTCGCGCTCCACTCCCCTACCCTGCTTGTCACCTATCATCCGGCAACGAACGACAGCGAAGACCCGCTGAAACGATTCGGCGACCTTCTGACCGCGCTCGACCGATTCCCGGAGTGCGAAATTCTCTTCACTTATCCCAACAACGACCCGCGAGGAAGCGGCATAGTCGAAATGATAGAGAAGTATGCCGCCACCAATAAAGGGAGAGTCAACGTGGTGCCCTCTCTTGGAAGAGTCCGCTACCTATCAGCCCTACAATTTGTCGACGCCGTTGTGGGGAATTCGTCAAGCGGAGTGGTTGAGGTGCCTTCGGCCGGGATACCTACCGTCGACGTCGGCATACGGCAACGCGGACGCGCGGCAGCTGACTCCGTGATCCATTGCGGCGACCAACCCGACGAGATAGCTGACGCGATTTCGCTCGCTCTTTCACCTGAATGGCGAGAGCATTGCCGCAAAACAAGCAATCCATACGCCAATCCCCGCACAGCTGAAATCATCGCCGAAACGCTTTTATCGGCCAATCCCGACGACCTTCTCCCTAAACGTTTCCACGATACGCCCGCAGCACAGATGCCATAGTTTGAAATAAATTAGTAAATTCGCGTAAAATTACCGAGATGAACGATTTGGCCCCATTAGTGATCATACCCGCCCGCGGAGGCAGCAAAGGCATTCCCCACAAAAACATAGTCGATTTGTGTGGTCGGCCGCTAATCGCATACACAATCGACGCGGCTAAGCACATCGCTCCGGTAAGCAACATTATTCTTTCGACCGACGACCCCGAAATCGCAGCCGTCGGGAAAGCTGAAGGGCTGGACGTCAAATATATGCGCCCCCCGGAGCTTGCGACCGACACCGCCGGGTCGCGCGAGGTGATTCTTCACGCGATGGAATGGGCCGACAACAATGGCATCACATATGACAGCGTGGTTCTTCTGCAACCCACCTCTCCACTACGCAACGCCGACGACATTAAAGCCGCAATGGAGAAATACTCTCCGTCGGTCGACATGGTTGTCACAGTAAAGGAAGCATCGAGCAACCCCTACTACAACTGTTTTGAGGTCAACCGCAAAGGCGTGCTTAAGATATCTAAAGGCAAAGGGCTTTACACGCGGCGGCAGGACGCGCCTCCGGCCTACGAATACAACGGCGCGGTCTACGTGATTAATCCGCAGTCAATCCGCGAAATGCCAATGGGAGCGTTCCCGCGTAAAATACCAAGCCTCATGCCGGCGGAGCGTTCAGTCGACATCGACACGCCTATCGACCTTATAATCGCAACCACTTTAATGCAGCAACAAAATGACTGATTTCAAACGATATATCGTCGCCGAAGACACATCTATCAAGGAGGCGCTCCGGAGGCTCAATGAGCTGTCGGGCGACGTGATGACGCTGCTTGCGGTTGATTCGCGGAATCGCATGGTAGGCACACTCACCGACGGGGATGTGCGCCGCGCTATCATTTCCGGGGCTCAGTTAGACACCCAGGTAAAGCAAGTGATGCACCGCGACTTCAAATACATATCAGATGAAGCAGGTCAACATCGCGCATTGCGCCCGCTCCGCGAGATAGGCATAAAGCTTTTGCCCGTGCTCAACGGCTCGCGCGAAATAGTGCGCATCGTCGACTTGCGGCGCACAAAAGCGTTGCTACCGTTAAGCGCACTGATAATGGCCGGGGGCAAAGGGGAGCGGCTGCGGCCACTGACCCTAACCACCCCAAAACCGATGCTCGAAATCGGCGGAAAGCCTATTATCGACTACAACATAGAAGCCCTCACGGCTGTCGGTATCAATGATATTAGGGTGAGTGTCAACTATTTGGCCGAGAAGCTCGAATCACATTTTTCGGGCTCACACGTCAGATGCATACGCGAGACCTCTCCGCTCGGCACCATCGGGGCGTTGGCCGAAATCGAAGATTTTAAACATGACACTGTGGTTGTGATGAACTCCGATTTGCTCACCGACATCTCGTTTGAGGATATGTATGAAAAGCATATCGCAGAGGGCGCTGATATTACCATCGCCGCCACGCCTTACACTCAGGCTGTTCCCTACGCCATACTGCAAACCGAGGGAGACCGCGTGGTCGCCCTTGAGGAGAAACCTGTCTACTCCTACTATGCCAACGCCGGCATATACATGCTATCGGCCCGCGCGGCAAAGCTCGTGGAAAAGGGGAAACGAACCGACGCAACCGACCTGATAGAGCTTGCCATCAATACCGGCATGAAGGTAATATATTTCCCGATCACGGGCACCTGGATTGACATAGGCTCTCCGGCCGATTTCAGCCACGCCTGCGACCTAATGAAGAACAAGTAGACCTCATTTTCACCAACAAAAGTAACCCCAAAGGCGTTATTTATATATAACTCAAAAGAGGAAAAGAGCTATAATAAGCCTAAAATCCTTCGCTAAAACATAATTACGAATCAGAAAACATAAAAAAGCTCATGGCTGACAGCAACTTCATAGATTACGTGAAAGTACTTTGCCGCTCAGGCAAAGGAGGCGCCGGCTCGCGCCATTTTCATCGCGCTAAATATGTGCCCAAAGGTGGCCCCGACGGCGGCGACGGCGGCCGCGGCGGTCACATCATACTTCGCGGCAACAGAAATATGTGGACGCTCCTTCCGCTCCGTTACCGCCGCCATATCTTCGCCGAGAACGGCCAAGCAGGCTCTGAGGGACGTTCGTTTGGCAAAGACGGTAAGGACGTGATAGTGGACGTACCGTGCGGCACAGTGGTATTCGATGCCGAAACCGGCGAATTTCTTTGCGAAGTTACAGAAGACGGCGAGGAGGTAAAGCTGCTCAAAGGTGGCCGGGGAGGTCTGGGCAACTGGCACTTCAAAAGCGCCACCAATCAGGCCCCGCGCTACGCTCAGCCTGGCGAGCCGGCTATCGAAAAAAGCGTTATCTTAGAGTTGAAGCTGCTTGCCGATGTCGGCCTTGTGGGATTTCCCAATGCCGGAAAGTCGACTCTGCTTTCAGCCGTATCAGAAGCGCGCCCGAAGATAGCCGACTATCCGTTCACCACAATGGAGCCGCAACTCGGCATCGTATCATATCGAGGAGGGCGGTCATTTGTGATGGCCGACATTCCGGGCATAATCGAAGGCGCGGCCGACGGCAAAGGCTTAGGTTTAAGATTTTTGCGCCATATCGAGCGAAACGCGGTGCTCCTGTTCATGGTTCCCGCTGATGCCGACGATATTGCAGAGCAATACCGCATACTACTCGGAGAGCTTGAGCAATTCAACCCGCAGCTGATGGATAAACCGCGAGTACTCGCGATTTCAAAATGCGATATGCTCGACGACGAGCTTATCGAGGAAATCAAGAAAACACTGCCCGACGTCCTGCCTCACGTGTTCATCTCAGCCGTTACAGGCATGGGAATCCAGGATCTTAAGGATATATTATGGGGCCAGATTACAGACGAGCGCAACCGCATCGAGCCTGAGCCTATCACCCATCGTCCGCTCGACGTGCGTCACCGAGTGCGCGAGGAAGATGAATTCATTTTCGAGCAAGAGCCTACCGACGACGATCTCGACGAACTCAGCGACAAGGATTGGGACGAAATCGGATGGGAATACGGCGACGATGTCGACGAAACTGACGACAATAACCCGAAGAAATAAATCAAGCGAAATAATGTTACCGATGACCCCGTCACCAAAAATGGCGGGGTCTCGTTATCTTAGAGCCTGTCCCATAAAATATGTTAACGCTGAGGTTGCATATCCCGGAGGGATTTTGGAGGACAGGCTCTTAAAGTCAGTCGGAAAGGCTTTTTACACAGTCCTAAATGCTGATCGGCTGATCGGGGAGGAAATCGGCGGTTGCCTCCCGGCCGATAACGCTATCCCAAAGCATGGGCGAAATACCGTCGGCCGGACGCTTCACCGCGAGGTTATCTTCGGTCAGCTTCTCCCCTTTCGCTATAGCTCGACGAGCAACGATACTTTTACGGGCAATGAGTATATTGGGGCGCTCGGCGTCGGCAACCTGCTTATCGCCGGAGCCAATCGCCTTTTCGATATGCCTGATAGAGCTGACCATTGACGCTAACTCGTCGGGCTGTAGCGACGCTCTGTGGTCGGGGCCTTCCATTGTACGATCGAGGGTGAAATGCTTCTCAATAATCATCGCCCCCATGGCCACGGCAGCTATCGGCACCTCTATGCCCTTTGTATGGTCACTATAACCGACCATTCCCGCCCCGAGACGGCGGAGCGCATCCATGGCTTTTAAATTAACTGATTCGTAGGGGGCAGGATACTGCGTTGTGCAATGAAGCAGCGAGATGTCGGCTCTGGCCACCCCGCCATCGGTCAAGACCTTCATCGCGGCCTCGATTTCAGGAACGACGGCCATGCCGGTAGACATTATGACACGTCGGCCAGGGGCAGCGATACGCCTGAGATACGGGAGATTTGTGATTTCGCCCGACGGTATCTTCCAATAATCCATATCGAGAGCCGCGAGGCAATCAACCGACGGGAGATCGAACGGCGTTGACATAAACCCGATACCCTTCTCCCGGCATATCCGGCTCAACTCTTCGTAGGCTGAGAGGGGGAGATGAATACGGCGGCACATTTCGAGCTGGCTTTCAGCGGATCCCGTAGTCTCCTTTTGATACTCGGCCTTCGGAGCATAGCATGAGATGACTTCCTCGGGAACGGCTGTTTGGAATTTCACATAATCGGCACCCGCGGCAGCTGCGGCCGAAATCATCTCGACAGCCAAACCGAAGTCTCCGTTATGGTTAACTCCGGCTTCGGCGATAATGATAGTATGAGGTTGCGCGCTAAGCTTTGACATATAAGAAGGTAGCTTTGCCCGAGACTGTCACCTCAGCAGCGGTGGCGGGGATTAACGCTGTCTCGAATTGATTAACCTTTACAGACTCGGCGCCGGCGGCTTTAACTTCCATAGCACCGGCGACGCAAATCACTATCGTAAACGAGTCGAGGTCGGACGGAAGATTCATCGAGCCATCAATAGTCACCCGCTTCACATCGAAATATTTGCACTTAACGAGCTCGGCAACGGGCGCGTCGCGGTCATATTCGGTAGAATATGAGGAATTCACTGTGTAGTCGATGGCTTCGCGCGCTTGCTCGGTATGAAGTTCGCGAAGATTTCCCTGAGCGTCGCGACGGTCGAAATCATATACGCGATAAGTGATGTCGCTCGTCTGCTGAATCTCGGCGAGCAGATTCCCTGCTCCGATTGAATGAATACATCCGGCCGGAAGGAAGAAGAGATCGCCGGGGCGGGTATCATTGACGCCGATAGCGTCCATTATGGTATGATCGCCGACCATACGCATATAGTCGTCGGGAAAGATTTTCTTTGTAAGCCCCGCGAAAACTTTGGCGCCAGGCTCGGTCTCAAGTATATACCACATCTCAGTCTTACCGAAGCATCCATGACGCTCGGCGGCGAGCTCATCGCCCGGGTGGACCTGAACAGAGAGATTATGGCTCGCGTCGATTATCTTAACAAGCAGGGGAAATTTTTCGCCGAATGATTCGTAAACGCGCTTGCCAACGAGATTGTCCTTATGCTTTGCCACAATATCCGAAAGGCTCATACCCTTTTCCTCGCCATTGGCCACTACCGATTCATGGCCTTCGACACCCGATATTTCCCAGCTCTCCCCTATGCATGGAGGAGCGTCGGAAATGCCTTTACGAGCAGCGATTTTCTCGCCGCCCCAAATGACTTGTTTAAGATATGGAACAAATTTATAGATTTGCACTGTTCAAACTATTGATTAAGATGTGTGGGTAAGACCGTGATTCTAAGTAAGCGAAGCGGCAACCGGCGCATTGCTGCCATGCGCTTCGAGTATCGGCAGAAGTTGAGGGTCGATCTGGCGCAAGGGGTTAATGACAAAGTCGCGCCGCGCCGCCCTCGGATGAGGGATAACCAACCCGGGGAGGTTGAGGCGCGCGTCGCCGTAAAGTATAATATCTATGTCGAGCACGCGGTCGCGGTATGTTCCGTCGGCATTTCTATGGGGATTGCCGCCCGAAATCTCGCTCTCTATTCCCTGAAGGGCTTCGAGCAAATCAATGGGGGAAATCGCGGTATCGAAACTAACGCCCGCGTTTATGAACACATTTTCGGAATCAAACCCCCACGGAGCGCTCTCCATAAAGTCGCTAACCCTGATATTTTCTATTTCAAGACCGCTGATCAACTCAATCGCGCGGGTTATATTCTCCTTGCGATCGCCTAAATTAGACCCTATATTAAGATGCACTCTCATAGCCATGATCATTCTTTGAGGGTTAAGCCATCGATGTCGGACAACCGCCCAGCGAGGAGCCGGAAATTGTCGGCGCGCGTGCTGACGGTCATGGCGCACGTATTATCGAATTCCTGGCTCAGAATGTCAACGCCCGGCTGCTTCACGAGCTTCATCACGTCGTTCATCACCATATACGGGAAGGTGAACGACACGCTTTTCATCACGTGCTTTTCGATGATTTCTCCTGCGAGAATCGCTTCGCGGGCCGCCTCCTTGTATGCCACGATAAGCCCGGAGGTGCCGAGCTTTATTCCGCCGAAGTAGCGCACTACCGCTATCACCACATCGGTGAGCCCGAACGAATTAATCTGGCCGAGAATCGGCTTCCCCGCTGTTCCCGACGGCTCGCCGTTGTCGCTCGAAAGAAACTCTTTACGCTCAGGGCCTACAATATAAGCCCAGCAGACATGGCGCGCGTCGTAATACTTCTTCTGATAGGACGCGATGATCTCCTTAGCTTCGGAAGCCGACGACACGGGATGGGCAAACGCGAGAAATTTGCTCATTTTCTCGCGATAAACGCCCTCCGAGGGTCGGAGTAAGGTAAGGAAAGCATCGGAAGTTTCAGCCACGGTCAAAGAAGGGATTTTTGGAGGTTGCGGAAAGCGCGATAGCCAGTACGGAGCCACATCCGGGAAGCAGGTTGAGACGCATCGCCGCCATTCCCGCGGAATACATCACGCGGGTGTCGATACGCATATCAGCCGCCATGGAGCACGCCGAGCCAACAGCTATGCCTACATCGATAGAATTGAACGCGCAGGGCACGTCGGCAGGTTTCGAGCCGCAAGTGGGAAATCCGCAGTGGCCGCAGTTAAGTCCTACGAGCTGGCGACGCGTGCCGATAAGCATCAAGGCGTCGCCCTGAAGTATGTTGGCAGAGTCGCGTTTAAAGACCGGTCGGCCGGTTGCCTCATGAAGCTTAAGCATTTCCTCGGAAATGGCCTTAAGGTCGTCGCCGCTGACGAGCGCCGTCTCCACAAGGTCGAGGCCGCGGGCTTTAGGTGCGGTGCGCGCCGCGGTCATCATCCGCAGTCCGGCCTGAATGACGGCCTCCTGTCGATTTTCGCGCTGGTTGATTATCATTTTTATCGCGATTTAGCGGTAAATAGTGTCTATTAAATGATGAGCATGGCGTCGCCGTAAGCCCCGAAACGATATTTCTCTTTCACGGCCTCCTCGTAGGCTTTCATGACGAGTTCGTAGCCGCCGAAGGCAGCTACCATCATGAGCATAGTGGAGTACGGAAGGTGGAAATTGGTGACGAGCGAAGTGGTGACGGTGAAATCGTAAGGGGGGAAAATGAACTTATTGGTCCACCCTGTGTAGGCTTTCATGCGCCCGCCCATGCTGACCGCGCTCGCTATGCCGCGAAGCACCGACGTGCCAACGGCGCACACTTGCTTACCCTGACTTTTAGCCGTGTTGACGGTATCGACGAGTTCGGGAGTGACAAAGATCTGCTCCGAGTCCATGCGATGCTTCGTGAGGTCTTCGACATCGATTTCGCGGAAGTTGCCGAGGCCGCTGTGAACGGTCACGAAAGCTTGCTCAACGCCTTTGATTTCAAGGCGCTTCAGAAGCTCGCGGCTGAAGTGCATACCGGCGGCCGGAGCCACGATCGCGCCTTCGTTGCGGGCGAAGATCGTCTGATATTGCTCGGCGTCATCGGGAGTCGGGTCGCGATGTATATATTCGGGGAGGGGAGTGAGGCCGAGTGAGTAGAGATTTTCTTTAAACTCTTCGTGCGACCCGTCGTAAAGGAAACGGAGCGTGCGGCCTCGCGAGGTGGTATTGTCGATAACCTCCGCAACCATTGATTCATCCTCGCCGAAGTAGAGCTTGTTGCCAATGCGTATTTTACGAGCGGGCTCCACGAGCACGTCCCATAGTTTATGCTCCTCGTTGAGCTCGCGGAGGAGGAAAACCTCGATTTTCGCGCCTGTTTTCTCCTTGTTGCCGTAGAGAAGTGCCGGAAAAACTTTGGAGTCGTTGAACACCATCACGTCGCCTTCGTCAAAATAGCCGAGTATTTCTTTAAAAATATGATGTGATATTTCTCCGGTTTTGCGATTTATGACCATTAGACGGCACTCGTCGCGCTCAGGGGTGGGATTCTGGGCGATGAGCTCTTCGGGGAGTTTGAATTTAAATTGAGATAACTTCATAAGATATGAAAAATAAATGATGAAATCCGCGGACTCATCATCGGGATATGATTACGCGTTAGTTTCTTCAGGCATTTCAACGGGGCAATTCTGCAGCATCTCGACCGCGGCGTCGACCGAAAGGCAACGGTCGATCGTAGCGTCGCCGACGCGCGTGCGGCGCAACGCCGTCAGGTGAGCCCCGGTGTTGAGGGCGCGCCCAATGTCGCGGGCAAGTGCCCTGATGTAAGTGCCTTTGCTGCACACTACTCTGATAGTGATTTCCGTAGGCTTGAAATCGAGCAGCTCGATAGAGTCGATCACGAGAATTTTAGGTTTCAGCTCCACCTCCTTGCCCTTTCGCGCCATCTGATACGCCCGCTTGCCGTCGACCTTACACGCCGAAAACGCCGGGGGCACCTGCTCGATGCGGCCTACGAACCCGCGCAAAGCTTCCTCTACCATCTGGCGCGTGATATGCTCTGTAGGGTAAGTCGCGTCGACCTCGGTTTCGAGATCGAACGAAGGGGTGGTAGCGCCAAGCGCAAGCGTGGCGACGTATTCCTTAACTCCGGTCTGCAGACTGTCGATAAGCTTGGTGGACTTACCAGTCACGATAATCATCACGCCGGAAGCGAGGGGGTCGAGCGTGCCCGCATGGCCTACTTTCATCTTTTTCAGCCCCATGCGGCGCAGCATGACGTTGCGGAGCCGCTTCACGACATCAAATGAGGTCCAGCCGTAGGGCTTGTCGACATATAGGGTTTCTCCTGCGAGGAAATTCACTTGATATATAACTGATTAGGAGGTTGATTAGTAGAAAATACACAAGAGGCCGGCAGCGAGGCAATATACCGCGAACCATACCAGCTTGCCTTTCTTCACGATATTGAGCATCCACTTGCAGGCGATACAACCCACGATGAACGACGCGAGGAAACCTACCAGCATCTGCACGTAGCCTACTTCCATAGTCGCCGTCGCGCCCTCGTCGGGAAATATGAGTTTTTTAGCGTCGAGAAGCGCTTCGCCGAGGATAGGGATTATAACCATGAAGAAGGAGAATTTTGCCACTTTCTCGCGGTTGTCGCCGAGCATAATACCGGTAGCGATGGTCGATCCTGAGCGGCTCAAGCCGGGAAGCACAGCCACTGCCTGAGCGATACCAATGATAAAGGCATCGAGAAAGGTGATGTCGCGGCCTCGCGACGCGGGAGCGGCTGTCTCGCGGCCCTGTCTGAAGAAGTACGCGAACGAGAGCAACGCGGCCGTGGCGATCAGGCATATACCGACAACAAGGAGCCCGTTGCCGAAAAATTCCTCAACCGTATCCTTAAAAAACAAGCCGACAATCATGACCGGAACACACGAAAGGAGTATTTTCCATACGTAAGTAGTGTTGGCGTCGCGCTTGAATCCGAAAAACGAGGTGATTAACGGCACGAATTCCTTCCAAAGCACAACTATAGTGCTCAGCACCGTGGCGACGTGGAGCACGATTGAGAATTGAAGGGCTTCGTCGCCCGCGATTTTTATGCCGAGAATCTGGCGGCCGATCTCGATATGGCCTGAGCTCGAAATGGGCAGATATTCGGCAAGTCCCTGGATTATTCCCAGGATAAGAGCATCTAATGTATCCACTTTCGTGACGTTAAGATTAAGAGTTTTGTTTAGGCTTGTAAACGATTCCTATCGCCATGGCCACGAATCCGATGAAGGATATGGTCGGGCCGACTACCACGCGGCGGGTGGAGAAGATGTCTTCGTTGAAAGCTTCGGTGCTGGTGCTTCCGCCGAGCATTAAAAGGAACCCGAGAATGATGAGCGCAGCGGAGGCTATCATGATGATGAAGTTGACGCGCGTGAGCGGGAACATCGATTTCTCTTCCTGTTTGAGCGCGTGTTTCACCTTCGGGGCGCTGTTTCTTAACGGAACTGTTTTTGCCATATGTTGATTTATTGTGTCTATTAAAAAGGATTAAGGCCACCGGCCATTTCAATGGCTGAGGCCGAAACGAAAGTCAGAAGAGGTCGTCGTAGCTTTGGCGCAAATACTTGGTCGAGGCGAAGTAAGCCGCGACGCCGCATATCAACATTCCCGCCAACGCCATGCCGGCGATAATAGGGATAAGGTCGACAATCGGGAGGAGAGTGTTGAGGTCAATCTGAATGACATCGCTCTGCGAGTCGGCATACCATCGCATCGCGAGCAGCAGCGCGACGGCTATTACCGCCGAGAGAAGACCGTTGAGGATATTGCCCCTAATAATCGGACGGCGGATAAACGCGGGGGTCGCCCCTACGAGCCTCATGGCGTGGAGGATGAAGCGACTCGAATATATCGTAAGCCTGACGGTGTTGTTGATAAGCACAAACGAGATGATTATCAAGGCAAGGGCTATGACTATAAGCACGATTGTCAGAGTGCTTATCGCTGAATTCACGTTGTCGATATAATCGACAACTTTAACCGACTCCACCCCAGGCATAGCGGAGAACTGAGTAGCGAGCGCGTTGATATCTGCCCCTGATGCGTAGCGCGGGCTTATTTTCACTGAGAATTCAGGGGTGTAGGGATTTACGCCGAGCATCTCCACTATATCGGCATCGAGGTTTTTCTCCTCCTCTTTGAGTATCTGCTCTGGCGAGAGATAGAGGTATGAGGCAACCTGCGGCGCTGACGAGAGTTTCGCCTTCACGTCGGCAACCTGCGCCGCGGTCGCGTCGTCGGTAAAGGTGATTGTGAAGCCGAGATTCTCGCGTATCGAGTCCGACACGTTGCGGGCGGCTATACCCATGGCTCCGGCAATGCCGAGGATGAGTAGCACGAACGCCACGCTCACGATCGCCGTAATGTTCTTGCCGAAGCTGCGAAGTGGATTCTTTTTCTGCTTGTCGCTGAGTTTTCCCATATTTCTAATTATGGCCCCGAGCGGGGCAAAGGAAATACAAAGGTAACACTTCTCACCCCCCTTTGTCAAGAAAATTGGTGAAAAAGTTACTTTTGTTTAATATTTTTTAAGCACGCGCCGGGGCTACGCGATCTCGCAAATCAGCGTGGCTGAGGTTGAGTCTACCACGCGTACTCTTATCGTGTCGCCTACGCGGTAGTCGCCGCGGGGAAACACCGCCGTCTTATTCTGCGACGTGCGCCCCACGAACTGGTCGGTCGAGCGTTTCGACACCCCTTCGACAAGCACCTCGAACTCGCGGCCGCGGTCGCGGAGATTAGATTCGGCCGAAAGCTCGTTTTGCAACGCTATCATGCGGTTAAGACGCTCTATTTTCACATCCTCAGGCACATTATCGGGCATCTCGCGCGATGCGAGAGTGCCGGGCCGCTCTGAATATTTGAACATGAACGCCGAGTCGAAACCCACTTCGCGCATCAGCGAGAGTGTCTGCTGAAAATCTTCCTCCGACTCATTGTGGAAGCCGGTGAACATATCGGTAGAAATGCCGCAGTCGGGGATACGGCTGCGGATAGCGCGGATACGGTCGAGATACCACTCGCGGGTATATTTACGGTTCATCGCTTTCAACACCGAGTTGGAGCCTGACTGCACCGGAAGGTGGATATGACGGCAAATATTTGGATGCGAGGCGATAACGTCGATTGTGGCGTCTGACATATCCTTAGGATGGGAGGTTGTGAAGCGTATGCGCATATCGGGGGCGGCCTCGGCCACAAGCGCGAGAAGCTTGTCGAAGGTCACGTCGTCGCGACGGTAGGAGTTAACGTTCTGCCCGAGCAGAGTCACTTCTTTGAATCCCTTGGCGCGCAAATCGGCGATTTCCTGCAATATGCTCGCCACCTCGCGCGAACGCTCGCGACCGCGGGTGTAAGGCACTATGCAGTAAGAGCAGAAATTGTTGCACCCGCGCATTATGCTGACGAAGCCGCTCACGTTGTTAGGCCCAAGGCGGCGAGGGATAATGTCGCGGTAGGTCTCGGTGGTCGACAGCTCGACGTTGACGGCCGGATGCCCCGCCTCGGCCGAAGCGAAAAGATTAGGCAGGTCGAGATACGAGTCGGGGCCCGCCACTATATCAACCCCATGGTTGCTGATCAGGTCTTCGCGCACGCGCTCGGCCATGCAGCCGATGACGGCGATAATCAGCTTACCCCGCTTTTTGCGCAAAGCTTTAAGAGCCTGGAGCCGGTTGACGATTTTCTGCTCGGCGTTGTCGCGGATGGAGCAGGTGTTGAGAATCACGGCGTCGGCCTCGTCGATGGCGTCGGCCGGGTCGTATCCGACGGTTTGCAGCACTGACGCAACGACCTCTGAGTCAGCCACATTCATCTGGCATCCGTAGGTTTCGATATATAATTTACTCACTATTTAGAAGAATTTTAGAAATTAGAAATTAGGAAATTACACTGCAATTTCGTAATTTTGCGCAAAATTACGAAAAATGTGATTAACCACAAAACCCGACAAATCATTGATTTTGTAACTCCTTAATTATAAGTGAAAAAACATGGCATTTAATCATCTTACAGCCCAAGAGGCTGCCGCTATGATTAACAACGGCGACACTCTTGGTCTCTCGGGGTTCACAGCCCCCGGCACGCCCAAAGCTATCACCAACGCTCTGGCCGAGCGTGCCATCAAAGAGCATGAAGCCGGCCGCGAATTCAAGGTGAATATCTTCACCGGCGCTTCTACCAACAAATGGGCCGACGGCGCTCTCGCCAACGCCAACGCCATCAACATGCGCGCCCCCTACCAAAACACTCCCGACCTCCGCAAGCGCATCAACGCCCACGACGCCCACTACTTCGACCGTCATCTCTCTGAAATGGCCCAGGAGATGCGCTACGGTTTCTATCCCAAAATCAAATACGCCATAATCGAGTGCACCGAATACGACGAAGAAGGCAACATCGTGCTCGGCCCCGGCGTAGGCAATATCCCTACCTACGCGGCCATGGCCGAGAAAATCTTCATCGAGCACAACACCAAATTCCCCAAATCGCTCCGCGGCATGCACGACATCGTCCTGCTTAAGGATCCCCCCTACCGCAGCGAGATACCAATCTTCAAGCCGAGCGACCGCATCGGTTCGCCGATACTCAAGATAGACCCGAAAAAGGTGGTCGGGGTCGTCACAAACGACTCTTACGACTCAGTGAAGCCCTTCACCGAAGTCGACGAGACCTCTATCAAGATCGGCCACAACGTGGTTAACTTCCTTCTCGGCGAAGTTCGCGCCGGACGCATCCCCAAGGAGTTCCTGCCGCTTCAGTCGGGCGTGGGCAACGTGGCCAACGCCGTGCTCTACGGATTGGGCGAGAGCGACGAGATTCCTCCCTTTGAGATGTACACCGAAGTGACCCAGGAGTCGGTAATCGAGCTTATGATGCAGGGCAAATGCAAATTCTCATCCACCTGCTCGATCACCGTTTCCGACGCCATGGAGGAGAAAATGTTCAGCAACATGGAGTTCTTCCACGACAAAATCGTGATGCGCCCTGCCGAGATTTCCAATTCTCCCGAAGTGATACGCCGACTCGGCGTCATCGCCATGAACACAGCGCTCGAAGCCGACATCTTCGGCGGTGTAAACTCCACCCATGTGCTCGGCACCCGCATGATGAACGGCATCGGCGGCTCAGGCGACTTCACCCGCAACGCTTACCTTTCGATATTCTCATGCCCCTCGCTGACCAAGGGCGGCGTGATCTCCAACATCGTGCCTATGGTAGCCCACTGCGACCATTCGGAACATTCGGTCGACGTTCTCATCACCGACCAGGGCGTTGCCGATCTCCGCGCCAAGGATCCCGTACAGCGCGCCCACGCGATTATCGACAACTGCGCCGCACCCGAATACCGCGAGCTGCTCCGCGACTATCTCAAGCTTAGCATCACTGGCGGCCAGACGCCCCACTCGCTCCAGGCGGCATTTGAGCTCCACTGCGCCTTCAACGAGACCGGCGATATGCGCAACGCCAACTTCGCCAAATACGTGAAATAGCCACTCCCCTATCAGGCATAACCCATAGTCAAAGCGGCCTCGGCTTCATCGCCGGGGCCGCTTCAGTTTCAATCGCGCCGAAGCGAAAAAAGTATCCCCGGCTCGCAGTTCTGAGAATTGAGCCGGGGATAATATAGTGGAATCTAATGATTGATTACTTCACGTTGATCTTGCGGGTGTAAGTCGCGTTGGCGCCATTCACCTTAAGCACATACACGCCCGCTGAAAGAGCCGAGGTGGGCACGGTAAGCTCGTTGGCGGCAGCCGAAACGCTGCTTACCTCGCGGCCCTGAAGGTCGTAGAGCGAAGCCGCGAGAGCCTGCTCGCCGCCTACAAACACGCTGTAGCCGCCGTCGACCGCCTCAACGATCAGCGCCTTCGACTCATCGACGATCGTCCCAACTGATGAATAGTTCTTGAGAATGTACTTAATGCCTTCGAGCGCATTGATTTTACCGTAGCCGAATTTTTCAGGATAGTTTTCAACCTGAATGTCGCGGGTAGCGGTAGCGCTTAAAATTTCTTTCACATTCGCGCATGTGAGTTCAGGGCATGCTTCGAGCCAAAGAGCTACTACGCCCGACACGTATGGGGCAGCCATTGAAGTGCCTTGCAGCTCAATCCAGTAGTCATCCTGCAAATCGAGGGGATTTTGCGCGAGAGCCACGCGCTCTGAAGCTCCCTTGCTTAACACCCATGCGCGGTTGCCCGACGAAATAATCGCACATCCGGGAGCACAGATTTCCGGCAGAAGCTGACCCTGGAAATTCATGCCGTATGATGAGAATGGGCTGATCTCGCCTACAACGCAACCGGGGATTGAATAATTGCCGCCCGAGAGATTAGTCCATTGTGATTTTGAGTTATATGAACCTACGGAAAGTACGTTTTCGCCGCAAGCCATATCATTGATAGAATTTTCGGTTGATCCCGCAGTCCATCCCACAAGGAACAGTGAGGGGTCGAACTGCGAAGTTTCCTGAGAATATCCGTAGGCGGTTTGTCCTGTGACGCCTGTAATGACAACCGCAAGTCGAGCCGATGAATTCTTGCCGGTAACACTCGTGCATGCGCTATAGACCTGATATCTATTGTTGGTCGTCGAAACTCCCGAAGTAACCTTTATGCTTCCTGAGAAATATTTGTTGAAAGTAGCGTTTTTGCTATCAATTGTAGTAGTGGTGCCCGGGTTAATCTCTGAGATGATCTCAAGGGTGCGAGTGCCTTGATTGTAGACAGCCCATTGGAAAGTGAAGGGTGTGGCATCATTACCCCAGAAATCAACTATACCGCTCGCTTTATTGTCCTTGAATTGCACTTTAAGCTCGTTGTCAGACGTTGTAAACGATTTTTCAACCGAGAGGGCATCTTCAGCCTCGTTGCCCGAAGCAACGCAGATAATAGCTTCTTTACCATACTTTGCCAACGCCTGCCCAACAAGGTCAGAGCCATCATGAGGACCGTAGGTAGAGCCCAACGAGAGATTAACGACAACAGGTTGATTCATGCTCTTGGCATACTCCACAATATTGCCTACTCCGGCCACAATGTTAGTATTGTGCAGAGGGCCTACCGCAAATGCGAGATCGGCATCGGTGGCGATTCCGTAGAAAGGCACGGGCTTATCCACATATTTGGTACGTCCACCCTGAGTAGGGGAGAGATTCTTGTAAAATGTGCCGCTGCCGTTGTACGAACCGCTCATAATACCGCCCACATGAGTTGCATGAGTCTCAGTCTTGGAGTCACAATCAAATTGGAAGATTGTGTCGGGGAAATATACGCGGCGGCTGCTGTTTCCTGTTGTGCCTGTAAAATGCCACAAACGCTGTATACGAGATTCGCCGTCCTCTTTAAGGAAATTGACATGGTTAGCCTCAAGGCCGATATCCATCATACCGGCCACTACACCCTTTCCGCTATAGGAATGAGTGGCGCCATCATAGTCAAATCCGTCCTGTACTTCGGTGACTGAGCCTGCCGGGCGCGCTATGTCGAGATATGCGTTATATTCGACGCCGAATTCTATGCAAGCAACATCAGGAAGCGCTGCCAGACTTTCAATCTGTCCAAACGGAATCGAGCCAGCGATAATATCTTCAATCTGGGTATAAATCTCCAGGCCAAGATCTATTAGCTTATTCACATCGGCCCCGGACGCTAATTTCAAGAGAATATCCTCTTTAGGAGTCTGGGAGGGGGCGAGCAACATACCTGAAGTCTGGCGATTAGTCAATTCGAGCTTATAATTATCAAGCAATTGCTGGCCAGCCGGGTTAATTTTGTTTTGGCCCATGACTGTCAAAGCCAAAGCCAAAGCAGAGCATACGAGTAGTTGTTTTTTCATTTCTATATTATATGAATTTAATCAATCTAAAATGGCAAGTGATAAACAATCATGTCACTAAATTTAGCATTTGCTTATTGCGAACGCCAAAGTTAAGCAAAAAGAAATAAAATTAAAAGATAAAACATAAATTTCACATTTTTTAAATGAAGTTCCGACCATCATCAAACTTATAGCCTGTCCCATAAAATCTGTTAAAGCTGAGGCGGTCAGCCATTGAACAGAGTTGTTCGTGTGATGAGGGAGTGTACTCGACGTACACGACTGAAGAACACGGACGAATATGCCGATGGATGGCCGGGGCGATGCTGCCAATAAGACGATATGCCGCTTTTGAGTCGCGGATGTTGGCCGTAGTGACGATGACACCGAGGGGCAGGCCGTC
>CAZJBM010000016.1:0-61960 GCA_964544595.1 uncultured Barnesiella sp.
TTTTCCGCGCTGCGGCACGTTAGTGGTATGTGAATCATTATTCTTACCTTAACCCCAAACAAAAGCGCTGGCTCTCCTGGCTACGAGCGGCTGATCACCACAGCGACAGTGACGGCGAAGATGGCCTTCATGATGATTCCGCTAAAGCATATTTAGCTTCGCTAAAGCTCCACGTTTCAACATGTCATCGTTAGACAGAGGGAGGTGGTAATTACCATCGCCCCGGCCATCCATCGGCATATTCGTCCGTGTTCTTCAGTCGTGTACGTCGAGTACACTCCCTCATCACACGAACAACTCTGCTCAATGGCTGACCGCCTCAGCTTTAACAGATTTTATGGGACAGACTCTAATTTTCTGGGGTCACTTCAATTGTTAGATAGCCTCCTTTAATGAATTAATTCGCCTTTGAGGTAGACGTCTTTGATTAGTGGCGACGTGTAGGCGTAAAGGAAATATTCCAGCGACGGAAGCGGCTCGGTGACGAAGAAGTTGGCGATTTTGCCCTGAGTGATTGATCCGCACTTATCTGAAAGCCCCATTGCGTAAGCCGAATTTAGTGTCGCGGCGTTGAGAGCCTGTTGCGGCGTCAATTTCATGCGTATACAGCCTAAAGAGCATACAAAACGCATATCACCCGACGGCGACGAGCCAGGATTGTAATCCGATGCAAGGGCCACGCCGAGCCCGGAGGCGATCATGTCCTTTGCCGGAGCGAATGGGAGGCAGGAGAAGAATGATGCGCCGGGGAGTGCCGTCGGCATCGTATTAGACCCTTTCAGGAGGTCAATTTCTGCTTTGCCCGCTCTCTCGAGGTGGTCGACGGATAGAGCTTTATGCTCAACGCCCACGCGCGTACCTCCTGATGCGGCAAGCTCATCGGCGTGGATTTTAGGCTTGAGACCATACTTATATCCCGCTTCAAGTATGCGCGCTGTTTCGTCGGGGGTGAAGTAGCCCTTGTCGCAGAACACGTCGACGTAATCGGCGAGCCCGTGACGGCCAACGCTCGGAATCATCTCGTTACAAACCAGGTCGACATAATCGGTCTGCCTGCCGCTGTAAGCTCTGCCGACAGCGTGAGCGCCTAAAAATGTCGACTTGACCTCGACCGGGGCGGTATCTTTAATGCGGCGAATCACTCTGAGCATTTTCAGCTCGTCGTCGGTCGTCAGTCCGTATCCGCTTTTTATCTCCATCGCGCCAGTGCCTTTGGCAATCATCTCCTTTACGCGGTGCATTGCCTGGGTGTAAAGCTCCTCCTCAGACGTTTCGTGAAGTAAATCGGCGGAATTCAGTATGCCTCCACCTCTGCGACCGATTTCCTCATAGCTCAAGCCGTTGATTTTGTCGAGAAATTCGCCGGCGCGGTTGCCTGCATAGACAATATGGGTATGGGAGTCGCAGAATGAGGGGAAAACCCATCCGCCCTGCATATCGATCGCGGCTTCAGTGGCTGTTGTGGCGCAGACGGTTTCGTCGCCGAAAGAATGGATGCGTCCAGATTCGTCGACTGCCATCCATGCGTTAGGGATGATCGAGTATTCGCTCATTTCCTCCCCTTGCAGCCGAGATTTATTGTCAAGGCGCACCCCGCAGAGTGCGCCTATGTTATAAAAAACTTTCATTTGAGTGTTTTGAGGAATTCAACTGACTTGTTTATGAGCGGATACATGATCGTGTCGCGTTCAATGAAAGGCACGTGCTTTCGATACTGAGCCACAAGATCCTCTATTTCGGGCGAGGATTTGAGCGGGCGTCGGAAGTCGAGCGCCTGAGCGGCATTGAAAAGCTCGATTGCGAGAATACGCTCAACGTTGGTTACCACCTCGCAAAGTTTTGTCGCCGAGTTAGCGCCCATTGACACGTGGTCTTCCTGATTTTGCGACGATGGAATCGAGTCGCACGATGTCGGCCAGCAAAGTCCTTTGTTTTTATTGACGATCGCGGCGGCGGCATATTGTGGAATCATGAATCCGCTGTTCACTCCCGGCATTGCCACCAGGAATGACGGCAGACCGCGCTTGCCGTCGACAAGCTGATAGGTGCGACGCTCTGAAATGTTGCCAAGCTCCGACATTGCTATGCAAAGGTAATCCATCGGGATAGCGATTGGCTCGCCGTGGAAGTTTCCGGCAGAGATTACCATATCTTCATCAGGGAATACAGTGGGGTTGTCAGTCACGCTGTTTATTTCAGTCTCGATAACGCCTTCAACGTAATGGAGAGCGTCCTTTACGGCTCCGTGCACCTGTGGGATGCAGCGGAATGAGTATGGATCCTGGACGTGGCTCTTGGGTCGGGCTATAAGTTCGCTCCCCTTCAGTAGTTTCATGAACGCTTTTCCTGTCTCTATTTGACCGCGATGGGGGCGCACGTGCTGTATCTGGGGATAGAAAGGCTCAATGCGTCCGTCGAAAGCATCGAGCGAGAGTGCGCCGATTTTGTCGGCCAGACGGCTCAATCGGCGAGATTGAATGATAGCCCATACGGCTTGCGACGACATGTTTTGGGTGCCGTTGAGCAGCGCGAGGCCCTCTTTTGATTTCAGTGTTATAGGCTTCAGTCCCGCGTCGGCAAGAGCGTCGGCCGCAGGCATGATTTTACCTTTGTATTCCACCTCTCCGAGACCGAGCAGCGGAAGGCACATATTGGCAAGCGGGGCAAGGTCGCCCGAGGCTCCGAGCGAGCCAAGCTTGTAGACCAGCGGAATTATGTCGTTGTTGAATAAATCGATAAGAAGATCCACGGTCTCTACCTGTACGCCTGAGTTGCCGTAGCTGAGCGATTGGATTTTGGTGAGCATCATTATTTTGACCACCTCCGAGGGGATGCGGTCGCCGATACTGCATGCGTGAGACATTACTAAGTTTTTCTGCAACTGCGCGAGCTGGTCCTCGCTGATAGTGATATTGCAGAGCGAACCGAAGCCGGTGGTCACGCCGTAAATAGGTTTGTCGGGCTCGTAGGCTTTCTCGTTGAGATAATCGCGGCATTTTTGAATACGCGCGCGGGCATCATCGCTAAGAGCGAGTTTCATCCCTTTTTCCATGATTTCCTCTACGCGGGCTATCGTGAGGCGGTCGGCTGAAATATGATGTGTCTCCATGTTATGGTAATTGGTTGCGTTACTTAGTGTTAAAGATTTAATGCCGAGTCGATTACTGAGTCGTCGGCGAAGTTGGGAAGTGTGACTTGGAGATTGGGGGTGCGCTCCATTTCGCGGCGTATGGCGTTCACGGCGCCTTTGTTGCGTGCCCATGAGCGGCGAGCGATGCCGTTGTTCACGTCCCATAGAAGCATAGAGTCGATAGCTTTGGCCGATTGTTCAGAGCCGTCAATCACCATGCCGAAGCCGCCGTTTATCACTTCTCCCCAACCAACTCCGCCACCGTTGTGGAGCGAGACCCAGGTTGCCCCGCGGAAGGAGTCGCCGATGACGTTCTGAACGGCCATGTCGGCGCAGCGGTTAGAGCCGTCGTAGATATTTGAAGTCTCGCGGTAAGGCGAGTCGGTGCCCGATACGTCATGGTGGTCTCGCCCGAGCACGATCGGGGCCTTGATTTCGCCCCTTGCGATAGCGTCGTTGAAGGCGCGGGCTATGCGAGTGCGCCCTTCGCTGTCGGCATAAAGGATTCTGGCCTGCGAGCCAACCACAAGGTGATTCTCCTCTGCCTTCTTAATCCAATGGAGATTATCTTCAAGTTGGCCGCGTATTTCGTCGGGGATCTCCTTAAGCATATCTTCCATCACCTCGGCGGCTATGCGGTCGGTGGCGGCGAGGTCGGCGGGATCGCCCGAGGAGCATACCCAGCGGAACGGGCCAAAACCGTAATCGAAGAACAGCGGACCCATTATGTCCTGTACGTATGATGGGTACCGGAAGGTGCCGTTAGGAAGCGTCACGTCGGCTCCGGCGCGCGACGATTCGAGAAGGAAGGCGTTTCCATAGTCGAAGAAGTACATTCCTCGGTCGGCAAGTTTATTGATTGCGGCGATTTGTCGGCGTAGCGATTCCTGAACCTTTTCTTTGAAGAGCTCAGGCTCGTCGGCCATCATGCGCTGCGACTCCTCGTAGCTGAGGCCAGCGGGATAGTATCCTCCGGCCCATGGATTGTGAAGAGAAGTCTGGTCAGATCCTAAGTCAACGTTGATTCCCTCTTCGGCGAGTCGTTCCCATAGATCAACTACATTGCCCTGGTATGCGAGCGAAACGGCTTCCTTATTCTTCATAGCGGTGAGGGCGCGGGGTATCAGCTCGTCAAGCGATGTGTAGACTTCGTCGACCCATCCTTGTTGATGACGCTTCTCTACCGCTTTGGGGTTAATCTCGGCAGTGATGCTCACCACTCCGGCGATATTGCCTGCTTTAGGCTGCGCTCCCGACATGCCACCAAGACCTGCTGTCACAAAGAGCATACCCGCGATTTCGGGCTTCACATCGCTGAGTCGCTTGCGCGCGGCGTTGAGCACGGTGATAGTTGTGCCGTGTACTATGCCTTGCGGTCCGATATACATATATGAACCGGCTGTCATCTGGCCGTATTGCGACACTCCCATCGCGTTCATCCGCTCCCAATCGTCAGGTTTAGAGTAATTGGGGATAACCATGCCGTTGGTGACCACAACGCGAGGCGCTTTCTCGTGCGAGGGGAAGAGACCGAGCGGATGCCCGGAGTACATGACGAGCGTCTGCTCGTCGGTCATCTCCGATAAGTACTTCATGACAAGGCGATATTGGGCCCAATTCTGGAAAACGGCTCCGTTGCCGCCGTATGTGATCAGTTCATGAGGATGTTGCGCGACAGCAGGGTCGAGGTTATTCTGAATCATCATCATGATGGCAGCGGCCTTACGCGACTTAGCGGGGTACTCCCCTATCGGACGCGCGTACATATCGTAATCAGGCCGGAAACGATACATGTATATTCGACCGTATTTGCGAAGTTCTTCAGCAAATTCCGGGGCCAAGATCGCGTGATGCTTGGGGTCGAAATAGCGGAGAGCGTTTCTTAATGCCAGCTTCTTCTCGTCGTCGGAAAGAATATCTTTGCGGCGAGGCGCATGGTTGACATTAGGGTCGTAGGGTTTAGCCTCTGGAAGCGTCTGAGGAATACCCTCTATGATGGATTTTTGAAATTCGGTCATAATTATATCGTGTTACTATTTTCAGTAGTTTTGTGTCTTTATATCTTTGAGTTCACAATGCCCATGATTTCCGCTTCGGCTTCTACGGCTTTTTCGGCAATATTTGCGGCTTCAGCAATCAGATTTTGAGCTACGGCGCTGTTTTTGAGCGAAGACGCGTTGATGCGTACATTGAGATTAGCGCCGAGAACAGCGCCGCGCGCTGCCAGTGCTCCCACGCCTGCATCGCTCACCGAAGCCGGGTTGCCATTTTCGGCCATCGCTTTTATGAGGGGGAAAGTTGAGTATGCGGCTTTCATTGTGCGAAGTGGCACCTCCGTAGCATATAGTGTCGCTTTCTGAATGGCCTCAGCCCTTGCGGCTTTCTCTTCGTCGGTTGCCTTTGGCATTTTGAAGGCATCCATAATCATATTGAACGATGCTGTGTCCTCGTCGACAAGAGCGAGCAGCTGTTTGACGGCGGCCTGCCCCTTCTCGGCTATTTCGCTGAAATATTCCCACTGGTCGTCCCAACCCGGTTTATGGGCTGAAAGATTGGCTACCATTGTGGCGAGAGCCGCGCCGAGAGCGCCCATGTATGCCGAGATTGAGCCTCCGCCGGGAGCAGGCGACTCCGATGCGGTTTCCTCGGCGAGCTGCTTTGCTGTCAGGTCGATGAGACGTTTTTCTCCTCCGGCATCGGCGAGCATATCCTCAATAATTTTCTCTGAAGGAACGAACGGCTTGAGCTGGTCCAAGCCCATCGATTTTACCGCTATGCGTATAAGCTCCTCGTCGGGAACGCCAACTGAGCGCTGTTGCTTGCGAAGGAAATATTTGCCCGCCTCGATTAGAGTGCGTCGCGGCACCAATCCTACGATTTCAGTTCCTGTCACCCTTACGCCGCGGGCGTCGGCGGCGCGGCAAACCTCGTCGAAGGCTTTATGAAGCGGAGTGGTGTTGATGTCTGTTATATTCATCGAAACCTGGGCGATGCCATATTCGTCGATATACCATCCTATGGCCTTAGTGCCTTTAAGAGTGCCGGGAATCATCACGGTTTTGCCGTTCTCGTCGACAACCGGCTTATCGGTCACTTTCGGCCCCTGACGCATGGGGCGCCCTTTTTCGCGAACGTCAAAGGCGATAGCGTTGGCGCGGCGGGTTGAGGTTGTGTTGAGGTTGTAGTTGACCGCGATGAGGAAATCGCGCGCTCCGACTACCGTAGCTCCCGATCGAGCCATTTTCTCATCCATCTTGCGGTCACCGAAGTCGGGCGCTTCACCCTCTACCGTCACTCTTTGCCCGAGAGCCTCGTACTCTCCCTTACGGCATACGGCGAGATTTTTACGTTCAGGCTTTAAAGCCGCGGCTTCGTAGCAGTATGTGGGAATCTCAAGTTCTTCGGCAATTCGCTTGGCGAGGCGGCGGGCGTAGTCAGCACACTCTTCGAGCGAGATGCCGGCAACCGGTATAAGCGGGAGAACGTCAGTGGCCCCGATGCGGGGATGCGCTCCATGGTGATTACGCATATCAATAAGCTCCTGGGCTTTTTTCACCCCGCGGAAGGCTGCTTCAACAACCGCGTCGGGCTCTCCGGCAAATGTGACAACCGTCCGGTTAGTTGCTTCGCCGGGGTCGACGTCAAGCACCTTTACAGATCCTTCAGAGGCGATAGCCTCCACTATTTTGTCAATCACATCTTTGTTGCGCCCCTCGCTGAAATTAGGCACGCACTCAATGATTCGCTTTTCCATAATAAATAAATGGTTTTCATGGGTATATTTCGAGGCGGTTATTCACCTGGTCAAAAGTCATCGGCCCGATATGAATTTATTAAACGCCTCTATCAACTATGCAAATATAAGCAAAAAATTCGCAAACAACTAAAAAAACATTTTAAATGCTTAAAACGTTATCATAATAAACACAACCAACAAAATAATCAATATTATGGATACCGAAGCAATCAAAAAGAAAATCGAAGACGCGAAAGATTATCTCACAGGAGTGGATACTGACACAGCCGACGATAATAAAGTATCGGCAGAAAGAGTCGAAAAATATACTGACTTGATTAACAATAACCACGCCGGCGACAACGACTACGTTAAAGACGCCAAGTGAGCCTTCGCTCCGACAAAGAGATTTGAGAGACGAATTTCGTGACTGCAAATAGCATCGTCCGAAACTTGTCTCTCGTTTTTTTATCACAGATAAGCAACTAACACGAAAAAAATCATTAAATTTGTAAGCTGAAATCAAATATCTGAAGCAAATGTCCGATAAAATATCAAATCTCAGCTTCAAGACTCTCTATCGCAATCTCCTCAACGCCTCAAAGACTGTTGCGGAAGAGGGCGATGCCGCTCTTTTGCGCAAAATTATCTCTAAATGCGCGGAGACCACACCGATAAAGCCCGATAAATTCGGTAATAATCCGCTGCTTCACGACCTTTCGACCGCAGCGGCCTTATGCGACCGAATAAGCCCCGACCGCAATATGATTATCGCTATCATGCTCAGGGGACCGGTCGACTCAGGGGCCTTGCAGATGGAGGAGGTCAGAAAACATTGGGGCGACGACGTGGTCAAGCTTTTGAACGGCCTCGGCAACATCAATGCGCTGTATCGCCGCCAGGTTGCGGTGCAGAGCGATAATTTCCGCCATCTGCTGATGAACTTCGCCGATGATATCCGAGTGATTATCATCATGATTGTCGACCGCCTTCAGCTGATGAAGCGCATTAATCACCACCCAAATGAGAAGCTCGTGCGCGAGGTAGCTCTTGAGGTCAACTTCCTCTATGCTCCGCTCGCGCATCGTCTTGGCCTATATTCGATCAAGGGCGAGCTGGAGGATATGTCGCTCAAGTACACCAACCGCAAGGTGTTTGACGACATTAAAACCCACCTTAACCAGACAAAAGCTTCGCGCGATGCCTATATAACCGATTTTATCACGCCTGTAAAGGAAAAATTGCAGGCCGCAGGCATCAAATTTGACATTAAAGGGCGCACAAAGTCGATTTATTCAATATGGAATAAATTGGTGAAGCAGAAGACCGACATCGACCATATCTACGATCTTTTTGCTATACGTATCATAATCGATACCGAAATAGAGAGCGAAAAAGCGCAATGCTGGCTTGCTTACTCTATCATTACCGATATGTATCAGCCCAATCCGGCTCGAATGAAAGACTGGATTTCAGTTCCTAAATCCAATGGCTACGAATCGCTGCACATCACTGTAGCAGGGCCTGGCGGACGTTGGGTGGAAGTGCAGATACGTACACGCCGCATGGATCTTATAGCTGAAAAAGGTCTGGCTGCACATTGGCGCTATAAGGGAGTAAAGAGCGATAACTCAACTCTCGACTCCTGGATGAACAATGTGCGCGACATTCTTGAGGCGGGCAGCGCAGGCCCTATGGAACTCATGCGTAATTTCCGCATGGACTTTTACGACAAAGAGGTGTTTGTGTTCACCCCGAAGGGCGATCTTTACAAGCTCCCTCTCGGCGCTACGGTGCTCGACTTCGCTTTCAATATCCACTCCCATTTGGGATGCCAATGCACGGGCGCACTCGTTAACGGAAAGAACCAGAAACTTAACTATCGTCTTGTGAGCGGCGATACCGTCGAGGTAATCACGTCGTCAAATCAAACGCCTAATCGCGACTGGCTCAATTTCGTGATCACGTCAAAGGCGCGCAATAAAATCCGTCAGACCCTTAACGAGCAGAGTAATCAGGGCTCCGACCTCGCTAAAGAGCTTTTGATGCGCCGCTTTAAAAACCGTAAGATTGAGGTCGACGAAGGGCTGTTGATGAAGACTATTAAGAAACTCGGCTATAAAACCGTCACCGATTTCTATAACGCTATTTTCGCCGAGACGCTCGACGTTAATAGCGTAATCGAGGCATACGAGCAAGCAGGGGCCAAAGATAAGGCTCCCGACACCGCTGTGCGCTCTGCCGAGGAGTTTGTGCTTCAGCCCTCTGAGGCCGCAGAGCACAAAACCAATACCGACGTTCTCATTATCGGCAATAATATTAAAGGTATCAACTATCGTTTGTCGAAATGCTGTAATCCTATCCATGGCGACGACGTGTTTGGCTTTATCTCTTCGGAAGGAGTGGTGAAAATACATCGTACCGACTGCCCCAACGCTCTGAATATGCGCGAACGCTACCCACATCGTATCATCAATACGCAATGGTCGGGTAAAATCGGCGATCAGTTCGCGGCCACATTGCGAGTCCTCGGCAATGACGATATAGGTATCGTTACGAATATCACGTCAATAATAAACAAAGAGAAAGATTGCACGCTTCGTTCTATCTCAATCGACTCAAACGACGGACTTTTCCAAGGTCACCTGGTGGTCGGCGTAAACGATACCCGCGCCCTAAAGTCGCTCATTAAGAAAATCGAGACCGTTAAGGGCGTTAAGAACGTTGAGCGCGAGCGTTAAGCTCCTTTTCATTCTGCCAACTATAGTATTAAAATAAATTCCGAAGCTTACAAAATAATGAAAAAATTTAAGATATTGGCCCTGGCGTTACTCGTTATGACCGCGACAAGCTGCGGAGGCAGCAATGACAGCGGAGCGCAGACATCGGAAGCTGAAGTATTGTTAGCTCAGGCGACGCAGTCGATGGAAAAAGGCGACTACGAGAACTGCCTGATACTACTCGACTCAGTAGCCCGGAACTACAAAACCGATACGGCTGCTATCCGTCAGGTGATTAATCTCCGCCCGGTCGCTATAGAGCGCATATCGCAAGAACAGATCGCGGCCAACGATTCTATTATTGCCAGCGGAGAGGCGCGTGTGGCAGCATTACGAAAATTGATGCGAGAGGTGACTTTGCCTAATGCAGGGTCGTATTATGTCGCTAACAAAGCGTATAACCCCGACTTCATGACTTCAAACGGCATCTCTGCCCGCGCAGATGAGTATGGTCTATTCTATATTGTAAGCGCTCTCCAGAGTCCGGATGTCAAATACACGTCAATCACAGTATCATCGCCAGGCGGCTCCGCGTCAACCCCAGAGGTAGCTATGGATAACGCGCGCAACTACAATAGAGATGGAGCGCGAATTATAACCTTCACAACAGCCGAAAGCACCCCGATAGGAGAACTCGTGGCCTCTAATCAGGCGCAATCATATTCAGTTGTGTTCAACGGACAGACTAAAAAGACCATACCGTTGAGCCGAGAGCAAGTTGAGGCGATAGCAGAGACTTTTACTTACTCGCAGGCTGTAGACTCGTTGCGGAAGGCTTATTTGAACCGCGAACGCTTGGCGCGCCGACTGGAGGTGGCTCGTCAGCAGCAGGAAAAGCATGATGTCAAAAGCGACAATAAATAATTGAATAGACGTGAAATTCAGTGATATTCAAGCCCACGACGACGTGAAACGTCAACTTCGCGCGATGGTCGACTCCGATCGTTTTCCCCACGCCATTTTGCTTGAGGGTCCCTCTGGGATAGGTAAATTCAAGATGGCGAGGGCGGTCGCTCAATATATTCATTGCACTAACCGCACCCCCGATGGCGACAGTTGCGGCGTGTGTCCGTCGTGTTTGCAGCATCAGTCGTTTAACCATGTCGATACCCACTTCTCGTTTCCGGTGCTTTCTCGCGGGTCGAACACAAAACCGGTGTCGGACGATTGGATAGCTGAATTCCGCGAGTTCATGACCGCATACCCGTTTATGGATTTCCCTCGCTGGCAGGAGATGCTCGGCAAAGTCGACGGTTCGCCGATCTTCTACGTATCGGAGAGCGAATCGCTTATCCATAAGCTCAACTTCACCTCTCATGCCGCGAAGTATATGATTGTCATAATGTGGTTGCCTGAGCGCATGAACGAGATGACCGCAAATAAGCTACTGAAAATTATAGAGGAGCCTCACGCCGACACTAAATTTATTCTCGTCAGCAATGAGCCGTCGAAAATACTGCCTACTATATACTCGCGTCTTCGTCGCATAGAAATGAAGCGACTCCCAGATGAGGTAATTTCTGAATATCTTCAGTCGAAATACTCTATTGATCCTGACGCCGCCGACATGGTGGCGCATTTGGCCGAAGGGAGTATTCTTCAGGCAGAGAAGCGCCTCGACGCGCGCGCTGACAACGCCGTTTATCTCGAATTTTTCATAAGGCTGATGCGCAACTCTTATCTGCGAAAGATAAAGGAGATGAAAGCGTGGTCGGAGGAGGTCGCGAAACTCGGCCGCGAGAAGTGCGTGAAGTTTCTTGAATATTGCGAGCGTCTTGTAGGCGAAAACTATATTTATAACTTGCGCGATCCACATCTCTATTATCTCGATGCCGACGAGGCGAAATTCAGCAAAAAATTCGCTCGTTTCATCAACTATAAGAACGTGGAGGATCTTCGCGAACTATTTATCAACGCGCGCCGCGATATAGCCGGTAACTGCAACGCAAAAATTGTGCTTTTCGACGTTGCGGTTAAGAATATAATGCTGATAAAGCGGGGCGGTTAATATTGAATTACAAATGATAAGCGTACTTTTTGATCTCGACGGCGTGCTCGTCGATACTGAGACTATCTATACTGAATTTTGGGCTTCGATGGGGCGTGAGTTTAATCTCGCGACGACTTTCGCCGCCGACATTAAGGGAACGACTCTCGGGAGCATACTTCGTTTTTTCCCCGATGAAAAGCGTGATTACGTGCTTCAGCGTATCCACGATTTCGAAGCGACGATGCCCTATAACTACTTCGACGGCACTCTACGCCTACTCAATGAGCTAAAGGACAATGATGTTAAAACAGCGATTGTCACAAGCTCCGACGACGTGAAGATGAACTTGCTTTATAAGCAGCATCCCGAATTGCCGTCGCTAATCGACGTGATTATCGACGCCAATCAGGTGACGAGATCCAAGCCCGATCCCCAAGGCTACCTTTTAGCTGCGGAAAAGCTTGGTGCCGAGCCGTCGCGATGCGTGGTGGTGGAGGATTCGCTGCAGGGGCTGGAGGCGGGGCGCCGCTCGGGAGCTAAAGTAATAGGTTTCGCAACCACTAACCCCGCGGAGACAGTAGAGTCATTGTGCGATTTATGCTTACCTTCGATTAAATTTCTCAACCACGACCTCATTCTTTCACTATTCAGATAATATCTTTTTTTAGTTTCAGCACGTATGCCGTTGCCTAACGACCCTTTTCTAAGCCAAGTCGCCGAGCTTTATTTACGCGAAGAGGCCGATAATCTTATCGACTACTGTTTCGTCACGCCAAATAAGCGAGCGGCTGTGTTCTTGTCGAAATATTTCTCCGATATATTCCAGCGGGAGAAAATGACAGGCTTCTTGCCCGAGGTCTCTCCTATCGCTGATTTCGTCAGCGGATTTTCGACCCTCGTGGAGGCGCCTCGCATACGTCAGCTATTGGTACTTTACCGAGTATATTCGCGGGTGCTTACGGCGAGGTCGTCGGCAGCCGAAATCGCGGCTGGGAAAAATCTTGTTGATTTTAACCGTTTCCAGTTCTGGGGTGATATTCTCCTCAATGATTTCAACGATGTCGACCGCTATATGGTTGATACCAAGCAGCTTTTCCAAAATGTGGAGCGACTGAAGGAGATCAGCGCCAATTTCCTTACACCGGAGCAGATAAAGGCTATCGAGAAGTACTGGAATGTCGAAGGCTTGCCCGATCCGGTAAAAGAGTTCTGGCGCCATATTTCCTACAAGTCGGAGACCGACATGGGAGTGCCACATTCCGACAAGAAAAATGTTGCGGGATTTCTTAAGCTCTGGCAGGTGATGGAGGAGTTGTATCTGTCGTTCAGGGAGGAGCTTGCAGCGAACGGATTGACTTATCCGGGAAAGAGCTACCGCGACGCGGCCGAGGAGATAGACCGAATGGATCGGACGGATTTCACCTACAAGCGATACATCTTCGTCGGGTTCAACGTGTTGTCAGCGTCAGAAAAGCATATTTTCTCAAGCCTGCGGAGCAAGGGGCTAGCCGATTTCTATTGGGATTTCGCATCGCCCGAATTCAAGATCCCTTCAAACCGCGCAAGCCGTTTTCTGCGGAATAACCTCCGCGATTTCCCTTCGCTGTATCCCGGCGTCGGCTCCACTACAATCAATTATTACCCTGACATTACGGTTATGCCGGTGCCTTCGGCGTTCGGTCAGACAAAGTTGGTTCCCGACATATTGCGTAAACTTTATCCCGGTTTTTTCGATTCAAAAGTCACTAAATCCGTCTCCGACGATGAATATGAGGAGATGATAAATTCATTGGCACGAACGGCGATTGTTCTGCCCGATGAGTCTCTTGCGCAGCCTCTGCTGAGCGCATTGCCTGTGGAGATTCCGGTTGTGAATGTCACTATGGGCTTTTCCTTGCGCCATACCGGGGTCGCGACACTGCTTAGGAATATCATATCGCTGCAGCTGCGCGCACGCGAGGTGAAATCGCACAACACGTTTTTCTTCGACGATGTTATAGCTGTGCTCTCGCATCCGCTTATACGATTAAAGTATGCGCCGCTTTGCGACAGCATAGTCGCTCAAATCAATCGTCGGCGTCTGTTTAACGTGCCTGTAGATATGCTTGCGGCGAAAGAATATGAGGCTTTGGCGGCGCCGTTCAGAGTCGTCACAAACGCCATGAACCCTGAGGCGGTGCTCGATTATTTGGCCGATTTGCTCCATTGGCTTATCGAGCTTATAGAGAGTGTGTCGAAAAAATCTGTCTTCGACTCTGATGATGAGGGTGAGCCGCTGGTTGAGGTTAACGGCCCGGTGAATCTTGAGTTGCAGTTTATCAGAGGTTATCTCGACGCTGTGGAGCAGCTTAGATCGCTGCGAGAGGAATTTTTAAGCGATGTGTTCATAGAGGATAAGACGGTGTTTCATCTCGTGGAGCGCATAGTAGGGAATCAGACTGTCAATTATGAGGGATTGCCATTGCGCGGACTTCAGGTAATGGGCGTGCTCGAATCGCGTTGCCTCGATTTCGACAACATTATCCTGACGTCGATGAATGAGCGCGTGTTTCCCCGCAAGCACTATTCAAAATCGTTCATCCCCAACGCGTTGCGTCGCGGATATGGGATGGCCACTCTCGAACATCAGGAAAGTATCTACGCTTACTACTTCTATCGCTTGATAACGAGGGCAAAAAATGTGTTTTTGCTTTACGACGCGCGCAAGACCGGTATTCACTCAGGGGGCGCATCGCGCTACATCAAGCAGCTTCGCTACCAGTTCCCGCCTGAAAAGGTGAGCGTTCTGCCGGTTTCATCCCCTCTCAGAAAAGCTGAGCAGGAGCCTGTAATGGTGAGCAAAAACGAGAGAATAATGCGTGAACTGAATCGTTTTCGCTCGTCGGATAACGCCCGCTACCTTTCGGCAAGTTCGCTCAACGCGTATATTACGTGCCCGTTATCATTCTATATAGCAAATGTTGAAAGGTATTATCCCGAAAATGATTTCGTGGATTATATGGACGACGGCACTTACGGTACAGTTCTTCATGATGCCGTGGCAAAGATGTATAAAGATGAGCGAGGAGATGCGCCGGAGCTTCTCATCACTCCCGAAATAGTCGAAAAATTTTCACGAAAAGGGTATGCCGAAAACTATGTGACCCGCTCTATTAAAGAGAATTATCTCAAAGTATCGCCCGACGATCCCGCTCCTTTGATCGGTGACACGGCCGTGTATAGGCAGATAATGAGCCGCACAATCCGTCGTATGCTTGAGCGCGAGCTCGAAATGGGTCAAAAGATATATTTTGTCGACGCGGAGCATCAGATAAAAATACCGTTTAAGGTATCCCCTGAGCACACGATAAATCTGTCGTACACGATCGACCGCGTTGACCGCGTCGAAGAAGCCGACGGCACGTCGTTCTATCGAATTGTCGACTATAAGACAGGCGGCGATATAATTTCAGCCCCTTCGCTCGATCGATTATTTGATAATACCGACAAGTCGCGTCCTAAAGCGATATTCCAGTTGATGCTATATGCTGCCGCTTTTGCCGACCACGAGGATTATGATGGGCGAATTCAGCCGTTTATCTATCAGCTGCGTAAGGTGATGATAAATAAAATGACGCCGATTAAGGTAGGAGGCGAGCCTATCACCGATTACCGCGACTTTATCGGAGAGTATCTCGGCAAACTTAGCCTTTTGCTCGACGATATTTTCTCCCCCGATAAACCCTTTGTGGCCGACCCCGGGGATCGCAATCACAATTGCCACTTCTGTAAATTCAAGGAAATCTGCGGCATACCCAATAGCTGATAAAAATTTAACGATATTTTGGCCGGGCTTTACATACATATTCCGTTCTGCAAGTCGAAGTGCGCGTACTGCGACTTCTATTCCACTCCCTCGCTATCAAAGGTTGAGCTGTATGTTCATTCTCTTATCGCGGAATTACGATTGCGTATCAATGAAATCCCCTCTGCCGGTATATCAACTATTTACATTGGGGGCGGTACACCCTCGATATTACCGATGCCGATGCTCCGACTGTTGGTTGATGGCATTTTGAGCGAACTGAAATCAGCTGATAAATTACGAGATATCGAGGAATTTACTATTGAGGAGAATCCCGATGATATTTCAAGCGAGATCTTAAAATCTTACCGAAGTCTCGGTATTGACAGGGTAAGCATCGGTGTTCAGACATTCGACGATAAGATGCTTTCAGCACTCGGGCGAAGGCATGATTCGGCCGAGGCTCTCCATGCGCTTGAATTATTGTCGTCGTCGGGATTCAATTACAGTGCCGATTTGATTTACGGTTTGCCGGGGCAGTCGCTTGACGATTGGCAAACTCAGCTCGCTACGTTGCTATCATTTGCGCCGCCTCACTTTTCGTCATATCTTCTCTCCTACGAAGCGGGGACTCGCCTCTATGCCCAATTGATGACCGGAAAAGTGGAAGAAGCATCTGAAGAACTCGCTACGGCCATGTATGCCCATCTTACTTCGGCGGCTTCATCTGCCGGATATGAGCATTACGAAATATCCAATTTCTCCCGACTAGGCTCTACTGCGATCCATAATTCAAATTACTGGAATCTCACCCCTTATCTTGGTCTCGGCGTTTCGGCCCATTCGTTCGACGGACGTAATCGCCGATCAAATCCGCCAAAAATCAGCGCCTATATAGATTCTATTGCCGCTCGAAAACCATTCTGCGAGATCGAGGAAGAAGATGATGCTGATAGGTTGAACGACCTTATAATAACGTCATTACGCACTTCTAAGGGGCTTGATGTGAACTTGCTGAAGCGTTTCCCAATCCAACTTCAACGCCAATTTGCCGACAACGTGAATGCCGCTGGTTCTCGTCTCAATCGTTCATCCGACCGCCTCACAATCCCCGAATCCGACTGGCTACGCTCCGACGCCATCTTCCGCGACCTGATTCTCTAACTTGGAGAGAGTTGGCGTCGGAAAGCAAAGATTTAGTATGATTTAGTCGTGGTGGTAGGGCTCGCCGCGGAGAATGGTAAAGGCGCGGTAGAGCTGCTCGGTAAACATAAGGCGTATCATCTCATGGGTTAATGTCATCTTCGACAAAGAGATTTTGTCGTCGGCCCTTTCGTAAACCGCCGGAGAGAATCCGTATGGCCCTCCGACCACAAATGTTATGTCCTTGTTAAGCGTAGAGATACGCTTGTCGATATAGTCAGCGAATCCGCGTGAGGTGAATTCCTTGCCACGCTCGTCGAGAAGTGCGACCCAAGCTCCGTTGTCGCCTATGGCGTTGAGTATCAACTCCCCCTCCCGCTGCTTCTGCTTATCGGCCGAGAGCCCTTTGGTCGATTTGAGGTCGGGCAGCTCAATCATCTCGAAAGGGAAATAGCGCGACACGCGCTTGGTGAATTCGTTGATACCCTCTTTGAGATAGCCTGTCGACGTTTTGCCGACAACGACGAGACGTAACTTCATAAAATATGCTAAAAAAATTAAAAATCGGTATAAATCTGCGTAAACTTGCCAATTATACTCATGGCTTAACGGCAACTTTCAGCCAATTTTAGTAACTTTGCACCGCGAATTTAAGAAACTTATCATATATTATGAAATCTAACGACCAACTTATCAACGACCTCATAACCCTCGCTTTCAATGAAGATGTGGGCGACGGCGACCATACTACCCTATCCACCATTCCGGCCGATGCCAAGGGGCGCCAGCAGCTTATCGTCAAGGAGGAGGGTATTCTCGCCGGCGTGGAAATGGCGCGCAAGGTGTTTGAATATTTCGATCCGGAGCTTAAGATGACCGTATTTATCAACGACGGCGCTCGCGTGAAGCCGGGCGACGTGGCCTTCGTAGTCGAAGGGAGCGTGAGGTCGCTTCTCCAGACCGAGCGCACAATGCTCAATATAATGCAGCGCATGAGCGGTATCGCGACTATGACCGATAAATACCAGAGCCGTCTTTCCGGACTGAAGACCAAGGTGCTCGACACCCGCAAGACCACTCCCGGAATGAGATTGATGGAGAAGATGGCCGTGAAGATCGGAGGCGGCGAAAATCATCGCATTGGCCTCTTTGACATGATTCTTATCAAGGACAATCACGTCGATTTTGCCGGAGGTATTCCCCAGGCAGTAACGGCAGCAAAGAAATATCTCGCCGAAACCGGGCGCGACCTTAAGATCGAGGTTGAGGTGCGCAATACCGATGAGATTAACCAAGCCCTTGAAGCGGGTGTCGACCGCATAATGCTCGACAACTTTACTCCCGAGCGCACCCGCGAGGCGGTTAAGCTCATCAATGGCCGCACTGAGGTTGAATCGTCGGGTGGCATCACTCTTGACACTCTCCGCGACTATGGCGAATGTGGAGTGGATTTTATTTCGGTTGGTGCATTGACCCATTCTGTCAAGGGATTGGACATGAGCTTCAAAGCTTGCTGATATTTTAAATCCTGACCATGCTTGTAAATAAAAAGATCATAATGGCAGCGTTCACGTTGACGCTGCCTGCTATCGCTTTAGCCAAAGGTGATATTTCAGGTAAAGTATTAAGTAAGGACACTAAAGAGCCGGTGGAGTTTGCAGTCGTGCAGCTCATTAGCGAAAAGACCGGCAAACCGACCACTTACGGAACCAACACCGACGAGAACGGCGTGTTCACGCTTTCGGGTGTGCCCGACGGTAATTACTCGGTGCGTATAACTTTGATAGGCTCTGTACCCCAGTCGCGCCCTGTGAAAGTGGCCGGAGCCAACGTTGATGTCGGCACCATAAATCTCGCCGACGACACCAAGATGCTAAAGGAGGTTGTCGTGGAAGGCGTCAAGGGGCAAATGCGTTTCGAGCTTGATAAAAAGGTATTCAATGTTGATTCAAATATCGCTTCGGCCGGCGCTTCGGCGAGCGAATTGCTTGAGGCGGTGCCTTCAGTCGAGGTTGATCAGGACGGTGAGGTTTCGCTCCGCGGCAACTCGTCGGTGACGATATGGCTCAACGGCAAGGAGTCGGGCTTGACGGCCGACAACCGCGCTCAGATTCTTGAGCAGATACCCGCCGAATCAATCGAGCGAATTGAGGTTATCACCAACCCCTCGGCTAAATACAGCCCGGAAGGAACGGCCGGAATTATCAACATCATCCTTAAAAAAGACCGTCGCGCGGGTTATTTCGGCTCGGCGGAGGTTGGCGGTAACAGCCGCGGTGGCGTCAACGCCGGATTCAACATTAACTATAACTCAGGCAAGTGGGACACGTATGCCGGCGTGGGCTATAGAATGCGCAAAAACAAGGGAGGCAGCAGTTCAGAGCGTCTATATGACAACGGCCATTTTCTTCGCTCCGTTGGCCGAAACCCAAATCACGGCAACAACGTGTTTTTGCGCGCTGGCGCGACCTATCACCTTACCGACAAGGATGATTTCTATGCCAACGCGTTCGGTATGTTTGGTCATCGCAGAGGCAACTCGGTGACAGATTACACCTCTGATTTGCCCGGACAGTGGAGTGCGAACCGCAATGTGAGCAAAACGTCAAATGATATGCGCGGAGCACACGCCGAGGTCGGTTATACCCACAAATGGGCCGATAATCATACCCTCGACCTAATGGTTGGCTTTAACCATTGGGGCGGGCCTACATGGAATTCATATCTCCAGCATCAGGAATGGGACGACCCCGCGACCGTGTCGGATATATACCGCGAGCAGGATATGCGTCTCAAGCTCAACGGAGCCGACGTGAAACTCGATTATGTGCAGCAACTGACCTCCTGGCTGAAGTTTGAAGCGGGATTCCAAGGGCAGTATAGCCACGAAAACTCTCCGTCGACCACATTGCAGGGAACCTCCGACCAAGATATGGTTATAGCCCCTGAGCTGTACAACCGTTTCATTTACGACAACGACATAAACGCTTTCTATTTCACTTTCGGAGGAAAGGTTGAAAAACTGTCGTTCTCTGCCGGGCTCAGAGCCGAACAGTGGCAGACACGCGCCCGCTCGCTTGATTACGGAATGGCCTATGACGACGTGGATGCGATCAAGCGCAATAAATTCGCTCTTTTCCCCTCGGCGTTTCTTTCCTACTCACTTCCACATGACAACGAGGTGCAGATTAACTACACGCGCCGTATACGCCGACCGTGGGGCGGGCAGCTCAACAGCTTTCACGATATTTCAGATCCTACCAATATATCGTATGGTAACCCTGATCTCGAACCGCAATATTCCAACGCCTTTGAGCTTAACTATATCAAGTCGTGGACCTGGCACATGATAAGTTTCTCGGCTTATCTGCGCACTACTGAGCATGATATGAACCGCATATCGTATCTCAACGGCGACGTGATGTACTCCACATGGAGCAACGTCGGCACCCAGACCAACACCGGTTGTGAAATCGTGGGCAAGAACAGCTTCTTCGGCGGTAAGCTTGATTTCACCACTACCGTTAATCTCTACAACAGCCATCTCGATGCCTGGAGCCTCGACTTTCATGACGGAAATCAGAATTTCCCGGTGTCGGGCAAAGCCCGCGATGACTTCTCGTGGGATGCGCGATGCATGGCTTCGGTCCGCTTGCCGTGGGGCATATCGTTTCAGGCCACAGGGCGCTATAATTCACGCCGGTTGACGGCGCAGGGCTCTCGCGAGGCGGGCTGGAACGTAGATGCCGGATTGCGCAAGAACGTCGGTAAATTCTCTATATCGCTCAACTGCCGCGACGTGTTTGACTCTCGCCGCATGCATAGTTTCACTTACGGCGAAGGGTACTCACAGGAGAATAAACGCTGGCGCGGAGGACGCAACGTGCGCCTTACGATTAAATATTCATTCGGCAACATGAATCCTAAGCGCGATAACCACCGCAATGACATGGACGGCGGCGAAATGGATGGAAGCGGCTACGGATCAATGGAAGAATGATACAAAATTACCTTAACTCCCTCACATAATCAATTTTATGGTAACAGAACTTCAGCTAAGGGTAGAGCCGCGCGTCGCGGCCTCCGACCTTCAGTTGCAAACCATAGCCTCGACCCGGCTCGACATCGACGTTAACAGGATAAAGGATCTTCGCGTGGTCAAGCGTTCGATCGATGCCCGACAACGCAAAATCATGGTAAATCTGACTCTGAGAGTCTATGTCGACGAGCCTGCTCCGGCCAACGCGTTATATACCCCTATCGAGTACCCCGACGTGGCCGATCGGCCTCAGGCAATTATCGTGGGCGCAGGCCCGGCAGGATTGTTCGCCGCACTCCGGCTCATAGAATTGGGCGTTAAGCCCATACTACTTGAGCGAGGTAAAAGCGTTGACGACCGCCGTAAAGACATGGCTGCGATAGCTCGCGAAAATGTGGTTGACCCCGATTCCAACTACTGCTTCGGCGAAGGGGGTGCGGGGTCTTTCTCCGACGGTAAACTCTACACCCGCTCGAAAAAGCGCGGTAACGTCAGCAAAATCCTTCAGATTTTCTGCCAGCATGGCGCAGCGGAGGATATACTTGTCGACGCTCATCCTCATATCGGCACCGACCGCCTCCCAGATGTGATTAAGGCGATGCGCGAAACGATTATCAAATCGGGAGGCGAAATACACTTTTCCGCTAAAGTCACTGATCTGATTGTTGCCGACGGCGAGGTGAAAGGTGTAGTCACGGCCGATGGTCGTCAATTCGTCGGCCCGGTGATTCTCGCCACTGGTCATTCAGCCCGCGACACTTACAGGATGCTGTTGGATAAAGGCGTGGCGATGCTACCTAAGGGTATCGCGATAGGCGTTCGCCTGGAGCATCCGCAGGAGCTTATCGACCAGATAATGTATCACAACCCCGGCGGCAGAGGCAAATACCTTCCTGCGGCGGAGTATTCGCTCCTGACGCGAGTCGATGATCGGGCCGTATACTCGTTCTGCATGTGTCCGGGCGGTTTTGTCATTCCGTCGGCGAGCGGCCCCGACCAGCAGGCCGTCAACGGTATGTCGCCCTCCAACCGCGGCACTAAATGGGCCAATTCAGGCATGGTAGTGGAGATTCTTGTCGATGATATACCGGGTGACGATCCGCTGAAAGTAATGTCGCTTCAAGAGCGCATAGAGAAATCGTTTTATCACCATAGCGGCGATTCGCAAAACGCGCCGGCTCAGCGCATGACCGATTTCGTGGCAGGCCGCGAGTCGTCGTCGCTTCCCGCCGTGAGCTACGCTCCCGGAGTGCATGCCGCTCGTGTCGACAATCTCCTCCCCTACAATATTTCGTCACGACTCAAGAAGGGCTTTGAGGAATTCGGCAAAAAGTACCGCGGATTCCTTACCGACAACGCTACGGTCATAGGATGCGAAACGCGCACAAGCGCGCCCGTGCAGCTCTCGCGCGACCGCGATACTCTTGTCAGCCTTTCTCATCCGTCGCTTTATCCGGCGGGCGAAGGCGCGGGATTCGCCGGTGGAATTGTATCCGCCGCTATCGACGGTGAGCGCGCGGCCGAAGCCCTCTATGAGCAAATGAAATAACAAAAGCAGCATCTAAACATGGAATTTATATTAAAATCGATACTTGGCGGAGCGTTTATTTCGCTCGGCGGTTATATTTATCTTGCCGTCGGTGGCCCGCTCGGAGCAGTGCTATTCTCTATCGGCTTATTGTCGGTAGTGCATTTCGGGGCGTTGCTTTACACCGGTAAAATCCGTGAGTGCTCGCTGAAAAAGGATAATGGTTTCGCTCCGCTGCCGCTAATGGCCGTGCTCGCCCTCAACATAGTCGGGTGCGTCATGATGGCGTTGGTTTTCCCCGGCGACCAAATAGCCGAGGCAGCGACCAAGATTGCGCGATTTCGCACCGAGCTCACCCCTATCGCAGCTTTTGGCCGAGCCGTGGGGTGCGGTATTATAATGACCGTGGCGGTGTCGGCGGCGAAGGAGAAAAACAATCTCTGGCCATTGCTTATCGGGGTGCCGGGCTTCATCCTCGCCGGATTTATTCACTCGATAGCCGACGGATTTTACATATCGGTCGCTTTAATCCGCGGCGACCTGATGCAGACTGAATCATTCGGCGCGGTGCTCGGCATGTGGCTTATCGCCGTCGTCGGCAACTTTGTTGGCGGTATGCTCCCCGTATGGCTCACCGCCTGCAAATCCCGCTGATTTCAGGTTTTTCATATTTTGATAAATGAGGCAATTAATCGGATTAAAATCGCTATATTCGCGACAGTATAAGGCTCCTAATCCCTTTTTAATCTAACTCAACTTTTATGTCACAGAAACTTAAGCCCGGAACGATTTTACACGCCTCTTATCGTATAGAACGAGCTATAGGCCAAGGCGGGTTTGGTATCACATATCTCGCGACTGACCTGACACTTGACCGCAAAGTCGCTGTCAAGGAGTTTTTTCCGCAGGATTACTGTAATCGCGACGGCGAAACAAGCCATATAACCGTAGGCTCGCTCAGCGCCTGCGATTTCGTCGAGAGGCTTAAGGCCAAGTTTCTCAAAGAAGCCCGCAATATCGCGAAATTCGACTACCCTGGTATTATACGGATCCATTCGGCCTTTGAGGAAAACAATACGGCCTACTACGTGATGGAATATATCGAGGGCGCGTCGCTATGGGATATTGTTAAGCGCAATGGTCCTCTCGACCAGAAGCAGGCTATCGAGTATATCAAAAAAGTCGGCGATGCCCTTAGCTATGTGCATCAGAGGCTGATTAATCATCTCGACGTTAAGCCCGCCAACATCATGCTTCGTCGGAGCGACAATACGCCTATACTTATCGATTTCGGCTTGTCAAAGCAATATGACCAAAAGGGATTGCAAACATCTACTACCCCTGCAGGCATAAGCCACGGATTCGCCCCCATCGAGCAATATAAAGCGGGAGGCGTCAGCGAGTTCTCGCCGCAAACCGACGTCTATTCTTTAGCCGCCACGCTTTATTTCCTCCTATCGGGGACAATACCTCCGCAAGCCTCAGAAATCATAGAGACTGGTTTGAGATTCCCCGATGGTTTTCCCGAAAGGCTTGCAAGCGTCATATCGATGGCTATGTCTAATCCGAGATTTAACCGACAACCCACCGTGGCCGATTTCATAGCCGAAATTACCGAGGCAGCTTCATCATCTTTATCATCATCTTCTTCTACGGGAACGGCTCAATCTTACACGCAATCTACAGAACCTGTTGATGTCTCTACCATTCATCCGACCGGTTGGCCCGACACTCAAGAACACGCTACAGTATCAGTACAGGAGGCAAATAAAAAGAAGAAACGCTTTAATATGGTATCGATTGTCGGACTTATATTCGGCGTTTTCGCAGTGGTTGCTGCCATAAAATTTTGGTCTGAATCTTCAGTGAGGGAAGTGCCAATTGCGATGGACGAAGTTGATTCCCCAACCGAAACTTTTACCGTAAATGGAGTGAGTTTCTCTATGGTGCCGGTGGAGGGTGGTACGTTCATGATGGGCAGTAACAATGGAGACGATGATGAGAAACCAGTTCATAGCGTAACACTTTCCGACTACATGATTGGTGAGACCGAGGTGACCCAGGCGCTTTGGGAAGCCGTTATGGGCAGTAATCCAAGTTATCGTAAAGGAGACAACCTGCCTGTCGAACAAGTAAGTTGGAATGATTGCCAGGAGTTTATCCGTAAGCTAAATTCCATTACGGGCCAGCGTTTCCGCTTGCCTACAGAGGCGGAGTGGGAGTATGCCGCCCGGGGAGGCTCAATGTCGCAAGGCTACGAGTATAGCGGCAGCGACAATCTCGGCGACGTGGCCTGGTACTATGAAAACAGTGGAGATAAAACTCATTCAGTTAAAACTAAGGATTCCAACGAGCTTGGTCTATACGATATGAGCGGTAACGTGTGGGAGTGGTGCGAGGACTGGTACGACATAAACGCATATTCCTCCCATTCCTCCTCTAATCCTAAGGGTCCTTCGTCAGGCTCACGCTGCGTGTATCGTGGGGGTAGTTACTATTACGGTGCGACTTACTGTCGTGCCCCGTTTCGCCGCGACAACTACCCATCCTTTAGGAACGGCACTGTAGGCTTTCGCCTCGCTCTTGACTGAATGTGTGGAAAGCGAATATGGAGCGTGATACAAAGTTGTTTGCGTCACCTGACTCTCTCTCGCTCCAAAGGATGCATGCTCCATATCTACTGACCCAACGCATCAAATCTATGCGGGAAAATATGTGGGATGAAAAATCAGGAGGGTTAAAATTTATTATGGGTGATTTTTATTGGGGAAATGATTGAAAATCAGAAACTTTTTTGTATCTTTGTGGGCGATTTTTGTTTGGTGGCTGCGTTGTATGCAGCAACTTATTGATAAACAACTATTTGATCATGATTAACATTACTTTTCCCGATAAGTCGGTCAAGCAGTTTGAGGCTGGGGTGACTCCGCTCCAGATCGCCGAAAGCATCAGCTCGCGCCTTGCGCAGGACGTGCTTGCCGCATCGGTCAACGGACAGGAGTGGGACCTTACCCGCCCAATCAACGAAGACGCCGAAATAAAACTTTTCAAATGGGATGACCCCGAAGGCAAGCACGCTTTCTGGCATTCGTCGGCTCACCTTCTCGCCGAGGCTCTTCAGGAGCTTTATCCCGGAGTGAAATTCGGTATCGGCCCAGCTATCGAAAACGGTTTCTATTACGATATCGACCCCAACGGTCACACAATCACTGATGCTGATTTCCCCAAGATCGAGAAGAAGATGCTCGAACTCGCGCAGAAGAAAGAGGCTATCGTACGCGCCGACATTTCTAAAGCCGACGCTCTGAAACTCTTCGGCGACCGTGGCGAAGAATATAAATGCGAGCTTATCAGCGAGCTTGAGGACGGCCACATCACAACCTACACTCAGGGTAACTTCACCGACCTTTGCCGCGGACCGCATATCCCCACAACCGCTCCCATCAAGGCCGCCAAGGTGATGTCGCTCGCCGGCGCATATTGGCGCGGCGACGAAAACCGCAACCAGCTTGTGCGCGTCTACGGCATCACTTTCCCCAAGAAGAAGATGCTCGACGAGTATCTCGCGCTTCTCGAAGAGGCCAAAAAGCGCGACCACCGCAAGCTCGGCAAAGAGATGGAACTTTTCGCATTCTCGCAGAATGTGGGCGCAGGTCTACCACTCTGGCTTCCCAAAGGCACCGCTCTCCGCGACCGCCTCGAACAGTTCCTTCGCAAGATACAGAAACAATACGGCTACCTCCAGGTAATCACACCCCATATCGGTAACAAAAACCTCTATGTGACTTCGGGCCACTATGCCAAATATGGTAAAGACTCGTTCCAGCCTATCCATACCCCCGAAGAGGGCGAGGAATACCTGCTCAAACCGATGAACTGCCCTCACCACTGCGAGATATTCCGCGCGGCTCCGCGCTCTTACCGCGAGTTGCCTCTGCGTCTGGCCGAGTTCGGCACCGTCTACCGTTACGAGCAGAGCGGTGAACTCCACGGACTTACCCGCGTGCGCGGCTTCACTCAGGACGACGCCCACATTTATTGCGCCCCCGACCAGATCAAGGATGAGTTCCTAAAGGTGATGGATATTATTTTCTATATCTTCAAGGCACTTAAATTCGAGAATTTCGAGGCTCAGATTTCGCTCCGCGACCCGGCTCACAAAGAGAAATACATCGGTAGCGACGAGAACTGGCATCTCGCCGAGACCGCCATTATTGAGGCTTGCGAGGAAAAAGGCCTCAAAGCGCGCAAAGAGCTCGGCGAAGCGGCGTTCTACGGCCCGAAACTCGACTTCATGGTGAAGGATGCGATCGGTCGCCGCTGGCAGCTCGGCACCATTCAGGTTGACTATAACCTCCCTGAGCGATTCCAGCTCGAATACACCGGGGCCGACAACCAGAAGCATCGCCCAGTGATGATCCACCGCGCGCCGTTCGGCTCTATGGAGCGCTTCGTGGCTGTGCTGCTTGAGCACACCGCAGGCCGCTTCCCCCTTTGGCTCGCCCCCACTCAGGCCATCGTGCTCCCCATTTCCGAGAAATTCAACGACTACGCCTACGAGGTAGCGAAGCAGCTCAACGCTGCCGATGTCAGAGCCGAAGTTGACGACCGAAATGAGAAAATCGGCAAGAAAATCCGCGATAACGAGCTAAAAAGAATACCATATATGCTCGTTGTAGGCGAAAAAGAGGCACAAAATGGTGAAGTTTCTGTAAGAAAACAGGGCGAAGGTGATAAAGGTACGATGAAAATTGCTACCTTTGCACAGCAAATCGCCGAAGAGGTCGCCGAAGCTACCGGAAGCAACTAATCACGGCTTTCGCCGCTGATAGAAAAGCAAACTCCGAAACGAACAATTACACATATAATAATTAGCAGTCAGCGCTCCAAAATATGCTTTCGGTTAACGTGGCATTGCGTAATCTGCATCACTAACAAAAGGTTAATGGACAATAAACCCAAGCCCAATCCAAATCAACGCCCGATGGGCACCGGCGCTCCGCGCCCCGCTTCACAACAACGTCCGGCCACTGGCGGTCCGCGTCCGGCCGGAGGCCCCCGTCCGCAAGGTCCTCGTCCGCCTATGGGTGGCATGCGCCGCAACGATCCCCGCACCCGCATGGAGAGTAAAGCCCAGCACGCTATCAATGAGCGTATCCGCGCCAAAGAAGTTCGCCTTGTGGGTGATAACGTTGAAAACGGAATCTTCTCCATTCAGGAGGCAATGAAGATCGCCGACGATCTCGAGCTCGATTTGGTAGAAATCTCCCCTACCGCCCAACCTCCCGTTTGCCGCGTAATCGATTATCAGAAGTTCCTCTATCAGCAGAAAAAGCGTCAGAAGGAGCAGAAAGCAAAGCAAACAAAAGTGACGGTTAAGGAAATTCGTTTCGGTCCTCAAACCGACGACCACGACTACAACTTCAAGCTTAAGCACGCTATCGGCTTCCTGCAGGAAGGCTCCAAAGTGAAAGCTTACGTATTCTTTAAGGGCCGCTCGATCCTTTTCAAGGAGCAGGGTGAGGTGTTATTACTTCGCTTCGCCAACGACCTCGAAGAGTATGGCAAGGTAGAGCAGATGCCCCAGCTGGAAGGAAAGCGCATGATCATCATGCTGTCGCCCAAAAAGAAGTAACCCCGCTTCGCAATATCTTGATAATATCTGCCACGAGATGGCAACAAATAAATCATTAATTAAATAAACATTTAACCGAAAATGCAAAAAGTTAAGACTAATTCCGGTGCCAAAAAGAGGTTCGCCCTTACCGGATCAGGCAAAATCAAAAGAAAACATGCATTCAAGAGCCACATTCTGACCAAGAAGACCAAAAAGCAGAAACGCAACCTTACCCACTCAGGTACAGTTGACGCAAGCAACGTTAAGAGCGTTAAGTCACTCCTCGGTCTCCGCTAATTCTCACGGCTCGCCCGAAGCAATTTCATTGAGCATCGCGCATTATTAGAGCGCTTCAGTGAATCGCTAATTTAATTCGTGATTTTCATATTTTATTAACCGGATGAACAGCACAAAAGAGCAATAAGATAATTGACGCTGACATCCAAAAAGCAACAAAACAATGCCAAGATCAGTCAACCACGTAGCTTCAAGAGCTCGCAGAAAAAAAATCCTTAAACTTACCCGCGGCTACTATGGCGCCCGCAAAAACGTGTGGACCGTAGCCAAAAACACTTGGGAAAAAGGTTTAACATACGCTTATCGCGACCGTAAAGACAAAAAAGGTAACTTCCGTGCCCTCTGGATTCAGCGTATCAACGCAGCCGCTCGTCAGGAAGGTCTTTCTTACTCTCAGCTCATGGGCTTAATCCACAAGTCAGGTATCGAGATGAACCGCAAGGTGCTCGCCGACCTCGCCCTCAACAATCCCGCAGCTTTCAAGGCTGTAGTTGAGAAGGTAAAAGCCTAATCGCGATAATAGCGCGACACTCTAATAACTGATTAGGGTACAAAAAATAACCGTAACAAAGCCGAAAGGCGATGTTACGGTTTATTTTGTTTGTCAAGTTAAGTATTTCGATACTTTATGAGCGGGGCTCAGACTGCGCTGCGGATGACGCCGCGGGTAGAGCCCTTGATGAAGTTGACGATCATGTCGCGCTCTTTGCTTTCGGGCACTTCGCGAAGTATCGCTTCGACTGCAGCGGTGACATTTAGATCAGTCAAATATACATAGCGATATATATTCTGAATCTCGGCAATCTGCTCGTTGGTGAATCCATGGCGACGAAGGCCTACCACGTTGATGCCCACGTATGAAATCGGTTCGCGAGCCGCTTTCACAAATGGGGGAATATCTTTGTTGATCAAAGCTCCGCCCTGAATCATAACGTATGAGCCGATATGACAGAACTGATGGCAGAGAGTGCCGCCGCCGATTACGGCGAAGTCGTCGACCACAACCTCGCCTGCAAGCTGCGTGGCATTAGACATGATGATATTATTGCCGAGCACGCAGTCGTGGGCCACGTGGCTATAGGCCATTATGAGGCAATTTGCACCAATGACGGTGGTTCCCTTTGAGGCGGTGCCGCGGTTGACGGTCGCACATTCGCGTATCGTGGTGTTGTCGCCTATGACGGCAGTAGTCTTTTCGCCGACGAATTTAAGATCCTGAGGCACTCCGGCAATAACCGCTCCGGGGTGGATGTTGCAGTTGCGGCCTATTCGGGCACCGTCTTGAATCACAGCGCCGGAATAAATGTGAGTGCCGTCGCCGATTTCAACGTCGCCGTGAACTACGGCAAACGGATCGATGATGACGTTCTCCCCTATCTTAGCGTCGGGATGAATATATGCTAAATCGTGTTTCATCGCTAATGATTATTTGTTTTTAACAATCTGAGCCATGAACTCACATTCGGTGACCACTTTCTCGCCTACGAAAGCGTAGCCTTTCATAATTGCGCAGCCGCGGCGCAGCGGAGTCATAAACGATACGTGGAAAATCAGCGTGTCGCCGGGAACGACTTTCTGGCGGAATTTCACGTTGTCGATTTTCATGAAGTAAGTCGAGTATTTTTCGGGATCATCCACGGTCGACAACACGAGCAGTCCGCCTGTCTGAGCCATTGCTTCGACCTGAAGAACGCCGGGGAGCACGGGCTCCTGCGGGAAGTGGCCCTGGAAGAAAGGCTCGTTGGCGGTAATGTTTTTCACGCCTACGATATAGCTCTGTCCCTTTTCGATAATCTTGTCGACGAGGAGGAACGGATAGCGGTGAGGAAGGAGCTCGCGGATACGGTTCTGATCCATCAGAGGCTCGATGTTGGGGTTGTAGAGAGGTGCCTGAATATCCTGGCGCTTGATCTCTTTACGTATTTTCTTAGCGAAAGTGGTATTGAGAGAATGGCCGGGTTTGGTGGCGATGATGTGGCCTTTGAGCGGACGACCGATAAGGGCGATGTCGCCGAGCACGTCGAGAAGTTTATGGCGAGCGGGCTCGTTCTCGTTTGTCAGTTTGCGGTTGTTGATGTAGCCAAACTCGGTCACCTGCTTGTGGGCGACGCCCATGATGTCGGCGATATGGTCGAGCTGAGCCTGTTCCATGGGAGAGTCGTAGATGACGAGAGCGTTGTCGAGGTCGCCACCCTTAATGAGGTTGAGATTTACGAGAGGCTCGATTTCTCTAACGAAAACAAAAGTGCGGCTATCGGCGATCTCCTTGCTGAAGTCGGCGAGATTGTCGAGCGAGGCGAATTGGTTGGCAAGCACTTGAGAATCGAACTTCACCATGACGTCGATAGAGAATTCGTCGTCGGGGAGCGCGATGATCGATGACCCGGTAGTGTCGTCGCGCACTTCTATTTTCTGCTTGATTACATAGTAATCTTTATCGGCGGCTTGCTCTTCGATGCCAACCTCTTCGATTTTGTCGCAGTAAATCTTAGCCGAGCCGTCAAGAATCGGCATCTCAGGCGCGTTAACCTTGATAAGGCAGTTGTCGATACCGGCCGCGTAGAGAGCGGCAAGCGAGTGCTCAACGGTGCTTACTTTGACGTCGCCGCGACAGAGCACCGTGCCGCGGTTGGTATCGGTCACATATTCGGCGAGAGCATCGATAACGGGCTGGCCTTCGAGGTCAATGCGCTGGAATTTATATCCGTGGTTTTCGGGAGCGGGGCAAAAGGTCGCTTCGATGTCAAGACCGGTGTGCAGACCTTTGCCGTTGACGGTAAATTCTTGTTTAAGAGTTTGCTGTTTCATTGATATGATTGGTTTGTTGTTTCTTGGTTGGGGAATACTTCAGATTTTGCCTTGAGATTTCTCGATGTTGGCTACCTGCTTGTAAAGGTCGGGCAATTTTTTGATATATACGGCTTGACGGGCCCAGTCGCGAGCATCTATCGCAGGATACCCCATGAGTCTATTGCCTGAGCCGACACTGTTGGGTATGCCTGATTGCGCGCCTATCTGGTTGTCGGAGCCGACGGTAATATGCCCTGCAAATCCGACTTGGCCGCCAATCATGCAGCGAGGGCCGATTTTGGTAGAGCCTGCCACGCCGGTCTGAGAGGCGATAACTGTATTCTCCCCTATCTCGCAGTTGTGGGCAACCTGAATCAGGTTGTCGAGCTTGACGCCGGCGCGAATGTAGGTGCTGCCCATGGTCGCGCGGTCGATACAGGTATTTGCGCCTATCTCAACGTTGTCTTCTATCACAACGTTGCCAATCTGGGGAATTTTATTGTAATGGCCATCTACGGGTGCGAAACCAAATCCGTCGCCTCCTACAACTACTCCGGCATGAAGAATACAGTTGGCTCCCACTTTGCAGCCATGATAGATTTTCACTCCCGGCTTGATTATAGTATTGTCGCCGATAGTCACATTCTCGCCAATGTAGGCCTGAGGATAAATTTTCACGTTTTTGCCGAGCTTCACGTTCTTGCCAATATACGCGAATGCGCCGACATATATTCCTTCGGGAGTCTCTACCCCCTCGCTGATGTATGACGGCGTTTCGATTCCTTCGTAGACAGGCTCGGTCATCTTTGCTACCATCTGCAGCAGCGAGGCGACCGTGGCGTATGGATCCTCTACCTTGATAAGAGTGGCATCGACCGGATGCTCCGGCTCGAAATCGTTGCGGACGAGCACTATCGACGACTTTGTCTCGTAAATGAAATGCGTATATTTAGGATTGGCGAGGAACGAAATCGCTCCTGTATGACCTTCTTCGATTTTTGCAACTGTTGAAACTGCGGCATCGGGGTTGCCAACTATTGTGCCGCCAACCATTGCGGCTATTTGTCGGGCTGTAAATTGCATTGTCTTACATAATTCAGCGCAAGGATTTTGCGGGTTGCCGGGCGGTGAATCCACTGCTTGTAGCCCAGGCTTCGGGAGAGAAAGTGTACCTTGCCGGTTTATGCGCGAATTTCGTGATTTTTTTTCATATTACCAAACATTTATTAACTTTGCGGCCTGAATCGTAGGGGCAAAGTTTCCCCAGAGATATGCAATCGTAATAAACCAATTATCACAAGTGAAAGATTTTTTAGAGAAATATTCGGGATGGCTGCTGCTCGCCGTCCTCATTATCATGTTTATACCCTGGCTTGGGGAGTCGCTGTACAACACTAAGGGGGAGCCCCGCGAGTCGATTGTCGCGGTGTCGATGCTTAATTCAGGCAACTGGATTCTGCCTGTGAGTTTCGATTACGAGATTCCGTACAAGCCGCCGTTCCTTGCATGGTGCATAGCGGCGATTTCATGGTTGCTTGGCGGGCAAGTCACGGAATTTACGTCGCGCGTGCCGTCGGCACTGGCGTGTATATTCATGGCGATGGCTACCTACGCGTTCTTCAAGCGGTATCGGGGGTCGCGCTTTTCAGGCGTCCTTACGGCGCTCATCCTCGCTACTTCGATAGAAGTGTGGCGAGCGGCTTCGTCGTGTCGCGTCGATATGCTCAACACCGCTTTTATGGTTGGTGCTATGTATTCGATGTATTCTTTTTTTGAAAACAAATGCCGTGGTGGGCTCCCATGGCTCGCGATATTGCTTATGAGCTGCTCGTTCCTTACAAAAGGGCCTGTGGGAGTGGCGTTGCCATGTCTTGTTTTGGGGATATACAGGCTGATGACAGGTGATCGGTTTCTCCCTTTGCTGGGCCGACTTTTTGCTGCGGGCGTGTTTTCGTGCGTTATACCGGCAATCTGGTATATTGCCGCATATAAGCAGGGAGGAGACAATTTCCTGTCGCTTGTGATGGAGGAGAATTTCGGTCGCCTTACAGGCTCAATGTCGTATGAGTCTCACGAAAACCCTTGGTATTATAATGTGATGACCGTGGTCTCAGGCATGGCTCCCTATACGCTATTATGCGTCTTCGCCCTGTTCTCGGCCCGCTGGCGCAAACCCGCGTCAAGCGGGTGGTTACGCTCCCTTCGTCGGCGCATTTCAGCTCAGGACCGCGCGACGCTTTTCGCCGAAGTGGTAGCGATTGTTATATTCGTGTTCTATTGTATCCCGAAGAGTAAGCGCAGCGTCTATCTCCTCCCCATTTATCCGATGCTTGCCTACTTTGTCGCGCTTCTTGTCGAGTGGCTTATAGCAAACCGGAAGAAATCGCTCAAAGTATATGGCTGGGTTATTGCCGTGGTTTCGTTGATTGCAACCTCTGCTGTAGCCGCGGCATATATGGGTGTGGTGCCTAAATTGGCGGGGTTCGCTGAGTATGGATGTGGTATAGTTGTGATTGCGTCGCTTGCTATAGTCATTGCCGTTGCTTGCGTGCTTTTGCAAAAACTGATTAAAGGCTCTTATAAGCAGGTTGCTGCTTGGACTATAGCAACAACCGTGGCATTACTCACTTCGGTAAGTTGCGCCGCGCTACCCCCGATACTCTCCTCAAAGAGTGATTACCCGGTGGCAATGGAGATCAAGGAGGACTATCCGGATGAAATACTATATAGCTTTGTCGATGACACAGCTCTACGTCTCTACGAAATCAACTTTTATTTAGGCGACCGACTGCGCATATTCGACAAGGAATTTGAGCGCGATAATCTGCCTGCGGAGGGTTTGTTGCTCTCAAACGAGGAAGATGAAGATGCGCTTATGGGCAGATTTGCAGAGAAAATATCGTTTGAGAAAATCAAGTCATACACCAAGCCAGCGCCGATGATGACTCGCCCCAAACGATTGACGACGTGCCTCTACAAGTTCTCTAAAAAATAGAGTGAGACATTTTTAGAGCCTATGTGAAATAATTGTCCGACAGGCTCTCAGTAAGGTATGTAAATCAGTCGTTTGGTTTCAAAAAACGGCTCAGAGAACCACGTCGACAGATTTTCTTCGATCACATCGACGCGAGTCTCGGCTATCTCGTTGTCGAGATCACCCCCTTTAAGGCAAATAAGGCCATTGGGATATCCGTTGCGCGATTTGTTGCCAACGTTTTTACGCGTCACTCTTACGAGTTCCGCGAGATTCATGACAGCGCGGCTTACCACGAAATCAAACTTTTCGTGACACTCACCGATGTCGCCATGCTGAAAAGTTACGTTCTCCAGCCCTATTTCCTCTGCGATTGACTGCGCGACGCGGATTTTTTTCCCGATACGGTCGATAAGGTGGAATGTGCAGTCAGGGTACATGATCGCTAACGGTATCCCAGGGAAGCCGCCCCCGGTGCCGAGGTCGATAAATTTTGTGCCCGCGACCGGATTGGGGAGGAATTTGGCGATAGCGAGAGAATGGAGAATATGATTAGTGTATAGATTGTCGATGTCCTTACGGGAGATAACGTTGATTTTTTCGTTCCAATCAGGGTACAACACCCCTATTTTGGCGAACTGATTGCGCTGTTTGTCGGTTATATTAGGGAAATATTTGAGGATTATATCGATATTGTCCATAAGATATTATTTGATTTATCGGGCAAATTTAGTTAAATTTGCGTAAATAATATAATTTAAGTCAGGCTAAGTAAAGCTACATATAATGGAATTAGGAAAATACAATAAGCTGCAAGTGGTGAAATCGGTTGATTTCGGTTTATATCTCGACGGCGGTGATGGCCAGGAGATTCTTCTCCCCAAGCGATATGTAGAGGGAAATCCTCAGGCGGGCGACTGGGTCGACGTGTTCGTGTATAACGATTCTGAGGAGCGACCGATAGCCACAACCGAGCATCCATACGCCGAAGTCGGACAGTTCGCTTTCCTGCAGGTTGTCGACGTCAACCGTATAGGCGCTTTCCTTGACTGGGGACTCCCCTACAAGAATCTTCTCGTACCCTTCAGCGAGCAAAAAGCGAAGATGAGGGAGGGTGGCATTTATCTGGTGTATGTATACGTCGATGAAGCGACCGGTCGAATCGTGGCATCGGCCAAAATAGATAAGTTTCTCAACAACGTTATACCCAACTACCGCCATGGCGCTAAAGTGAAGATACTCGGTTACGCGCATACCGATCTCGGCTATAAATGTATAGTCGACGATTTGTTCAGCGGCATGCTCTACGAAAATGAGCTATATAAGCCGCTCGAATTGGGCGTTGAGACCGTAGGGTACATTAAAAATGTAAGAGACGACGGCAAAATAGATCTTACGCTTGAAGCCTCTTCCTCTAAGCGCATCCCGGTGCTTGAAGAAGAGATTATGGAGCGCATTGAGGCTGAGGGCGGCCGAATAACAATTACCGATAAATCCACCCCCGAAGAGATTAAAACCTATTTCTCATGCTCGAAGAAAGACTTCAAGAAAGCCGTAGGTGCTCTTTACAAAGAGCGTCGAATCGCTTTAGGCGACGGGGTGATTATGAAGGTGTGATAAATAGCTTGCGTTTAGTCGGATAAAGATAAACTCTAAAGTAAAAGATTAAGTGGTTGACAACAAATTTTGCCAACCACTTAATCTTTTTATTACAAAGTAATCAATGAGATTAGTCGTCGCTTGCGACGATTTCCGAAAGCTCTTTCATCTCGTTGTATTCGTCCCAGTCGGGGTCGTTTTCGGTATAGATTGTCAACGGCAGCTGAGGGAAATCGGCTAAAGTTTCGTTGATTTTGCGCCCGAAAATATGAGTGCTTGCGGTATAGAAAATCCAGTCGCGGCGATCGTCGCCGGTATATATCCCGGTCATAACGGCTACCGGGTCTTTTTTGAAAGTGAGTTGCAGCGCATCGGTCACTTTTTCCATCATCTCCGACGTTTCGCGGTCGGGCATGCCGTTGGGGTCGCCTTCATATTTCCATGAGATTTCGGCGCGAATCGAAAATCGCGGGTTGTTGCGGAACTTATCTATGTCGCGGCGCCCTGAAACCATTATCAGGCGTCCGTTCTCGCTTTCGGTCGGTGAGGTCCACCAGTCATTCTTTTCTGCCATGTAAATGCAATTTTTGGCAAATTTACTACAAAATCGCGAGCAAAACCAAGCTACGATTGATTGTTTTTTCTGATTGAGGACGAAAATGGCAATTAATCGCATGATTATTTGTTAAATAAGCGTAAAAAACATATCTTTGCGTTAAAATTGTTTCATACTTTTGTTGTTCGTGTTTAGCATGACATGGTATTTAGCAATATGTGGTAAACTACGGAAACATTTTTAAATTAAATATTAACTATGAAAAAAAGTTTTGTTATGCCTTTATGCCTCTTGGCTTTAGGCACAACGGCATGGAGCTGTATCGACGACAAATATGATTTGTCGGACATCGATTCGACAGTCCAGGTCAAGGTTGACGATCTTGTTATCCCTATCAATATCGACAAAATCGATATGGGCAGTATTATCGACCTTGATGACGACGGTATCGTTAAGATAGTCAATAACGAGTATGCCGTAGTGAAGGATGGTACAATTAATTCATCAGAGGTAAAGATTGATCCTATCGTGATCAATTCAATCAACATCAAACCTACCGTTGACGTCATTAACACGGTTCCGGCAACCGGGGTGTCGGTTGATCTTCCTCTCCCCTCAACCTCGACGTCCTATTCTTATACCTCAAATGCCATATCCTCTAACGTAATCGAATTAGACAAGGCATACGCGACGTTCGCGTTGGATATAAACTTCTCCATTTCGCCCAATCCCGGCGGCAATATCACCCTTAATAATGTCAAAATCACGCTTCCCAAGGGCCTGATAATCAATAGTAGCAATTACGAGGCGTCGACCGGCGTATATTCCGCCCCGACTATCAACGTAGTTTCAGGCGCTGCCAATCTTCACATCCCGGTTGAGGGCGTCGATTTCTCATTTCATCCCACTGCATTTGATACCAACTCCCGCTTGATTAACTTTGCTGGCGAGCTTAAAATATCAGACGGCATCATCCGTTGCAACAACTCTTCAGTCGGCAATTATGTAGAGTTTAAAGTTGAGTATAAGTTCTCGGATATCGATGTTAAAGCCGTCGACGGTGTGATTGAATATCCTATCGACGGGGTAAGCGTCACAACTGTAGACATCAACGACCTGCCCGACGTGCTTTCGCAGCCCGGCACAGATCTTCGCCTTGCCAATCCGATTTTCTACCTCAACGTTACTAATCCATTGAATTCGGTTGGTCTCTATGCCGAGACAGGTTTTGTCGTTACGGCTTATCGGGACAACGCCCAGCCGCAGGTTTATCCCATGAACGAGCCGGTTGTGGTAGGCAACAGCAATCCCGACGGTATTTATAATTACTACCTCTCACCCCTGGCGTTGACTTCATCGCAGATCGACCCGGCTTTCCCTTCGGCTATTCACTATACTTACTCTACCTTAGGCGACATTCTCTCTGGCAACGGCTTGCCGAAATCGCTTGAGGTAGCTCTTGAAAATCCCCGCGTTCCCCGTCAGCGAGTTAAGAATCTCCTTATCGGTCATAGCTACGGCGAGGTTAAAGGTAAATATAAATTTGTTGCACCCTTGCAATTTGCCGGAGGCTCTAACGTGATTTACACTGATAAGATGGACGGATGGTATAGCGACGACATGGAATACCTGACGATCCAGACGCTTGAAGTGCGCGCTAAAGTGTCGTCAGACGTTCCTCTGCAGCTCAATTTCTCAGGTTATCCAATCGACGAGAACGGAAACCGCATCAATAATGTAAGCATCGTAGGCGCGGAAGTCAACGCCAATGCCGACAACCAGGAAATCGTAATTCGCATTACCGGAGAAATCACAAGACTCGACGGAATTCAGTTTACCGCAACAGCGACCGCTGCCCCCGACGGAGCCGCGTTGTCGCCCGACATGCAAATCCACCTCTCCGACGTGCGTCCATGCGTGTCAGGTTACTATCAGAAAGAGCTTTAAACCCTAATTTAATTCAGAACCGATCATGAACAAAATATTTAAATCAGCGGCGGTGGCTCTCTCTGTTATTGCTACTTTACCCGCCTTTGCCCAGAATACCCGCTCGGGCTATTTTCTCGACGATTACACTTACCGATATGAGATGAACCCGGCGTTTGCCAATAGCCGCGGGTTTGTCGCTATGCCCGGCTTGGCGAACATTAATGTAGGAGTCAGTGGTACCCTTGGGCTTAACAGCGTGCTCTATAACGTCGACGGTCGCACTACCACATTCCTCAACCCCGGCATTTCGGCGGCAGAAGCGCTGAAAAACATCAAGGATGTCAACCGTATCGGCTTCGACACTAAGATTAACATTCTTAGCTTTGGCTTCAAGGCTTTCGGAGGCTATAATACAATCTCATTGAATGCTCGCGCCGGTCTCGGCATCAAACTTCCCGGCGACGTATTTTCGCTTCTTAAAGAGGGTGTGACTAATCAGACTTACCATATAGCTAACCTCGACGCTAACGCTAACGCTTTTGCGGAACTTTCGCTCGGTCACTCTCGCCAGATTACCAGCGAATGGCGCGTTGGTGCTAACTTCAAATTCCTTATCGGCGGTGCACATGCCGACGTGAATCTTCGTAAAGCGGATCTCACTCTTGGCACTGATTCATGGACTATCACTACCGACGGCGAGGCTAATGTCAACCTTAAGGGATTCACCTACAAAACCGAGTTGAGCAAAAACACTGGTAATTACTACGTCAATGGAGCGGATGTTGACGGAGCGGGTATCGGAGGTTTCGGTATAGCATTCGATCTTGGCGCGGTTTATACTCCCGAAGTGCTCCCCGACTGGGAATTTTCCGCGGCTTTCCTCGATTTGGGCTTCATCTCCTGGTCTAACAATATGCTTGCGACCACCAATGGAGAGAAGACTTTCAACACTGATAAGTACACATTCAACGTCGACGACAACGCCCCTAACAGTTTTGATAACGAGTGGGATAAAATCAAGGATGATATATCCACGCTTTACGAGCTTGAGAACGCGGGCGACACCGGGTCGAAGACCAAAGGAATTGGTGCGACTATGAATCTCGGCGCCAAATATACCCTTCCGGTCTATCGCAAGGTTAACTTCGGCCTTCTTAACACCACCCGTATTCAAGGCAAATTCTCTTGGACCGATTTCCGCCTCTCGGCCAACTACGCTCCTTGCAAGATATTTGACTGCGGGGTGAACGCTTCTGCCGGTACTTTCGGCATGGGCTTTGGCTGGATTGCCAATCTCCATTGCCCCGGATTCAATCTGTTCCTCGGCATGGACCGCACGTTAGGCAAACTCGCCAAGCAAGGTATTCCTTTGAACTCCAATGGATCGTTCAATCTCGGCATGACTTTCCTCATCAAGTAATTGAGATTGACCTGCAACAAAAATGCCGCCCAAATCATATCGGGCGGCATTTTTGTTGTATTGATGAATATAAAGGGTGAGTTATCAGAACGGAAGGTCTTCGGTCGCGTCGGCGCCATAGGCGGGGGCGGCAGGAGCTTGGGGGAAAGCTGCGGGAGCAGGGGGCATAGCGGGAGCTGCAGGAGCTGCGCCATAGGCCGGAGCAGCGGCAGCGGGAGCTGCGCCGGGAACGCCGGCAGCGGGCTCTGCTTTGAAGCCACGGATGCTGGTGTACCAACGGCCGTTGTATTCGCGGCTCTCGATGTCAAATGACAGTTTGATCACATCGCCTACATTGAGGGGGAAGAGATCGGCGCGCTCGCCGAAGAAGTCGAAGTGTACTTTTTTAGGGTAATTCTCGATGGTTTCGAGCACGTATTCGCGCTTTTTCCATGCGTTGCCGGCTTTTGAAGTGCCCGTCATTTCGGGAAGCGCAACTATGATTTTTCCTACTAATTCCATTTTTTATATTGTGATTATTTAATTGATTCGCGTTTGGGTAGAGAGCGGATGATTACGACCTGACCCTTCTTTAGTGCACGGCAAATTTACGCATTTACCTCCAAACGGCAAAATTTCCGTGAACTCTTTTGACCACCTATGGCCTCGCACCCTCACCCCGCGATAAATATTTCCTACTTCGTATGCGCCACTTTCTTTTACATTTATTGTCTTTCAAGCTCTGAAAAATTGCCGAACAACTTCAGTTGCAATTGTTTTATTTGTGAGTATTAAGCCTTTTTTGTAAATTTGCGGGAAAATTTGTTTACAAAATTAAGCAACCGATTATGGCTGAAAATATCGAAAATGAAGCTGTTGAGGCTAAAGGCCTTAACTTCGTCGAGCAATTAGTGGCCGACGACCTCAAGGAGGGAAAGAACGGCGGACGTCTTAACACCCGTTTCCCCCCGGAGCCTAATGGCTACCTTCATATAGGTCATGCCAAAGCAATATGCATGGACTTTGGCGTTGCCGAGAAATTCGGTGGCACCTGCAACCTTCGTTTCGACGATACCAATCCTGTAAAAGAGGATGTTGAGTATGTTGATTCAATCAAAGAGGATATTCATTGGCTCGGATTTGATTGGGGCGACCGTTTATATTATGCCTCTGATTATTTCCCTAAACTTTTCGATTTGGCTGTCAGACTCATTAAGGAGGGTAAAGCCTATGTCGACGATCAGACATCAGAGCAGATTGCCGCTCAGAAAGGCACTCCTACTCAGCCGGGAACAAACAGCCCCTATCGCGACCGAACCCCCGAGGAGAATCTCGACCTGTTCATGCGCATGAACGCCGGCGAGTTTGAGGAAGGTAGCCGCGTGCTCAGAGCGAAAATAGATATGGCTTCGAGCAATATGCACTTCCGCGACCCGATCATGTACCGCATAATCAAGCATCCCCACCACCGCACCGGAACCACGTGGAAGGTTTATCCGATGTATGACTTCGCTCACGGTCAGAGCGACTACTTCGAGGGAGTCACCCACTCTATCTGCACTCTCGAATTTGTTCCCCACCGTCCTCTCTACGATTATTTCGTTGACGAGCTTGCCGATGAGACTTATCGCCCGCGGCAGATCGAGTTCAACCGACTTAATCTGACATACACCGTGATGAGCAAACGTAAGCTCCTGCAGCTTGTGAAGGAGGGTCTTGTCGCAGGTTGGGACGACCCTCGTATGCCCACTATTTCAGGTATGCGTCGCCGCGGTTTCACCCCTAAGTCGATTCGCAACTTCATTGACCGCATAGGCTACACCAAATACGAAGCCCTCAATGACATTTCGCTTCTTGAGCACGCTGTGCGCGAAGACCTTAATAAGGTCGCTACCCGCGTGATGGCTGTGATGAATCCCGTGAAGCTCGTCATTACCAATTATCCGGAAGGCAAAGTTGAAATGGTAGAGATGGACAATAATCCCGAAGAGGAGAATGCCGGAACTCATAAAATGCCCTTCAGCCGCGAAATCTATATCGAGCGCGATGATTTTATGGAGAATCCTCCCAAAAAATTCTTCCGCCTCGCTCCCGGCAAAGAGGTGCGTCTCAAAGGCGCTTATATTATCAAATGTGAGGAAGCAATCAAGGATGCCGACGGAAATATCACCGAAATTCGCTGTACCTACGACCCCGATACCCACAGCGGCGCCCCTGGAGCCGCACGCAAGGTTAAAGGTACGCTCCATTGGGTGTCGGCCGAGCACGCTGTTGACGCTACGGCTCGCATCTACGACCGATTGTTTGAGGTTGAGAACCCTGCTGCCGAACCCGATCGCGATTTCCGCGAGATGCTGAATCCCGATTCGCTTAAGATTGTGGAGAATATCAAGGTAGAGCCTTTCGTGGCCGAGAACGCTAAAGAGGGCACGAAATTCCAATTCCAGCGTATCGGATACTTTACGCCCGACAAGGATTCCACCCCCGACAACCTCATATTCAACCGCACTATTGCTCTTAAAGACAGCTGGGAAAAAACTAAGAACAAATAATTCATAGTATTAACTTTTCTCAAATCAGTTACGGCTTAATTCACCTCGAATTTGGAAGAAGATATTAATTCGTTAGAAACCGCTTATAAACTTTATCGCGACTCATTGTTGGCCGGAGAGAAGCTCAATCTCGACGAGGATGATCTCGTTGATGTGTTTGACTTCGCCGGCGACATGAGCGACGATTTCGTGCGCTTGAGCGTTTTGCTCGAAGCGTCTCGTCGTTTCCCCGAGAGCAATGGTCTACGCTTGCGAAAGGCAATCTTCCTGGCTTCGATCAGCGATGGCGCTCTTAATGATTATATCACTACCCCCGAAGCTCAGCACCAAAGTCAGCTGTGGGCGATTTTGGCTTGTCGCGCTGAGATGCCTAAAGGCCATCAGGCCGATTTGCGACTTCGGGCAATAGCCGAGATGGACGATGATTTCGAGGAAGATGAAGCGGTGATTCAATTCGTGGCCTTGGCTAAGCATCTGCAACGCGAAAGCTGGCTATGGGACAATATCGACTATCTGAAGAAAAGATGTGCAGGCGGCTTGCAGACATTACTTTTCGAGATGGCTCGATCGGCCGAAGGCCGCGAACGCGAGCAGCAGGCGATTAAGATTCTCGAGGAGCTTACGCTCGATTATCCGTTTTACATGGACTATTGGAGCCTATTGGCCGAGCTGCAGTCTAACTGCGACCTTTTCGACGATGCTCTCATGTCGATAGACTATGCCCTGGCTCTTGCTCCAGATGATGCAGAGCTGTATTCCATGAAGGGCTATATTCTCGTCAAGGCTCAGCGATATGCCGAGGCTGTCAATGTATTGGAGAAAGCTATCAAGATGGGAGCGGCTGAATATTCGGCTAAACGAAATCTGATTGAGGCACTGCGATTTACCGATAAAGGCTCGGAATATCGTTCACTTCTCCTCGATTTGCAGTCAGAAAACCCCGGCGAGCAGGCGCTAATGCTTCAGACGATATGTTTGTTAGACGAGGATATCGACGAAGTTCTTGATCGATATTATGATGTGAACGAGCCAGATACAGGAGTTTTGCTTCAGCATATCAATGAATTGTGCGCCGAAGATAAATTATCTGTCGCGCTCAGCTACCTCGAATGGTATAAACGGCGGTTCTCATTGTCGGCGATTCCCACGTTAATGCTTTTGGAGTTATACTACTCGGCAGGCTTATATCGGAAAGCATACGATTTGATATGCAACGAAATTAGGTCATACGAGCTTTCGGGCAACCAGCTGTCGATATTGTGCACTATAGCTTCGGTGCTGATAAGATGCGGATGCTTTGAAGACGCGAAGGAATTCTGCGAGCGGTGGCTTGAGAATATAAAGAACAATGAAGAAACATTGGCTCCGTATAAGGTAATAGGCCGAGGGGTCAGCGCTACTCTTCGCGAGATGGTTGATTTCCTATCCAAGAATCCCGATCCATCCTTAGAGCAAATCAACCAAATTGCTCTTTAGCATAGATTATTCCCTGAAATTGAAAAGACAAAGGATTATCTCAGTCATAAGATAATCCTTTGTCTTTTATTTTATACGTATGGGTTGAAGGCTTTTTCCTGTCCTATGGTTGTTGACGGGCCGTGACCTGGAAACACCACTGTATTATCAGGGAGAGTGAGGAGCTTAGATTGGATGGCTTGAATGAGTTGGGCGTAATCGCCGCCGGGAAGGTCGGTGCGTCCGATGCTGCTTTTGAAAAGCGCGTCGCCAGTAAATACTATGCCGCTTTTCGATGAGTAAAGGGCTATGCTACCGGGAGAGTGTCCCGGGACATTCAAAACCTTCAGCGAGTCGTTGCCAAGCGGCAATGTGTCGCCCTCGGTAAGACGATCGGCAAGTTTAATCTCTTCGGGAACTTTGATGGGGAGGTGAAACATCTCGGCCTGCTGCGCTACCCTTTTAGCTAAGAAAGCGTCCTGTTCCGAAGCTGAAAGCCCTACGCCATAACTTTTCTCAACATATTCGATGCCGAGCACGTGGTCGATATGGATATGCGTCGCAATGAGATATTTTACTATAAGTTTATTGTCGTTAATGAAATCAGAGAATACGCTGTTCTCCCGCTGATTGAGCATACCGGGGTCGATTACCGCGGCTTGACGGGAATGTTCGTCGAAAACGATATAAGTGTTTTCTCCGAACATATTGAATTCAAATTTCTTTACTTTCATATCTTTTATATATCAAATCGGGAACCAAACGAACACTGCCGCATCCCATACCGCATGAGAGAGGATGATTGCGGCGAAGCGATTAGGGAAAAAACGATATAGACCACCCCAAGCTATGCCACACACCATGGCCGACATTATTAGCATGAAGTTTAATGAGCCGATATGAACAAGGGTGTATACAGCCGTCGTGACGATGAAACCAATATTTGGATTATAGCGTTGAGATAGCCTTTTCTGGATATACCCGCGCCAGAAAATCTCTTCTGCCGGGCCGATAATGAAAAGAAGCAAGCAAGACAAGAGCCATGGCGGAGTTGACCCTTTCATGCCGTAAATGCCGTTTACCTGCTCGCGAGAGAAGTCAAACATCCATTGCGACACCTTGTCGCCGATCCAAAACGCGCACCATAGCACCACGGCTATACACAGTCCGAAAGCAATATTCGCAGGGGTGAATTTAACGCTTTGCCACCATCGAGGCATGAATATGGTAGACAATGTGGTGAGTATAAGTGCGGAGAAGGTCATCATTGCCCAAAAATTCACTAACGGGCCGCCAAAAGGCCAGAACATGATAGTCCACAACACGAAGGCGAGGACAATACAATACACGCAGTTGCGTATGCTTCCCGTCTTAGGCAATGCTTTATCTGAAATTGACGTCATGTGGTTTAAAAGGTAATTAGTCTATACTAATTTTCGATACTTATTTATATTCGACTAAATATATCGGCCGATGATAAAGGCGATAGATAAGATAATGCCGAGAAGCATTTCGAGTTGTGCGGTTTTCATATCGAGGTCGTCGATATTGCCGCTTTCGTTGTATACCATGTCGCGGAATTGGCGATTATTGGAGATCGCTATAGGCAAAGTGAGTAGTCCGGCGAGAGAAAGAGGGGTGAAGATTGATGCCCCCGACATCACCGCGATCCAGGCGTAGGGAAGAAACACCACTTCGAGGAAATATACCCAATATGAAGCCTTCTGCCCTATCACCATTGCCATAGTATGGATTGAAGCCTTATGATCATTAATATGGTCGCGGGAATTGTTGGCGTGAAGTATGGCCACAACCATTAGCCCGATGGGTAGCGCGGCAAAAATCACTGGCCAATAGATTTCTCCGACAGCTATCAGCGACACTCCTATCGACGGCAAAATGCAAAAAGTGAGGAAAATATTGAAGTCTCCTAAAGCATTGAATTTCATAAGCGGATATATCAATGCGAGAAGAGCGCCGACAATTCCGATCCATAGTAGCTGGATGCTTGTAAGGCATACGATTGTAATCCCTAAGCATATAGCCGCGGCGAAGAGAGAGAGCGAGAACGTCTTGATTTCCGACGGCGTGTACTCGCCCGAAGTAAGTGTCTTTGGACCAATTGTTTCGGGCGTGTCAACGCCATGCTTGAAGTCGTGTAGATCGCTCCAAAGATTTGCCGCAGCGTGAAACAGTAGAATGTTGATCACGGCTGCAATGCCGAGGAGCCAATTCACCTTCAAGCCAACTCCGAAAAGGAAGCATAAGCTTACAACCACAAGCACTACCGAAGCCGGAAACGACCATGGGCGGGTGGTCAATAGCCACCCTTTGAATGAATGTTGCATAATGATTGGTTTATTGATAATTCAGGAATAATAGAAAACTCCGATCGCATTATTTAGAGTCTTCTTTGTTGTCGTTAAACAGCTTGTCCTCGTCGTCAAGCTTAAAGTATGCCGCGAGCATAGCTATAAACTGAGTAATCTGGGAAATCGCGTTTTGAGTCTCAGGGGTGATTTCTTTGGATTTCAGCCTCATCATCAACATCCCATATAAGGCGTTGAAACAGGTCTCGATTTCGCCGGCGGGATTATCGCCTGCCTTTCCGCGAAGCTCTACAATATAAGGAAGCACCTTGTAGAACTGAGCAGTGTACTTATCAAATCTCGGGTCGGCGAGAAGCGCCCGATGAAGATCTTCGAGCTGTATAATCACGTTTTTATTGAGTTGGAGATGCCCCTTCTCGGCCACACCCTCGCGACGCATCATGTCGATAAGCGACTCATACCACTCGGTCATTTCTCGTTTTTGGGCGTCGGTTAGATCGAATTTATCGATCACATTGGCCTTAATTTTATCAATATCGAGGTCATTTGCGCGGATTATATCTTCGATTTGCCACATATATATAAGATATTCCGCGATGTTTTCTTTTCGTTTTTTGGAGGCTATATACATAATATTGATGTCTTGATTTTGCAAAGATAACAATTTTATACGAAAAGAGGTTTTGGCAAGTCTAAATTTAGTAACTTCGCGGGGAGGTTCAGTAGTAGTCCTTATCAAGGATTTGAATATCTCGAATCGCTACGTACAACTTAAAAATGTATAAGTTATGTATTATGTTACTAAACGCATGGAAATTTCGGGCAGTCATCAACTCAATCTTTCGCGCGAAAGCAAATGCGAGAATCTTCACGGACATAATTGGATAGTGACCGTTTACTGTAAGTCGGCCGAGCTCGACGCGGATGGTATGGTGGTCGATTTCACGGAAATAAAGCGTAAAATCCACGGTTTTCTTGATCATCAGAATCTTAACGAACTTCTTCCGTTTAACCCGACGGCAGAAAACATCGCGCATTGGGTGACGGAGCAGATTCCTCACTGCTACAAATGCTCGGTGCAGGAGTCGGAAGGCAATGTCGCAACTTACGAAGTGGACTGATGCGCGTTAATGAGATTTTTTATTCGCTTCAGGGTGAGGGCTTCTGGACAGGAACGCCTGTAGTGTTTGTGCGTTTTTCGGGTTGTAACCTCCGATGTGATTTCTGCGATACCGACCATTCCGGCTTTACGGAAATGACTGAGGAGGAGATTTTGGATGAAGTGTCGAAATATCCGGCCAAGAGGGTCGTTTTGACAGGAGGCGAGCCTATGCTTCAAGTCAACCTACGCTTGTTGTCGCTTTTTAAAAGCCGAGGTATATCAATTCATGTAGAGACTAACGGCACGATTGTCGTTAGTGGCGACGTGCTTCGACTCATCGATTGGATTACGGTGTCGCCAAAGGCCGATACGATCGCTATTTCAAAATTCAACGAGCTTAAAGTCGTATATCAATGTCAGGATTTAAGCTGTTGGGATATGTATTTAAAAGCTGATAATGGCCCAAGATGTTATTTGCAGCCTTGCGACTACGGCGATGCGATAAAGAACGAGCGGTCGATAGAACGAACGGTAGAATACGTAAAGTCACACCCCGCTTGGTCGCTCTCGCTACAGACTCATAAGCTTATCAATATACCGTGATTCTCAGAGAGAGATTAGTGTGTTAATCGAATAGCGAAGGCTCGCGGGTTGGATTTGCCGGATTGAATGTGTCGTTGAGGTATTTGCCCCCGAATTCACTCAATTCCACTACCATAATGCCTATGCGTTTTTTGAAATCGCGTTCGGCTTGTGTTCGGCATATTGTGATGGCATAATATATGCCGCTCAAAGTTTTAATAACGAAATCCCAAAGGTAGGCCGCGCGGTCAGGGGGATTGTCATTGATAATCGCGCCTATCGATTCACATCCCTGAAAGGCTTTGGTCACAAGTGCTTCGCCGCATGAGAATGTGTCGGTTAGAGAAAATTCATCACGACGATGGCTCGCATTGGCCATGTTTATATAAATTTGCTCTACCAACGGAAGAAATTTCTGAGGGACACACCCCTCTATCTCTGCGAAAAGCGAAGGTGATGACATAGTCAAGGATTGTTGAAGGGTTTATTCTCTTTGATGAATTTAGATACGACGGGAAATTCGCCTGCAAAATTTGGGGTCAATGTACACCCCGCTTTTATCGCTTCGTTTATTTCATTCATTGACCAAAAACGACCTCCGTCGAGCTCATCCGAGGGATTTATCGTACCGTCATAAATTGTGTAAAACACGTTGACAAGTTCCCGCTCTCGGTCGCTCTCGAAAACGTAGCTTGTGATTTTTTCAGGCGTGAATTCCACTATGCCAAGCTCTTCGCCTGCTTCGCGGCGCAGTGCGGAAGGAATATCCTCCCCGTAGTCGATGTGGCCACCAACCGATGTGTCCCATTTGTCGGGCTGAATATCTTTCCATGCGGGGCGATGCTGAAGGTAGAGCTCGCCGGCGGAGTTGAAAACATGGAGATGAACCACAGGGTGAAGCAAGCGGCTCCCTCCGTGGCACTCCCCTCTCGTTGCTTTGCCGATAACGTTCCCTGCCGGGTCGACTATAGGAAATATTTCTTGCGGGTTGTCTTTACTCATAGGTGCGCGGGCTAATTTAATTTAGTGAACCGATGGGTGTCATGTGATAGCCAAGTCTGCGCAACTCTACCGCAGCGCCGTAGTAGTAGAGCTGGTGAAGACAGCGAACGTAAGCGTTAAATGCGTCGGGGGTGCCTGGCTCAAATTTCTCGTGAACCAAAATATTATGAACCATTTCGGCGGTGTCGCCGACTAATTTTGACGTTTCCGTGGCTTCTTTTGGCGTTAACTCAAGGATGTCGGCGCATATATACTCATCCATTTCATCATAGCCCCGTGCCGGCAACAGAATGTCGGAGAAAATATTGGTGTACTGCGAATATTTGTCCCAATCTTTATCCCAAAGTTTCGCGATGGCCATGCCGATGAACATCATCCAGCCGAGCGAAGCGGTCGGATAGTCGGCAAATTCTTTCACACCGTAAGGCAGATATGCGGTGCAAATCGATTCCCAGCGGTCTTCGAGGTCGGTAGTGTCGGGAAGGATTGGGTCAACCTGATTTTTGCCGATAAGATAATTGGCGAGAGTGCCGTGGAGGGCCTGCTCGAAATTTTCAAGATGACTGATGTTCATGTTGAAATGTAGGTGAAAAAAAGATTAAGTACGATCTTTAACGAAAAAAAGAGGCTAAAACCGAAAGTTTTAACCTCTTTTGAATGTTGCCTTGGAAGGATTCGAACCCTCACAGGCGGAACCAGAATCCGACGTGCTACCATTACACCACAAGGCAATTTCGATGTTCTTTTGTCGCTCAGGGTTGTTTCCCTTTTGCGGTTGCAAAGGTAGGCATATTTTTTAAACTGCCAAAATTTTTTGCGATTTTTTTTGCGATTTTTTTTTCATACCTTTGCAAAAATATAATGAGAGTGCGCATAGCGCCCGGCTCATTTCTAATAACAGCCAATTTATGAAGATATTAGTCACTGGATGCAAAGGACAGCTCGGCAACGAACTGAAAAATGTGCTCGAAGAGAAGATGCCCGGATGCACTCTATACACAGATGTTGACGAACTTGATCTTACCGACAAGAAGGCGGTGGAAAAATATGTGCTTGACAACGACGTGACGCATATAGTGAACTGCGCGGCCTATACCAATGTCGATAAGGCAGAGGAAGATAAGCTACTCTGCGCTTCAATCAATGCCGATGCGGTAAAAAATCTCGCTCTCGCAGCAGATCAAAACGGAGCTAAAATCATTCATATATCTACAGATTATGTTTTCGATGGCCGGGCGTATCGCCCCTATAAAGAGTCGGACAAGGTGAACCCGATGTCGCAATACGGAACAACCAAGCGACTCGGCGAAACCGCCCTGCTCGCACTCTCGCCCGAGGCTGTCATTATACGTACAGCATGGCTTTATTCACCCTACGGGCGTAATTTCGTCAAGACGATGCTCCAAAAAGGCAAAGAGCAGAAAAGCTTGCGAGTGGTCTCGGATCAGATAGGTACACCCACCTATGCCCTTGATCTCGCAGAGGCTATTTACGCGGTGCTCACTTCTCAGCAGTGGGTGCCGGGGATTTATCATTTCACCGACGAGGGCGTTTGCTCATGGTATGATTTCGCCAAAGCGATACATCGATTGGGAGGAGTGGAATGTGACGTGCAGCCGATACCGTCTGACGACTACCCTACTCCCGCTACTCGCCCTTACTATAGCGTCCTCGACAAGCAACGAATCAAGTCAACTTACAACGTTAAAATACCGCATTGGGAGGAATCGCTTGCCCGATGCATCAAACGTCTATAAGAATAAAAGATGTCACAACTTACCAACGAAATACAACGCCGACGCACTTTCGCAATCATTTCCCACCCCGACGCCGGCAAAACAACCCTTACTGAGAAACTTTTGCTTTTCGGCGGCGCGATACATATCGCCGGTGCCGTAAAGTCCAATAAGATTAAAAAGACCGCGACATCCGACTGGATGGAAATCGAAAAACAGCGCGGCATCTCGGTAGCCACTTCGGTAATGGGCTTCAACTATGGCGATTACAAAATAAATATTCTTGATACCCCCGGCCACCAGGATTTTGCGGAGGACACATACCGCACGCTGACGGCCGTCGACTCGGTAATAATTGTCGTAGATGTCGCGAAAGGCGTGGAGATGCAGACGCGTAAACTGATGGAGGTGTGCCGTATGCGCAATACCCCCGTCATTATTTTCGTCAATAAGCTCGACCGCGAGGGCCGCGACCCCTTCGACATTCTTGACGAGCTTGAGTCGGAGCTTAAAATCTCTGTGCGCCCCCTTTCGTGGCCTATCAATATCGGCGCGAAATTCAAGGGTGTGTATAATATTTATGAAAATACGCTCGACTTGTTCACCCCAAGCAAGCAAACAATATCGGAGCGCGTTGAAATCACCGACATCGACGATCCGCGAATCGATGAAGAAGTCGGTGAAGCCGATGCCGCTAAACTCCGCGAGGATTTGGAGCTTATCAACGGCGTTTATCCTGAATTTGATGTCGAAGCATATCGTGAGGGAAAACTTGCCCCCGTATTCTTCGGCTCGGCGCTGAACACGTTTGGAGTGAAAGAATTGCTTGATTGCTTCGTGGAAATAGCGCCCTCTCCGCGCCCTGTGCAAGCTGAGGAGAGAGTGGTTAATCCAGAAGATGAGAAGTTCACAGGCTTTATCTTCAAGATACACGCCAATATGGATCCTAACCATCGCTCGTGTATCGCATTCTGCAAAGTGTGTTCAGGTCGTTTTGAGCGCAACGCGAATTACAAGCAGGTGCGCACAGGCAAGTCGCTCCGCTTCGCCGCTCCGACCGCCTTCATGGCTCAGAAAAAAAGCGTGGTTGATGAAGCGTTTCCAGGCGACATTGTAGGTATCCCCGATACAGGCAACTTCAAGATCGGCGATACGCTGACCGAGGGCGAGGAGCTGCATTTCAAGGGATTGCCAAGTTTCTCTCCCGAAATGTTCAAGTATATAGAGAATACCGACCCGATGAAGTCAAAGCAGCTTGAGAAAGGTATACAGCAGCTTATGGATGAGGGTGTCGCTCAGCTGTTTATTAACCAGTTCAATGGCCGTAAGATCATTGGCACGGTCGGTCAGCTCCAGTTTGAGGTGATTCAATACCGCTTGCTGCATGAGTATGGAGCTCAATGCCGTTGGGAACCTATATCGCTTTATAAAGCTTGCTGGATAGAGAGCGATGACGCAGAGGCGTTGCAATCGTTCAAGAAGAGAAAAGCGCAGTTCATGGCAGTCGACAGGGATGGCCGCGACGTTTTCCTCGCTGATTCCAACTACGTTCTCCAGATGGCGCAGCAGGATTTCCCGAAGCTGAAATTCCACTTCACGAGCGAATTTTAGCAATGAGGCGCATTGCGTAAGTGCGACTATTGTTAAATTCTGCGATTAGTATTATCTTTGTGTCACGATATTAAACCTAAAAAGCTCCCGGCTGCGGAGGCTCGCTTCTGAAGATACGAGGCTATGGGCCGGACCATATACTGAAATGAAAGTACTTAAATTCGGCGGGACATCGGTCGGCACCGTCAAGAGCCTCGCCGCCGTAAAAAGCATAGTAGAGGAGTCAGTGGCTTCGGGCGAACAGCTGATAGTCGTAGTCTCGGCCCTCGGCGGGATTACAGACCAACTCATAGCAACCGCCCGCTTGGCATCGCAAGGCGATATGCGCTATCTGCAATTGTATTCTCAGATAGTGGAGCGACATCTTGATATAGTGGAAGAGGTTGTCATTGAGGAGTTTAAGCCTAAAATCAAATCAAAGGTAAATTCTCTTCTCGAAGAGCTCGGAAACGTTTTTTACGCAATAAATCTGCTGCGCGATTTATCAAACCGCACCCTCGATATGGTCGTGAGCTTCGGCGAGCGAATGTCGTCGCTCATTATCAGCCGCATGATAGCCGAGGCCCGCTATCTCTATTCTCCTGAGTTTATCATTACTCGCAAGCAGTTTGGCAAGCATATTCTCGACAACGAAGAGACCTCGATAAGGGTGCACGAAGCGATTGATAGTCTTGACTTCAAAGTAGCTGTAGCCCCCGGCTTTATAGCCTCTGACCGTAACGGCGACGTGACCAACCTCGGTCGTGGCGGGAGCGATTATACAGCGGCTATCCTCGCCGCGTTGCTGAAAGCTGAAGTCCTCGAAATCTGGACGGATGTAGACGGCTTTATGACCGCCGATCCGCGAATAGTAAAAGAGGCTTTCGTGATGGATACAATGACTTTCGGCGAGGCTATGGAACTTTGTAATTTCGGAGCAAAGGTGATTTATCCCCCTACGCTTTATCCCGTATATCACCGCAATATTCCTATCGTTGTCAAAAACACCTTTAATTCAGCAGCTCCCGGCACTTTGATCTCAACGACTTTATCGGGAGGAAATGACTCTAAGGGCGGTATAAGAGGCATATCGTCGGTTAAAGAGGTAGGGATGATCAGTCTTGGAGCTGACGACGAATCTACCATTGCCCAACTTGAAGAGCGAATTTTCAATGCATTGGCTCAAAGCGGCGTAAGCATATTGTTGATGACCAATCAGCGACTTCCAGGAGTGGAGGAGCTTGACTATTCGCGCCCGAGTCGTCAGATCGTCGTGAAATCCGACGACCTCAAGCTCACGAGAGAGATACTCGCGAAAGAGTTCTCAGCCGAACTTCGCTCGCGCGCGATAAGCAATCTCCGTTCGCTCGAAAGCTTGTCGCTTGTTGCGGCTGTCGGCAGCGGCGTTAAGAGCCAGTCGAATGAATTTGAGTCGCTTGCCAAAGAATTGGCGGCTGATTCGCTCCCATTAATCGTACATAACTGCGGGGAATCAGACACCAATATCGCATTTGTTTGTCGCGCTAATCATCTCTCGGAAGTCATTAATCGCGCTCATAAAGCTTTTTTCAGCTAATAATTCCGAGCGAATTCTCTCTATGCCATGAAATACTATAGTACGAATAATCCGTCATATCTTGTTGACCTATGGACGGCTATACTCGACGGTATCGCGCCCGACGGTGGCCTATATATGCCCCAAAAGCTGAGGCATATACCCCATGCCTTTTTCAGAAATCTCCCCGATCTGAAACTGAAGGAGATTGCCTACGTGGTGGGCAATACTTTGTTTGGAGAAGATCTCGACGCGAAAGAGATAAAAGATACGGTGTTTCAGAGTCTCGACTTCGAGATTCCGCTGGTGAATATTTCGCCAGATGTGTATGCTTTATGTCTATATCAAGGCCCTACCTCGTCGATTAAGGATCTCTCGGCAAGGATAATGGCTCGACTCGTAAAGCAACTTATCAGGCGCCGGGGCATTGAGGATAAAGTCATTATCCTTGCTGCAACCTCAGGCGATACGGGAAGCGCCGTAGCCAAAGCGTTCGCGGGGATGGATAATATTGAAGTCCAGATACTTTATCCGAAGTCGGGTCTATCTCGCGCGCAAATCGCTCGGTTCGCGTCGCTCGGACGAAACATTAAGCCGATAGAGGTCGACGGCACTTATGACCAGTGTCGAATAATGGCATATCAAGCCCTATCAGACAGGGATTTGAGGCAAACAAAGACAATCATTTCAGCCAACTCAATCAACATTGCCAGGCTTCTGCCCCAAATGATTTATTATTTTTGGGCTTATGCGAAACTTGTTGATAAGTTTGGAAGCGATAAGGTCGACGACAAGCTTGTGTTTTCAGTGCCGTGCGGAAATCTCGGAAATATTTGTGCGGGGCTTATTTCAGTGAAAATGGGACTTCCCGCTAAGAGATTTGTCGTTGCGAACAACGATAATGATTCGTTCATGAAATTTCATAACGGATTTGCCGAGATTCATCGTCATCAGCTGCGAACTGAGGATTGCGGCGCCGAGCATATACCTTCAAATATGTCGCGATTGTTTGACCTTATGAAAGGTGACGAGAATAAAGTGAATAAATTGCTTACCGGAGTCTCAGCTTCAGATGCAGAGATGTGGCAAGCCGTGAAATCACTGCATGATATGTCGGGCATTGTATTCGACCCTCATGCCGCTACTTGTTACCATGCTTTGCGCGATTCGCTGCGGGAGGGAGAAATCGGTGTGTTCCTCGCTCCTACCCATCCCGCTAAGTACAGTGAGCAAATTATGGAGAATACAGGAATCGAGTTAGGCCAAGATAGTAGCGCACACTCTGCTGTCTTATCCTATACGCAGCCAATGAGGCTCGCCCCTACTTACTCGGCATTTAAAAGCTATCTGCTTAAACATTGATTTGAGGCTAATTGTTAAGAATATATATTAACCAAACACAATACTGATATGGCAAATAAAAGAAAACTCAAAAAACAAATCAGATACATCTGCGGTGATGTCGCCGCTGAGTGCATATTGGCAAAACACTTCATTCCCGGTATCGATAAAGAGAAAATCAATGAAGCGCTTTCACGCGTGGCTGCCCTTCAGGAAACAGCTCTTTCGCGCGCAAACGCGATATTCGATAAGGTGCCTCGCGATTTCGCCAATGAAGGTGAGTATCGAAAAGCTCGCAATGAATATTACAACAAAGCATTCAAATCTCTTAATAAAGGGTTTGAGGCCGAGCTTGAGGTTATCGTGAAAGAAATGAATGGGGCTATGCCCAAAAAATAAACTTTTATAACTGACGATTTTCGGGATGTGCTGAATCATGTCCCGAAAATCGTATTGTTCATTAATACCCTAAGTATGCGATTATCGGGTCTAATATTGAAAATGCTGGGCTGGCGCGTTAAGATAACAGTGCCTGACTATCCCAAATCGATTATATGCGTGGCTCCTCACACTTCTAACTGGGATTTCATTCTCGGAAAACTTGCTTACGCATCAGTAGGTAGAAAAGCCGGATTTCTGATGAAGAAAGAATGGTTTTTCTTCCCGCTCGGCCCGATATTCAAGTTAATGGGTGGCATACCGGTCGACAGGTTGAAATCGGGGCACGCTGTGGATAAGATTACGGCCCTGTTCAACAGCCGCGAGCAGATGAATCTCGCCATTACCCCCGAAGGGACGAGAAAGCGTACCGAACGTTGGAAAACAGGATTTCTCGCTATAGCTCGTCAAGCCGACGTCCCAATAGTGCTCGGAGCATTCGACTTTAAGGACAAGACGATATACGTGGAGCGAACATTTATTCCGACAGGCGATTTCGAGGCGGATATGAGGGCTATAAAAGATTATTATAGCCAGTTCACAGCCAAATATCCCGATAAATTCACTACCGATTGATCGCGTATCGACTTCGTCTATAACCTATCTATTACCTCTATTATCTGTATCCTCTTATGTCAGTGAAATTCAAAATCGCTTCAATTCCCCTCAGAATGGTGTGGGCCGACCGAGACGAAAACCTCGCCAATATTACTAAAATCATGTCTTCACTACAAGGTGAAACCGACCTTGTTGTGCTTCCCGAGCTTTTCAGCACCGGTTTTTTGCAGGATATTGATGTGATAAGGTCGCTTGCAGAGGACAATGACGGACCTACGATGCGCACTGTCGGCAAGCTCGCTGCTGACTACAATGTCGCGATGGCAGGCACGTTTTTATGTATAGAGGAAGGTAGAGTTTACAATCGCGGATTTATAGTCGAGCCGAGCGGTGAACGCTATTTTTACGATAAACGTCACCTGTTTTCGCTCAGTGCGGAGCATAACGTCTTTACACAAGGCACGCGTCTTCCCAAGGCTGTTAGATACCGTGGGTGGAATTTGTCGATGATAGTATGCTATGATCTTAGATTTCCCGCATGGTGTAGAAACCGCGACGCAAGCTCGTTATACGATATTATGATAGTTCCGGCCAACTGGCCCACATCGCGCGGCTTCGCATGGCGACAGCTTCTCTCGGCCAGAGCTATCGAAAATCAGGCGGTTTACGTTGGTGCTAATCGCGACGGCAGTGATGATTACGGAGATTATACCGATACGACTTTTATAATAAATCCCCTCGGTCTGACGATTTCGCAGAAAGATCCTTCGACAGGAATCTACTATGCTGAGGTTGATAAATCAGAGCTGGAGTTAATCCGCAAGAAATTACCATTTGGCAATGATGCGGATGATTTCGAGCTTGCGTGTCAGGAAATCAAGCGATAAGCTGATATTGTAAGGTGACTAAAGGGTTGAGAGGTATCGCCCGAGCCATACACAGGCTATGCCTATTATGACGGTAAGAACACAGTAAAGAACAGACGTGGCGATTTCACCTTTCGCCCCGAGAACCCATATATCGTTGGCAAAAGCGGAGAAGGTGGTGAAACCTCCGCATATCCCGGTCACTAAGAAAAGATTGTGACCGCTCGTAATTATCCCCGTTCGTTCAGATAATCCGCAAATAAGCCCTATCAGTAAGCATCCCGCAGCGTTCACGATAAAAGTGCCTGCGGGAAAAACGAATGGAAAGAGAGCTGCACTGAGCTTACCTACTAAGTATCGGCAACAGGTGCCTATGAAACCGCCAAGTCCGGCGATGAGCATTTCCTTAATCATTGGTCAAATCTTACTCTTCCCAGTTAAAGTCGAGAGCGGTCAGAGTGTAATTCACTTTTACGCGGTCGTTCTGTGTAATCTTTGGCACCAATATCGCATATCGCGAAATTGTCAACTTGTCAGACGCTCCTTCGATTTTGTTTTCGATACCGAGATTGAGAAGCCAGTTATAAACGTTGTCGCGAATATTCTTCGTTAAAACATTGCGGCAAGTAACGACGCGGTAGTTATGGATAGAATAGTAAATTAGAAGAGTCTGGTCGGAGAAGTTTATTTTATCGTAGTGGTCGTTGAAGCCGAGAGGATCAGCGGGCAATTCATCCGACGAATTTACGATAACGAACTTGTCGTCCCAAGGACGGCATTTGTTTAAAAATTCGGTGTCAGACTTCTCAAATGTTATCCCCGCGGGAACATATACCAAATTGATTGTCGCGTCAAATTCATAATTGGGTTCATCCTCGTTGTTATGGCAGCTTGTAAGGCAAAATATCACCCCAAGAAGCAGTAAGGTTAAATGTCTCATCTACTCAACTGTTTTATTGATTTATTACTAAAACGCCATTTGCGTGGCATTATTGCCTTTGCGATACCGCTTAATTGCTTTTTATCAGAATTGTCGCTATATTTGTATGGTATTGTGATAAGTAGTGTAAGAATTTGTCGTCCCGGATAAGAGCATAAATCATTTTTTTTCAAAAATAATGTCACCTTTTCGTTTTAAGGTTCGTTATTAAGTCGAGATGTCTCTAAAAAACATTACTATTAACAATATTAAAGCAAAATGATAATGGAATCAGTTCAAGTATTAGTCCCGATTTTCGTGTGTGTGGTGCTCCCGGTAGCAATAGTGCTAATTGTATTTCTCGCGACAATTAACAGCGATAATAAGAGAGCGCAGGTGTTGATAAAAGCTATTGAAGCCAACAATTCGATTGACGCCGATAAACTTGCCGACGCATTACGCAAACCTAAAAAGTCAGCGTGCGAGATCCTCAATTCGAGATTGCTTCGCGGATGTATCTTTTCCTTGATAGGACTATTTTTAGTCATTGTCGGGTTAGTGAATTGCATAGCAGGAACGGCGTTTGGTTCCGATCCGGTTACAGTGCCAATGGTCTTCGGGGGAATATCGTTAGCGATCGGTATAAGTTATCTTATCGTCTATTACGTAACGCGCAAGCAGTTAAATAATGGCGAAGATAAATAATCAATGACTCGCGAACAGTTTATATCACATGTTGAGGGTACGCAGAAATCGTTTCGACGTTTTCTTGTGGCCCTCTGCTGCGGTAACACAATGATGGCCGACGATATAGCTCAGGACTCCTACATGAAGGCTTATCTTTCGTTTGAGAAATTTAATGGCAATGAAAACTTCAAGGCATGGATCTATAAAATAGGATTCAATACGTTTGTAGACAATAAGCGCTCTGATAAGGTCCACGGAGAATATAACGAAGCTGCCAATTTAGTTTCGGATGAATCGGCCGACTCGGCGTTTCGCTATCAGGCATTGTATGCCGCATTGAATCTACTTCCCGCAAAAGAGCGCACTTCGGTGCTCTTATATTACATGGAAGGCTATTCGATAAAGGAAATCGCCGGAATAGTGAACAACTCGGAAGACGCAATAAAGAAACATCTTTCGCGCGGCAGATCGCATCTGCGCGATTTATTAAAATAAAGATATGGAAGAGAATAAATTAAAGGATATTTTCGCCTCATTTCAGCCTGATCTTACTCCCGATGATCACTTCATGTCAAGGATGATGAAGAATATCGCGACAATAGATATGGTGAAACGTCATACGGCAGCAAAACATAGATGTAATAGAGTCGCTTTAGCGGCGGCTGCTATCGCGGGCTTTATCATGGGGGTCATACTTACTCTCCTCTACCCTGCCCTTGTCGGCTGGATTTCGTCTTTCGACTTGGCGTTGCCTCCTGTGGCTGGCTTCGACTGGCAGATAGTCGGGTGGCTGATAATCGGGGCAATAAGCGTAATCTGCTCCCTCAATGTTTATGAACTGACGCTCGCCCGACTCGCCTCTTCTAAAACCTGAATCCAAATAGAATGTGTCTGTATAAAAAACGGTGTCAACTACAAAGGTAGCTGACACCATTTTTTTAGCAATTTATGCGCTCGATGCTATTTCACGACGATTTTCCGCGTGTAGTGTTTGTCGCTAATTCGGGTCGTTAGAATGTAAACCCCGCTGGAAAGAGATGCGGTCGATAACGGGAAGGTATATTCTGCTCCCGCTTCAAGATAGCCGAGAGGCAATGTGGATATCAGGTTGCCTGAAATCGAGTAAATTGAGAGCATGACTTCGGCTGATTGAGGAACGGCAATCTTTATCAACTGCTCGTCAGAGCGACCTGATGATGTCACATCAAACATCGCATCTGGCTTGTCGGTAAGGATCATCTGTACTGACGACTGTATGTTGCCTTCTTTGAGTTCGTATGGGCCGAGATCGCGTCCTAAGCCGTAGGTAGGCTGATATAGGAAGGGGAATTCTGCGGTAAACGGTAGGTCAATATCGCGGCCTGCGTCGATAAGTTTGCTTCCGCTCTTAAGACGGGCGAACTTAGTTGGCATTGAGCCGTCTTCACCGCGGGGAGCGAGCGCATCTGCCTCTTCAAGACTCTCGTAGTCGCTTCGGCTGAAATCGGTGATGACGTTGTTGAAGAATGTTTTCCCCTGGTTGGGTGTAACCCCGAGAGCGTTGTGGCTTTCGGTGCCTACTAATATTTCCTGACGTCCAAAGCATACATTGTTGTAAAACTCGGAGTTGGCGCCACCGCCCGACTCAAACATGAAGTCATAGCCATTGTCAAATGCGAGTCCTCCGACAACCACGTGACCCCCCTTGTGGCTATTGCAGTCAAAACCTTTGGTGGAGCCGGATTTATCACATCCGAAAGCAACGCAATTGTAAGCGTAGTGGACACCCTGCGAGCTTCCGCCGCTACCATTGCCTCCAAGTTTAATACCGTTGCCGTTACCGGAGAAGCCGGGGCCTTTGTCGAAATACTCATAGACCCATGTGTGGTCTTCGGCGTTGCCCGACTCCCATGCCCAACATTCGATAAGATATACTGAGAAGTCGGTCTCATAAAGATCCCAGGCGTCGTCGCTGTTGCGCCATGCGCGGCAACGTATGAAGCGATTATCCTTGCCGTTATGCATCTTGCAGGCAAACCCGTCGGCATCACTACCGTAGTTCATGTCGAAGTCGCAATTATGGTGGCTGTCGCAGTCGATGATGTCGTTGTACGCGCAATATGAACCGTCATTTTTCGAGCCAAAACCGCTTGCTGAGAAATCGTGGCCGAAACCGAGTTGCAGGCCGGTGTCGAGATTGTAGCTGAATTCACATCGTTCGATACGGTTGTGACTGCCTTCAAGTTTAATGCCGTTGTCGGCCGCATGTGTGATATGCAACCCGTAAAGATGCCAGTAGTTACCGGTCAGAAGTATACCCCGGTCGCCAACTTTGCTGCGGTCGCGGTTGCAGTCTATAAGCTGCTGCTCGAAGTCGAATATAGGCTGTTCATCTTCATAACCCCTTATAGTTATCGGTGCATCGGCTGTGCCGGAGTTTTTGATTCTTACGGTTAGCTTGCCGCTGCTGTCGCGCTGAGTGAAGTGGTATCGGCCGCCGCGGCAGTAAATCACGTCGCCCGGTAGCGCGGCGTTAACCGCTTTCTGGAGGTTGAGCCAAGGATGCTCAAACGATCCGTCGGCGGCATCGTCACCGTCAGGCGCAATGAAATATTCAAAATTATCGTTATCTGCCCCGCGTCCTTTCAATGTCATTGATTTGGTGGCTTCACCGCAAGTTGCGGTCAGAGTTTCCTCATAATCGGTATATGCGGCCGGAGTGAACGAGATTGTCAGCGCTTCGTTAATCATGCCGTCGGCATAAGGTAGTTTGATGGTTTTAGCTCCGTTCTCAAAGCTGAAATTACTATCGGCAGGGAGCGTGAGCGTCACTTCGCCAGCTTCCGGCTGTAGATATACGCCATTGACAGTGAGTTGTTTCGATTTTGTTGTTCCGACCGTGGTGTTTTTGAAGTCAATCGTTGAAGCTGAGAATGATATGACAGGAACGGTCAGAGTAGTGAACGTAGCTTCACCGCGAGCCGATATTAGGTAGTTTCGAGCCTCAGAGTCTCCGTTGTACTCAAATGCGCATATTGAATATGTTTGTCCGGGATTGAGCCCTGATAGCTTATACGCTTCGATGTCGCTTGAGTCCAATACAATTACGTCATCAACTTTCTTAGGGAAATTGCCGGAGAAAACGACTCCGTCGGTTGGTGCCCACGCGAAATTCTCCCCTTCGGAGTACGCGAGAACTCGCCCTTGGCCATTACCGCGTTTAATGGCGATTACTGCTCCGTCGCCCGTAAGGTCGGTTACAGTGATTACTGAAGGAATTGTAGGCTCTTGAGCCTGCTCTACATAGTTAATAGTTATATCATCTACATATATGGTTGAGCTCTTACATGTAAATCTAACGATAACGGGATCTGACATGGATAGCGAAATCGAGTGTGACGCTGATCCGTAGGATGACGATGACGACACATTGGTAGCGCCGACCTGAGTCCATGTGGTGCCTCCGTCGGCCGATGCTTCAACTACAAGTTGCTTGTTATTGCCAGAGCCGCGATGCTTGTATGCGACTGAAGTCACGCCCTTTAACGCGGGCGATGACAACGTGGCATTTCCTCCCATTGCGGCGCGGTAACTGCCGTTGTCTTTCTTGATTGTGACACTGCCTGTGGTTGACCACCCTTCAGATACCTTACCCGACTCGAAATCTTCGGTAAGGGTATCGGCAATGGCCGAAAATGATATTGCAACGGCAAATGCAGCCGCGGCAAATCTCCTGATTTTGATATTCATCGGTATATGAATTTAAGGTTATATGTTGCGTGAACTGAATGTCACACAATTGTCGCGAAATTACATATATATTCACTATTCGCAAAATAAATGAGCTTATATATATGCCAATTAATAAAAATTGAATATTAGAGCCTGTGCCATAAAATCTGTTAAAGCTGAGGCGGTCAGCCATTGAACAGAGTTGTTCGTGTGATGAGGGAGTGTACTCGACGTACACGACTGAA
>CAZJBM010000017.1:0-61406 GCA_964544595.1 uncultured Barnesiella sp.
AGAGGAATTCTTCAAACAAATCGCTAATTTTGCACTTGCCAGTTGAACCTGCAAAAACATGATTGCGGGGTGATTTTTGCAAATTTAGGGGTTATCGGTTTGATTTTTGGGGTAAAGCGCGTAACTTCGCGTCAAATTGGCTTTTCGTGAAGACGCCCGCACCGCTGCATCTTAACCGACGGATTCCGACGGATTCTCACAGATTGTTGAAAGAAAGTAATTTATAATCAGTGTCAATTCATGAATATTCGCGGGGTGGAAGGCAAAGTATCCGCGGGAGGAAACCGGCTTCGCCAAATCATTGATATGATATGAAACTGCACAATCTCAAAATCTCAGTAGCTGCCGCTATAATGGCCGCGGCAATCGCTTCGGCCGGGCTGCGAGCCATGGCCGAGGAGCCTATGACTCACCGCGTCGAGAGCGGGGAAACCCTCTACGGTATCAGCAAGAAATTCGGCGTAAGCATCGACAGCCTCATTGAGCTCAACCCCTCGGTGCGCGACGGCGTGAAGGCCGGCTCAATAATCATCATACGCCCCGGCTCGGCCAAGCAAGAGGCGCCGATCGCCCCGGCGGAGAAGAAAGGCGTGAATGACGACGGCACTTACAAGATAGGACAAGGCGAGACCCTCTATCGCATCGCTGAGGAGAACGGCATCACAGTCGACGACATATTGCGAGCCAATCCGCGTCTCGACGCTCTCAATTATCAAGCCGGAGAGACTATTATCATACCCTCACCCGAAACAGCAAAAGCCACGCGCGAGCTTCAGAACGGCGCGGCTGCCGCAAAAACAAAGCCTAAATCAACTCCGGTCATCGACGAGCGCTACGCCGCCACTCCTTCGGCCCACGAGATGCTGTCGACCGACGACATCGATGTCGAAGGGTTTCAGAACGGCAACGAATTATACACCTTTGAGGAAGCCGAAGCCGACGCTGAGTTCATAGTGCCGCTCAAAGAGCAGTACAACATGGCCGTTATACTCCCATTCATGCTCAACGGAGAGACAAAGGGTCGCGAAACCGCTATGTATCTCGACTTCTACCGCGGCCTTCTTCTTGCCGCCGACCAGCTCAAAGACTCAGGAGACAGAATCAACATACGAGTGTTTGACTCGGCGGCCAACCCCGACACGATCAAGGCGCTGATGAGCAGCTCATACTTCGACGACGTGGAGGCGATCATCGCCCCCAACGACGATAAGCAGCTGCGACTTATAGCTGATATGTCAAACCCGGTGAAAACGTTTGTGTTCAATCCGTTCGTCACCCGAAGCACACTCCAGAACGATTACTCCAACGTGGTGCAGATGAACATACCGAAGGAGCAGATGCAGGCGAAGGCGATCGACGCTTTTCTGGTCGAGAACAACGGCCGCACGCCGGTGTTCATAGCCCGCACAGGCGCAGAGGCCGATATGGCCGACTTCGTAGACTCGCTCAAGGCGCGCCTTAAAGCCAACTCCATACCCTATGAGGAAATCACCTACGCCAACGCCTTGACCGCCAAAGACCTGTCGAAGCTGTCGAATAATGCGGCATACGTTTTCGTGCCGGCATCGAGCACGGGAGCGGAGTTTGCCAAAATCGCTCCGGCGATTAAGGATTTTCGCTCGGCCTCTACGGTCAGCTCCGACATTTCGATATTCGGCTACCCGCAGTGGGTGACCTTCCGAGGCGACCTCCGCAATCAGCTCAACCAACTCCACGCCACGATCTACAGCCGATTTTTTGAAGATGAATCCAACGCCGAAACGCAGCGCGTGAAGGAGAGCTTTAAGGAAAACTTCTCGCGCGACATGATCGACGGAGCGCCATCGATGGCGTTGATGGGCTACGACTCCGGAATGTTCATAATGAACGGCATGAGACGCAACGGCGGCGACTTCCATTCAAATCACGCCGACCACACCGGGCTGCAGTCGACCTACGACCTCAGCGACAGTAATATCCCCGGCTTGGTCAACACGTCGGTAGTGCTCGTTAAATTCAGCGACACCGCTTCGCCGCAAATCATTTACCTATGAGAAGGCTGCTGGTCGTCATAGTCGCCGTCATAGTCGCCGCGGCGTTGAAGGCGCAAACCCACTACGTGCCTCACGTGTGGGTAGGAGCGCACGGCGGAATGACGCTCTCCGAAGTGTCGTTCAGCCCGAGCGTGCGCCAGGCTTTCGGCAAGGGATTTACCGGGGGCGTGTCGTTTCGCTTCGCCGAGGAGCGTCATGTAGGTATTCTCGCCGAGCTTAATATCACCCAGCGAGGGTGGAAAGAAGACTTCGAGGAGGCTCCGTTTGACTATCAGAGGCATCTGACTTATGTGTCGCTGCCGATAATGACCCACATATTTTTCGGCAAGCCGCGGGCTAAATGCTTCTTCAACCTCGGCCCTGAGGTAAGCTTCATGCTGTCGGAGTCGACGACAGCCAATTTTGACTACCGCAATCCGTCGACGGTTGCCGGATTCCCTTCACACAACCGCATGACGGAGCAGATGGTCACGCCGGTGAAAAACAAGTTTGACTACGGCATCACGGCCGGCCTCGGCGGCGAGTTCCTCATCAGCCGCAACCACTCGGTTTTTGTCGAGGCGCGCTACTACTTCGGCCTCGGCAATCTCTTTCCCGCAAGCAAAAAAGACACATTCAGCGCCTCGCGCAACTCCTCAATCTCGGTGACCGCCGGCTACTATTTCCGCCTGAAATAGCGCGCGGCGGCCAATTCTTTTACTACTCGATTAAACTCTCTCCATAATTTCGGTGTTATATAGTCAGAGTAAGTTCGCGTTTCAACAATCCAGACGCTCCCCGAACAATCGGAAAAGCTTATCGAACTTTGAAAAAATCTCCTGATTATGGGCAAAGAGAATAAAAAAGAGAATAAAAAATTTGAGTCGGTGGTAACCGACCTCGCATCGTCAATACGCCGCAACTGGGATGTGCCGGCGCTCTCTGATTTGCATCAGGGCAACACAATCACCTATGGAACCCTCGCATGGCATATCGCGAGAATGCACCAATCTTTCATAGCCGACGGTATTCACCCCGGCGATAAAGTGGCGATATGCGCTAAAAACTCGTCGCACTGGGCTATGCAATTCATCGGTTGCATTACCTACGGAGTAATCGCCGTGCCTATCCTCAACGAGTTTAAGCCCGACGCTATAGAGCATCTCGTAACCCACTCGGACGCTGTGGCTCTCGCTGTCGACGACCACACGCGCAAATCGCTCAATGTAGAGGCTATGCCTAATGTGCTCGGATTTTTCGACATAGAGACATGGCGCCCCTGGAAAGTGCGCGAAAAGGTAATAGAAACCACCTCCGACAATCTCGATGTAATAATGGCCCGCGCCTATCCCGACGGCGTCAATAAGGATAATTTCGATAAAACATATTTCGCCGACACGCCCGACGACGTGGCGGTCATCAACTATACTTCAGGCTCTACCGGCCAGCCGAAGGGCGTAATGCTCAGCTACGGCAGCATATGGTCTAACGCCCGCTTCGCTACCGACAATATCCATTTTTACCGTCCGGGCGACGGCATGGTGTCGATGCTCCCGCTGGCCCACATGTTCGGGCTGCTTGTGGAGCTGATATTCCCTCTGCTTAAGGGCTGTCACATCACTTTCCTCGGCCGCGTGCCCTCGCCCAAAGTGCTTCTCGACGCTTTCGCCGAGATTAAGCCCAAAATGGTGGTCACTGTTCCCCTGGTTATCGAGAAGATTGTGGTCAACAAGGTGTTCCCGACGCTCAATAAGCCTCTAATCAAGGTGTTGACCAAACTGCCGCTGATTAATCGCAAGATTTACGATAAAGTGCGCGCTCAGATGATTGAGGCATTTGGCGGCAATCTGAAGCAGCTTATAATCGGCGGGGCGGCTCTGAGCAAGGAAGTGGAGAATTTCCTTCTCAAAATACGCTTCCCCTACACTGTAGGCTACGGCATGACCGAATGTGGACCGCTTATCGCCTATTGCTTCTGGGACACGCAGAAACAGGGCTCTTGCGGCAAAATCGTCGACCGCATGGAGGCCCGCATCGACTCTCCCGATCCCGAGAATGTGGCCGGAGTGCTGTGGGTGAAAGGCGCGAACGTGATGGAAGGTTACTACAAGAACCCCGAAGCGACGGAAGCCGTTTTCGACAAAGACGGCTGGATGAACACGGGCGACATCTGCACGCTCGACTCCGACGGCTATCTGTTTATCCGCGGCCGCGACAAGTCGATGATTCTCGGCCCCTCAGGCCAGAATATCTACCCTGAGGAGATCGAAGGCAAACTCAATCACCTGCCATTTGTGGCCGAAAGCGTTGTGACCGACCGCGACGGCAAGCTCGTGGCTCTGGTTTATCCCGACTATGAGGCCGCGAGAAAAGCTCATGTGAGCCGCGAGAAAATCGACGAGCTGATGGACTATAATCTGACGACCCTCAACCGCGACCTTCCCGCCTACTCCAAAGTGACGCGCATAGAGCTTCGCGACGAGCCTTTTGAAAAAACGCCAAAGCAGTCGATCAAGCGATTCATGTACAAATGATTGCAGCTGAACGGCAATGAAAAACCAAACGATAAAAAATACCTAAACTGATGAATTCTCGCCGAGGATTGATGTTTACGATAATGGGGGTGGCAATAGTCGCCCTCTTTGTCGTCGATATGACCACCGGCTCGTCGGCCCTGACGATAGGGGAGGCATGGCGCGCCTTGATCGGCGACGCCGACCCCTCGACCGTGAAAATAATACGCGGCATACGCCTTACGAAAGCCATTGTCGCCATCATCGCCGGATCGGCTTTGGCGGTAAGCGGCCTGCAGATGCAGACACTATTCCGCAACCCGCTCGCCGGGCCTTACGTGCTCGGTATCACCTCTGGGGCAAGCCTCGGGGTAGCCCTGTTTATACTGGGCGCATCGGCCATCGGCATAGGCGACGCGCTCGGCTTTCTCGGTGACTTCGGAGTCGCCGGAGCTGCTCTTATAGGATCGGCGCTGGTTCTCACGGTAATTGCCGCCGTAGGCAACCGCATAAAGGATATAATGGTGATACTGATACTCGGCATGATGTTTTCGTCGGGTATCGGCGCGATCGTGCAGATACTTCAGTATCTCAGCCATGAAGATGCGCTTAAGGCATACGTGGTATGGACAATGGGTTCGCTCGCCGATGTGACCTCAGATCAGCTGATAATTCTCGCCGCGGCCTCTGTCGCGGGGCTTATTTTGGCTGTAGCTGCGATTAAGCCGCTCAATCTGCTGCTTCTGGGAGAGCAATATGCAGTCACGATGGGGCTGAATCTGCGACGCTCTCGAGCGTTGCTGTTCTTGTCGACCACGCTGTTGGCCGGCTCCGTGACCGCCTTCTGCGGGCCTATAGGCTTCATAGGTCTCGCCGCTCCTCATGTGGCGCGCCGACTATGGGCCGAAGCCGACTGCAGGATATTGCTGCCCGCCTCGGCTCTCACAGGCATATCCATGATGCTGCTTTGCGACATAGTATCGAAATCTCTAATCCTCCCGGTCAACACCGTAGCCGCTCTGCTCGGCATACCTATTGTAGTATGGATAGTATTGAAAATAAAACAATGATACGGCTTGAGAATCTTACCGTGGGCCATGGGCGGCGACTTCTCATTCAACAGGCTACCGCCGACATGAAGTCGCATAGGCTGATCGCGCTTCTCGGCCGTAACGGCGCGGGAAAGTCGTCGCTTCTGCGGGTAATCACCGGGCTTGACCGGCCGATAGGAGGGAAAGTAGAGATTTGCGGCCGCGATATCGCGGAGATCGGCTCAGCCGGGCGCGCGCGCCTGATATCCGCCGTGACGACAGAGCGGGTGAGGGTGGCCAACCTCCGCTGCTCGGAGGTGGTAGGCATGGGCCGCGCCCCTTATACGGGATGGGCCGGAAGCCTCAGCCGCGAAGATAGCGAAGTGGTCGCGAGGTCGCTTGACGCGGTAGGCATGGGCGGGTTTGCCGACCGAACTATGGACAGCATGAGCGACGGCGAGTGTCAGCGCGTGATGATAGCCCGCGCGCTCGCGCAGGATACGCCGGCCGTGGTGCTCGACGAGCCGACGTCGTTTCTCGACCTCCCGAATCGCTATGAACTCTGCCTGTTGCTGAAGCGTCTCGCCGCGGAGCAGGGGAAATGCATCGTATTCTCCACCCATGAGCTTGACATCGCCCTGACCTTAGCCGACGATATAGCCCTGATCGACACCCCGCATCTGGTCTACGGGGCCACAAAAGAGGTAGCCGCCTCCGGCGCGATCGAAAGGCTGTTTTCATCGCCCAACATCACTTACGACCCGACCGCCCAGCGCATCATAGCCCGCTGACGCGAATTTACCCTATAAGGGAGGAGGCCGGCCAATTGTTAAGGTCGGGGCGGTGTTCGACGCATCAACGCATACGATAAGCGAATGGATGTCAGCGCGCTAAGGGGGCGTCGTCGAGGGGAACGATGGTCTCGATGCGGATAGAGTCGAGCGCTTCGGGGTTAGCGCTGTCGGGCTCGGAGAGGGTAGCGCTGATAGAGTCGTTGACCACTTCAAGCTCAATCCTTATCACACCCTTGCCGAGCATGCCAAGCTCGCGGGCAGCGGCTTTTGAAAGATCCACCACCTTACCTTTGCCGAACGGACCGCGGTCGATCACTTTTACGATCACCGATTTCCCGGTCTGGGTATCGGTGACTCTGACGAGTGTGCCGAATGGCAGGGTGCGATGCGCGCAGTAAAAGCTATCGCGGTGGTAGCGGGTGCCGCTCGAAGTGGGGCGGCCATGCATACGGTCGGCGTAGTATGTGGCTTTGCCTGTTTCGGGCGCTTGAGCCGACATTTTAGTGATAGCAATGATGATTAAAGAAGCGAATATGATAGTTAAAACGCGAAATTTTCTCATAAAAATGTACGTTTAGTCGGTTTTTTTTGAGTTGAAATCAGGTTAGTCGGAGGGCTATTTGCCCAGAATCCCCGCAGCCGCCAGCGAGCCGATCGCCGCTCCGGCGATGTCGGCGATGAAATCGAGCCAGTCGCCTCCGCGGCCCATGCCCATCAAGTCCTGGGCAATCTCAATCGCGCCCCCGAATAATGCCGATAAAGCGCAGATGACGGCGACGGCCCTGAATGATACCGATGAGAATCGGTGATTACCTCGATAGGCGTAATCAATAACAGACGTGCCGGCAAGGCCGCCGAACATAATCGCGTGGACAAGCTTGTCGAGCCCCGGGATGTCCATATCCATATCGGGGGGGAGGGGGCGGGGCACAAGCGTAAGATATAAAATGGCAGCGACGACTATACCGGTGTAAAGCCATCGCTTAAACCATATCGCGCTGACAAATTTCAGCATAGCGCGGTCTTATTCTTCAGTTAACACGGGTCGGGGAGTGAATCCGGCCATTGCGGCGTCGACCGATGCTTTGAGCTCAGCGCCCTGAAGATTGCGGCTGACGATTTTGCCGTCGGGATCAAAAAGGATGATGCAGGGGATGCCAAGAATACCGTAGAGGTCGGTGGGGATAGTCTGGCCGTTGATCACCTGCTTCCAGGGGAGATTCATCTGCTTAATGGCCTGGAGGGTATTCTCAGGCTCGTCCCACACGGCGATACCCACGATGTCGAGGCCCTTGCCGTTATACTGGTTGTAAATATCCTTGAGAGTGCCTTGCGCTTCGCGGCGGCAGGGGCCGCACCAGCTTGCCCAGAAGTCGACGAGCGTATAGTTGCCTTTGCCCACGAAGTCGCTCAGGCGGGTGGTCTTGCCGTCGTATTCGATAGCGAAATCGGTGAACATCTTGCCGGGGCCTGTGGCTTCCTGGCGGTCGAGGAAGCTGACGGCTTTCTGTATGCGCTGGTATTGCGCCATTTTGGGATATTTCACGAGAGCGGAATCGAGCTCGGCGCGGTCCATCTCCATAGCCATGTCGGAAAACAGCAGATAGCCTACGGGGTTGTCGGCATTCTGGTCGATCATCGACGAGTAGAGCGCCTCGTATTCATCCTGGACGGCCTTTTGCCCCTCTTCGGTCTTGGCTTCGCCGTATTTCTGCTGAAGAGCTGATATTTTTACCTGAAAGTCGTCGAGAAGTTCATTTAATTTACCGCCTTTAGCGTCGCCGCCGGTGACTGTCACGTCGCCTCCCTCGATCACGAAAGTGCCTACGCGCTTGCCGTCGTAGATCACGCGGCCCACGAACGGCTCTGTCACTATGCCTTTAAACACGGCGACATCATCTTTTGCCACAACCGAGTCGAGCTTCTCAGAGGTGTCGTAATTGAGGAGATAAACCATCTCCCCGTCGATGAAATTACCGTCGCCGTTGACGGTAACGGTATAGGTGGAGTCGTTGGCCGTAGCCGAGGAGCAGGCGATAAGTCCGAGCGCCATCGCCGCCATCATAAGTTTCTTATTCATAAAGTTCATAATTTGTGGATATAAAGAAAGAGGGTTATTAAAAGAGAGTGATTGCGGCCTATCGGTTACCAAAGCTTGAAGCGGTAGCCGCACGACAGCTCAAAGGTGAGATACGTGGAGATAAGCGATTGCTCGCGGTCGCGGTTAAGCTCGGCGAGGATAGTGCCCACGGCTCCGGCAAACCATCGGTTGTTGTTGTAGACGAGCGAGAGCTGTGTCTTCGACATGGCCACGAAGCGGGTCTTCCATGAATCCTGCGCCTCGATGTAACCTTTTGATACACCAAGCATTGGCGACTCGGATATTCCGAGCACGAATTTGGGCCGGAATACCCAGTTGTATCCGTAGCCACATTGAAGATAGTAGTTGTGGGTGTTGACGAGGTAAGTGTAGTCGCCGTTGGAGTTGGGTATGAAATCTTTTATTTCATCAGGTACTCCGGAGAAATCAAAGCCATATTTCTGCCTGTTGTAAGACACTCCGGCGAAAAACGAGCCGCCGTTGCGTATCTGCACGCGGCCATAACTGAACGCCGCGGCCGCCGAGTAGCGCTTGTGCCTGAAATAATATACCAAGTCGAGCCCCCATTGCGTGTTGTTGATACCCTTGAAGTCTAAATCGGGACGAATGCGCTTGGCGCCTTCCCCCGGCGGTGTAAACGACTTGATGGAGGTGCCTACGTCGTTGGATATGAAATAGATACTGGCCGAGAAAAGCATACAGTTGAAACCGAAGTTCCAGCGCCGCCTCACTAAATCGCTCCCTCCGAGGTATTTGCTGACGTTCATGTCGTAGCCGCCCGAGAGAGCGAGATAAGTAAGATAGAAACCGAGCGACGTCGAGGGGTCGGAAATCATGGTCATGTTGGCCTTGTTGGCGAAGTCGATATTGTAGTAGTCGGTCCACGACTCGGTCTTCACCTTTATGTTGAAGGGGTAGCCGGTGCCCTGCACATGGGTGGTGTCGAAGCCGTTGAAAAACTCGCATCCCCAGCGGTAGGTATTGATGCAAAAACGCGGGAATTTGCCCCATGCCGCAATCGAGTCGAGCGACAGCTTGCTTGCGGCAGCTCCCGACAGAGCCACCAACGCGCACATAACTATACCGATAATTCTCGCTTTCACGCCGCGAATTTAGCTATTTTTATTCAAATGATGATTACCTGTGGTCAAATCTTGGTAGAGTCGGCGGCAACCGCTGTCGAGGAGGTCGAGCACCAACTCAAAGCCTTCGGCTCCCTCGTAGTATGGGTCGGGCACATAGTCGTAGCCTCCGGCGGCTGTGTCGAGCCATTCGCCCATTGAGTGGATTTTACGCTCGGCCTCGACCGTGGGGGCCAAGCGTCGCAGATTGGCGATATTGGAGGCATCCATGCCTATGATCATGTCGAAGTTGTCGAAGTCGGCTTCAGTAACCTGGCGGCAGCGGTGGATGAGATTCATTCCGCGTCTGCGGGCCGCGGAGCGCATACGGCTGTCGGGGAGGTCGCCGATATGATAGCGGCCCGTTCCGGCCGAGTCTATCACGAAGCGATTGGCCGCGCCGTTCTCCTCTACAATGCGTCGCATGACGCCTTCGGCGGCCGGGGAGCGACAGATATTGCCGAGGCATACGAAGAGGATTTTGTAAGCGGGAGCGTCGGCTGATTGACGCTCAGAAGCGTTGGTTGAGGGTATCTCCATAAGTCACAACGCTTATTCGGTGGCAGCCGGGGCCTCGGCCGGGGTCTCGGCGGGAGCGGTCAGCGACGATGTCGTGGAGCGCATGTAGTCGAGGTTAAGGCCCGAGATTATGTCGGCGGTGATGTTGAGCGAGGGGTCGAAGTATGTGCCGGGGAGAATCGACGACTCGGTCAGGATGATGTCGATTGAGTGCTCGCGGGCGTATTTGGCAACGAAGGCGTTGACGGTGTTAAGAAGTTTCGACTGCTGCTCGTTGGCGAAATTGGCTAATTTCTGCTGCTCGTTGGCGAGCTGTTTCTGCACGTCTTCCTGGCGCTTGTTGAATCCGTTCATATCGGCATTGTAGCCTACTTCGCTCTTATACTGCTTGTTGCGCACTTTGGTCTCAATCTTGTTGGCCATTTTCTGAAGCTCGTCGGTCAATTTCTTTTCGAGAGCCTGATACTCGGTCATGCGTTTTTGCGACTCGGCGTTGAGTTCCTGGGCCAGAACGTAGTTCACGGTTACGGAATCGGTGTTGTAGTAGCGAATTACGGGCGCTTGCTGCGCGCTGGCCGCTGTGGCCGCTCCTATCATGAGCGCGAGAATAAGGAAGAATTTTTTCATCTCTAAATCAGGTTTTTAGAATTTTATTATCCCTCTAATATGTTGTGAGTCTAAATCGTAACCGCAGATCACGCAGTGTTTTCTTCTGATCTGCGCAATCTGCGGTAGTAAAACGCTATGTGGCGAAAGTTGGTTTGATGTCAACCGCTGTTTCGCATTATTTTTTCTCTTCTTTCTTGTCGTCGGCCTTCTTGTCGTCGGCAGCGGCTGCTTTCTTTTCAGCCTTTTTGTAACGGTCGTTGAGACCTTTGATGACTTCGTCGGTGATGTCGAGGTCGGGGTTGAAATATTGGCCGGGCATAGCAGCGGTCTGCACGAGGATAGCGTCAAATTTGTTGACTTTGGCGTAGGCGTTGAGGAAGTTGTTGACAGAGTCGACGAGCTGTTGCTGCTGCTTCGCTGCCTGCTCCGCGATGGCCTGCTGCTTTGCCGCGAGCTCGCGCTCGATGGCTTGCTGGCGATTTTGGGCCGAAGCCATGTCGGCGTTATAGGCCTGCTCAGAGAGGTAGGCGTTGGTCTGCACCTTGTTTTGGATCGATGCGGCCATTCCCTGCAGCTCGTTCTGGCGCTGGCGCTCTACGGCCTGGTACTCGTTCATCACCTGCTGAGCCTGCTCGTTGAGCTCCTGCACGAGAGTGTAGTGTTTCGACACTGAGTCGGAGTTATAATAGCGGATATTGATAAGACCTTCTTGGGGCGCTTTGCTTGAAACGGCGGGAGCGTTGTCGCCCGAACCCGAGCAAGCAGTGAATCCTAAGAACGCAGAGAGAAGGAGAGCAGCCGAGAGTGCTGATTTTTTCATGAGATTGGAGTGATGGTTATACTGATTGATAACAACATATAGCCCCTCAGGAGGGGCTGATTGTTAAATTTCTGCAAAGATATGAAAGTTAAGCCAAATAATTGCTCAGTTTCCGATTATTTTTTGTAATTTAGTCGGCGAAAAAGTGATTATTTAACATTTTTTCTAAATTATCAACCCGCTTGGGGCTGTAATCAAGCCGACTATACTATCAAACTATAATATTATGGAAGTAAAAGACCTGAACCCGAAAATCGTTTTCGAGATTTTCGACCAAATCACTAAAATTCCCCGCCCCTCGAAAAAAGAGGAGAAAATACGCCAGTTTGTGCTCGATTTCGCTAAGGAGCATGGCATCGAGGCTAAGACCGACGAAGTCGGCAACGTGGTGCTTTATAAACCCGCCACTCCCGGCCATGAGGACGCTCCGACAGTGATTCTGCAAGGCCACATGGATATGGTGTGCGAGTCAAATCACAAGGGATTTGACTTCAACACCCAGCCTATCGAGACTATTGTCGACGGCGAATGGGTGCGCGCCAACGGCACCACCCTCGGAGCCGATAACGGTATCGGCATGGCTGCGGCCCTCGCCGCATTTATCGATCCCGAGCTTGTTCACGGCCCGATGGAAGCCCTCTTCACTATGGACGAGGAGACTGGAATGACCGGCGCGAACAATCTCGGCAAAGACATGATCCACGGCTCTATCCTTATCAACCTCGACTCGGAGGATGACGCAGAGCTTTTCATCGGCTGCGCCGGAGGCATCGACACGGTCGCCACATTCACCTACGACCGCTCGCTCGCCCCGACCGATTTCCAATACTTCAAAATCTACGTTGAGAAAGGTCTTGGCGGCCACTCAGGCGGTGACATCCACCTCGGCCGCGCCAATGCCAACAAGCTCATCGCCCGCTTCCTTTGGAATCTCATGCAGACCCACGACGTGTCGGTGGCTGAATTCGACGGCGGCAATCTGCGTAACGCCATTCCCCGCGCCGCTCACGCTATCGTCGGAATCCACACCTCTAAGAAAGAGGATATACGTGTGGCCCTCAACGAGTACGCCGCGGTTATCGCTGACGAATACAAGGGTATCGAGCCTACCATCACTATCGAGATGGAGAGCGTAGACCGCCCCGAATTCTGTGTCGACTCAAAGACTTCGCGCAACCTTATCACCTCTATCTACTGCGCTCCTCACGGCGTCGTTTCGATGAGCCGCGATATCGAGGGCCTCGTAGAGACCTCTACCAACCTCGCTTCGGTGAAAATGGCCGAAGGCAACCGTATTCTCGTCACCACAAGCCAGCGCAGCTCGGTTGAATCGCGCAAATTTGACATCGCCAATCAGGTTGAAGCCGTGTTTACCCTCGCCGGCGCGAAGGTTGAGCATGGCGAAGGCTACCCCGGTTGGGCGCCCGACATGAACTCGACTATCATGCACCTCGCCTCTGACGCTTATGAGGAGCTTTACGGCATCAAGCCTGCCATCACTGCTATCCACGCGGGTCTCGAATGTGGGCTTTTCAAAGCTGTTTACCCCCATCTCGACATGGTTTCGTTCGGCCCGACTCTCCGCGACGTTCACTCTCCCTCAGAGCGTATGCACATTCCCGCCGTTGAACGCTTCTGGCAGCAGCTTCGCCTCACTCTCGCGAAGGTTGCCGACCTCAAGAAATAATCATCAACCCTTTAACTAAGGTCATTAAGGTCCTTAAAGCCACTTGACTTTAAGGACCTTAAATTATTTTTGTCAAAGAAATGAAAAAGACACTTCCGATAGCCCTCATAACCGCGGTGGCGGCGACCGCTTCGCTGCAGTGCGGCATTAAGCCCGCTAACGACTCCGATGGTTCCTCTGATGATTCGGTAGCCAGTGCCGACTCCGTCAGCAGAGCCGACTCGATAGCCCGGGCCGATTCGTTGGCTCAGGCTGCCCGCTACGAGCGGCTTACCGAGCAAGACTACGCCGAGGTCGCTGAGGAAATGGGCGTAGAGGTAGCGGCTATCAAGGCTGTGGTCGACATTGAGGCGGGAGCCGCGCACAAAGGCTTCTGGGCGCCCGGCAAGCCACTTATAAATTTCGACCTGTCGATCTACCGCAAAATGGCGCCCAAACATGGCCTTAACCTCGCTTCGCTTCGCAAATCCAACCCCATGATTTTCGCCGCGCCCAACATTAAGAAATATGGCTCGCAGCAGGCCGCAGAGCAAGCTATCCTTGATGCAGCGGCAGCCGTCGACACCGCCTCGGCGTGGGAAAGCACTTTCTGGGGAATGTTTCAAATCGGCGGATTCAACTATAAGCTATGCGGCTATGGAAGCGTGCAGGAATTTGTCGAGGCCATGAGCTACTCTGAGCGCGAGCAGCTTGAAATATTCGCCCATTTCTGCGACACGCTCGGCTACACAAAGTATATACGCTCGCGCGACTGGGCTTCATTCTCCCGTCGCTACAACGGCCCTTCCTATAAATCGCGTCGCTACGATGCGCGCATGGCCGCTGCTTACCGCAAATATTCCTCTAAATAACCCGATTATATACTGTATATATTGATAGCCTGTAAAAACATACAACAGCCGCCCATCGGGGGCGGCTGTTGGTTTGATATGGCGCGTATGGCGCGCTTACTTGGGGAGGTTGAAGGCGCGGGTCATTTCGGCCATCTGCTCGTCGGTCATGCCGTCAGGCTCGAAGCCCATGTTGCGGGCGGCGATATAGATGAGGGCCGACTTGTTGAGCACGTCGATCTGGTCGAAGGCCGACATGACGTCGGTGTCGACGGCAAACACGCCATGCTTTTCCCAGAGGGTAACGTCGTAGTCGCCAAGTTCCTTTATCGTCGACTCAGCGAGCTCGTTGGAGCTGGGGAGCTTGTAGGGGATGATGCCGAGACCGCGGGGGCAGAATGCCTTTGTCTCAGGAATCATGCTCCAGAGCAGACGCGAAGCGATGTCTTTGTCGAGATATTTCTTGCAGTGAGAGAGGGCGACAAGCTCGATAGGATGGGTATGGACCGAGGCTTTGTAGTTGCTCCCTTTGCCGATAAGATAATTGTGGACGGCGAGGTGAGAGGGGAGCTCGGAGGTGGGAGCGACGGGCTTGTCGGCGATTATCTCATAGTGGGCGCAATCATCGAGTATGCGTATTACAGAGCCGTTGTCCATAGGCCAGCGGGCGAGGTCGCGCATACGCTTGTTGGTGCCTTTGCAGTAGAAATAGCAGCCTTTGAGGTTGGGCAAGGTCATGCCTATAGCTTTGGGCTCGGCAATGGCGGGCATAGCTCTGATAGCGTCGTCGACATGCTCGGTTACGTTGACTGTAATATTGCCGCCGTTGCGCTCGGCCCAACCTTTTTGCCAAAGGTAGCCGGCCACTTCGGCCACTTGCTCAACTTCGTGAGCGAGTCCGGGGCGATTATCAAGTATTGATGACATTGATTGTTAAGATTATCGCGTGGGTTCACGCTGGGTTAATTTTTTGATGGCCGAAGCCACTGATGTGATTTTGAGTTTTATTTGAGAAGCTCAGGCACGAAGCATGAGATTACCAGAATGACAATGCCGGCGATAAGCACCGTGATTGTGGCTTTTGAGCAGCCTTTCCATTCTTTGAGGATGATACCCCATACGTTGGAGAAAACGACGTTAAGAGCCATCAGGATGCAGAACGACAGGGTGTAGAAGGCGCTGTCCTCCGGCATGAAGCTTTTGCCGAGGGCCAATCCGAAGAACTGGCTATACCATAGGAGTCCGGCGAGGGCGCAGAAAATAAGGTTGTTGCCCCATACGCTTCCGTTGCTGTAGTCGCCCCAGGTCTTGTTGACGCTGTTCTGGAAGAGGCAGTAGACGGCGTTGGTGAAGAAGCCGCCGAGTGTCACGAGGAACGTGGCGGGAAGAGTGGCGAACATCGGGTCGCTTTCAGCGAAGTTAATGTCGGAGCCAAAAGCGAGACCCACGTTGAAGCAGCCGCTCATGACGCCCGCAAGCAAGGCTATGGCGAGGCCCTTGGGGAAGTTAAAGTCTTTTACGGCGGCTTTCTTCTCCTCCTCGGAGAGCGACGCCGACTTCATGCCCCCGGCGATACCGATCACGGCGATACCGATTAGGGTGACGACCACTCCGATGATTACCGAGGCGGTAAGAGCGGCGAGAGCATCGAGCTCAGGGAAGAAGATGTTGAGAAACACCGGGCCGAGGATGGTGCCTCCGGCGGCGCAGGTGCCTAACGCGATCGACTGGCCGAGAGCCACGCCGAGATAGCGCATCGAGAGGCCAAACGTAAGGCCTCCCACGCCCCACAGCACTCCGAAGAGTATGGTCATCCAGAGGGTGAAGGAGGGGGTGGAGGCAAACAGCCCGAAGAGCGACTCGCCGGAGGGCACCGCGAGGAGCGCGCCGAGAAGCGGGAAGACAAGCCACGCGAACACACCCTGAACGATCCAGTATGATTCCCAACTCCATGCCTTGATCTTGTTGATAGGCACATAGCAGCTCGACTGGCAGAATGCCCCGATAGCGATTATTAATAGTCCGATTAGTAGCATTTTTGTTCTTAATGACATCTAAATTGAGGACTTTAAAGGATGCGGAGCCCTTAAAGTCCTCAATCTGATTTTATTTTACGGTTTAGCGCTTGATAGTGACTTCAGTCTCGTATTTCTCGATTTCGGGGATGAATTCGTCGCCTACGGGAACGTTGTTTTTCAGGCAATACATATCCCAAACCGCGGTCCAGGGCATAGACTTGCACTCTTCGAGCATGGCAAGGCGCTGGAAGCCCTTGTTGTCGAGTTCAAGGGTGCGGATTGTTTCAACCGGCTCAAGCATAGCGCAGAGCATAGACTTCTGAGCGGCGCGGCTACCGATAACGTAAGCGCCGATACGGTTGATGGAGGCGTCGAAGTAGTCGAGACCGAAGTGAACGCGGTCGAGGGCGTCGGCGCGGACAATCTCCTTGCAGAGGTTCATAGTCGGGTCTTCCATGATGGTGACATGGTCGGAGTCCCAACGGATACCGCGGGTCACGTGGAGCATCAGCTCAGGCACGTAGAGAAGCATCGACGATACCTTGTCGGCCGCATCTTCCATCGGGTGGTAGTGGCCGGTGTCGATAGTGTAGATTTTCTTGTTTTCAACGCAATAGCCCACGACGAATTCGAGCGAGCCTGAGGTGAAGCTTTCGAGGCCGATACCGAAGGTCTTCGATTCAAGGCAGTCCTTCATGTGGTCGTATTTGGTAGCGAAAATCTCGTCGAGGCTCTTCTTGAAGAGTTCGCGGTAGAGGTATTTGTTTACGGTGATGTCCTTAGAGCCGTCGTGTACCCAGAGGTTCATGATGCAGGGGTCGTTCTGCGCTTTGCCGATGGCGTTGGCGATTTCGCGGCAGCGCTTTGTGTGCTCGATCCAGAATTTGCGTATTTCGGGATCGGGGTTGGAGAGCGAGAGGTCGCCCGACTTCGGGTGGGAGAACGACGATGAGTTGAAGTCGAGTTTGATATTGTGTTCAAGAGCCCAGTCGATCCAGCTCTGGAAATGCTCTACGCCGATCTGGTCGCGGTCAACGAATTTTCCGCCGAAGTCGCCGTAGATAGCGTGTATGTTGAGGCGATGGGTGCCGGGGATGAGGCTCATGGCCTTAAGGATGTCGGCGCGGAGCTCTTCCATGTTACGTGCGCGGCCGGGATAGTTGCCGGTGGTCTGTATGCCGCCTGAGAGGGCGCCGGCCTTAGGCTCGAAGCCGATCACGTCGTCGGCCTGCCAGCAGTGGAGCGACAGGTGGAAGTTATTCATTTTTTCGAGCACCGCGTCGGTGTCGATTCCGATAGTTGCATAGCGTTCTTTAGCGAGGTCGTATGCCTGCTTGATTAATTCTTCTTTCATGTTTTATTATGATTTATAGGTTTTTTTGATTGTCGATATTATGTTGATAGCGACGACCGCGTTACTGGCGGGTCACTTCGAGATATTGCGCGTAGGCTGTCTCCCAGAGGGCAGCGTCGACAGGGACGAAGGTCTTGAGGTCGGATGCTTCGGAGAGCGAGCGGCGAATCTCGGCCACCGACGCTGCTTCGCCCGCGGCGATTGCCTGCACCATGATGTTGCCGATAGCGGTGGCTTCAGAGGGACCTGCCACTACGGTGCGGTCGATAGCGTTGGCGGTCAGCTGGTTGAGCATGTCGTTGCGGCTGCCTCCGCCGATCACGTGGAGCACGTTCAGCTCGTGCCCGGCGAGTTTGCAAAGATTGTCGAATACCTGGCGGTAACGAAGGGCGAGGCTCTCGAAGATGCAGCGCACGATCTGTCCGCGGGTTTCAGGCACCGGCTGATTGGTCTCGGCGCAGTAGTTCTTTATTGCCTTCTCCATATCGGTAGGATTGGCGAAGCAGGGGTCGTCGGGGAAGATCAGCGAGCGGAACGGCTCTGCGGCTTCGGCCTCTGCTATAAGCTGAGGATAGGAGGTCTCGCCCCAGTTGAGACGGCAGCGCTCGAGAAGCCACATGCCGCAAATGTTTTTGAGCAATCTTATAGTGCCGGCGACGCCACCCTCGTTGGTGAAGTTTAGGGCCTCGGTGTGCTCATTGATGACGGGAGCTTCGGTCTCCACGCCCATGAGCGACCATGTGCCGCTCGACAGATAAGCGAAATCTTTGACGGCGGCGGGCACCGCGGCTACAGCCGAGCCTGTGTCGTGGCCGGCAACGGCTACTACTGGCACTGCGCCTAACCCGGTGATTTCCTGCACTTCGGGCGAGAGCGTACCGACCGTTTCGCCCGGCTCAACCTCGCGGCCGAAGTGGTCGACGGTAAGGTCGACGGTAGCGAGAATCTCGGTGTCGAGTTTGCGCGTATGGGCGTTGACGATCTGAGCGGTCGAGGCGATGGTGTATTCGCATACCTTTTCGCCCGTCAGCATATAGATGAGCGCGTCGGGTATGAAAAGAATCTTGTCGGCGACGTCGAGAGCCGAGTCGCCGTTGCGACGCATCGTGTCGAACTGAAACAGTGAGTTGAAGTTGATTATCTGTATGCCTGTCTTTGAGTAGATTTCCTTGCGGTCAACTCGCTTGAAGTATTCGTCGGAGGCTCCGTCGGTGTGGGTGTCGCGGTAAGCGAAAGGCTGGCGCAGGAAATTGCCGTCTTTGCCTGTCAGCACGAAGTCGACGCCCCAGGTGTCGATGCCTATGGAGGTGATTTCCTCGCCGCGCTGAGCTGCGATTTTAAGGCCTTCGATAATGTTCTGATATAGTGCGAGAATGTCCCAGTAATAGTGGCCGTTGGCGCGAATGAGCTTGTTAGGGAAGCGGTTGATTTCTTCGATTTTCACCCCCTCGCGGGTGATACGGCCGAGTATTGTTCGGCCCGAAGTGGCGCCTAAGTCCACTGCGAAATAGTTTTTGCTCATGATTTCAGATTTGCGGTTCAGTAGCGCAAATTTAAGAAAAAATCCGTTAATAGGATAATAAGTATGCACCAAAAATTAGTTTTTGCGCATAATAGTGGCCCTAAGAGCCTGTCCCATAAGATATGTTAACGCTGAGGTCGCATATCCCGGAGGGATTTTGGAGGGGACGGGAGTGAGCAATGCCGTCGCATTGTGACCGAGCGACGGCTTCAAAAGCGCCCGAGATATGCGAAACGGAGGTAATTTTCCGCGCAGCGGCTTGGCTTAATCGTTTCCGCCGATTATGCCGCAACTGCGAGCAGCTGCTCACCACGGCGACAGCGATGGCGAAGCTGGCCTTCATGATGATTCTGCCAAAGCATATTTAGCTTCGCCAAAGCTCCGCGTTTCAACATGTCAGCGTTAGACAGAGGAAGGTGGTAATTACCATCGCCCCGGCCATCCATTGGCATATTCGTCCGTGTTCTTCAGTCGTGTACGTCGAGTACACTCCCTCATCACACCAACAACTCTGCTCAATGGCTGACCGCCTCTGCTTTAACAGATTTTATGGGACAGGCTCTAATAATTCCCTTTCAGAGCGAAAAAACGCGCGGTCAGTGAATCTGAAGGTCGGTAAGGACAGGGGAGCCGACGGCCTGATTAATGGATTGGAGGATACGCGAGCGGTGAAACGACAACTCGTTTTTCAGCGACGGCGAGGAGAGGTAGACGTGCATCACGCCGCGGTCGACGTAGCGGCGGAATGTGTAGCGGTTCACTCCCGGCCCTACGATTTCGGGCCAGAGGTAGCAGGCGCGCTGCTCAAGCACTGTCTGGCGATTATCCCCTTCGAGCATCACCTTGTCGATCAGCGCCTTTATCGATTGGGGTTCGGTGCGTTTCATGGTCGGTTAGTGGTTGGGAATTTGTGAGAAACAGCCATTTTCGACAGCCCAAAGGCGATAATCGGCGGCGGTTTTGGCCATAATCGCGTCGAGATAGTCGCGATTGGTGTCGGTGATGAAAATCTGGCCGAAGCGGTCGCTGTCGACCAGCTCTATAATGCGGCTCACGCGGTTGGAGTCGAGCTTGTCGAAAATATCGTCGAGCAGCAGTATGGGGCGGAGCCCTACGGCGCGGCGCATGAATTCGTATTGGGCGAAGCGCATGGCGATAGTGAACGTTTTCGACTGGCCCTGCGACGCGGTGGTGCGCACCGGCATATCGTCGAGCAGCATCGTTAGGTCGTCGCGGTGAGGCCCTACCGATGTGTGCCCCACAATCTCGTCGCGACGGCGCGCTTCCTCAAACAGCTCTTCAAGCGGACGACGGGTCTCGGCTATCGTCGAGTGATAGACGAGCGACGGAAGCTCGTCGGTGCCCGATATGGCGCGGTAAAGCTCGGCGAACAGCGGCGCGAACTCGTTGATGAAGGCTTCGCGCATCGAGGTGATGTATTCAGCCGCCATGCTCATGCCCATCTCCACGGCGGCATAAACATCGGGATTGGCCACATGGTCGCGCAGCAGGCGGTTGCGTTGCTGCAGGGCGGTGTTGTAGCGTATAAGGCGGTCGAGATAGACGGGGTCGGTCTGCGAGATGATCATATCGGCGAATTTGCGGCGCTCGTCCGACGGCCCGGCGATCAGCTCGGAGTCGCGGGGCGAGACCATGACCAGGGGTATCGTGCCGATATGCTGGCTGAGGCGTTGGTATTCCTTGCCCTGTCGCTTGAACGACTTGCGCTTTCCCTCGGCTACCCCGAAGTGGATCTCCTCAATCATGTCGCGGATCTCGTAAGTGCCTTTCATCATTGAGAAAGTCTCGCCCCTGGTGATGAGCTTTGAATCAGGCAGCCCCGAGAAGCTCTTGCAGAAGCTCAGGTAGTAGACGGCGTCGAGCAGGTTGCTTTTTCCCATGCCGTTAAGCCCGAGAAAGGCGTTGATGTTGGTGCTGAAATCAAATTCGGCACTGCGTATGTTCTTGAAATTGTTTATGACGAGGTGAAGAAGATGGTTCATCCGAGTAGCAGTTGAATGAAAAGAAGCGACGCGAAGAGAAAGAGATTGGCGGCTGTCAGCATCGTTATGTTTTCCGACGGCATTTTATCCGACATTAGCTTTCGGCCTATGAGATAGCTTATGGCGATATAAAGTATCGGGGTCATGAGATACCATACGCTCAGCCTCGCCCATATCTGCCACATGGCCACCATGCCCACAACGGCGTTGATCATGCAGGCTAAGCCGCTGCCGGGCGACCTCGGGGGCTCATTGCCCGCGAGAATGGCTTTAAGGGCGGTCTCGCGATGCTTGTAGACGATTTGCACCTGGTCGGCGAGTATGATCACGGCGGCTATCATCCAGTACGACGTGTAGAGCATCTTCGCGGTCAGTCGACTGTATGACAGGAAGATAAGGGCTACGGCCGCGGCTGTGAGGAGTATGGGCGCTAATTTCTCTTTAAACATAGGGTAGATGGCTTAGAATTGGAGCGTTACGAGGTCGGGCGTCACGGTCAGCTCGGCTGTCGCGCCGTTGATAATGGGGTAGACGTTACGGCCATGGCCGAAGGGGAAGGTGTAGGCCACGGGGAAGTCGTAGCCCCATTCGTCGAGGCGCGTGTTGATCATGGCTTCCATCGAGCGGAAACTTTGGTCGGGGGCGTAGTCGGTAAACTCGCCGAACACTATCCCCTTGACGCGGTCGAGAATCCCCGCCTGCTTAAGCCTCACGAGCATACGCTCCACGGCGTAGATCTTTTCGCCGACCTCCTCGATATATAGAATCACATCCTCGTTTTCGGGAATGTCAAAAGGGTCGTAACCGGTGCCGGCCAAGTTGTTGGCCACTATAAAGTTGCCTCCGAGCATTCGCCCTTTGGCCGAGCCAGGCCGGTTGAGTTTGTGGGCGGGGGCGGTGAATTTGATTTCGGGGCCTTGGCTGAATATTTGTTTCAGGGCCTCCGACGATTCGTCGGCCGGATATTTGGATAGATGCGAGGCCATAGGGCCATGGATCGACGCTATTCCGAGGCTGTTGAGCCACGAATGGAGTATGGTGATGTCGGAGTAACCGACTATCCATTTCGGATTGGCTTTCATCGCTTCGTCATCGAGCAGCGGGATAAGCCTGTTCGTGCCGTAACCTCCGCGGCTGCAGATGATTGCCTTTATTTCAGGGTCGGCTATAGCCTTGTTCAGGTCGTCGGCGCGGGCTTTGTCGGTAGCGGCGTAGATGCCGTCGGAGTGGGAGTAGGCGTGAGGCATGACAACAGGCTCATAACCCCATTGGGTAAGCGTGTTGAACATTCCGTCGATGTATTTCCCGAGCACGGGATAGGCCGGGGTCACGATAGCGATTTTGTCTCCCGGGCGAAGCGTCGGCGGAATCACGATCCCGCTGGCCGACGAGCTTACAAGTGAGGCTAATATGACGCTTATGAGAAGAAAAATTCGGGTCATTTTACGGTTTTTTCAAAGTGCTGATAATCTTTGCTCGAATTCCATTCGCCGCCCCATGTGAAACCATGCTTTTTGAAAACTTTATAGGCGAGATCCGATTTGTCGATTTTGTAGGGGAATGATTTGGAGCGGTCGGCGTAGGGCTCGCCCGGTTTGGGGTCGACAAGCGTTTTCCCGGCTTTGTTTTTATGCACCCAAGGGTTATAGAGGGGGTTAATGTCGATGGCGAGTCCGCGGGCGTGGTTCGACAGCTTTTTCGTGCCGGCCACCACGCGGTAGCAGAACGACGATGAGTTGTTGGCTCTCATCGAGCGGTCGTCGTTGGCGTCGAAGTTGTCGATAAGCTCCATTCGCTCGATGGGATACCCTGCGTTATACAGCTCATGGAATATCTCTACCACATCCTTGGCTATGGCCTTGTTGACAACCATTTCGCCTTGCTTGCTCCCGCCGTTGCCGTCGCTGATGAGCACCTTCACGTAGCGGAGGTCGCTGCGTTTGATAGAGCAATCAGCGGGATATGATTTGCCCTTCATGCGCTCGAAAACGGCGTCGGGGATCGGGTCGGCGCGGAAATCTTTGTTTATGACGTAGCTGTCGCCTTTGGCGACTGCCTCAGGGGTTTTTGCTCCCGCGAAGAGCGGCAGCAGTGACAATGCGAGAGAAATAAAGCGTAGAAGTCGTGAAATCATTTTTTACTTGGGATTGTGCTCGTGGAGGGCTGAAAGATAGTAATAAAGACGATCGAGGAAGTTGTCGAATCGCGTGGGAGAGAAGACGAAATAACGCTGAAGCAAGAAGTTCCAGAAAATGCTGACTATCAGCGAGGTGGATATTCGCGACATGGCGAATATCATGTCGCGCGACACCCCCCAGCTGTCAAACAGCTCGCTCCGTGTCAGCATATTGTCGACAAAGCCGGTGCCGAACGTGTTGAGCAGCAGGCTTCCTGTCCATATAATAAAGAACTTCACTCCGATAGCGAAGTAGCTGCACTCCTTTATTTTGAAGGTGAATTTGTAGTTGGTGATACAGTTGACGACGCCTCCGGCCACAGCTCCGAAGCAAGCCGACAATTCAGAGGATAGATTGACCGCGGCGAAAAACACGAAGCTGACGATATAGTCGACGATGGTTGAAATCTGAGACGACATGACCGACCGCAAAAACATGAATATGCCTTTGCCGTAGAGTAGGTTGTGTTTCAGATGCTGCATGAGTCGGCTACTATATTGTTTGTTTGATTCGGGGCCTCAGGCTCAGGATACGTAAGCGGCGTAAGCGGCCATGAAGCGCTTGAAGGGGGGGATTCGCATCAGCAGGCACTCGAATAGGGCTATGCCGAGCGCGGCGGTGGTTATGCCGAGAAGCACGTCGATCAGATAGTGGTGGGAGGTGTAGACCGCCGTGAACCATATACCGCACGCGATTACCGCGAGGGCTATACGCATCCATAGCGGGCATTTGGCTCTCAGCGAGTAGTAGAACGCTACCGGGACGTAGGCCGAATGGAGCGACGGCACTGCCGCGAAGATATTGGCATTGCGCGTATAAAGCCCGTCGAAGATGCCCAAGCCGGTGATTTTGTCGAATTGGCCCAGCCCGGCGACGCTGCCATGCGCGCTGAGGTCGAGGTCGAAACCATACTCGGCGATATACCATGGCGGGGCGGCGGGGTGGATGTAGTAGCCGGCGAAGCCTATGAGGTTGACTAACAGAAACACTAAGGCGAAATGGAGATAAACCTTACGTTGCTTCTTGAAATACAGCCACAGGCCGAAGGCTATCGGCACAGGCACCCAGCAGAGATAAAACAATCCGCAAACCACGTCGATAAACGAGTTGTCGTATTGAGCGAAATATTCATTCGGCGTAAGCACCTCGCCGGCGGCGGTAGTGATGCCGAAAAACGCTTTCTCGGCATTGTAGATACCCTCGATGTCGACCGGATTCACCTCGTAGTTGTGGCAAAGGTTCATCCAGTCGTAGGATATGCCGAACAGGACGAACGGGATCAGCGCGACCACGAGCTTGCGGGTCGACGCGTTGATCATGAACAGCGCGGCGATCAACCCGCCAAGAAACCAGTGCTCGGGGCGGAGGGTCAGGAAGGTGGCCGTCACGCCCATCCATACGGCGAGCGCCACTACCAGTATCACCAATTCTTTGACCGAAGGTCGTTGTGAAGTATTCATCTGCGGGGCGGTCGATTGATGATGGCTTACTTGCCTGACTCGGCTTTGTCTTTCTTGCTCAGCTCCTTATAGCAGTGGCGCAGGCGGGCGAAAGCCGTGAGATTGGCAAACACGGCGATGATACACATCGCCACGATCAGTATGTTCATCGCCTCGAAGTCGGGCACGCAGTAGCCCACGATGCCGGTGGCGAGAGCCGATACCGAGGTCACGACCACGCGCTCAGGGCGCTGCATGAAGCCCATCTTGCACTCTATGTCGAGCCCTTCGGCGCGGGCGCGCACGTAGCTCACCATTATCGAGCCGATAAGCGCGACGAAGGTGATGAGGCCGCCGTCCCAGTAGCCGGTCGAAATCATCATGTAGGAGATGCCGCCGAGGGTGAAAAGCTCGCTGTAGCGGTCGAGCACCGAGTCGTACATCGCTCCGAACGTTGAGGTCATGTTGCCTAAGCGGGCCACCTGGCCGTCGAGCATATCGAATAGGGCGAAGATAATCATGATGCCGCCGCCCCAGCCTATGAGGCTGTAGCTTAAATCCTTAGGCCCTACGGCCAATACGTTGCCCCCTCCCGGATGCGCTGCCATGACAAATAGCACCGAGGCCGCCACGCTCCCGAGGAAGCCGATGGTGGTGACCATGTTGGGGGTGATACCGATGCGTATCATGAACCTGACGAACGGGTTTATTACCGTGTAGATAAATTGCTGAAGGCCGTCGCGTTGCTTCTTGGCCTGTTTCTTTATATTCTCCATTTCAAAATATTTTTTTAGCTGTTGGCTTGACTTGCGTTATTTGTTTTTGCTTTTGAATAATCGGTCGACATAGGTGTCAAACTTCCGCGGACGATAGACGAAATTCTTCTGCAACAGGAAGTTCCAGAACCAGCTGACGAGCAGCGAAACTATCAGGCGGGCGGCGACGTCGTTGCCGAGCGTGGTGAATCCGATGTGGTGGAGTATATCCCATTTGCCCAGCAGCTTGGCCAGGCCGTAGGTGCCGAATGTGTTGAGCAGCATACTCCCTAACCATACCATCGCGTACTTGACCACGACGGCGCGGACCGACACCCCCTCGGCGCGGAAGGTAAACTTATAGTTGATCGCGCAATTGACCACGCCGCCGCACACATTGCCTATCGGCGTGGCTATGAGGTTGTTGACGCCCAGGGCGCAGAGAAGGGTGAAGGTGCCGAGGTCGATCCACGACGCTACCTGCGACGACACGATCGAGCGCAGAAACGTGAATATCCCGCCCCCCTTTATCACCTTTTCTTTTATTTTAGAGAAGAAACTCATCGCGCTTCGATTGTCATTTTGATTTCTTTATTTCGTTGATCACGGCTTTGGCTATCGCTACCGAAGCCTCCTGGCGACACGACGCGTAGCTCGGCCAGTCGTTGAAGTCAACGAGGCAGATCTCGCCTTCGGGCGAAATCATGCAGTCGCCTCCCCATAGTTTCAGCCCCAGCACGTCGGCCGCCTCGTTGCATAGCGACTTTAGCGCCGAGATGTCGAATTTGGCCTGAGGCTTCTCCGCGCCGCGGGCCGCCGCGCCCTCGTCGTCGGCAAAGGGGTAGAACCAGTGGAAGAATGGCGAACCCGAGATGCCGTAGAATTTCACCAACTCCCCGCCGACGTGCTTGTTGATGACTGCTCGCCTGATGCCGCGGAGAAAGTATTCCTGAAGCACCTCCTGCGCCTCCTCGGCGTGGCGGGCGTAGCTGACGTCCTCCTTATGCATCTTGTAGGAGTCGCCGCGCTTGATCCAGCACTGGGTGTAGCCGCCGCGGGTGAGCTTCGTTTTCACTACCTCGTCGGTGTCGACTATCATGGTTTCGGGGTAGGGGATGCCATGCGCCAGGAGAAGGCGGCACATGCGCTCGCGCATACAGTTCTCGATGGCGTATGCCGAGTTGATGACGAGCCTCCCCTCGTCTTCAAGTTTCTGCAACTTGTTGAGCGAACGCTGCTCGCGGCACATGTTGATGATACACGGCTCGGTCACGGCGTCAGATTGGCAAAGCTGCTCCTCGGTGTAGATCTTCACGGCGCAGCCTCGTTTGCGAAGCTGCTCTACCGAGGCGTTGAGTATGGCCGCATCGTTGCCTATATGGTTGGGGGAGAAGGCTCCCGCTCTCATTATAGCAGCGATTTTAATGTCAGACATGGGTATGATCGATTTTTGAGTCAAAAGTTTGCAACCGACAAATTTACGCAAAAAATCGTGAATACCGACAAATTGGCCCGAAAACAATCTCCTTTCCCGCGTTTTTTCCCTTTTTTATACGATTGCCCCTATCACGCTCACTATTACGCTTACTGTATTCGCGCATAGCAGCCACGCGAGATTTGATTTGAACGGATACTTGAAAATCCATTTGAGAGCCAACCCCTCGACTGCGGTGTTTGAAAACACGACGCATAGATAATCAAGAATCCAGTGCGAAAGGTCAAACGTTCCCCCTCCGAATGGTGTGGTGAGCACTTCTACAAGTATTCCGCTTGCAGGTATGAGAAGTAACCCGAGAATAGCTGAAATTGCGTTCGCGACAAACATTATTAACGCCGACCTCCCCCAAGTGATTTTTAAGCAGAAATGTGCCGCCAGAATTTCTATCATTAACGCGACAAGGATAACGTACCATGCATAATATTGCCCTACAATATATATTGAGGGCCAAATCATATTAGCATTGGCCACAGTCGGTATCGATAAGGCCGATAATGCCAACGTAGCTCTGACTATATTATTTCTCATAAGTAAGTATCGTAAATTAGATTATATTAAGATTCGAGATTGATTTTAGTGAGATTTGATTTTGCGAAGAGGGAGTTATGGGGTTCCATAATGACCGATGAGCAAAATAAAAGATCGCAATAGCAAGCTGAAGATTGGTATAAACTAATTTTCGATACTTACTTAATGTATGTGCCGCGCTTTTTCATTTAAAAGATAGTCGGGGTGTAGACTTTGACTGCCATACAAAAAATCACGATTAAGAGGGGGCAAAGGTACAAATTTTTGCGATTATAACCCCGATTTTTACAAAAAACTGAGTTTAGAGCATTTTTCGCCGTAATTTATGGAAAATTTTGCGGTTACTTACCAAACTTACTTAAACAATTGTTCTGTCGATTATCTGAAGTTTTGCTTGCGATGGCTCTTCGTAGGCGTTGCAGGCGGCGAGGTAATTCTTCAATTCCGTGAAGTCTGAGCCGTAAAGGTTGTCGCTGAACTGGTGAAGCTTGGTCATTACGTTTATGTAAGCTAACGGATCTTTGTGACGCGTCAGTTTTCGCAACGCGAGAATGTAGTCTTCGCGGAAAACGGTCGGCACAATGATACGCGACTGGTCGGCACGCACAAGCTCGGCGTTCATCATCACTCGCGCGATGCGTCCGTTGCCATCATTGAACGGGTGCACCTCGCTGATCATGAACATCATGAAAATCGCTCGCGCGAAGGGGTCGGTCAGCGCCGCATAATATTTGAATCCTTGCGAAAGAGTGCCTTTCACGAGCTGATGCTCTACAAACTCAGTCATCCCGGCTCGATTGTTCTTTGATTTGAAAATACCGGGATTCATGTGCGGTCGGCCCTCCAGCAGGATGCTGTGTCTGCGGCTCAGAATAGTGAATAACTCATCGGGCGAGGTCGGAGTCTTCATCATCTCCGCGCGGTTTGACAGTACCTTGAAAGTTCCGAGTATATCGTGAGAGTCTTCGTCGCGTCGCGGCATTGGAATACCTGAGTCGACAATTGCCTTGGCTTCTTCAATCTCAAATTCAGTTCCCTCTATATAATTAGAGAAGTAGCTCTCAAAGAATGAGAAGAGACGGAATGACTCCTCATCGGTGTTTCGGTTGTTGCGTATTACGAAATATCTATCCTTTATCTCGTCAAAGAGCACTTCAAACAATTCGACCCTTGTCTTGTCAAACGGACTTCCGGCAGCAAGAGCTTTTGCTGAATCGGTTGACAATACTTTCGCATCGTGAGTGGAAAGCAGTGCTGATATAATACTGTTGAGCTTGGTAAACTCAGTCTGCATCCCCAATTCTTCTGCCGCGGCGCGCAGCTCGTCGCGATATTGGTTCAGCCGGTTTTCTCCGCCCGTAAGCAGTAGTTGCTCAAGCTTGTTCTCGATAACGCTTATCGGGAGAATTCGAGACTCGTCGCCTGACTTTCTCGACACCTGCATATTCTCCAGCATATATCTATGTTCCCCCGCAATATGCATACCCATAAAAGGGATATCGCGGGTCGTGGCTTTGGGGCCCTTTACGAAATTCAGAGTAATGCCCGGTAAATCGGTCACTCGCCTGGTCGTTGAGTTAGTCAGAAAAAAGTCGCCTGTTGCCGTCGGACGCATTTCTTTGGCACTACGGTGGCTTATCAGCGCATCGGGATAACGATACGCGAGGATGTCCATCAGATTGCGGCGCACGATGTTTTCCATACTATCTATATGGTTAGTAGTATAGATACGGGGCGCTATTTTGCGCAACTCGCCATCTTTCTCTTTCTTACTGAGCACACGGGATACATTCGGGTCAGACGAACCGAATATAATCTCTTTTTGAGTGTCGACTTTGACTGCCATACAAAAAATCACGATTAAGAGGGGGCAAAGGTACAAATTTTTGCGATTATAACCCCGATTTTTACAAAAAACTGAGTTTAGGGCGTTTCTCTCCGTAATTTATGGAAAATTTTGCGGTTACGGAATTAATTTATAATTTTGCAATCGCGGACCGCATCGCAGAGCCCGGTCAAGGGCAATGAGGGTGGGGCCGCCGATTACATACGAAATGCGTTTACTCGACGCTCTTTCTTGACTTTCGGAAATCTGGAAAATTTCAAAAGGATTAGTCAAGGATGAAGCAAACGGTAGATGTCTTTGTGGATATGTTTGATCCGTCCTGCTTGGTGCGAGAGCGTTAGGTTGGGGCGCATAGCATATTTCTGCGTGAGGCTCTGTGCGTTTGCTCGTTCTTCTAATCCGGGCAATTCCAGAGCCTCCGAAAGTGGAACGAGCGACGGTATGGTTCTCACGCAAACTTTTTTTATCCTATTGTATAATTTGTCCGTCAAGAGAACTGGCGGCGCGTTGTCGAAGGATGAGAAAATGAAAAGACTGCTATTCGCGTTAATCGCACTTTTGTTTGTTTCCGGAGTCGGTTACGGCCAACAACCGATTTCTCGTAATTTCGGGAGTGATCTAAATGCTCCGATTTTACCTATGAAATCCAAACGTAAAAAAACGGGCACAAGTCCCGGTAAGGAAGAGGCCAAGCAACAGAGCCAAGGTAACAGCAAAACAGCGGGATTGGTAGAAAAGGGTTGGGAAGCCGAGCAAAACTCAGATTATGCAGAGGCTGTGAAATGGTATCGCAAGGCGGCTGAGCAGGGAGATGTCCAGGGGCAGAAAAGCCTGGCGCGAATGTACGAAAACGGTCAAGGCGTAGCTAAGGATTACGGCGAGGCTGTAAAGTGGTATAGCAAAGCCGCCGAACAGGGGGATGCCATAGCTCAGTATAATCTTGGAGAGCTTTACTATTACGGTGACGGCGTGCAGCAGGATTATTCCGAGGCAGCGAAATGGTACCGTAAAGCAGCTAACCAAGGTTACGATGTGGCTCAGAATGAACTTGGCTGTTTATATTATTATGGAAAGGGAGTTCCTGAAGACTTTAAGGAGGCTGCAAAGTGGTTCCGTAAAGCCGCTGAACAAGAATATGATGATGCACAGTGTGCACTTGGTCATTTATATTATCTTGGGCATGGTGTAGCTCAAGACTATTCTGAGGCTGTAAAATGGTTTCGTAAGGCTGCCGAACAGGGACATGTAGAGGCTCAGAATAGTATTGGATGGATGTATCAAAATGGTTATGGTGTAGCTCAGGACTACGCCGAGGCATTAAAGTGGTATTGCAAAGCTGCCGAACAAGGGTATGCATATGCTCAGTTCAATCTTGGATGGATGTATGAAAATGGTTATGGTGTAGCTCAGGACTTCACTGAGGCAGTGAAATGGTACCGCAAAGCTGCCGAACAAGGGTATGCATATGCTCAGTTCAATCTTGGATATATGTATGAAAATGGATATGGTGTTGCTCAGGACACCTATGAGGCGCTTAGTTGGTACTATAAGGCAGCCGAGCAGGGAGATGCGGAAGCTCAGACTAGGCTTGGAGAAATGTATGTAGAAGGAGAAGGTGTACCCCAGGATTACTCCAAGGCAATTAAGTGGCTACAAATGGCCGTCGAACAAGGCCATGCAGCTGCTCAGTGCAATCTTGGATGGATGTATCGCTATGGTCAAGGCGTTACTCAGGACTACACTGAGGCTGTGAAATTGTTCCGTCAGGCCGCTGAGCAGGGTTATGCAAAAGCTCAGCGCGCTCTTGCATATATGTACGTAGAAGGATTAGGTCTCGCTCAGGACTACACTGAGGTTGCAAAGTGGTTATCAAAGGCAGCCGAACAGGGCCTTGCAATAGCTCAGCACGATCTTGGATTTATGTACGCAGAAGGATTAGGTCTCGCTCAGGACTACACCGAGGCTGCCAAATGGTTCCGCAAAGCCGCCGACCAGGGAAATGCAGCTGGCCAGTATAGTCTTGGACATATGTACGCAGAAGGATTAGGTCTCGCTCAGGACTACACCGAGGCTGCCAAATGGTTCCGCAAAGCCGCCGACCAGGGAAATGCAGCTGGCCAGTATAGTCTTGGACATATGTACGCAGAAGGATTAGGTCTCGCTCAGGACTACACCGAGGCTGCCAAATGGTTCCGCAAGGCAGCCGAACAAGACAATGCAGATGCGCAATGTGTTCTTGGTTTTATGTATCAAAATGGCGTAGGTGTTACAAAGAATCTCTCCGAGGCTCGTCGCTGGCTTGAAAAAGCTGCCGCCCAGGGTGATGAGGATGCAAAGGAGCTATTAAAAAATCTTTGATTTGTAAATCCGCCAACGATATATGTCGCTCTGCCGACAGCAAATATTTAAATGATAATTTTAAACTAAAAAATCAACAATTGACAATATGAAAAAACTGCTTTTCGCGTTAATCGCACTTTTGTTTGTTTCTGGAGTAAGCAATGCTCAAACCCCGATACGTGATCGAAGAAAGGGCAAGCCGACCGTATCCTCCAATAACCTTACGCCATCGGAAATGAATGATAAAGGTATCGAAGCATTTAATAACAAAAATTACGCCGAAGCATTGAAATGGCTTCGCAAAGCCGCCGAGCAGGGATTTTCACCTGCTCAGACCAATCTTGGATTTATGTATCAAATGGGTTATGGTGTAGGTCAAGACTACGCCGAAGCAGTGAAGTGGTACCGCAAAGCTGCTGCGAAGGGCACTGCACGTGCTCAGAACGCCCTTGGACACATGTATTATTATGGATATGGTGTGACCCAAGACTACTCAGAGGCAGCATGGTGGTACCAATTGGCCGCTGATTGGGGATATGCAAGTGCTCAGAACGCCCTCGGAGATATGTATTATTATGGTCGTGGTGTCTCTAAGAATTACACTGAGGCAGTGAAGTGGTATCGCAAGTCTGCCGAGCAGGGTTATGCCCCAGCTCAGAACAATCTTGGATATACGTATCAAAATGGTTATGGTGTAGATCAAAACTACTCTGAGGCTCTAAAATGGTATCGCAAAGCTGCCGCCCAAGGTAATGCATCTGCTCAGTTCAATCTTGGATATATGTATAAAAATGGCGAAGGTGTAGTCCAGGACTACGCTGAGGCAGCGAAATGGTACCGCAAAGCCGCCGACCAGGGGGATGCATTAGCTCAGTATAATATTGGAGATATGTATTATCTAGGTTATGGTGTAGCTCAAGACTACTCAGATGCTGTGAAGTGGTATCGTAAGGCAGCTGAACAGGGAAATGCACCCGCTCAGAGTAATCTTGGATGGATGTATGCAAAAGGATTAGGTATAGCTCAGGACTACACTGAGGCTGTAAAATGGTGTCGTAAGGCTGCAGAGCAGGGAGATACAACTGCTCAGACCAATCTTGGATATATGTATCAAAATGGCATAGGTGTTCCAAAGAATCTCTCTGAGGCTCGCCGATGGTATGAAAAGGCTGCAGCTCAGGGAGATCAAAAAGCTAAGGAGGCTTTAAAAAATCTTTGATTTATTAATCAATTAACCGACAAATCAATATGCTGACCTTACCGATCGGCTGCTATCTGCAGCATGTGACATATCGTATAGAAAAGGTTTTGGGGCAAGGCGGCTTCGGAATCACGTATCTGGCCACCGACATCAACCTCCAGCGAAAGGTTGCCATCAAGGAGTTCTTCCCCAAGGATTTCTGCGACCGCGACGACACGACAAGCCACGTCACGCTCGGAACGAAGAACACCGCCGAGTTCGTCACGCGCCTTAAGGAGAAGTTCCTGAAGGAGGCGCGCAATATCGCCAAATTCGACCACCCTAACATAATACGCATTTTCGCCGCATTCGAGGAGAACAACACCGCCTACTACGTGATGGAATACATCGAGGGGGAGTCGCTCTACGAGAAGGTGAAGCGCGGCGGACCTATAACCGCCGGGCAGGCTGTGGGCTATATAGAGAAAGTGGGCCTCGCACTTGACTATGTGCACGCCCGCCGCATAAATCATCTCGACGTGAAGCCTGCCAACATAATGATAAGGAGGAGCGACGACATGCCCCTGCTCATCGACTTCGGCCTTTCGAAGCAGTATGACACCGAGGGCCACCAGACCTCAACCACCCCTATCGGCATATCGCACGGCTTCGCTCCCTTGGAGCAATACAAGGATGGGGGCGTCAGCGAGTTCTCGCCGCAGACCGACATATACTCTCTCGCCGCGTCGCTTTACTACATCCTTACGGGCGATGTGCCCCCTCAGGCTCCCGATCTCGCCGTGATAGGGCTGAGATTCCCTGGCACGATACCGACAGGGATGATCAATCCCATATCCAAAGCGATGAGATCGGGGAAGATGGAGAGGCACGAGACGGTGGAGCGCTTCGTCGGCGACATTAAAGGAAGCTACGCTGCCGAGCCGAACACGATTGTGCCTCAGGTTGTCTACACGCAACCCATCAAGCAGTATAATTTCAGGCCGGGTACTGAAACGATAGCACTACCCAGGCATACCCCCAAGAAGAAGCGAACGGCCCCGTATGTGATCGCGGCCGCAGTCGCGACGGCTTTGATCGCAGGCTTAATACTCAGCATATACAGTAATGGAAAAAGCGATGAGAGCAATGAGCCGACCGCGGAGTACAGCAGCGATTCGCCCGGCCCTTCCCGCGTCACGGATATGGAATGGGAGTCGCCACTGGGTCGTGCCTTATACTCAGGCGAAGTGACCTATGAGACGCTTCCCGACGGCACCACCAAGACTGTGCCCGACGGTAAAGGTATAGCCAAAATCCAAAGTGGCGAATATGCGGGTGATGAATACGACGGCAATTTCGTCTCAGGCCAAATGGAAGGAGAAACCACCTACACTAAGAGCAACGGAGATGTGTTCACCGGCACATTCCATCGCAATGAGTATGAGGAAGGAACGTATCTCAACAAAGCGGCAGGCGAGTATTTCAAAGGAACATTCAGAGATAAGCAACCGCATAAAGGAAGCTGGTATTCAGTTGACGGTAAATTTTTAGAGGAAATTAATAAAGGATCATGATTTCAATTATGAAAAGACTGCTTTTAGCGTTAATCGCGCTTTTGTTTGTTGCCGGAGTCAGTTACGCTCAGGGTACAGTATCACGTGATAAGAAACCAATAAAAGAACAAAAGAAAGAGGAAAAGGGACAGTCCATATCCTCCAATCCTGGAGGTAAAGGGAAAAAAAAGAAGATAACCACGCCTCCTCCTTCTCCCAATTCCGGGAAAAACAACCTTACCCCCTCAGAGATGTATAATAAGGGATTGGATGCTTACAATAATAAAAATTACGCTGAGGCCGCGAAATGGTACCGCGAAGCTGCCGAACAGGGGTATGCAGCCGCTCAGACCAATCTTGGATATATGTATGAAAAAGGTTTAGGCGTAACTCAAGACTATTTCGATGCAGTGAGATGGTATCGTAAGGCTGCCGAGCGGGGATATGCAACGGCTCAGTACAATCTTGGATATATGTATTATAGTGGTGAAGGTGTAGCTCAGAACTACACCGATGCATTGCAATGGTTTCGCAAAGCTGCCGAGCAGGGAAACGCATCTGCTCAGTACAATCTTGGAGTGATGTATCGAGATGGATATGGTGTTTCTCAGAACTACGCTGAGGCCGCAAAATGGTACCGCGAAGCTGCCGAACAAGGATATGCAACGGCTCAGTTTAATCTTGGATGGTTGTATAATAATGGTTATGGTGTAGCTCAAGATTATTCCGAGGCAGTGAAGTGGTATCGCAAGGCTGCCGAACAAGGCCGAGCAGATGCACAGAGTAGTCTTGGATGGATGTATCAAAATGGATATGGTGTTTCTCAGAACTACGCTGAGGCAGTAAAATGGTACCGCAACGCTGCCGAGCAGGGTAATGCATCGGCTCAGAACAATCTTGGATATATGTATGATAAGGGTTATGGTATACCACAAGACTACGCTGAGGCCGTGAAGTGGTACCGCAATGCAGCCGAACAGGGAAATGCTTCAGCTCAGTCCAATCTTGGGTCGATGTATAGAGATGGATATGGTGTAGCTCAAGACTATACCGAGGCAGTAAGGTGGTACCGCAAATCGGCCGAACAGGGAAATGCATATGGTCAGTCCAATCTTGGATATATGTATCAAATGGGTTATGGAGTTACAAAGAATCTTTCTGAGGCTCGTAGATGGTATGAAAAGGCTGCTGCTCAAGGTAATGAATATGCAAAGGATAAATTAAAAAATCTTTGATTGAAATATGTTGCTCTGCCGACAGAAAGCTATTAGATGATAATTTAAACTAAAAATCTACAATTGACAATATGAAAAGACTGCTTTTAGCGTTAATCGCGCTTTTGTTTGTTTCCGGAGTCGGTTACGCTCAGGGTACAGTATCACGTGATAAGAACCCAATAAAAGAACAAAAGAAAGAGGAAAAGGGACAGTCCATATCCTCTAATCCTGGAGGTAAAGGGAAATCGAGCCCCAAAAAACAGAATAACTCCTACCTTACCCCCTCAGAGATGAACGAAAAGGGTGCTGAAGCTTACTATTACGCTAATTACGCCGAGGCTATTAAGTGGTTTCGCAAATCTGCCGCCCAGGGAAATGCTTGGGCTCAGTTCATTCTTGGATATATTTATGGAAATGGTGAAGGTGTACCTCGGGACTATACTGAGGCCGCGAAATGGTGTCGCAAAGCTGCCGAGCAGGGTTATGCATCTGCTCAGAATAATCTTGGATTTCTGTATCATAATGGTTATGGTGTAGCTCAGGACTACACCAAGGCAGTGAAGTGGTATCGCAAAGCAGCCGACCAGGGAGATGCATCTGCTCAGTTCAATCTTGGAGGGATGTATTATAGTGGTGAAGGCGTACCTCAGTCATACTCTGAGGCAGTTAGGTGGTATCGCAAAGCAGCCGACCAGGGAAATGCATCTGCTCAGTACAGTCTTGGAGATATGTTTTGTAAAGGTGACGGTGTTGTTCAAGACTACATCGAGGCTGTAAAGTGGTTACGCGAGGCAGCCGAACAGGGACATGCAGTTGCAGAACTTGCTCTTGGATGGATGTATCAAAATGGTTATGGTGTAGCTCAGGACTACACTGAGGCGGTGAAATGGTACCGTAAGGCTGCAGAGCAGGGTGATATCACGGCTCAGTACAACATGGGACTCATGTATCAATATGGGTATGGAGTTACAAAGAATATAGTTGAGGCTCGGAGGTGGTATGAAAAGGCTGCCGCCCAGGGTGATGAGGATGCTAAGGAGGCTTTGAAAACGCTTTGATAATTGAATTTTGATAAATCGATAGAAGATTACCATTAAGGAGTGTCACCCTCCGACAGTAGGGCTGCTTCACGGAGCAGCCTCCCACTTTTGTGTGTTGTAACCAATTGTCAATCAGCAGGGATGCTCCGTGGAGCATCCCTGCTGTTCGGGGACACAACGCCTGGTAGGTTGCCGTTTGTTAGAGGACACAACGCATTGATCCTCTTTCGTGCGCCTAAAGACGCACGCTCCATATTTGCTTTATATTTGCTTGAAAATCAGAAGGATGCTCCGTGGAGCATCCCTACTGTCCGGGGGTACAACGCCTGGTAGGTTGCCGTTTGTGAGAGGACACAACGCATTGATTCTCTTTCGTGCGCCTAAAGACGCACGCTCCATATTTGCTTGAAAATCAGAAGGATGTTCCGTGAGGCATCCCTACTGTTGGAAGACACACGGCGTCGGCGCGCTTAAAGCGGCGTCAGAAGCCTAAGCGGATGCCGGTTGAGAGGGTCTTGAAGGAGGGGCCGCGGCCGTCTGAAAGCACGTCCATCGGCGAGTATTTGACGTAAAGCGCGGCGTAGCGTATGCCTACGGCAAACGACAGGTCGGTCGAGAATTTGCGCTGGCCTATGTTGTTGACGCGGTAGTTACATTCGCGGCCGTCGGCGTCGATCCATTTTGTGCGGAGCGAGCCGTGGCTGTTCCAGTTGAGCGATACGGCCACCATGAAGCGAAGACGCTGCTTGCCGAATAGCTTTATCGGCGAGAAGTAGTGGTAGGCTACGGGGAAGCCGAGGGTGAAGGTCTTGAGCCGCGAGAAGCATCCGTCGACATCGTCGGGATAAGGCTCCACGCCTATTGCCCCGTCGGCTCCTTTGACGAAGCGATTGTTTGCGGTCATGCGGTAGTTGCGCCACGTAAGCTCCGCGCCGGCGCCGATAGAGTGGCGGCGGCCGAAGTGGTAACGGACCATAAGGAGCTCGGGCAGAGAGATTTCGTAGGATTTGCCCATGCTTACGTCGCACATTGAGGCGGGCGCGCCGATCGGGTCAACGAAGCCGAACGATACGCCCCCGAGCATCGTGAGGTCGAAATGGTCGCGAGTCTGGCGTTTCATGCGCCAGGGCATAATAAACTCCTGATGGATCTTGACGGGGACGCCCTCGGCGTATTCGTTGGTGAAAGTCTCAGCGAAGTCGGGGTCGTCGGCTGTGCCGCGGACGGTCACTTCGAGTTTGCCCGGCGACTCGGTGACGAGCACAGCGGAGGCGTTTTTCACCGACATGAGCGTGTCGACCGACTCGGTGGCCGATGCTGAGAATATAGCGAGGCAAGCCGCTGCGGTTGCCAGTAAGGTATTTTTCATAATGCGAGTGTATATCATCGTTTACAATCCTATTGTCACACCAAATGAAACTGTCTGGAACTCAGGCCCCCATTGCTTGTCGAAAAGACGCGAGGGGGTGTATCTGACGTAAAGGCCGAAGTCGTCGAGCCATCCGATAGCCCCGTAGAGCGACGGCGTCATCTGCCGCTGCTGCAGCTGCTTGAAAGTCTGGTTATACTCCACGTTGTCGATCGAGTATCGCGCGGAGGCTTTAGTGTAGGTGTTGAACCGGAGCTCGGCCCCGACGGCTATCGAAAAGTCGTTTTTGATGTTTTGCGTGATGGTCAGCGGAATGGTGAAGCCGAAGTTGAAAAGGCGGTTATGGATGTCGCGGGCATTCTCGGGAGCGGGGCATATGACCAATTGCTTGCGCTGGCGGTCGAACACCTGGCCGCCATGGAGCGTGTACTGCTCAAGATGCAATCCGGCGCCGATAGCGAATTTCGGGCCTGACTTCCAGGGCGACACGCGCACGCCCACCATTTTACCCCAGCCCCATTCTACCGACTGGCCCAGGCCCGACGGAGCGGATACGGGCACGCCTATGCCTAAGTATAGCTGATTGGCCCATACCATCTCGATCTTGCGGCGCACGGGCTCTTTGAGAAACGGCAGGCTGAGGCTCCACTGCGAGTCGAGGCCGTAGTTGCCCGATGACTCCGACGTGTGCGAATAGTAGTATTCGGGATTCTCTTCAGTGCCTATGATGGTCACTTCGAGCTTATTGCCCGATTTAGTGACGCTTACGCTCTTGGCGTTGGTGACCGCGGCGAGCGTGTCGGCATGACTCTCGAATTGAAGCATGAGCGAGTCGGGGAGTTCGGTCTGGGCCGAGGCCGTTATGGCCGAAACGAAGATCGCGATAAGAAGTTGTATCTTTTTCATAAGTGATTGGCAATTTCGATGCATGGTTATTGTAACATTCTCAGCACTGTCTGCGGCGAGGCTACCCCCTCCATATATATGAGTATGATTTTGCTCCCGCGGGCATAGGATTGATTGAGGTAGAAGATGTAGCGGCGGCGGGTGTCGCTGCCGGGGAGCTGGTAAAATCCGTAGTAGAGGCCACCGTCGCGGTAGACAACTTCCTTGTCGACAGCCTTTTTGCCGTCGGCAACAACCATCTTGACGATCGAAGCGGCCTCTTTAGGCATATCAATCAGCGTCAGCGAATGATAGATGTCGAGGCCGTAGCCGCGCAGCTGCGAGCCTGTGATATACACCTCCTGCACGTTGGGGTTGTCGCGGTAACGCCCGTCGAAAGCCTGATTTATTCTCAGGTTTTTCTGCGCTATGGCCGAGGAGGCGACAGCGGCGAGCATGATTAATAGGATGCGGATACGTTTCATGTGTGGGATGCGATTACGGTTGGGGAAAGTCGATGACGTCGTTAAGGGCCTCAAGCTCGGCGGCTATCGACGCGTCGACCTGGCTGCGCGCGTCGGCGATGCAGCTGAGGTCGGCGTGCATCATCGACTCTATCTCTGAGTAGTCGTCGATGCGCTGCGAGCCGATGAGGGCGAAGTTGAGTGAGTCGGCGCTCGCGGGCCTGAACCACACGGCCACACCTATAAGCATGGCGAGGGAAGCGGCGGCTACGGTAAGCTTTGGCCAGAGGCGGCGACGAGGGGGCGGCGCAATGCGGCGGGCGGCGGCGAAAACGCCCATTACCGCCCTCGCCTCATCGATTGCCGGGGAGGAGAGGTCGGTGGCCGCGAGCGCGTCGCGCAGCCGGCGTTCCTCCTCAGTGCTGGTCGCTCCGTCGAAGTAGCGGTCGATCAGCTGAAGCAAATTATCATTATTTATTGTCTTATGTGTCATTATTCGGTGTCTAAAAGTGTATTTTTAGGGAAGAAATGGCGCTTTTCGGGTCAATTTTGGGGGTTATTTGTGTCTTGATCGATAAAGTTCGCGGATTATTTTGCGCGATCGGCTGACTATTACCCTGACCGAGGAGAGCGGTATGTCGAATTCGTCGGCGATGTCCTCAAATTCCCATCCGTCGCGGTCGCGGAGATAGAGTATGCGGCGGTCGCGCTCCGACAGGCGGTTGTCGATCAAGGCTGTCACCTCGGCGTAGGTGTCGGCTAAGTCGGCGGCCTGGTCGTCGGCGGGAGCGGCTGCGACCGCGGGATTGTCGTCGATCGCATCGTGGCGGCGCACTTCGGCGCGCCTAAGAGCGTCGAGCGAGGCGTTGCGCACCGTCACTACGGCTGTGCCCTCGATCTTGCGCTCGTCGGTCAGCTGTCGGCGCTTATTCCATAATTTCACAAACGACTCCTGAAGCACGTCGTCGACCGCCGCTTCATCCTCCACCACTCTTCGGGCAGTGGCGCGCAGTCGGCCGGCAAGGCGGGTGAAAACCGATGTCAGCAGGTCGTTTTGCAATTTACGGGATTTGTTTTCGGTTAATGATATGGATTGCGTCGCAATCATTTAATTACAAATGGGTGATAAAACTATCAGCGGCGAGCCGCCACTTTTACCGCGAAGCGAAGTTAGCGTTTTCGCCCTACATCTACAATACGCGCCGCGGGGCATTTTGTAACGCGTATCGCTAAAAAAATCGCCGCGCCCCCGATTTTTATGCATCACAACTTTTCGTTACCTCAAATTTTATGCTTACCTTGCGGTCATGGAACCGAAAAACAGTTTTTTCCGACGCAAGCCTGAATGGCTTAAGGTAAAGTTGCCCCGCGGGGTGAAGTCGGCGCGCGTGTGCGGCAATCTCAATGGCCGCGGGCTTCACTCGATATGCGTGTCGGGGTTGTGTCCCAACCGCGGGGAGTGTTGGAGCAACGGCACGGCCACTTTCATGATAGGCGGCGACCGCTGCACCCGCAGCTGCCGATTCTGCAACGTGGCCACAGGGCGACCGCAGCCTCTCGACGTCGGCGAGCCTGCCCGCGTGGCCGACTCGATACTCGATCTCGGGCTGAAACACGCGGTGATCACCTCGGTCGACCGCGACGACCTGCCAGATTACGGGGCGGCGCATTGGGCCGCTGTGGTCAGGGAGATACATGACCGCTGCCCCGGCGTCACTATCGAGACGCTTGTGCCCGATTTCAACGGCCGCCTCGACCTGCTCGATCTCGTAATCGCGGAGAGTCCCGACGTGATAAGCCATAACATGGAGACCGTCAGACGATTGACTCCCGAAGTGCGTTGCCGCGCCACTTACGACACATCGCTGCGGGTGATTCGACATATTGCCGACTCAGGCACGCGCTCTAAATCGGGCATCATGCTCGGCCTTGGCGAGACCGACGAGGAGATATTGCAGACCATGGACGATCTCCGCGCCGTAGGGTGCGACGTGCTGACCATCGGGCAGTATCTGCAACCTACCGAGCATCATTACGAAGTGAGGGAATACGTTCATCCCGACCGCTTCGACCGCTACCGAGCCATAGGGTTGGAGAAAGGCTTCCGTCACGTGGAGAGTTCACCCCTCGTGCGCTCCTCTTATCATGCCGAACGCCATGTCAACTGACTATCCCTCCGATGAAGAAGGTTATCGTTAGAGACGCCGACTACGGCGAGATGCTCCAGAGGCAGCGCGAATTATTCGCCTCAATGGTCGACGCGAAACGCCGAGGCTCTTCGGTTGAGCCGCTTGAGACTCTATTCCTGGTAGAGCATCGCCCGGTCTATACGCTCGGCAGGCACGGAGATAAGGCCAACATCCTCAATCGGGCGGTGATAGAAGCGACAGGGGCCGGGCTATACGAAATAGAGCGCGGGGGCGACATCACCTTCCATGGCCCTGGGCAACTCGTCGCTTACCCGCTCATAGATTTCGGAAGCCGGGGCATGGGGGTAAAAAGTTACGTTAACCTGCTCGAAGAGGCTGTCATACGCACCATAGCCCGCTACGGAATTGAGGGCGTGCGAGTCGACGGCGCGACCGGGGTATGGCTCGCGGCCGATGACTATAAACCTGAGCGAAAAATCTGTGCGATAGGGGTGAAATGCTCCCGCTTCATCGCCATGCACGGCTTGGCTCTCAACGTATCGACCGATCTGACGTGGTTCTCGGCGATAAATCCGTGCGGCTTCACCGATAAAGGAGTGACATCTATCTCTGAAGAATTAGGCCGCGAGGTGCGGTGGGAGGAAGTCGCCGAGCTTTTCGGCGCAGAGTTTCGGCAACTTCTTGATGAGTGATACGGTCGGCGCTCAGCCCCGACGGCGGGGATTGCGGGGAAACCAGCCTTTGTCGACCCGCGCTTTCTGCTCGAAGATTTCCTTTATCGTCCAGAAGCTTGAGAAAGCCGTCACTCCGAGAATGCTTTGCCATACAATTGAATCGACCATCAACGAGAGGGCGAGGAACACTAATCCGGCGACGAGAAACCACCACCAGCAGCGAGTGCCGAAATGATACTCGCATTTGATCACTATCGGATGAAAAACGCCTATGATGACGAATGTCGCCGCGCCTATCAGCAGCCCGGTGAGATTGTAAGACTCAATGAATTCCATGCCGCGAAGTTACCCTTTTTCCCGCAAAAACCAATCGCATACCTTTACAACTTATAATTTGATCGTCAAATCAGGTGGTTGCATACTGTCTACGATAGCAGTTGCCAGTAAGATTTGCCATTTTTCTTAATCTGCAAGACCGCGAATAAAGTTAGAACCGCAACGACCGTTGCCGTAATAGGAATCCATTGGTTGGCATTAACCTGAATAGCGAGGTTTACGCCAAATATCAGCAACAGAGGAGCGACGATATAAAACCCTATGCGTAGCCCTTTGATTAAAAGGCCATATCCGACTAAACATCCTACACTGATTGTCAACATGAGAATCAGTATCGGCGTATCATTCCCCAGATTAAAAATATCAAACAAAAGCAGAGCAAAGATGAAGATACATAAAAAGCTGAATGCCGCACCGGCATTTAGCCAAAAAGAGACAAAACCATTACGATCGCTTTGAGCTACTTCATCAGATTTAGGAATGTGATAACCTAATTGTTCCCAACAGGTTTTCCCACTTTTGGAGCATTGGAGCACGAAATAAAGAATTACCAATGGACACAATACGGCAAACACTACTCCGGAGGTCATACCGCATAACAAGAAACAAATTGACTCCGCAATTCCAACACCAACAAGAAGATAAAATCCGGATTTTAACCAATTAAGCAACATGATATAGCCTATTGTTAATAGACAACTGCAAACGAACGTTGCTATACGACTTGACATTGGCTCAGGCGTCGCATCCCACAAACCCCTTGACGAAAAAAGAAAGGCAAACCAGAATATGGTCAGGAGCGAATTGACAATTATTCCCAACCATAACCAGAAAGTGACAAAATCATTTCTGTCTTTTAGTGCCTTCGGCTCTTTTTCTGTCTGTGTTATTGTTAATCGTTCGCCGCAAACCCTGCAACGGGTAATGATTGACGGATTTTCATTTCCGCATTTCGAGCATTTGATGTATTCCATACTTATAATCGCATTACTTATAATGACTTTGATTTGGTTAGTGATGATGCAAATATACTATGTCATGGGTCACGCAACCAATTATTTTTCAGGATAATTGATGAATAGAGGATTTTTTCGTGTGAGACAGGTAGCCCAAATGATGAATGCGGAATGATTTATTATTACTGTCCTGCAAACTTTACTGAGATTGAAAAGAATAGGCTAGCCTCCGATTTTGAACTGCACCCCAAAAGTTAGACACAAAACTTTTGGAGTGCAGTTCAAAAATTAATCAACGGGGCTTATCTTTTTCAGGAACCGACAAGTTGAATATTCGTTAGCAAAATAGTGTTGCGTTGTTAGTATTTTTTCATAGCTCTAACACTGTTTGTGTTATCCTTTTGATGAACAAAACTGTGCTGATTTGAATATCCCATATAACCAGTCGTTGTTACAGTGACAACATAACTTTGATTGTTATTCTTTTGAGTTGATGACCAGTAAAAGCCATCTAATGTGACATATCCTTTAGAACTCAAGGCTTTATTGATTATTTCAAGGTTACTTTTGCTAAAGCACAGCTCGTTTTTTGCCGGTCCGTACCAACCTGTTCCATGCATTTTTATCCATTTAGCAAATGGTTGCGTAGATCCCATGTTATTTTTTGAGCCGTCAGATGAGTTGTAGCTTGAATAATCAGTGCAGAAAATGCCGTTAACATCCCATTTTAAGTAATCCTCATCGAGAGATAATATTGTTCCATGTTCGCCACTTCCTGTGATGCGACATACAATGCCTTCCGGTGATTCCTCATTGGGATAAAAATCTCCTATTTTATAGGTGTCAATATGCTCTAATTCTTGAGAAATCACCTCAGAATCATATCTTACGCCATCAATTGTTACATAAGCTTGGAGATAATAAATAGTATTGACTGCTAAGCCTGTAATTGTTGCTTTGAATTCACCTGAGCCTATGCTGCTGCCGCCATAAGTCTTTGGAGAACTCATATCCGATGTCTCAGAAATCATGATTTTGCAATTCTCATATTTATCTGAGCCTTCCCCTGATACTTTCCAATTGGCAGTAAAAGATGTGGTTGAGACATTTGTAGACGAAAGCAATTCAACACAGATAGGTTCTACTTTCTCATACAAATTGGACTCAATTGGAGTAAAGCCAACAGTTAGATATTCAGTGCCGTCAATTTCACGACTTAATACCATTGCCATATTGCCGATTGATTCGTTGGTATAAATAGCAGCCCCATCAATATCGCCTATGTAAGAATATCCATTGAGTGAGTAAATCTGATTATTATTCACTTGTTCAGTGGTTTTTACTATAACTGCCGCAGAGCGAAGTTTGTTATCAACAAAGTCATAAACTACTTTATAAAAGCCATTTTTGGTTTGATAGCTTATAAAATCATCATAACATGAAATCTTTACATACCCCTTCATGGTGGCGTCAACTTCTGTTAGTGATGAATTCCAATCAAGACATATACTAGAAATAGCATCCTCTATTGATTGATCTGGCTTTGGAGGTGTCAAATCATTGTTATCATCGCTGCTACATGAGTTAAACATTATGACAGCGAACACTAAAAAGGAGATTGAAAATATATTTGTAAGTTTCATTTTTTAATATTATTATTTTTCTACAACAGCTCGATTAACAATTCCCTTGAAATTTTGTACTTTGACGCGTACATTACCTGCGTCCATATCCTTAGTGGGAGTTGTTACAACTACTTTTATTTCTTGACTCTTGTTAAGAAGTTTAGATGTGACGGTTATAGTTGCAGTCCCTGCTCGTTTAGCTCGAATTTCTCCGTTAGCTGAAACTGTAGCAACACTTGTATCGCTACTCTTCCAGGTTAAGTTATCAGTGGAAGTTGTAGGTACGAACTTGGGAGTGACTGTGAAGCTGTATCCAAGAGCGATATTAACGTTTGAAGGTACATTGAAATTAGTGGCAGAGGCTTTGACGTGAACTTTCAATGTGCCCTGGGTTATTCCGTCTTCTGCGGTAGCTTTGATTGTTGCTTCTCCTGCTGAAATTGCTGTGATTTCTCCTTCTGACGAAACGGTTGCTATTAGATTATCACTACTTTCCCATGTGAGTTTACTAATAGAGTTTTCAGGGAATAATTTGGGCACAGCAGTATAAGTTTGACCAGCAATCAGTTCTAAGGTTTCTGACTCAAAAGAGATTGATGTTGGTGCAACTATTTCAGCATCATCACTTATCTTTATTATTGCTGTTTGCACTGACGATTGATTCCCAACAAACATTGCTGCAATATAAGCAGTGCCTTTCTTTTTGGCTGTAATCACACATGATTCCCCATTATCAAGAATGCTCATATCTATACATCCATAGGTGCTGAATGATGAAATTATGCCCCATTCAACGGCTGCTTCTGAACCGACTGGATTGAAATCGCAATGAAGTGTAAGTTGCTGTCCAGGTTTCATACTTAAATTCCCACCTTCCCGTATTTTAAAGCTTTGCGCATTTGCAGGCCCAGTTACGGTAACATAATCATAATATGATGAATGCCCTACATGTATATTGTTGTCATAGCTACCTCGGTAGGAGTAGGAATAAATCACTTCTACTTTTATATTCGACTTTGGTGCTAATCCATAGTATGTGACTTGACAATCACTTGAAGTATAAGCAATGCCAAGATATTTAGCATCTTCGGGATCTACAAGTGAATAAAATGTATGTGTAATCCAACCTCCAGCTGGAGCTGATGCACTACATGGAATCACCTTTTGCTCGCCCTTTTTAAGCGTGACATTAGTTGCTGACATAATTGTAGGTATCAATAAAAGTGTCAGAAACAAAAAGTTTTTTAATTTTTTCATTGATGATATTGATTTTGATTAAGTTATGAATCAAAGGAGTATGTTCGTGAAGAATCAGTTTGACTATATTATGTAGTAAAATACATAATTAATGTTTTTGGGATGTTGCAAATTTACTATGTCATGGGTCACGCAACCAATTATTTTTCAGGATAATTGATGAATAGAGGATGTTTTCGTGTGAGTCAGGTGGCTCAAATGATGAATGCGGAAAATTGAATTTGAATAATTTTGAGCGCGTGGGGTCAGTATTTGCCGGAGCGGATGCGATATAGGGTTTCTTTGGTCAGGCCGAGGTAGGAGGCGATCTGGGTGACGGATGCCACTTCGAGCAGGCGCGGCTGTCGCTCGATTGCCCATTGATAACGCTCGATAGCGGAGTAGTGGAGCATGGCGGTGAGGTGATCTTCGAGCGAGCGGGCATACTGAGACAAGGCAGTGTTGATAAAGAGCATAATGTCGGCTTGGTTTACCTGAATATTGGAGTCGATAAACTCGTCGCGGAGCCTGAAATGAGGCAAGGTGATGACCGAAGTGGATTCGAGAAACTCTATTGAAAACGTGTCGTCGTTTTCCACCAGGTGTCGCGGCAGGGTGATGAATTGGTCGTCGAATGAGAATGAGAGCGTGTATTCGCGCCCGTTGCGGGTGAAGTAGCTGCGCGCCGCTCCGCTTTTGATATAGAATGCGAACGGCACGATGGCGCGGGTGCCCGTGACCACCTCGCGGCGTTTGTATGACCGCTCCACCATCAACCCGCGGAGTCGCAGCTCATCTTCCTCGGTAAGCAGAGCGAATTTCTTGATTATGTCAATCGGATGAGCCATAGTAGTAAAGATATTCAGGCTTAATGGCGACCTTGTAGGGTATGGCCGAAGAGTGGGGTCGGCGCGATTTCTCGTAGTAGAACGACCGCTGCGTGTCCCATGAGCGAAATTCAAGCTTGCGGGTCTGGCCGGGGGGTATATCGGCGTTGACGCGTTGCACGGCCTGATGAAGCTGCGCGCCCGAGGTGTCGTAGTAGGTTATGGAGAGGAGTATGGCGCAGAGACGGTGAGGGGTGTTGTTGGTGGCGAAAAGCGATTCTTTTGTGGCCTGAAGCGGCTTATCGTAGCCGTAAATAAGGAGCATATCCTCGTCGGCTGCCACGGAGTCGGGCAGCTGCTCCGCTGTCTGGCTGGCGACCGTCTCGGTCCGCGATCCAACCTTGCGGGTCGTGGCCTTTTTTCTCGCCGCGGCATTGAGGCCGATGCAGGCGGTCAGTAATATGAAGATGATCGCTCTCATTGGTCAAAGGATAATCGGGCCGAATATTGGGATTTCGGGAGCCGGATAAAGGCGGTAGGCTCCGTCGAGATTGTCGGGGCGGCGGTTTTCGCGCTTTGCCGAGAAGCGGAACATATATGGCAGCATGCGCCAGAAGTTAATCAATATGCGGGTCGACGCGTCTTCGATTCGCAGATACCCTTTGTCGGAGAGCCTGAGGGTGAATGGCTTAGGCTTGGTGAGCGAGGAGCGGTCGGTAGAGGTGTAGATCAGGGCGTCGAACACATCTTTCTGCGCGCTCTGCGTGGCGATGCCCATTACGGTGCCGGGAGCTATGAGGCGATTAGGAGAGTTGGTCACGATGAGCAGATACGCGTTGGTGCGCTGGTCGGCGAGGATGGTGATAACGCCTTCATCGTCGTCGGTAAGATGCCACACCCCTTCGATCGCGCTCAGCGGGCGGCTTGAGAGCGTGTTGGTCACGTTGTATAAGTCGAAACTGCCGGCGGGCGCGGAGGCGTTGGCAAGCGACTCCTTGGCGGGAGTGCCGGCCACGGCCGCGATCCGCGCGACCATCAACGATATGATTATTGCAAGCAGCCTCATGACGCGATATTTATTTATCAGGCTGTCGCTATGTGATAGTTGAAGCCGAAACTGAATATCTCTTTGACCTGAAATTTATGCCATCGGGTCGTTGAGTCGTATTTCCCTTGCGAGTCGTAGCGTAGATGCACGAATAGCTGAGTCGAGAGATACTTGTTGATCGAGAATGCGAGGGTATGCTCCCAGTCGCTCTGAATGTAGTCGTAGTTGGTGAAGGCCGTGAGCCTCGAAGTGTAGTTGATATTGTAGGCGAGTTTCCATGTCAGTCGGGTGTCGATATTGCTACCATACTGGCTGACGGTGGAGTGCCCCTCCTTGATGCCGAAGGCGGTCTCTGACATGCGGTTGTTGAGACACATTTTCAGGTTGTAGGAGAGAGGGGCGACAGAGGCGTTGATCGAGAAATTCTTCTTTGAATACTCATAGGTCATACCGAGACCGAGATTGAGCTCGCCGGGGGCGAGGAATGCCGCTTTGAGATCGGTGGTGTTTTTGTTGTAGTTATTGAGCAGCTGCGTCTTGAATTGCAGGGTCGCGGAGTAATACCATCGTTTGGCGGCCTTGATACCGAATTTTGAGTTGATCTGGAAGTTGTCTTCCGAAATCGAGTAATTGCGGAGCGAATCGTCGGGCGCGGAGTTGAGGCCCAGCTTGTAGGAGAAGGTGTTCTCAAACATCACGTTGGGGTGAAACGCCTGATTGAGCTTGACATGGTAAACGGCGTTGATGAGCACGTTTAAGTTGTTGTTGCCGCCCTGATACCAGTTGGGCGAGTTATAGGCTTGGGAGAACTGCACGGAGCCGTCGAACTGGTTGAGCCAGTTTTTACGCTTGAAATCAACTTTACCGACCTCGTTGCGCACCTCGGCCTGGTCGATAACGATTTCCTCGACCTTGATAGTGGCGTTGGTGTCGTCGACGTAGGCGCGGAATTGCTTCGGAGCCTCCGGGAGGGTGTTGATATTGTACTGCACCAGGCCCGGATTATTGGCCATATAGTGCTGTTTGAAGCTACGGAAGCGGTCGGCGGCCTGAAGCCGCGAGTCGACCCAATAGGTCGGGCTCTCCGGGTCGAGAGGCTTTATGTCTACGTTGATGGTGTCGGGGTTGACGCCCATCACGTATCCGTCGAAAATCACCGGGGAATAGTAGTAGGGCGGAAACATGATTCCGTCGACATTGAGCGTAGTGTCGGGCCGCAGCGGTTCGGGCTCGGTGGCGACTTCTTTGCGCTCCGACTCGATTTCCTCGGTGATAACGGTCCATCGCCCATTGATGTAGCGGTATCTCTTTTTTGCGGCGCCCGATGCGTCGAGCTGCGTTAAGGCGCATATAATAAGCGAAATAATCGCTGAAATGATGATTCTGTTACTGTTCATTTAGCTGCTTAATGGTTGAATGAGATAGGTAGCGGATTGCGGTTGGAGCCGATTATGCGCCCCGCGTCGTAAACGAGCTTGCCGTTGACCCATGTCGAGCGAACGGCGTAGCGGGTCTCCTGGCCGAGATATGGGGCCCAGTCGCATCCGGCGGCGGGAGCGCCAAGGGTCGCGACAGAGTCGTCGGTAATGGCGCGGGGGCTGGCGAGCGGGTCGACAAGGGTCAGGTCGGCATAGTAGCCGGGGCGTATGAATCCTCGGCGGTCGATAGAATAAAGCCGCGCGGGGTTATGGGCCACTTTCTCTACCACGCGCTCGATAGTAAGGCTTTGGTCGTCGGTCATGCTCAGCATCAGCGATAGCATGAATTTCACTCCCGGCATTCCGGAGGCGGCGGTGAAGAGCGAGCCCTGTTTCTCACTGAGCAGGTGAGGCGCGTGGTCGGTGGCCACGACGTCGATAAGCCCGTCGGCAAGAGCTTTGCGGAGGGCGTCACGGTCGCTTTCGCCCTTGATCGCGGGATTGCACTTACGGGTATAGCCGCGCTCGTCCAAGAGATCGGCTGCGGTGAAAAGTAAGTAATGGGGACAGGTTTCGGCCGTGATTCGTTTGCTTTCGATCGAATCGGGAGAGAGCAGACGTAGCTCGTCGGCAGTGGAGATATGCAGCAGGTGGAGCCTCGAATTGTGTTTGCGGGCAAGGTCGGCCACAAACTCCGACGCCTTGACGCACGCCTCGCGTGAGCGCAGCAGCGAGTGGAGCGCTACGGGAGCGTTTTCGCCGTACTCCTTCATAAGCCATTCGCGGTTGGCTCGGATGATGGCTTCATCTTCGGCGTGCACGGCTATGACTCCCGGAAACTCGGCAAACAGCTTTTCCAACGCTTCGGGGGAGTTGACGAGCATGTTTCCGGTCGACGACCCGACGAAAAGCTTTATGCCCGGTATCGTCGTATAGTCGGCGGCGATGATTTGGTCGATATTGTCGTTGGTAGCTGCGATAAAGAAGCCGTAGTTGGCGTAAGAGGTAGCGGCGGCTATTGCTTTTTTCGCGTTGACCGCCTCTTCGGTGACGGTAGCGGGCTTGGTGTTGGGCATCTCCAAGAATGAGGTGACGCCCCCCGCCACGGCCGCGGCGCTTTCAGAGCCGATAGTGGCTTTGTGGGTAAGCCCCGGCTCGCGGAAGTGGGTGTGCGTGTCGATTGCTCCGGGGAGAAGATAGGCGCCCTGCGCGTCGATAAGTTCCGCATCGGCCAATAGCGACTCGGGCACGCTTCCCTCGCCTACTTCGCTAATAAACTCGTTGTTTATAGCCACATAGCCGTTGAAGCGCTTCCCCTCGTTGACTATCGTGGCGTTGTGGATAATCCGGGTCATGACTTAGTGTATTTAGGATACTTCCTGAACCAACTGCTCACCTTCAGGCGCATCACACCGAAGAACGCTTCAGAGAATATGCCCGACGACATTTTGCTCGTGCCCAGACGGCGGTTCACGAAAATGATGGGAACTTCTTTTATCTTGAAGCCGCAATGCACGGCCGTAAATTTCATCTCTATTTGGAAGGCGTAGCCCTTGAAGCGAATCTTGTCGAGCTCCATCGTTTCGAGCACGCGTCGGCGGTAGCATACGAATCCGGCCGTTGTGTCGCGCACTTTAAGCCCCGTGATCATGCGCACGTAGGCCGAAGCGTAGTACGACATCAGCACTCGTCCCATAGGCCAGTTCACGACGTTGACCCCCGATATGTAGCGCGAGCCAACCGACACGTCATAGCCCTCCTCGACGCAGGCGGCACGCAGCGCGATGAGGTCGTCGGGGTTGTGGGAGAAGTCGGCGTCCATCTCGATGAGATATTCGTAGTTGTGGGCGAGCCCCCATTTGAAGCCTTCGATATAGGCGGTGCCGAGCCCGAGTTTGCCGGAGCGTTCCACCATGTTGACTCTGTCGGGATGCTTGGCCATTAACGACTTGACGATGGCGGGGGTGCCGTCGGGCGAGTTGTCGTCAATTACGAGCACGTCAAACTCAGGCTTGAGAGTCAGCACCTTCTCGATGATGGCTCTGATGTTTTCACATTCGTTGTATGTTGGTATTATTACCAGACTATCTTTCATACCTTATCGTAGCGTTGTAATTACAACGCCAAAGTTAGCCATAACTTTCCTAACCGCAAAGTATCTCCCCGATAAATCGCTATAATCCGCGTAATCCTATCTTATTTGCCCCCTTCCGCAAATTGTTCCTCACAAGAAACAATTCAACTGATTGAGTCCTGCAAGGAACAAATCCCAAAACGATTATTATAAAGATTCTTTACTACTTTATCGCTTATGTAGTTCGTATCAAATTTGATATCCAAACAGTCAAAACATACTTTCAAAAAACTAAACTATAGTTTTTGCAATAATGTATTCCGGATAGTTATAGATGTCTCAACGGAATAGGATAGTTAGCGTATAAATTTTTTTTATTAATATTTTGTTTTTTTTGTTGCAGTATGACCACAATATTTGCATTTATAGTATTGGTATAAATATCCATTTTTGTATTCATCCTCTCTACTATTGTCACTGAACATGGCATTAGTTTTTTTACAAACACCACATTTACGATTAATGGATAAATCACAATCATTGCAAGCATTGGCTTGAGTGCACGATGTTGTAAACTGGATAGTCGCAGTAGCAGCAACAACTATTAAACAGAAAATGATAAATCTTCTTCTCATACTTAAATAATTTTAATAGATGATAATGTTAATGTTTATAGAGCATAATTTCTTCAGACGATATTACCTCTCCATCCAAAACACTTTTCCAATATACTACTATTGTATCTATTACGTCTGTCTGAAATGGTATTGTTAAATATTCTGTTAAGTTTATACTGTCATCGTTTTGTAAATCAGTGAAATTTTGCTTGAAATGGAAATAGATGACTCGATGCTTTGAGTCATAGGAGCAATTAATTATATCCATTAGATGTCCAGTCCTTCCATCTTTGTGAGTTAATATAGTCTTAGAATAAGATATCTTTATACTTCCGTTAAAGTATTTTATAGAAATATCAATAGGCATCGACCCAAAAGGAGAATCACAATCATAACATACTCTCCATTTACCTGAAAGGCTTTTTAAAAATGCAACTTCATCTTTGGTTAGAACTTCTGCCTCAGACTTAAAAGGAACGCTTACCAGAACAAGTACCAACAATAGCTTTATTGTCAGCCAGAATCTTTTTCGTAGTTTCATTGTTTTTAGTTTTTGTCTACTCCATTCCCGAATTGACATTTTAATTATACAAATAAAGCGTGGAATGATGTTCTTGTTTATCTTCTCTAAGGCATCGCCAAACGCCCAACACGAAATAAACAGTCCACTCCCACGCCATATCGGATATCTATGGCTCCGTGCAAGGGGAGTGGATATACGACAAGCAGGAGCGTTTTTTTGACTGCTCTTTTCCTTCGTGTTTTGAAAATTGGCGATTTCAGAGAAAGGATAAAGCAAAAAACGCTTTGATATGTAAATATGCCCATCTCTATGGACAATGCAAATATATAATAATATTTTAAAAAAAACAAATAAGGCAAATAAGGGATAATTAGTTTATACCAACTTTTATGCTCGCGATTGCAATCTTCGAGTTTACTCATCGGTTATTATAGAATTCCATAGCTCCCTCTTCGCAAACTAATATCAAATTTGAATCTTAATAAAAACTAATTTCCAAGACATAGTTATAGAAATGACGATTATAAACTAAAATAACGAATTCCACGAACGTCGTTGTGATGTCAGGGGAATTCGCCAATGATGTTTATATAGCTTATGGAATGCATAAAAATCAGCGGATTCACAAGGATTTCCGCAATTGATGCAGAAATTCCCGCGAATCCGCAGAATTCTATTCGGTATGGGAGGAATCAGCGAGCGACCTTAGTGGTGCGGGTCGCGCCGTTGGAAAGGAGATCGCGGCGCAGATAGAGTCCGTTGGCGGGCTGTGCCACGCGACGGCCGCTGAGGTCGTAGTATTCGGTTGCGATGACATCGGCCTCGGTGTCGATATTCACGTTTTCAACTCCGCCGAGCTGCTTAACGAGGTCGGCCACGGTGAAGCGGTCGGTCGCCTTGTCGCTCATCGGAGTGCGATTGGCGTTGACAACCTTGCCTGTCGAGAAGTCGATAACGATAGCCGAGAGCTCGCAGAACTGACGTTGAATAGCATCGGCCACCATTGCGGCGCCCTCTTTTTTCAGCGTGTTGGGAATCGAGAGCGTGTATTCAAACGTGTAATCCTTGTTCATCTCCATATCCGCGGGGAGCGAGTTGCGATGTCCCTGGTAAGCCGATATGGCGCGGGCCACGTCGTGGTAACGCACGTTGTAGGCGGGGTCGCTGAGGTCGGCCCACCCTCCGTAATGGCTCTCAACTTCCACTCCCGAGAGGTAGTTGGTCTGAAGCCAATAGGGGTTGTAGTCGAGGCCCACGTTGTTCTCGGTAAGGATGAAAGCAACGCGGTAGTCGCTGCCGGTCAGGTCAAGGGCGGGGCGAACCGTAGCCTTACATTTGATGGCCGTAGTGTCGGCGCCCTGAATCACCCATTCGCCTGCAACCTTCAGGTCGATAAACGAGGGCTGGTCGGCCAACGCTTTGATGCGATGAGCAAACGATTTCTCGTTCGACGGATCGTAGTTGCTGTCGTAAGCGGGGATAAAGCCGTCGTAGTTAGATGAGCGCTCGATGTAGACGAGCGGAGCGGCGTTGGTAGGGGTGAGCGGGGTGTAGTTGATAGCTGTGGCGAGCGGGTCGTAGCCGAGGCCAGAGATATGCACGCTTACGGGAACAATTCGGTCGGCCATGTCGGGGTCTTCGTGCATCGATTCCACGGTGTACATGCCGAGAGGGCAGTTGCCGCAGTGGAGACTGGTGGTCTCCTCGAAGAATACGCGGTGGGGCGCTTCGAAGGCGAGGCAGGTGACTGTGGCCTGCGCTGTCTGCTCCCACGACTGCTCCGCGCAAGTGAAGCTGAATTTAATGACCGATGCTTTGCCGGGAGTGAGCGGGGCGTTGACCTCGCAATTGACTTCGAGCTGATCCATAGAGGCGCCTGTGAAGGTCTCGATAGGGGTCTCAACGCCGTCGGTAATTACCGTGGCCACGATTTTCCAGTCGGAAATCTTAGCCCCGTCGACGGGCTTTACCGTGAAGTTCACGGGGTAAGAGGTCTTTGCGCTGTAGGGGTCGGTTTGCGAAATCGCGATCTCGGCCAGGTCGGCGCGGGCAATCTTGATGTTGTCGATGCAGAGGATATCGTTGTCGTAGTTCTGATTGACGAAGTTGACATACACGGTCTTGCCGGCATACTCGTCGAGAGAATAGTCGTAGCGGGTCCAGTCGTCGACGCAATTGTTGATATCCTTGCCGTAGGGTATGGATTCAAACAGGTAGGTCTCGACATCGGGTACACCTTTGGCGGGGTCGAGAAGCTCATCAGTGATGTAGAGCGCGAGGTCGCTGAGCTTGTCGGCGCTGCGCACAGGAGCCGACTGGGCGTCAAACGACAGGACGAAGCCTTCGCTCGGAATGGTCAGAGGTATCGAGATGAGCCAGTCGTTGGATGTGCCGGGAGAGGTGTAATAGGAGTGTGACCCCATGAATCGGTCGGTTGAAGTAGAGGAGTCGCGGAGCACCCACCAGGGCATATTGTCGCCGCCGTTGTTAGACTTAAACAGCGACGCGATCGCCTTGTTGGGCTCAAGCTGGTCGGCATTGTAGAGGTAGGGGAACGACTTTGAGTAGTCGCCGTTGAAATCCTCATCGAGAAGCACGGTCTCGGCTCCGGCGGGAAATGCCGCCAGAGCGAGAGCCGATACTGTAAGGAGGTTGGTAAATTTCATAATTTCGGATAATGGTTATTTAAGGACTTTCACCCCGCCGATGATGTAGAGGCCCGGAGCGAGAGCATTGATTTGCTCTGCAGTCGCGTCCTTGATCAAGAGCATACCCTGGGCGTTGTAGACATCGGCAGCGGCTGCTTCGCCATCTACGATATTGTCAATGCCTGAGGTCTTGACGGTGAATACTTCGCTGAAAGCGGGATTCTTAACCACGGTGCCATCCTCAAATGTGAGGGTGAAGTATTCGGCAGGGATGTTGAAGGTATATTCGCCTTCTTCTTTGAAGGGCCATGTGTTGGTCCAGAGGAAGGTGAAGTTAGTGACCTTTTTGATTGTGAATGAGGGTATATATTTGCCTTCGTCGTTAGAGAATTTGGGCGCGTTGGCTCCCCATGCCATTGAGTTGTGGGTCACTTCGGTGAGTCCTTCGCCAGAGAAGGTCAAGTAGATGCTGGCGAGAGGATCGATGATTTTGTCGGCGGGAGAGAATTCGTAGTTGTAGTTGACGTCGACCTGCTTCTCCTTGATGGTGTAGGCCACGTAGAGAGGCTCGGTGAGCGACTCGCCGTTGACTTTGAGGAACGCTGCGGGAATCACGAGGGTGTAATAGCCTGCTGCGGTTATCTCCTGGTTGAGTGTCAGGTAGAGCACGTTGTCGGTAATGTGGCCAACGGCGCCGGTCACTTTCACGCCGTCATTGTTGTAGAGCGCGGGGAAATCGTTGGGGCCTGCGGTGTTGCTTGCCATTACCGATTTCGCTCCGACGAATGTCACGGCGATCTGGCTGAGCGAATCTACCTCTGAGTCATCGGCGGGATCGGCGGTGTATTCACCGTTCCAACCCTCTACGTCAGATTCCTTAATGGTATAGTTGAGCACGATAGGCTCTGCATTGTAGGCGTCGTTGACGGTGATACCCTTAGCGTTGATGGTCAGCACATATTCGCCCGGTTGGTTCAAGGGGATCACGTCGTCGTTTTCGTCGATAGGCGCGATCACGATTTTGGGAGAAATACGGTTGGGGGCCTGAACGAAAATCTTCACGTCGCCGTCGGGGCCGGTGAGGCTGAAGGCTTTGGTGTCGACAACGATGGTCTCTTCGGTTGAGAATGAGATCGAGATGCCGTCGGCGATCGAAGTGTAGGAGCCGGGAGCAGGCGATACGGTGTAAGAGGGGAGCGGCGGAACGGGCTGGTCGCCGGCAATTTCATAGCTGTAGGTGACAGCGGGGTTCACTTTCCCTTCAATAGTCACGGCACCTTCAGCGATGGCGAGGGTGTATTTGCCGGGCTCTGAAAGAAGATACTCGTCGTTGGTGATGAATACCTGGAGGTAGTTGTCGGTAACGTCAACGTAGGTGGGCACTTCGCCGTCGGGACCGGTTACGGTCACTTTCGACGCGTCGGCGATAGTCACGTCGGCGTCAAATTTCACGGTGAACATATCGATTTCATCAACCATGCCCTCTGCGGGGTCTACGGTCATAGTGCCCTTGTAGATGTTTTCAAGCTCTGAATCGTTTTTTATGACGTACTCGAATTTCATCTCGGGGTTGAGCACTTCCTCCCCTTCGGCGCCGATGGCGTAGCGTCCGGCAGGAACGGTGAGGGTATAAGTGCCGGGAGTGGTAAGCTCGGCGTCATTGTCGAGGTAGATTGAAGCGCCGGTCTGGGTGTTGCGCGATTTTACGGCGGGAATAGTCACGTCGGGGTTAGAACATTCAAGGGTGAACTTCGCGGTACGGTCTTCAAGAGCGAATTCAGAGGCTATCTTGAGTTCCCATGCGCCTACGCTTGTTACAACGCCGGGAGCGGGATCCATCGTGATAAGGCTCTCGACATCGGTTTTGGGATCTTCACCCCCCTCGATTATGTACTCGAATTTCATTTCGGGATTGAGTACCTCTACGCCCTCGGGGCCTACGGCGTAGCGTCCGGCGGGAATGGTGAGGGTATAAGTGCCGGGCTCGGTAAGAACAGCGTCGTCGTCGAAGTAGATCGAGGCTCCGGTAAGGGTGGCGCGGTTCTTAATAGTCGGAATGGTCACATTGGGGTTTGAACATTCGACGGTGAACTTAGCGTTGCGGTTTTCGAGAGCGAATTCCGATGAAATCATAAGTTCCCATGAGCCAACGCTCGTTACCACGCCGGGAGCCGGGCTTACCGTGATCACTTCGAGCGGGTCGACAGGGTCGGGAAGCGGATCGGGTTCCGGCTCGGGGATGTCTTCCTTCTTGATCGTGTAGATCACGTCGATTTCGCCTGAGTCTTCACCGCTGACTGAGAATGTGCCTGAGGGAATGAACAGGTTTACGTTCACTTCATCGGTTATCGTTTTGTCGAGCTGTATGGCGACAACGTTGGCGTTGCGAGGATTGATCGATACACTGTACTCATAGCTCTCCCCGTTGTCGAGGTTCATGATGAGTATGTCAGACTGATTGACAATCGTGACGGCTGTGCCCGAAGCGTACGCGATTGAGATCGAGCTGAGCGATTCAACCTCAGCCCCGTCGGCTGGGGTTATGCTGTAGGCTGGGGCCGCATAGGTGTTAGCGGCAACGGTCAGCGCGGTTGCGGCAGCTATCCCGCGCAAGAGATGTAAAAGTTTCATCATTTTACTGGATTATTTTATGATTACCTTTTTATTGGAGTTGATGTAGATGCCTGGAGTCGCTGGCTTGGAGGGAAGTCTCACTCCTTGCAGCGTGTACCAAGCATCATCGACGGGGAGAGTCAAGGAATCGGAGATGATGTTCTCAACGCCTGATTCGCCCTTAGGGGTAGCGAGGGCGCAGTTGGCAATGGTGTTGCCGTTTTCGGTGTCGAAAATCATCACGATAGGGCGGAGGTTGGTGTACTCGATTTTGATGTCGGGCACTGTCAACGTCACGGCGTGGGAGTAGCTTTGGCCTGCTGCGATCGACTGCGGCAGCGACCCCGACACGCCTTCGTAGGCGTAGGTACACTCGATAGGCACCTTCTCGAAATACATCATTTCGGGCAGTATGTAGCTCGGCTCGTAGAAATAGAGGTCGTCGTTGTAGGTGCTCGCGTTGTTGCTCTGAATCAGCCCCACGGCCAGCGGATCGTGGATGTCGGCTACGAGCATATACCCTACGCGGTAGCGGTTGGGGTTCTCGGTGTCGAGGGCGAATCGCGAATTAGCCTCAACGGTTATTTTATTCCCGTCGAGAGTGTACTGACCGCTGATTTCGGCGATAGTGACGTCGCAGAGAGCCGACGACCAGTCGTTGGTGCTCGAAAGCTTGGTGGTGAATCTGCTGCTGTCGTGATTGGGTATGAGCATCGGTATCGAGCGGCAGAACGGATTGAGATAGTAGGTGAAGTAGGCGCTGTTGGCTATCGCGTCGTTGATGTGGGCCTCCACTGCTACGAGCTGGTCGCCGTAAATGCCCTGCAGCCGGTCGACCGTAAGGCCCATCACCGGGCAGTTGACGCACCAGGTTCCCGACGCGCGGTCGATGAAGTTGGTGCGCGGATAGTGCGAGCGGAATATCCATCCGTCGGTAAGACGCGTGCGGGTGCCCTCCTTGTCAACGCCGTAGACCGAATAGTTCACCTTCTCGTTGAGCTCGATTGCGGGAGCCTCGAAAGTCACGTCGATGCTCGATTCAGGCTGCATATCAGTCGGGAGGGCCATTTCGCCGCAATCCTCTCCGTAGCTTGTCAGCACAAGCTTCTCAAAGCTCAAGGTGTTGGCGTAGTTGGTAATACGCAGTTTCACTTCGGCTTTGTCGTTTTCTTCCACATACTTGAGAGATAGGTCGTTGACCTTATAATCGTCGGCAGTGGGCACTCCTACGGCAATGTTGTCGAGAGCGAGAATGAATCCCGAAAGGGTAGTGGCCGTAAAGCGCACTTCAACGTCCTTGCCGTTGTAAGCCGCCAATTTCAGCGAATGGCGGTTAAGCTCAGGCGCCTCGCCGTCGCATCTGTAAATCTCGGTCCAATCGGTGGCTCCCGCCTCGCGGATTTCTACCACGTAGGTCTCCGGGCGATGAGGGTGAACGCTGCGGCCATCCCAGCGCAGGAGCGCGTCGGGGGAGTCAATCGTGACAGCCGGGAGAGTCAGGCTTGTGCGCGCCGCGACCGGCTGGTTGGCGTTGGCCTCCGACGTGCCTATGAGGTTGGTCGGCACGAGAGCGGCGTTGAGCGTGGCGAGTCGGCTGACAAACCATCGTCCGTCGGTGGCCGACACGCTGTTTTTGCTGTAAATATCGCTCCTTATGGTCGCGTCGGGAGTCAATTGGGCAGTCATGAGCCTCGGTAGGCTCCCTGAAGTGAAGTCTGCTTCGTAGTAATTGCCGGCGGCGGCTGAGAGAGCCGTCGCCAAGGCAAATGCTATTGTAGCGAAGTTGCGGTTCATGGGGCTGATCGCGTGTTATTGTACGATAACTTTCTTAGCCACGCCGTCGGCCACAACGATGTAGACGCCGGGAGCGACAGTGGCGGTAGCGCCTGTGGTCACTCGGCCTCCGTTGAGAGCGTAGATAAACACTTCTCCTTCGGCTTCGACCGTGATAGTGTTGCCCTCTACCTTGATGTTGCCGCCTTCGGTGTCAGAAGTCACGGTGTCGATGCCGGCGATGCCGTTTTCGAGGATAATCACAACGGGGCTGTCGTTCTGTGAGCCCATTTCGGTGAAGTAGTAGTAGCATCCTGTGAGCACCTTGCCGGCTTTATCCATATCGAAGATGCAGTCGAGGTGCTGTCCGTTGATGTTGAAGTCGGCGTTGAGGTCGGCAGCTGAGCCGGCGTAAACCCATTCGCCGAGTTGGGTGAACTGGAGCGAACGGTTTTCGCCGCAGGTGTAGTAGCGGTTGGTAAGGCCGTCGATAAATGTTCCGTTCTTAATGTCGTAGATGCAGCCGCAGATACGGGTGTAGCCTTCGCCGTTTTCCTTCACATTGTAGACCACGTCGCGGCCGCCGAATATATAGTCGTTGGTCGCGTAGAGAAACATTCCGCCGAATTGAACGCCGGCGTTCCAACCGTCGCGCACGCCGTCAACCATGAGGTAGGTGCCGGAGAGGTCAACCTTCTCACCTGTCTGCGAGTTGGTGCCTTCAACCTTTTGCTCGGCGAAATACACCTTGTTGGGCTCGATCAGCTCGCCGGTCTCGGTGTTGAGGATAGCGCCTACCCAGTCGCCCATATTAAGGCAGTGGTAGCCGCAGATCCATTTGCCGTCGGGACTCATGTCTGTAACCTGAAATCCGAAGGTGCCGGGCACGTAAAGGTCATTGTAAACTCGGTCGATAACGTATTCGCCCGAAGCGGCGTCGAGTTTCCATACGATAGGGAAGCGTTTGTAGTGCGCGGTGTCGTCGTTGGGGTCGTCGTCCTCATATTTGCGGGTACCGGGACACGACACGTGGCCGCCGATTATAGTGCCGTCGTTGCTGATGGCCACGGCCTGCGAGAATTCGTATGAATCCTCGGGCACGGGCAAGTTATACCATTGGCCGTCGATATAGACCGCGGCGTTGTTGTAGCGAGCGTCACCGAATTTTCGGTAGTTCACGCCCACTGCTGTGCCGCTGTCGTTGATGTCGAGCATAAGACATTCGGGCACAAGTGTGAATTCCGAGGGGTTGGCTGTGTCTATGATAAAGCTGCCGGTGTATTCGTTTTCATCGCCGCCGCAAACCCATTTGCCGTTAGGCGACACGCGGCGGGCGGTGCCGTAAACAGGGAAACCATCGGTGCCTGTATATGTGAAGCATTGGTCGATGGCAGCGGCGTCAATTGCTGTCATTGCCGCCGCGATTGAGAGAAGTAGAAGTTTCTTCATGCTGGTTTATAATTGGTTAAGTTATATGAATGTGATATTGATTAGAGCTTACAGCTGTTGCCATATAGTTTAAACTACAAAATTAGCAAAATATTCGGTTATATTAATCTAAATTCCACTTTTTTAACATCTATTGTCGACAACGATCTAAGAGACTGACCATAAAATATGTTAACGCTGAGGTCGCATATCCCGGAGGGATTTTGGAGGCGAC
>CAZJBM010000018.1:0-56733 GCA_964544595.1 uncultured Barnesiella sp.
AGCGTCGGATTGTGGTTCCGAAGGTCGTGGGTTCGACCCCCACACCTCACCCAAAGAAAAGCTGTCTATACAATGTAGACAGCTTTTTTTGATAGATTGCTAATTAAGGTCTGCTTTATCGGAGCTTGGCCTATCACTTTAAAATCACCAGACAAGTGCTTCAGTTTTTAACCCACTCATCGGACAAATACAGTATAGCCGAAGAAGCTCAAATGGCCATTGAGGGTGGCTGCGGGTGGATTCAGGTAACAAAGTCGGTCAACGACGGCGAGGATTTCAGGCAAACGATAATCGAGCTAAAGCCTCTCTGCGAAGAAAACGGCACATTTCTAATGATTGACAGCGACGTAGAGCTTGCCAACGAATTGAGGATTCACGGGGTGCATCTTCGCAGGGGAGATATGTCGCCCGGGGACGCTCGCCAACAGCTCGGACCTCATGCGGTAATCGGGGTGGATTGCGATAACGCACACGAAATTCTTACCCTTAAAGGTCTTGATATCGACTACGCATCGGTAGGGCCATACAGGGAGAAATTCGCTGAAGAAGATTATCGACAAATTATTGCCAAAGTAAGAGAACTGGGTTTTGAAATCCCCGTAGTGGCCTACGGAGAGATTTCGCTCGAAGAAGTCAAGCCGCTATTGGAGGCGGGAGTAAACGGATTTGCCATTTCTCAACCGATCACAAATGCCGCTGACCCGGTAAAGAAAACTCAGGAATATCTTGCCGAAATGGGAGCGCCGTCGCAGTCGAACGCAAACAATAACGATAAAGCCTAAAAGTAATGAAATTCATAGCCATTATACCCGCCCGCTACCAGTCGAGCCGATTTCCCGGCAAACCGCTCGCAATGATAGGAGATCGCCCGATGATACAGCGCGTCTACGAGCAGGTAAGCAAATGTCTCGACGAAGTATATGTGGCAACCGACGATGAGCGTATAGCAGACGCGGTAACATTATTCGGGGGCAAAGTAGTGATGACGCGTGCGGATCACCAAAGCGGCACAGACCGTATCCGCGAAGCCGCCGACAAGCTTTTGGCCAATATGACGGACAGCAGCGAGTACGTGATTATTAATGTACAGGGCGACGAACCGTTCATCAATCCAGATCAGATAGAATCGGTGAAAGGTTGTTTCGATTCCGAGGATGTGACGCTCGCGACTTTAGCTCGACCCTTTGACAAAAGCAAGGGCTACGATGCGCTCGCCGATCCCAATCTGGTGAAAATCACGTTCTCTGAAACGATGGAAGCGTTGTATTTCTCGCGCTCGGTGATTCCTTATGTTCGCGGGGCTGAAAAAGCTGAATGGCCAGAGAAAACTGAGTATTTCAGCCATATAGGAATTTACGCTTACCGCTACACCACCTTACGCGAAATCACAGAGCTGAAACGCAGTCGGCATGAGATTGCCGAGTCTCTCGAACAGCTGCGCTGGCTCGACAACGGCTACAATATAAAAGTGGCTATTTCAAGCTATCCTACCATTGGCATAGACACGCCGGCCGATCTCGAAGAGGCTATAAAATTTGTAAAAACATTTGATACAAATGAATAGTATTGACCGAAGCGTCGCTCCGACGCTTCTCCCCTACCCCGATTTGCATATACCGTTCCCGGAAAAAATCACCGACGCCTCGGCGCTGACCATATATGACCTTGACCATGGCGACCAGCCAATGAACCGCATTACCATTCAATGGAAATACGGCTCAGCCATGTGCTCTAATCAAGCTGCGTACACCGTCATGTCGCAGCTCCTCAGGGAAGGGGCTGGGGAGCGTTCAGCGCAAGATATATCGGAAACACTCGATTATAATGGAGCCTGGTTGAAAATCACTCCGTCGGAGCATCTGCTAAGTGTCTCACTGTTCTCTCTCAATAAGACTCTTGGAAATCTTCTTCCGATTCTCGGCGACATAATACTCCATCCGCGATTTCCTGAAAACGAGATGCACGCCATAGCGGAGCGCCTGGCCTCGCAAACGGAGGTGAATATGCAACGCGTAGCGTTCAAGGCCGCCATGCTCAGCCGAGATTTAACGTTCGGCAAGAAGCATCCACTCGCCAAAGTGCCGACTGCCGAAGATTACCGATCCCTCACGTCCGACGATATTCTCGCCGCATACAAAGAGATGATCGGGAACGCGACACCAATAATAAGCGTGTCGGGGCAGACGTCGGAAATACTGCATTTGGTGAAGGATTTCGCCAAAACACTTAAAAGCAATTTATCTGCTACGCACAGGGAGTTTACTCCGATACCCTTCAAGCCAACAGCGGGGAAATATGAAACCACTCTTGAAGGCGCGCTGCAGGGAGCAATACGCATCACGATACCGACAATTGGCCGATCACACCCCGACTATATCGATTTAAGATTGGCCGTAATGGCATTGGGAGGATACTTCGGAAGCCGCCTTAACAAGAATATACGCGAAGACAAGGGTTACACCTACGGAATCACCGCATCGCTTTTAGGATACGAGGAAGGAGCATTTGTGGAAATCAAATCTGAGGCGGACCCGGCGTATGTCGACGCTGTGGTGCGCGAAATCGACAATGAAATAAAACTTTTAGCCGCCCAGCCGATGCCCCAAGAGGAACTTGAAGCGGTAAAAAGCTTCGCCACAACAAATTTGGCCGCAATGCTCGATTTACCCTTCACGATAATGGATCATCATCTCACTAATATCCATAACAATATCGCAAGCGACTACTTCGCCCGACAGCTATCGGCAATAAACCGTCTCACTCCAGAGCGAATAAGCCAGGTTATCTCGCAACATATCGACCCGGCTAAAGCCTCGATCGCTATCGCTGGGCCAGAAAAGCGATAATAGACACTCATTACGGCACCATAATTAACAAAAAATGTTGATAAGGGTGCTTTTTTATCACTTTGAAAGGAAATTGAACAAGATTTTTTGTAAATTCGCGATACGAAAATCTCAAAATTAATTAATTTATTTATACTTAGATAAATGGAGAAAAGTGCATTGCAAAAAGCTCGCGCTTCATATCAGCCCAAGCTTCCTATCGTGCTCACTAATCCTGTAAAAGCAGTTGAGGGCAATCCCACCCACTCAGCTGCCGATCAGGAGGAAATCAAAAAATTGTTTCCCAACACATACGGTCTTCCCGAACTTAGCTTTGAGAATGATCCGAACGCAGCCACCGGCAAGCCCGTCAATGTAGGCGTGATACTTTCAGGCGGTCAAGCCCCCGGCGGTCATAACGTGATTTGCGGCCTTTTCGACGGCATCAAGAAAATGAATAAAAACAGCCGCCTATATGGTTTCCTCATGGGCCCCGGCGGTCTTGTTGACCACAACTATAAAGAGCTCACCAGAGAGATTATCGACGAGTATCGCAATACCGGCGGCTTCGACATCATCGGCTCAGGCCGTACGAAGCTTGAAACAAAAGAGCAGTTTGACAAGGGTCTTGAAATTCTCAAGGAGCTCAATATCACCGCACTTGTGATAATCGGCGGTGACGACTCAAACACCAACGCAGCAGTGCTCGCCGAGTACTACAAATCGATCGACGCCGACGTGCAGGTGATCGGCTGCCCCAAAACTATCGACGGCGACCTTAAGAACGAAGTAATCGAGGCTTCATTTGGCTTCGACACCGCCACTAAGGTATACTCCGAGGTGATCGGCAACATACAGCGCGACTGCAATTCGGCAAAAAAATACTGGCACTTCATCAAACTTATGGGTCGCTCGGCCTCGCACATCGCTCTCGAATGTGCCCTCCAGACTCAGCCCAACGTTTGCCTTATCTCTGAAGAAGTCGAGGCAAAGAACCAGTCGCTCGAAGATATAGTGAACTATATCGCCGACATCGTTGCCGCCCGCGCAGCCAACGGATACAACTTCGGTACCGTACTCGTGCCCGAGGGTCTAATCGAATTCATCCCCGCAATGAAGTGTCTTATCGCCGAACTTAACGACCTTCTCGCTAAAAACGGTGAAGAGTTCGCAGCCATTGAGGACCAAGCAGCCCAGCGCGAATATATCATCAACCACCTCTCTGCCGAAAATTCAGCAATCTACGCCTCGCTTCCCGCCGGTGTCGCTCGACAGCTCTCACTCGACCGCGACCCCCACGGCAACGTGCAGGTTTCGCTTATCGAAACCGAGAAACTCCTCAGCGAGATGGTTGGCAAACGCCTTAAAGAGATGGCTGCAGAGGGCAAGTACGTCGGCAAATATTCAACCCAGCACCATTTCTTCGGCTATGAAGGCCGCTGCGCCGATCCCTCAAACTTCGACGCTGACTATTGCTACGCACTCGGCTTCAACGCAGCCTGCCTGATTTATGCGGGCGTGACCGGTTACCTTTCGTCAGTGCGTAAGCTCACGAAACCCGCCGTGCAGTGGATACCCGGCGGCATACCTATCACCATGATGATGAACATGGAACGCCGCAACGGCAAAATGAAGCCCGTAATCCAAAAAGCGCTTGTGCGTCTCGACGACGGCCCGTTCCTCAAATTCGCCTCGATGCGCGACAAATGGGCGATCGACACTTGCTATGTATATCCCGGCCCTATCCAGTACTTCGGTCCGGCAGCCGTATGCGATCAGCCCACTTTGACACTCAAATACGAACACCAGGGCTACAAAGACCGTCACTAATCTTTTCCTAATTATATAAGGAATCAATAAAAAAATAATCCCGAATCGTAGCTTGCAAGCCTGCCCATGGGAGAGCAATTCAGCTCCGGGCAGGCTTTTTTTTACCCTTTTGTAAACAATTCAATGCCGAGGGTGTTATAGTAGTATAACGAACTTATTAATTAACTAACAAATAAAAAACACACAATTATGAAAGGACTTAGCATCGCAGCAGCCGTACTTGGCGGCGCAGCTCTCGGAGCTCTCATTGGCATTCTTTTAGCACCCGATTCAGGCGTGAACACTCGCTCAAAAGTGAAAGAATATCTTCGCTCAAAAGGCATCAAACTCCCATCGAAACAGATCGATGAACTCGTTGAACAGATCGAAGAACAATTAGATTAATCAACATATTATACATAGTTAAAGCTTGCTTGCAGCTGCGAATCGCATGATTTGCGGCTGCATTGTTTATGACAGCTCATCTACATAGTATTGATGCAAAACAAATTCATGGGATTAATTGTTAAAATAGAGTCAACGTTCCACTATTCACACTTCACAACATCATCATGAACGAATTTTCAGAATATAAGGATTCAGCCACGAGAATAGCGAAAGTCGCGATCGACAACGCGAAACTGCGCGTTACCGACTCGCTGGTGCAACTATTCGCCGGCGTAGTCATTGGCGCGGCGGTCACTATCATAATAGCAATCGCGATATTCTTCTTCTCAGCAGGCGTCGCGTTCAGGCTCAGCGAGGAGATGAACCCGATATGGGCATTCGGAATTGTCGGGGTATTTTACCTCATTATACTCCTTCTGATCTATGTTTTCAGGAAGAAGTTGATATTCGACCCCATATCACGCATGATTTCAAGAATCATCCTTAAAAATCCAAATACTAAAACCGAAGAGGAGAAAGACAATGAATACTACGACGAAAATAAGCAACGCCCCGCTGACAGCTGATCAGATAGCTGCACGACTGAAAAAAATGGATGAGCGCAGAAAATGGTCAGGCTATTCCTACGACGAGCTAAGGCGCGAAATCGTAGTGACATCTGCTAAGCTCGAACTCGAATCCGCCTCCATTACCAATAACTTCAGGGCCGACTTCATCGACCCGTTCACAAAAAGCAAGCTGACGTTTAAAAAGATTATGAACGCTCTTTTTACTGTCAACATGATATGGAACGGGGTGAAAATCTTCAAGACGGCGAAAAAAATGTTTCGTTCGTCGTCGCGCGACGATTGACAACGGCCCAATAATTAAAAAATAATTGTTAACTTTGCGGGAAATAGCGATATTTTCCGCATTACTAATTTTTAAACCTGTATATACGAAATGAACGATTATATCGTAACGCGCATCGACTCGACTCCTTGCGATGAAACCGCTACCGACATCCTCGCCTCCCTGCTGGCCGATATAGAATATGAGAGTTTCGTACCCGACGATAAGGGATTGACCGCATACATCAAAGCCGAGCTTTTTGATCAATCGAAACTGTCGTCGGCAATTAATTCATTTCCTATCGAGGGTTATAAATTCACTGCCACCAACGAAAAGGTTGAGGGGCAAGACTGGAACAGCGAATGGGAAAAGAACTACTTCCAGCCTATCGTAGTGGATTCACTTTGCTGTATACACAGCAGTTTCCACAAGGATTACCCGAAGTGTCAATACGATATTGTCATAGACCCCAAAATGGCCTTCGGCACAGGCCATCACGCTACGACGTCGCTGATGATACGCGGACTTCTTAACATGGATTTGAGCGGAAAGTCGGTCATCGATATGGGCACAGGCACAGGTATTCTCGCCATTCTCGCGGCAATGAGAGGCGCGACTAAGGTTGATGCAGTAGAAATTGACCGATTCGCCTACGAAAACGCCGTTGAGAACGTCAAACTAAACTCCCACCCCGAGATCAATGTGGTACTTGGCGACGCATCGGCGCTGAAATCGATTGCGCCAGCCGATGTATTCTTAGCGAACATCAACCGCAATATCATAAAAGCAGATCTACATGCCTACGCTTCGGCAATGAAACCCCATGCTCGAATCCTCCTCAGCGGTTTCTACGAAGAAGACGTCAATCTGCTGCTCGACGAGGCACAGAAATACGACCTCGAATTCCTGACGATGAACTCTCAGGACAAATGGGCGTGCCTACAACTTCAGAAAGGTTACACCAGCGACGAAGAGTAAACCTACCGACACTTATCAATAATGAGAGGAGCTACCGCTTCTCAAAACAATCATATCGATGAAGCATATTTTGCCTATCATTATTTCTTTCTTAGGCTTTTTCTCCGCAGCCGCGCAAAGCGAAATTACTGAAGTGACACAGACGGTCGAGATAGTTGTGCCCGACAGCATAGTTTTGCCTTCCCAAACGAGCTACAACAATTTCGCCGCGCATTTCACATGGGGCGCCGATCTCAGCAGCTCAATTGACCTTACCGGCCAGGATATGACTTCAATCAATATCGACGCCAACTTCGGATATAAAGGAAACTATCTGCAGCTGGCGGGACTCGGCGCGGGAATAAGGATGATGACGAGCAACTCGTCGCGCTGCTTCCCTATCTATGCCATTGCCAGAAGCAATTTCTCTTTGAAACCTACGCTCTGCTTTGCCGAAGTTAAGACCGGAATTAGCCTAAACAATCTCTACACCGATATTTACCAGCACAGTTTTTATGGCTCATTGGCTTTAGGAATCAGGTTGGCTACCGGACGCACATTCTCGTCTCACCTGCTTCTTGCCTACGAATTCATGCAGGTGAGCCGCACCACTGACGCAGAGGCGATACGCCCGTTGAACGACATTCACTACGCATCAATAAGTATAGGCGTGAATTTTTAGGTAAGTAATCGGTCATTACCTACCCTGAAATTCACGTTTTAGAAGAGTCAGATATTGCCAATATCAGTAAACTAATACACGATACTCTCTTTAATGAATGTCGACAGCCGCATCGAGAATAATGGCAGAGTAAGATATATCGATATTGCCAAAGGAATAGGGATATTATTAGTAGTTTGGTATCATATTGCCACGCCTGTAGATAATCTCCTCAATCTCTTCTTCATGCCGCTGTTTTTCTTTCTATCAGGCGTTTGCTTCAACACCGAAATATCATTCCGCGAGTTTATCGCCAAGAAGTCCAGAAGGCTTCTCGTGCCTCTCATTATTGGCGCGGCGTTAGGCACACTGCTTGAAATTCTGGTCTACGATTTCGCGACATTCGATAAGACGATGAAAAGCGGTTTTTACAATTTCTGGCTCGTCGGTAACGTGCCGCTCTGGTTTCTGCTCACGCTTTTCTATACTATGATTATAGTCTTGACTATTGAGCAATCGATACGCAATATTGCTGTTAAATACGCTATCTACGCAGCGATTTCAGCCGCAGGATTCATTTTATCGCAATTACATTATAAGAACACGCTTTTTATCGGGCAAGCGTTGCTTATACTCCCCTTCTTCCTGGCAGGCTATTGCGGCAAAAACTTACTGTCAAGGCTCAATTGGGCCAATGGGTTCATACTGCTCGCGAGCCTCGCGTTGCTCGCATATAAGGGTTTCGACGGCATTGAGCGTACAAACATTCATCAGTTTGTTTTCCACAAATATTATTATTCATCTATATTACTTGGTTTCGCCGGAGTTTATACGGTGCTCTGGCTATCTCGCACGCTTTCAAATCATTTTAAGTTAGGTTGGCTGCAACTGCTCGGCCGCTCTACTATGTATATATTAGTGCTACACTACCTGATTGTGCATCCGCTACTCCCCTATTTCGACGACTGCAAGGACAACCCGTATAAATACGCCATATCATTCATTCTCGCAATTGTGGTATCATCGATTTGCGCATCGATACCCAAACTCAAATCTTCTGTTATCCGGGCTATTGAAACTATAAAAGCGACCTAGAGCCTGTCCCATAAAATATGTTAAGGCTAAGGTCGCATATCTTGGAGTGATTTTGGAGGCGGCGGGAAGGAGCAATGCCGTCGCATTGTGAGCGAGCGGCGACTACGAAAGCGCCCAAGAGATGCGAGACTGAGGTAATATTCGCTCCAACAGCGCGTTAATGATATGTGAAACGTTACTCTCTACCTAAGTCAATTGATTTACATTGCGTTAGATCCAATTACGGCACGTCGGAATTCATTCCCTTAGAGGGCAGCTGGGTGGTTGAGCGCACCATCGCATGGCTCTATCGTTTCCGCAGGTTAAGCCGCGGCTACGAGCAGCTGCTCACCACGGCGACGGCGATGACGAAAATGGCCTTCATGATGATTCCGCTCAAGCGTATTTAGCTGCCGCAAGCCGTATCGTTTCAACATGTTCACATAGAAGCTCCGCAAGCGATGGGAGCGACCGTCGCCTCGGCGTTAACAGATTTTATGGGACAGGCTCTTAATCTCTCGGGATTAAGTCGCTTAATAATATATTGTCATTAACCTGCATTAAATGCGGTCGAGCACCGTCTCAATAAGATCGCGTATAGCTGTTTTATAATTGGGCGTGGCGGCTTCGTTGACGCGGTTGGCAATGATTGAGCATACGGTCATGCAGCGGTGCCCCATAAGGCGTCCGAGACCTGCAAGCGGGGCTGATTCCATCTCGTAGTTTGTGACTTTACGACCATTGTAGTCAAATTTTTCAATCGAATGATTGAGGTCGGGATTAGCCAGCGGCAAGCGAAGTTCGCGTCCCTGCGGGCCGTAAAACCCTACCGCCGAGATAGTGATACCTCTTACCATATCGTCGCGGCCAATTTGGTCAACAAGCTCTTTATCCGCGGCGACAACGTAGGGAGCCGCCCAGTTCCTGTTCCAATTGGTGTGCTCGCGGAATTTAGCCTCAAAGTCGAGATCGGCCACTTCGTCGCGGCCAGCGTAATAGTTGAGCACGCCGTCGAAACCGATAGAGTGTTCGGCAATCACGGGGGTACCGATAATCAGCTCAGGCTGTAGCGCGCCGGAAGTTCCGATACGTACCATAGTAAGCTGGCGATGGTTCTCGTTGACTTCGCGAGTTTTGAAATCTATGTTAGCCAACGCGTCGAGCTCATTTATTACGATATCGATGTTATCAGGGCCTATGCCATGACTTATTGCCATAATAGGTTTCCCCTTATACGTGCCTCCAACGGTGTGGAATTCTCTTGAAGTGACAGAGAAATCGCGAGTATCGAAAAACTCAGCAATCATGTCCACGCGGGCCGGGTCGCCGCACATGAGAATGCGATCGGTCAATTGTTCTGGACGCAAATGGATGTGAAACACCGATCCGTCGGGGTTTATAATCAATTCTGATGGAGGGATAATCTTATTCATGTTCAGGTATTAAAACAGGTAAGTAAATATTGAATTATCTTGGAATAAACTCTGATTTGATAGGATTTAAACAACAGTTTATAGTCAAGGGTTCATGCGAGACGATAGTTTCCGCCAGGAAATGACAAAATCACGCCGCGAAACTCAAGGTCTATCAGCATTGACAGCATTTTAGGCAACGCTATATTCAAAGCGATAGACATTTCATTGGCTCTCGCATCTCCTTTTTCACGTAGAAATTCGGTTACCGCAAGCTCCTCAGGCGTGAGTTCAATGAACATCGACGTTTGCTCGCCTTCTTGCGGGCGTCGACTCCACCTCATGCTGTCGATAATATCGTCGGCCGACTGGACGAGTGTAGCCATATTATTGGCAATCAGATTATTGCAGCCAACGCTATATCGGTCGGACTTTCTGCCGGGCAAAGCAAAAACGTCTCTGCCATATCCAACGGCTGTTTTGGCCGTGACGAGCGCGCCTCCGTGTTGGGCCGACTCGGCGACCAACAGGCAATCGCACATTCCCGCGACGATACGATTGCGGGCAAGAAAGTTGCCTTTGTGAATAGGCGCGTCGTGGATATACTCAGTCAGCACGGCTCCCCCGTCGCGAATCATCGAGGCCGCGTCATTACGATGTGTGGAGGGATAAATCGTAGAGAGGCCATGAGCAAATACACCGACCGTGCGAATCGATTCCTTCATGGCGGCCCTATGGGCGGCGATATCTATACCGTAGGCAAGCCCGCTCACGATCACAAGATCATCAATCTGATCGGCAAGCGACTTAACGACATCATTGACAAAACTGATACCATAAGCAGTGGCATGACGGGTACCCACAATGCTGACCACGTGCTCGGCATTAAGGTCACACGTGCCAGTCGCGTAAATCATTATCGGGGCATCCTCGCACGTAAGCAGTCGCTGCGGATAGTCGGAATCGGTAAAGTATAAAGCCCGAATATTACGGCTTTCGAGATACTCGGCCTCACGCTTGGCCTCTTCGAGGGCCTGAGCGCGATGCTTGTCGGAATATATCACCGATTTCACTCCGGCAATGCTTTCAAGTTCAGAAGTTTTGAGTTTGAAAAAATCCTCCTCCGAGCCTATTGCCTCAATTAGCTGCTCAGCCAACTTAACCGACTGGCCCTTGACGCGCGAAAAAGCTAACTTATATAAGCGGGCATCATTCATCGGCAAGAAATTTTTCAAACTTTTCAGCCAATCGATCACCTTTGCTGAGCTTTCCGTTCTCTATTGTCACGCAAGTTATCTCAGCTCGCAGTACGGGCGTGCCGTCGAGCTTTTCCATGTATTGGTGAAACACGAATCGCGGACCCCGTCGCTCAAGCCTGAGCATTGACTTGGCGGTGTCGCCCGATCGAAGCGGATTCAGATAATCGATTTCGGCCCTTCGCAACACCGGGACTATCCCGTCGGCGTACATATCTCCGAAAGAGAATCCATTTGCCTCGCAAAATTCATGGCGCGTATACTCAAGATAATGAAGATAGTTGGCGTTATTCACAATGCCTTCAGAATCGAGCTCATAATCCCTCACCTTGATATTCGTGCAGTATATATATTCTTCTTTAGCCATAAGCCACGTATCAATTATGACGTAAATTTATAAAAAAAGAGAATAACTCACAAAAAAGATGTAACTTTGTGATAAAATTAAAGTCTAAACGATATGACATCAGCAATCACAACCCTAATACTTCTTGTTGTAGCGAATATTTTCATGACCTTCGCATGGTATGGTCATCTGAAACTTTCACAAGTAGGCGTGACATCCAACTGGCCGTTAGTGGCCGTTATATTCTTTTCGTGGGGCATCGCTCTTCTGGAATATTTTTGTCAGGTGCCTGCCAACCGAATCGGCTATGAAGGGAACGGAGGCCCCTATTCGCTAATGCAACTTAAAGTGATGCAAGAGGTGATAACGCTTGTGGTTTTTGTGATATTCAGCGTGATCGCGTTCAGCGATTTCCACCTGAGATGGAACCATGCGCTTGCGTTCCTCCTTCTCATAGGAGCCGTTTATCTTGTATTCATGAAATAATCAGTAATCAATAATCGTATAACCCGCCAACGTCAATTTCAATCTTAATACAAACTACTTTACGATATATACTTAATATGAAAAAACTATTATTGGGTCTTTTAGTCTTAACATCATCATTTGTCATGGCAGAAAATCCGCTTATCAAACCGTTTGACACTCCTTATCAGACACCCCCCTTCAGCCTCATCAACAACAGCGTATATGAAGAGGCTATCGACGCCGGCATAGCTGAGTCGCTTCAGGAAATCGAAGCTATATGCGATAATCCGGCTCTTCCCGATTTCGACAACACCATCGCGGCCCTCGACCGCCAGGGAGCTACCCTCGACAGAGTTCTCGGCATTTTTTATAACCTGCTCGAAGCTAACAGCGACCCCGAAATGATGGAAATATCTCTCAGAGTGTCTCCAAAACTGAGCGACTACTCAACTTCCATCTCGCTCAACGAGAAGCTGTGGAAACGCATTAAGAGCGTTTATGACAACCGCGATAAGCTCAGCCTCAACCCCGAGCAGCAGATGCTTCTGCAAAAAACTTATGATTCATTTGCCCGCAACGGTGCGAATCTCGAAGGCAACGACCGCGAAACCTATCGAAAACTCTCTGCCGAGCTTTCAGAGCTGACAACGCGCTTCGGTCAGAACGTGCTCAAAGAGCTTAACACCTACGAGATCACTCTCACTCCAGATCAAATCAAGGGTTTGCCCGAAAATGTGATTGCCGAAGCTAAGGAGCTTGCGGAGCAAAAGGGCAAATCAGGCCAGTATGTCTTCACACTCGCCCAGCCTACCTACATGGCTGTAATGAAATATGCCGACGATCCGGCGGTTCGTGAACAATTCTATCTCACATATCAGTCGCGCAACTCAAAGGGAGAATACTCCAACATCGACAACATGAAGAGAATCGCCGAAGTGCGCCGCCAGATCGCCAATCTTCTCGGATTTGAGACTTTCGCTCAGTATAAGCTGCAGAACACTATGGCAGGCTCTCCCGATAAGGTCTATAACCTGCTCAACCAACTGCGCGACGCTTATACTCCTGCACTGAAAGCTGAGCTTAACGAAATCAACGAGTACGCCTCAGAGCTTCAGGGAAAGAAAACCGAAATCAAGCCCTGGGATTACAGCTATTATGCCAACAAGCTTAAAAACGCCCGCTACGCCTACGACGAGGAGGAACTTCGCCCCTACTTTGAGCTGTCGAACGTGGTAGACGGCGTATTTGGCCTCGCCACCAAACTATATGGCGTCACATTCAAGCAGAACGACACAATCGAGAAATATCATCCCGACGTGACAGCATACGAAGTTCACGATGCCGACGGTACACTTCTCGGTATACTTTACACAGACTTTTTCCCCCGCGACAGCAAGCGTCCCGGCGCTTGGATGACCAATTTCCGCGAGCAATGGATAGGCGCCGACGGCATCAACAACCGGCCGCTCGTGTCGATTGTCATGAACTTCACAAAACCCACTGCCGACAAGCCCTCTCTGTTAACTCCCTACGAAGTTGAGACTTTCCTGCATGAATTTGGCCACGCTCTCCACGGACTTCTCACTAACGCTAACTATAAATCGCTTTCGGGCACCAACGTATACCGCGATTTCGTAGAGCTTCCGTCGCAGTTCAACGAAAACTACCTCACACAAAAACAATTTCTCGACGGATTTGCCAAGCACTATCTTACGGGCGAACCTATCCCGCAGGAACTTGTCGATAAAATCGTTAAATCTTCGCAATTCGGAGCCGCTTATGCATGCATCCGCCAGCTCGGATTCGGCTATACTGACATGGCATGGCACGACACCAAAGAAGCGATCGACGACCCCTATAAATTTGAGATAGAGGCCACGAAAGATGTTCAGATTTTCCCCTATGTCGAGGGCACATTGTTCTCGCCCACATTCTCCCACATATTCTCAGGAGGCTATGCCGCCGGATATTACGGCTACAAATGGGCCGAGGTGCTCGACGCCGACGCGTTCTCCCTCTTCCTGCAAAACGGCATCTTTGACCCCGCGACCGCAAAGTCGTTCCGCACGAATATACTCGAACGCGGCGGCACAGAAGATCCTTCAGTGCTTTACCGCAACTTCCGCGGCCAGGATCCAACTGTCGACGCCCTCCTTCAGCGCGACGGCATAACCCTCCCCTCGGCTAAACCGGCGCAAAAAACCACCAAGCTCCCCTTCAAGAAACCTAACGACTAATCCGCGATTTTATTTCCAAAACCTGCATAGAACGCGAGGCCGCGAGTAATTTTATACTCCCGGCCTCGTGTTGTATAATTTGATATAAAAAGAAAAAGTGGGCCTTCACAGGTACCTCTCTCTCCATTCATCACATTATGCTTACAATTAAGTGCTATGTATTCTATCTTCAGATAGCTGTCAGCCAAGCTGACTAAAAGAATCTCTGAAAGCAACCTAATTTATATCTTTTCCGTCGGGTATTCGCCGTGATGAAGCGACGTTGACGGCATTAGTGCTGTTTAGTATCTTGACGCCACAATGTCCCAGTCGACAATGTCCCATAGAGCATTGAGGGCATCGGCTCTTCGATTTTGGTAGTCGAGATAGTACGCATGCTCCCAAACATCGAATGTAAGAAGCGGCGTAAGACCTTGACGCATCGGGTTGCCGGCATTTGACTCAGCGGTAATCACGAGTTTGCCTTCATCGTCGCGCGAGAGCCAAACCCATCCCGAGCCAAACAACTTGACTCCGGCGTCAACAAACTTCTCCTTGAAGCTTTCAAAAGAGCCAAAGTCGCGGTTAATAGCTTCCGCAAGCTCACTATCAGGCGCTTTCTGGCCATCGGGAGTGAACGAGAAGAAGTAGAAAATATGATTCCATGCCTGCGATGCATTATTATACAATACTCCGTCGGCCTTGCGAATTATATCTTCAAGGTCCATATCCTCAAATTCGGTATTTTGTATCAACTTGTTCAGGTTTTCGATATAAGCGCGCTCATGCTTTCCGTAATGGAAATCGATTGTCACGGGCGAAATTGCCGGAGCTAACGCCTCGGGAGAGTAAGGGAGATCTGGCTGAGTGTAAATCATAATCTTATTTGTGATTAAAGGGTGAAACTGTCTACACTATATTAACACAAATCAACCCAAAAAGTTTACCGAAAAGTGGACTTGGAGGAAATTCTTTATAAGAAAATATGTAACTTTGTATCCCGAAAGCGTCTTTACGCTTCCTTAATCGGATAGCTCCACAAAGATACATATATTTTTCGGAATTATGCAAGTAAACCCGATTATTTTTACGTATTTTTGTATAAAATTTCATAATTAATGAATATTCATTTTTGAATGAATCAATAATCTGTATCTATCCCTGCATGAAACTTATTTATTATCCCATAGCAATAGCGGCTTTAGCGCTGACGATAACCGCCTGCGGCAACAATGCTGCCAGCCACGACGACGAGCATGATCATCACGAAGGCCATGAAACGGAAAGCGCTGAGCACAAAGAGAGCGATCACTACCACGAAGCAGGCGAACACTCCGACTCCGATCATCATGACGACGATGACCACACCAGCGACGAAATAGAGTTGTCGCCAGAGAAGGCCAAGCAATTCGGCGTAGAGACTACTTCTGTAAAAATCGACTTTATATATAATGTCATAAAAGTGTCAGGCGAGGCCACTTCCGATCCACGCGCAGTTGCTGTAGCAGCAGCCCCATATACAGGCAATGTGAATTTCACTTCATCGCTTGTTGAGGGGAAAAAAGTGGCAAAAGGAGTGCAACTCGCGACCATATCCACAAGCGGAATCGCCGGTGCCGACGCAATATCAGCAGCCAAAATCGAATATGAAAACGCGCTTAGAGAGGTTAACCGACTTAAGGAATTGCTTGCTGAAGGGCTCGCGACGCGCGCCGAATACAATTCGGCACTGAGCGCTATGGAATTGGCGAGAAACGCGATTAACAACACCACCCGCGTTGTCACATCTCCGATTGCAGGAACAATAAAAAGCGTAGACGTAATCAACGGTCAATATGTCGAAACAGGCACGTCCGTCGCCACGATTGTAGCCGAAGGCAACATGGTTGTGCGCGCCGATCTTCCTAAGAGATACGTCAATATGATACCTTCTATCACGGGCGCCACAATAAAAGAGCCTTATACCGGAGAGACATATGACGTCAGCTTAATAGCTCAACCCTCCGGCTCTACGGCAACCGCAGGTTACATTCCAGTTTATTTTAATTTGCCAAAATCGGCCAATCTCGCCCCTGGAAGCTATGTGGAGGTATATGTCTCTGCAGGCACAAACCGCAGAGGCATCTCAATTCCTACGGATGCATTATCCGACAAACTCGGCCAAAAATTCGTCTACGTGAAGCTGAGCGATGAACATTACCAGCGCCGTCCGGTTACTGTCGGCACAATAAATGCCGCCAGCGCGGAAATCATTTCCGGGCTTAAAGAGGGGGAAAAGGTAGTAACAAATGGCGTCACTTTCCTCCGTCTTGCCGAGAATGCGAATGTTGCCGTTCCAGGCCATACCCACAACCACTAAACGAAGAGAGTAAATGTTAAACCGCATCATAAAATTCTCCCTCGACAACAGGCTTATTGTGCTGCTTTTATCGGTGCTTATACTTATTGGAGGCACTCTTACGCTTCTGAAGACCGAGGTAGATATTTTTCCCGACCTGAACGCACCTACCGTGACGATTATGACCGAAGCCCCGGGACTCGCGACAGAAGAGGTAGAGCAACTTGTCACCTATCAGATAGAAGTCGCCGTCAACGGAGCGCAAGGAGTGGAAAGCGTACGCTCTTCGTCATCAACCGGATTCTCGGTGGTGAATGTCGTGTTCAGCGACAAGACAGACCCTTTAGTTGCCCGCCAGACAATTTCTGAGCGACTCACTCAACTCGAAGGCGTTCTGCCACCGGCGGCCAACACGCCAGTCATTGGGCCTCAATCTTCAATATTAGGTGAAATACTTATAATCGGCCTAACATCTGACTCGCTCGACCTCAAGCAGATACGCACTATAGCCGACCGACGCCTGCGTCCCGCTTTGCAGGGTATCAGCGGCGTTTCGAGCGTTTCGGTTATCGGCGGCGACGAAGCTGAATATCGCATTACGCTCGACCAGGGGTTGATGAAACACTATGGCGTGACGCTCCGGGAGGTCTCAGAAGCACTTGCCGACATGAACGCCAACAGCGCCGGAAGCATCATCAACTCCTACGGCAACGAATATGCCGTTAAAGGCGATGTGTCGACAATCTCGCTCGACGAAATAGGACAAGCCGTCGTGCGCGCCGACAATAACGGCATAGTGACGGTTGCCGACATTGCCACCGTCGCCATAGAAGCCGCTCAGCCGAAACTTGGAGCCGCTTCAGTCAAAACGAGACCGTCGGTAATCATGACCGTCACTAAGCAGCCGGGAGTTGGCACAATATCGCTCACCGAGAATCTTCTAAACGAGCTTGATTTGCAACGCCGATCTCTACCTGCTTCGCTCGAAATAGCTACCGATATTTTTTCGCAACGCAACTTCATCGACAACTCGATAGACAACCTGTCCAATTCGTTATTTGAAGGGGCTTTGATGGTTATCATCGTTCTGTTCTTCTTCATGATGAACGTAAGGGCAACGGCAGTGTCGTTAATCGCATTGCCTATGTCGATAATCATAACCGTCTTGATAATGCACTTCACAGGCATGACTATCAACACGATGAGTCTCGGAGGTATTGCAATCGCGATCGGGTCGCTTGTTGACGATGCAATCGTCGACGTGGAGAACGTGACCAAGCGGATTAAGGAGAATAGGCTGCTTCCACCCGATCAGCGACTCAACCCACTGAAAGTTATTTTCAAGGCGTCGGCTGAGGTCAGGATGCCGATATTCAACTCTTCGCTCATTATCGTTGCGGGATTCATGCCGCTGTTTTTCCTCTCGGGAGTCGAGGGGCGAATGTTAATGCCTCTCGGCGTGGCATTCATTATCTCCCTCGCCGCCTCCACCATAGTAGCCCTGACACTTACCCCGGTCGTATGCAGCTACATTCTTCCCTTAAATAAGAAAGATGAAGCGAAAGAGGAACGCGACCCATGGCTGATGAGAAAAATGAAAAGCGCTTATCGCGTAAGCCTCATTTCAGCATTTTCCCACAAAAAGACACTTGGCTGCGCGGTTGCCGTACTGTTTGTAGCCGCCATTGTAGTCTTCTTCAATCTCGGCCACGGATTCCTCCCGTCGTTTAACGAAGGATCATTCACAATCAATATATCGGCAATGCCTGGCATATCGCTCGACGAGAGCGACCGACTCGGACGCATGGCTGAAGAGATAATTCTCTCAGTGCCAGAAATCGAAACCACTGGCCGCAAAACAGGTCGCGCCGAACTCGATGAACACTCCCTCGGCACTAATGTCAGCGAAATAGAAGCCCCTTACTCCCTTTCCGGAAGATCGCGAGCCGAGGTGGCGACAGAACTTCGAGAAAAGCTCGCCGTGCTCCCCGGAGTGAATATTGAGATAGGCCAACCGATCTCGCATCGTATCGATGCGATGTTATCGGGAACAGAAGCCCCGGTGGTAATCAAGATTTACGGCGACGACCTCGACAAGCTCAACCGCTTGGCTCAACAGGTTAAAGCGATAATGCATCGCATCGATGGTCTTGAGGATATAGCGGTCGAACAACAGATCGATCGCCCTGAAATATCAATAACACCGCGGAGGCAACTGCTTGCCGCCCGCGGCATCTCCGCTTCGCAATTCAATGATCTTGTAAACACAACCCTCGCCGGCAAAGTTGTATCGCAAGTATATGAAGACGGTTATCCTCGCAACCTGACGCTTAAAATATCGCTTCCTGAATCAAACGCCATTGACGAGCTCGCCTCAATCACTATCGATACAGCTGACGGCCCTATTCCCCTGGGCGACGTCGCCGAAATCAAATCCACCACTGGTCCAAACACTGTGAACCGCGACAATAATTCGCGCCGCATCACAGTCTCAGCCAACATCGAGGGCCGCGACGTCAGCTCTGCGGTAAACGAGCTGATGGAGAAGGTCAATGCCGAAATACCACTCCCCGAAGGATATTCGATAGTGGAGGCGGGGCAAGCGCAATCGGCCGCTGCAGCATCGCAGCGTTTGCTCTTCGCGTCGATTGTTGCCATACTCGTGATTTTCGCTCTTCTTTACTATGAATTCAAGAGCCTGAAGCAGTCTCTGATTATCCTGATAAATATGCCGTTGGCGATGATCGGAGGCATCTTTATTATATGGATATGCGGTCTGTCGATGGATATACCCGCTATCATCGGCATGATAGCGCTTTTAGGCATCGCGACACGCAACGGCATGCTCCTGATTTCGCATTACAACGACCTTATCGCGACAGGAATAACGGCAAAAGAAGCTGTAATCAAAGGCTCGATTGACCGCATCGCGCCTATAGTCATGACGGCTCTGACTTCGGCGTTAGCCCTCATCCCGCTGGCGCTTCGCGGAGGCGATCCCGGTAACGAAATTCAGTCGCCGCTCGCAATCGTGATTCTGGGCGGACTCGCGACCTCCACGCTGCTTAATCTTTTTATCACCCCTATTATATTTCTTTCGACAAACAGCATTAAAAACCAAAATAAATGAACCAACGCTTGAATTTAGCGCTCATCGCTGCCACTATTAATATCTCAACGGCCTACGCCGCCGACTTTCACTCTGTGGTAGAGTCTGCTGTAACGGTAAATCCCGAAATCGCAGCCGCAACCGCACAAAATCTCGCTGATTTATCACTGCTACGCACCGAAAACAACCTCGAAAACCCCGAAATCTCATTTGAGGGACTATTCGGCCAACTCGGAGACAATAAATATAATGTCGAGCTCTCGCAAAGTTTTGACTGGCCAGGAGTCTACTCAGCCCGTAAACGACAAACCGACGCCTCGAAGCGGCTTGCCGACTATAACCTGCAAATATCGAAAAATGATTGCCGGATGCAAGCCGCCGAAGCCATTATAACCATAATCGGCAGCAAATTGAAAATCGCCGAACTAAGCGATATTCTCGAAAGATACAACCTCCTTAAACAGACCTACATCGAAGAGCAGCGAAAGGGTAATATCACCAAGCTCGATCTTAATAAGCTACTCGTTGAAATAGCCGACCTTGAAGCATCAATCGCCGAAGAAAACTATTCACTCGACCAGGCCCGCTCCTCTCTCGCCACAATTTGCGGAGGGGATATAGCCGTCATAGAGGAAGCGGAACAACTCACGACGCTTCCTGAGGGCAGCCTATTAAGCGTTGAAGATTACATCTCCAACGCATTGACCCACTCCCCGAAAATCGCCGCGGCGAAAGCCCAAACAAGCCTAAGCGGATATGAATTGAAAACAGTTGAGAAAGAGACCTTGCCCGGTTTTTCGCTCGGTTATAGATTCTCTCACGAGGATGGTCAAATATTCAACGGCTTTACATTCGGCATGAGCATCCCTTCATGGGGCAACCGAGGTAAAAAAGCAGCGGCGCAAGCCTCAATCAACGCTTCGACATTAGCTGAGCGCGCGACCGAGACAAGCCTCACGCAGCAGATTGTCGGCATACATAACTCGGCGTCGAATCTTAAATCACAAATCGACTCTTACGGCTCCGCACTCATCGCGACAGATAATTTCGCCTTACTCGAACGCGCCTACAAAGCCGGGCAAATCACCCTGACTGATTATATACAAGACACCCACTACTTTCACGAAGCGCAAAACCGACTAACCGACCTCCAAATGCGCTACGCGAATCAGCTCGTACAGCTCGCCATACTGTCGGGCAAATAAATCCCATAGCATTAACAACATCAGCCCCTGAGGTTTTTCAACTTCAGGGGCTAATGTTTATTAGTTAGGATATAATAAGATTATTGACCGAGATAAGTCTTTAGCAGGCGGCTCTTCTGACCTTTAAGTCGGCGTATCGCCTTCTCTTTAATCTGGCGCACGCGCTCGCGTGTAAGATCAAACTTGTCGCCGATTTCTTCAAGAGTCATTTCCTGGCAACCGATGCCGAAGAACATTTTCAGAATCTCGCGCTCGCGTTCGTGAAGCTGCATAAGCGCGCGGTCGACTTCCTTCGACAGCGACTCCTGATTGAGTGATGAGTCGGCCATCGGGCTGTCATCATTAGTCAGCACATCAAGGAGGCTGTTATCCTCACCTTCCACAAAGGGGGCATCGACCGAGATATGACGGCCAGAAACCTTGAGCGTGTCAGCGATTTTCTCTACTGGAACATCAAGAGTCTCAGCGAGCTCCTCAGGCGAAGGACGACGTTCGTTCTCCTGCTCAAACTTTGAGAGAGCTTTGCTTATTTTATTGAGAGAACCGACCTGGTTGAGCGGCAATCTTACGATACGCGACTGCTCGGCGAGAGCCTGAAGAATCGACTGGCGAATCCACCATACGGCATAAGAAATAAACTTAAAGCCGCGGGTTTCATCAAATTTTTGAGCTGCTTTGATAAGGCCAAGATTACCCTCATTGATAAGGTCGGGCAAGCTGAGACCTTGATTTTGGTATTGTTTTGCTACCGAAACCACAAATCGGAGATTTGCGCGCGTAAGTTTCTCAAGCGCGCGTTGGTCACCCTGACGTATACGCTGGGCAAGTTCCACCTCCTCTTCTACCGTGATAAGGTCTTCACGTCCAATCTCTTGCAGATATTTATCAAGTGAAGCGCTCTCTCGGTTGGTTATCGAGCGAGTAATTTTTAATTGACGCATGATAGGTAATTACGATGATTTAGCTTACAAAGGTACGAATTTTTTGTAAAAACTTACTATCATTTAACGGAACAAACGCCAGTTTGTTGTGTTAAAAATGATTAATTACTTATATCGCGCCCACTTTATAAGCTCTTTAATCGTAGGTTTCTTACCATACATGAATATGCCGATGCGATAAATCTTGGCCGAAAGCCATATTATGAAGTAGATCGTAGCGAACATTACCACAATAGAAGTAATAATCTCCCAAGCGGGCACCCCTGCCGGGATTCTCGCCATCATTACCATCGGCGAAGTGAAGGGGATAATAGAGAGTATAGTCGCAAGCTCTGAATTGGGGTTCTGGCCAATCGACACCGAGAACATCAGCGCCACCATAATTGGAATGACGGCAAAGGTAGTTAGCTGCGAGGCATCCTGCACGTTGTCGACCGATGCACCGATGGCAGCGAAGAATGAAGCGTACATGAGGAAACCTCCGATGAGGAATATGACCAGGAAGCCGAAAATACGGACAATCTCGCTCAGAAGACCTATCTGGCCGATCATGCCGAGAGTATCGGCGGAAGTAACTGTCGGGAGCACCCACTGAACAAGAGCCGCAACAACCGCAAACCATATAAGCACCTGCGTAAGAGCCACCATACCTACGCCTATAAGCTTGCCCATCATAAGCTGCGTAGGTTTAACCGAAGTGACAAGTATTTCGAGCACGCGGTTATTTTTCTCCTCAATGATACTGGTCATAACCATCTGGCCATACATGAGGATGAACATATAGAGCACAAAACTCATCACCAACCCGATCATGAAGCTGACGATAGCGTTGCTCGACTCGGTGTCGCCGTCGTCATTAAGCGATAGGGTTTTAATGTTGACATCGGCCTCAACCTCAGCAAGAATCTGCCTTACGTCTTCCTGGCCGCGATTGGAAAGGCGAATATCCTCAATGGCCGATTTTAGCGTCTCCTGAAGAAGCATTGTTGTTTCCATGCTCTCAGCCTCGCGGTTATAAAGCGTTATATCAGAAGGATTGTCGATAGCGTCCTTCCCTATGACCAGAATTGTCTCATAATCTTGATTGGCAAGCACCGAGTCGACCGGCTCCTCGACAAAAATCGGGTTTAAACCACTCTCAACGAGAGGACGCATAAGCTGTCCAGTCTGATCCACTACCGTGATTTGGCTTGTGCCTGAGTTCATTTCGGCAATTAGGGAGGGCAAAATCATCAATGCCGCGAAAAAAATCGGCATCAAGAGCGTGGTGATAATAAAGCCTTTTTTCTTCACGCGGGTAGTGTATTCGCGCGATATGATAAGTAGAAGATTGCTCATTAATGTGTCAGATTAGAATGGAAATATATATGAATTACTCTGCAGCCTTATCCTCCTCGACAGCGCGGATGAAGATTTCGTCCATTGAGGGGAGATCGGCTGAAAATCCGAGAAGCTCTACAGCGTTGTTGGCGTCGTTGATAATGTCGCGCAAGTTACTGCCTGAGCGGAAGCGAAGTGTTGCGTGGTTAACATCCCCCTCTTTGCGCTCATTGACCGTCTCTGAAATCTTGTCACCGAACGCGCCTTTGAGTGTGTCGAACGCGCCTTTGAAAGTAAAGGCATAGCGGTCGGAGCCGAAACGGCTACGTACGTCAGCCACCTTCCCGGTCAATATATTGCGGGATTTATTAATAAGAGTGATTTCGTCGCAAAGCTCCTCCACGCTCCCCATATTGTGGGTAGAGAAGATAATAGTGGCTCCTTTATCGCGCAGATCAAGAATCTCATCCTTGAGTAGCTTGGCATTAATCGGGTCGAAACCAGAGAAAGGCTCGTCGAATATCAGAAGCTTGGGATTGTGAAGAACCGTAATGATGAACTGCACCTTCTGCGCCATACCCTTTGAAAGCTCCTCAACCTTCTTGTTCCACCAATCTGTGATACCGAACTTCTCAAACCATTTCTTCAATTCGCGGGTCGCATCGGCCTTACTCATACCTTTAAGGCGAGCGAAGAACACAGCCTGGTCGCCAACTTTCATTTTCTTGTACAAGCCGCGTTCCTCCGGGAGATAGCCGATATTGTTGACATCGGCCTCGACGAGCTGATGACCGCAAAACAACACTCGGCCTGAGTCTGGAGCCGTAATGTGGTTGATAATACGTATAAGAGTGGTTTTGCCGGCACCATTTGGGCCAAGCAAGCCGTAGATTTTGCCCTCGGGCACAGTCAGCGACACATTGTCGAGAGCCTTATGGCCTACGAATTGCTTACTGACGTGTTCAATTTCAAGGATATTCATTTAATGCGTATAATGATTAATTAGTTGTCTTTTAAATATAAGACGCGGAAATCGTGGAATAATTCCATGCCAACAAAAAAAATTCCTCTGACCAGAGATGGCACTATCAGAGGAATTCTTAGTAGGGGGCTAAGTATTAGCGTAGGCGATTTGACTCGGAGAGCTTGCGCTTGTCGGAGCGGATAAATATGCGAGCCATCACGCAGAGCACAAAAGCGGCAATGAGCACCAGCGAGCTCCCGACCGCAAACACAGTGTTATTGCCCATTGTCATTATTACCACCGAACTATCTGATGCCACAATCAGCAGCATACATATCAGCAGCACATTGGTCTGCAATTTCAGATTCTTGAACAAGAAAATGTCGATGAGCAGCAACAATGCCGTCAATGCCTCTACAATCAAGAGCACAGGGCGGTCGATAGGCATGAGTGGAGTCCATGAGTCGGACGACGTTGAATCTAACACATAACCGAAGGGGAGATACATAACAATAGCCATGCACACCATTGCCAAAAACAGCATTACCGATTGCCAACGTTGAATTACCATAATAAACAGGTTTTTTATAAGTTATTTTAACGCGAATATAGCGATTATTTGTAATCCGCGCTAATTTTCCGCGCCTACTAATGAAGTTTGTTACTTATCGATCGGCAAATTTGTATGCGGCCGCATCGAGTATCAGCGGTATTATCTCAGGATTGACTCCTGCGGCTTCGAGATAAGCCGTATCGGCCCTGACCGCATTTATAAGCCGGGTAAAGTTGCCTCCCGTAGCTTTCACATACTCTACGTAGCGGCTTAGGGCTGTCGCGTAATCTTTGTTGCCGAGGGCAGCGTGGCCTGCATTGAGAATATCGTCTGGCTGACGGTCATCGCGGTCGAACAGTTTGGCGTAGGTAGCGGAAGCGCGCTCAAACTCGCCACCCATTATCTGAGCCCAACCAAGTCCGCGAAGCATCTTCGGCGCGTCGTTGGTCAGATAACTGGCTTTAAAGAAGGCTTTTATAGCCTCGTGGTGGCGACCTAGCTCACTCAGGCATGTACCTATCGAGGCGGCAACCGCAGGGCTGTCGGGTTCGAGAATCTCAATCTCCCGATATTTTCTCAAAGCGTTATCATATTGCCCGAGGGCTTTATAGCAGGCAGCGAGCTTTTTAGTTGTCCATGCGCTCGACTGATCGAGTAACTCCGACTGCTCATAGTAGCGCAACGCCTCGCTTGTATGACCGAGTTTTTGCTCGCAATATCCCATTTTCTGGTATAGCGAAGCTGAAGCGGGCGATGTGGCCTCAACCTCCTTAAACACCTTCAACGCTTCCTCGAAATATTTATGGCGGAAATAGAATTCAGCCACAAGCGGGAGCGTGTCGTCAGTGTATTCTCCTCGAAGTAATTCCACCTCCGCGAGATTGATTTCTCCGGCAAAAGGATCGCGGAAATCCTGTCGACGGTTAAAGAGGCGGAAGAAACGGTAAAGATTCTGCACCGACTTATTCACATAATTGCGACGACGGTCGGGCATTAAGTCGAGCTGCGCGTTTTGGATTTCGGCGGCTGATATATTTTGTTGTTTAAGCTGCGAGGCCATAAGGTCTCTCTGAGCAGAAGCCACCGACGAGAGAGCGAGAATAAAGGAGTACTTGTCGCTGTCGCACATGAAAGGAGCCTTGTCGAGGAGAGACCCTATCAGCTCAGAAGATTGTCCGGCAGCTATAACGACCGAGTGGTCGGTATGGAACGGAACAAACCAGTTAGCGACTTGATTGAAGAACGGGAATGATTTAAGATGAGAGAATGTGCCCATCATCACGTCGCCACCCTCTTCCTGAATCTCGGTAAGTTCTTTCATCTTGTCAGCGATACCCGACTTGTCGAGAAGTTCTTGCCATTCAGGGTTTTCCTCCATCTCGTTGACATCGAGTCGGTCGAGCTGGCTTTTGGTCATTCTCTTCTCGATCTCGGGCTTGATTTTAAGCATTTCGGGTACAATCTCATCGGTCATCTTTCGGGTGATGCGCTCGGTATCGCGGGTGCGGATAAATTCAAGGAACACTGCCTTAATATCCGACTTCCAGTGAGGTTCGTCGGTAAGTGCCTGTAATCGAGCCATGGTTTTGCGGTCGAGCGGCGTTGAGCGATTTACATAAAGGCAGAGAAGCAACGCCGTTAGCGCTGTCATAGCGAGCTTGGGATCTGACTCGGAGTAGCGCGTATACGCATCGGCGAGTAGCACGTATCTTATAGGGTCGTGATACTCAAGATTGCCGAGCATAAGCCCCGACAGCACCATCGACTTTACGTGGGCTGGCACCGTCTCGTCATCAAGCAATTCAGAGATAGCGGTAACCGAATCGTTTTTGAACGGGAATGAGGTCCAGACGGCGTTGAAAACATCCCTCTCCTTGGCCTCTACAGCTTCTGGAGACTGACCGACGCCGTCAGGCGAAAGCACTTTGGCGAAATCGTCAGTGGCTCTGCGAGCCTGTAAATAGGCGCCGACGGCTGAGGCCGGGGTGAGCCCTGCTAACGTACGCAACGTATTGAAATAAGACGAATAGGCCGACTTGGATTTAACATGACGTTCGAGCCTATTGAATACGGTCATCAAATCGGCCTTTAGGGAGTCGTAAATATCCTTTCGCCCAGGATCGTCATAACCCTGCATGGCGTATTGAAGCAAATAGGAATACGAGGAATCTATCCGGTTAACGTCGTCGGTTACTTCCCAAGCCAGATTTTGCTCTGAAATAGATCTTAGCAGCTTAATCGCGTCGTAAAGACGGCCGCGGGAAAGCAAACGTGAAAATGTCTCTTTATGTTGTGAAATAGTATTTGAACTCATTGGGGTAGTAGTCTATGAGGTTTGATTTATTACTATAACAAACTTTCATGCAAAAATCTTGCCAAAAAACATTAAAGCCCCTTTGTATGCTATGATTTAGCAGCAATAACGTGTAATAGGAAGTTTTTTTTACCTAAAAGTGTGCTTATATAGAGGAAAAAACCTAAATTTGTAGAAAAATCTATATTACTAATCTTATCACTTTACTTAATGGAAAAAAGTTACTTCAAAAAATTGAGTGCGACGGCCTTGTCGATGGTCGCAGGCTTGGTTTTGTCAGCGCAAGTACCTCTCGACACGATTAAGGCGTGGGATTTCACATCCTACTCCTCCGCGACAGTCGACAACCTTACCGCCGACACCAAAAACTGGACCTATAACTCAAAAGGTCGATTCATGAACGCGGTCGAAACCGACGGCCTTCCCCTGAAAGCCAACAGCGTTGAGATCACAGAGACCAAAGGTGTGATCGTAAGCAAAGGCATCAAGGCCGGCAGCTTTCTCCTTCGCCACGCTATGGGCGTCAACAACGGTATGCAGATCGAACCGGGCGGCGCATCGATTACGATTCCTGACATGTCGAAAGGCGACGAGCTCCGCATCACCTTCATGTCATCCTCAAAAAACAACCGCGGTATCCAGGGCGTAAACAATCTCGAAGGGGAATATGGCGAAGAAACTTACATAGGCCCCGCGCTTCGCGAATTTTCATTTAAAGTTGTCGACAACGGCCCCGTATCGTTCACTTTCAGCGGCGGCGTAGTCGTTACCACTTTATATCAACTCCGCGACGGCGACCCTTCGGCCGAGCAGCTCCCCACTCCGGTTATCACGCTAACCGACACTCCTACTCAAGTATTTGACGTCAACCGTCAGTTCAAAACCCTCTCACTCTCTTGCGGCGAAACTGATGCCACCATCTACTACACCATCATCGACGGCAAGAACGCTATGGAATATGTTCAGCCCTACGTTGGTCCTGTGCTAATCACCCGTGACTGCACTATACGCGCTTTCGCCTCTAAAGAGGGCAAACGCACTTCAGAGACGGTAACCCAATCGGTTGAAGTGCCTTTGGTGCTTCCTTATGCCGGCAAGCCCTATATCCTCGACCCCGAACCTCTCGACCGCGGCGCTGTGGCTACAAAAGCCACCACAGGATACCTCGTCAACTGGCGCTACCTATCAACCGACCCCGAGGATATTCGCTTCAATATCTACCGCAACGGCGAGAAAATCACTCCTGAGCCCATCTACCTGACCAACTACATGGATAATAACGGTAAATTCAGCTCCGTTTATACCCTCGAAGCCGTTTCCGGCGGCCAGGTTATCGAGACTTCCGACGTAAAAGTTCTCTCTAAAGGATATTGGGATGTGCCTCTTGACCGTCCGGAGGCTGGATCTACCAAGAGCGGCAAATATGAATACGTGCCGGGCGACTGCATGGTTGCCGATGTAGATGGCGACAAGCAGTATGAAATCATCATGAAATGGGACCCCACCAACGCCGACGAAAATAACGCCGACAGCAACGACAAAGCAGGCGGCGGCCAAAAGGACAATTCCATTCATAGCTATACAGCCCCAGTGATTATTGACGCATATCGTCTCGACGGCACTAAGCTGTGGCGCATCAACCTCGGCTGCAACATCCGCGCCGGCGCACACTACACTCAGCTCATGGTCTACGACCTCGACGGCGACGGCAAAGCCGAAGTTGCCTGCAAAACCGCTCCCGGAACAGTCGACGGCCTCGGAAACAACGTGATTCTCCCCGGCGACAACCCTTCAGCCGACTATCGCAACTCTAACGGACACATCATCCAAGGCCCCGAATACTTGACAGTTTTCTCCGGCCTTACCGGCGAAGCTCTGGCGACAACTAAATACATCCCCGCCCGTAATATCACATCTAACTGGGGCGACAGCTACGGCAACCGCTCTGAGCGTTACCTTGCTTGCGTGGCTTATCTTGACGGACAGCACCCCTCGCTCGTGATGTGCCGCGGCTACTACACCAACTCATATATCTGGGCCGTTGATTTCGACGGCAAAGAGCTTACTACTCGTTGGCTCATGTCGTCGGAACGCTCTGGCCTGGGAACATTCGGTGAAGGCGCTCACTCTATCGCCACAGCCGATGTCGACGGCGACGGATGCGACGAAATCGTATTCGGTTCAGCATCGGTCGACCATGACGGCACCCTACTCTACCGCACAGGCCTCGGTCACGGCGACGCTCTTCATGTAGGCGACTTCGACCCCGACCGCAACGGTCTTGAAGTGATGATGGTTCACGAAGACACCTCAGCTAAATACGGCATCGAGGTGCGCGACGCTCTGACAGGCGAAGTGCTTCATGGCGAATATGCCGGTGCCGACGTTGGCCGCGGCCTTATAGCTGACATCGACCCCGACCGTCGCGGCTGTGAGTACTGGGGCATGAACAATAACGTTTACGACATCAATGGCGAAATGTATTCCACCAAACGCCCCTCAGTGAATTTCCGCACATTCTGGGACGGTGACGTTTATGAAGAGGTAACAGAGCGCGGCGCTATCGACAAATGGTCGCCTACCGGCTCTAAACAGCTTCTCAACGTCACCAGCGTAAACGGCGGTACTAACCTCATAAAGTACACTCCCAATCTCCAGGCCGACATCTTCGGCGACTGGCGCGAAGAGCAGATTTACTACTCTAACACCAACAAATCCCACCTTTGGATTTTCGCCACTCCCTACGCTACCGACTACCGCGTGCCTTGCCTCATGCACGACCACCACTACCGTATGGCAACCGTATGGCAAACCACAGCTTACAATCAGCCCCCTCACCTCAGCTACTACCTCCCCGACTACGTCAAGAGCATCGAGGCAGGCGTAGGTAACGTGACCGTTGACTCAGAGGCAGCTGTCGCAGGCTACAAATATTTCGACCTCAGCGGCCGCGAAATCAACGAAGCTCCCGCCACCGGCTTCTACATTCGCCAAACCATCCGCATAGACGGCTCTACGACATCAGAAAAACTTGCCAAATAATCAATCAGATTATTGACACCTACTTTGACAGCCCGGCCTTCCCCGCCGGGCTGTCGCTTTATCACCGCTCGCAAGCGCGAGCTTCAAATGAAAATCGGCGTATGGAAAATAATTTTCGTGAAAAAATTTTTTTATTCGGATTAAAGAATTAATTTTGCGTATACAATAAACGACAGTCGGTCGGCGACCGACACTACTCGAAAAAGACCATAGAAAAACTACAGTTAACCAACAATTTAAATTTAGTATCATGGACATTAATCGTATTATCAGCGATCTCGAAGCGAAACATCCCGGTGAAAACGAATATCTCCAGGCTGTGCGCGAAGTCCTTCTCTCAGTGAAAGACATTTACAACGAGCATCCCGAGTTTGAGCGCAACAAAATAATCGAGCGCATGGTTGAGCCCGACCGTATCGTGACTTTCCGCGTAACTTGGATCGACGATAAAGGCGAAATCCAGAATAACATCGGCTACCGCGTGCAGTTTAACAACGCGATCGGCCCGTATAAAGGTGGTATCCGCTTCCACGCCTCTGTAAACCTCTCTATTCTCAAATTCCTCGGCTTTGAGCAGACCTTCAAAAACGCTCTCACCACCCTTCCTATGGGTGGCGGCAAAGGTGGCTCCGACTTCTCGCCCCGCGGCAAGAGCGACCGCGAAATCATGCGTTTCTGCCAGGCATTCATCCTCTGCCTCTGGAAGAATCTCGGCCCCGACCGCGACGTTCCCGCTGGTGACATCGGCGTAGGCGGCCGCGAGGTAGGTTACATGTACGGCATGTATAAGAAACTCGTCAACGAGCACACCGGCACATTCACCGGCAAAGGTCTCGACTTCGGCGGTTCGCGTATACGCCCCGAAGCTACCGGCTACGGCGCGCTCTACTTCGTGCAGAATATCCTCAAAGTCAAGAATCAGGATCTCAAGGGCAAAACAGTGGCTATCTCCGGCTTCGGCAACGTGGCTTGGGGCGCGGCTCTCAAAGCGACCGAGCTTGGCGCAAAGGTTGTTACCATCTCAGGCCCCGACGGTTACATCTACGATCCCGAAGGCATCGCAGGCGACAAAATCCAATATATGCTTGAACTCCGCGCATCGGGCAACGACATCGTCGCTCCCTACGCAGAGAAATATCCCGAAGCCACGTTCTTCCCCGGCCGCAAGCCTTGGGAGCAGAAAGTCAATATCGCCCTCCCCTGCGCCACTCAGAACGAGGTAAACGGCGAAGACGCGAAGATGCTCGTAGAAAACGGAGTGGAACTCGTTGCCGAAGTATCTAACATGGGTTGCACCCCCGAAGCTATCGACACCTTCATCGCCGCGCGCATCACCTACGCGCCAGGCAAAGCTGTCAACGCTGGCGGCGTGGCTACCTCAGGCCTCGAAATGACCCAAAACGCTATGCACCTGCAGTGGAGCGCCGAAGAAGTCGACGCCAAGCTCCACGAAATCATGGCCAACATCCACGAGCAGTGCCTCAACTACGGCATTGAGCAGGACGGATACATCAACTACATGAAGGGAGCGAACATCGCAGGCTTCATGAAAGTTGCCAACGCAATGATGGAGCAGGGTGTAATCTAACAATACCTTCTCGAATCAAACACAGGGGCATGGCCAATCGGTCATGCCCTTACTTTTTTACAAAGCATATAATGCAGAAAGACGTATCAGTCGAAGAAATTGAAAATCGAGTCGATTTTCTCGTTGATCATTTCATCCAAAATTTCATCGGGCACAGGAGCCACCGGTATAGCCGCAGGCTTCTCGGCTACCTTTTGCGGTTTCTCGGCTACAGGCTTTTTCTGCTTCGCTGAATCGCGGTTACTCTTCTTCGAGTAAATATCGCTGATAATCTTCGGTCTGCCCGACGAATGATAATGCTTCACGTAATAATTGGCAGTAATGTCGGTAATGATGACCCCGCGAGATGATGAAGCATGAACCATTCGCCCATCACCGATATATACCCCCACGTGGCTTACCCTGCCGCTGTCGCTACCTGTGGCAAAAAACACAAGGTCGCCGGGACGCAGATCTGACTTCTTGATCGACGAGCAATAAGCCTGCTGATCTCTCGACGAGCGCGGCAATTTGGTATCCAACGCGTCCTGAAATATGTTCATCACAAACCCTGAGCAATCTACACCCGACTTCTTCGTGCCGCCATAAAGATAGGGTGAGCCAATCCACTTCGACGCCTCCCCCATAAGCCGCGAAAGCTCCGTATGCGGCATGCTCAGATCCTTAAGCTCTTTGCGCATCGATTCGTAGCTTTGAGAGCCGCGGCCGGATCGGTTGCCATGAGCGGTTATCTTAGTTTCCTGTCGCTTGTATTCTCGCGAAACGGCTGCACGCTTCGACGACTGACACGCTGTCAGCGACAGGAACGCTGCCACCGCAACCGCTAATATTTTACCCCATGGCTTTTTCACGAGAACAAAGTTAATAATATCTATTAAAAAAGTCAATAAAATGCTTAAATATCCTTAACCCGGCGATTTTGGCATACGATTTGATACTATTTGCCGTTTAGAATACAAACGCGAAACTTACTGTTAAAATTAACAAAAACACAGATTGAGGTTTTAACAAATCGCGCCGCAGCGCGTCTCTTCAATGGCATAAGGCCAATAAACCTCAAATATCTTACATAACATAGAAATAAAGATGACTTACAAATCAATTATTACCGCATGCGCGATGGCAGCTGCCACGTTATCGGCCTCCGCATTCGAAAACGTCGACTTCACCCGCGCCGCAGAGGCTACGGTCAACAGCGTCGTGAGCGTGAAAAGTTACGCCAAACCATCTTATCGCTCCCAGCGCGGAGGAGGTTATAACCCCTTTGAGGGCGATCCCTTCTTCGATTTCTTCTTCGGTCCGCAGCAGCGTCGCCAGGCTCCTCAGCAGCAAGAGGAACCTGCCGAACCTGAATACCGCCAGAGCGGACTCGGCTCAGGCGTGATCCTTACGGCCGACGGCATCATCGTCACCAACAACCACGTTATCGACGGCGCCGATAAGTTGGAGGTGATCCTCAACGACAACCGCACTTTCGACGCCACAGTGCTTGGTACCGATCCGGCGACCGACCTCGCCGTTCTTCAGGTCGAAGGCACTGATCTCACTCCTATCAAAGTGGGCGACAGCGAGAATCTGAAAGTAGGCGAATGGGTGCTTGCCGTGGGCAATCCCTTCGGCCTCACCTCTACAGTGACCGCCGGCATTGTCAGCGCAAAGGCCCGAAGCATATCTTCGGCCACGGGAATGCAGAAGCAGGGAATCGAGTCGTTTATCCAGACCGATGCGGCTGTCAATCCCGGCAACTCGGGCGGCGCGCTCGTTAACCTCGCCGGAGAGCTTGTAGGCATCAACTCCGCCATCTATTCGCAGACTGGCAACTATGCCGGAAACTCGTTCGCGATCCCTACTTCGATTATGAAAAAGGTGGTTGACGACATACGCAACTACGGAAGCGTGCAGCGCGCGTTCCTCGGCTTGAGCTACAGCGAGCTCACTCCGAAGCTTGCCAAAGAACATGACATCACAGCCACGGCCGAAGGTCTCTACGTAGCCAAAGTTATGGACGACACCGCCGCAGCCGAAGCCGGTATCAAAGAGGGTGACCTCATCGTGGCAGTCAACGGACAGCAGACCGTCAACTCCGGTCAGCTCCAGGAAGCTCTCGCCAAGCATCGCCCCGGCGACGTTGTCACCCTTACTATCTTCCGCGACAACAAGCCCCAAAACCTGAAAGTAACCCTTCGCAACAACAAGGGTAACATCGAAGTTGTAAAGAGCGGCGACTTCTCTGAACTCGGATGCTCATTCAAGACAGTCGATGAGAAGACCTGCAAGGAACTTAAGATCCGCTCAGGTCTGCAAGTTACTGACGTGAAGAGCGGACGATTCAAAAAAGCCGGCATCAAGGACGGTTTCATCATCGTGGACATCAACAACGTATATGTGACCAAAGCCGACGATGTACGTAAACTTTACAACTCTATTATCTCGTCTGACGAGTATGACCACGTAATGTTTATTTCGGGTGTTTACCCCGGATCATCTCGCAAACATTACTATGCGGTAGACATCTCCGCAGAATAATCTAATCTTTACTACTAAACTTCTACCATGAACATGACGACAGCCCGGCCAACGATGGCCGGGCTGTCTTTATATATGATATATGCAAAATGTCTATCTAACCAGTACTTTCGATGTATTGCCGTCAACTACCACGATGTAAACACCGGGGGCGAGATTATCAGTCCGGCCTATGGTTTTACCCATCGTGTCGAATACCGATACGCTGTTATATGCTCCCGCAACAACTATGTTACCGTTACCTCCTAAAACCTTAGCGGCAAAAGTATCGTCGGCATTGACTTCTTCAACACCCATCACCGTGTCGCTGCCATAGATGGCAAAAGAGCCGGCGGGAAGGGTTACGCGAGTTCCTGAAATAGCAGGTGCGGTATTGTAGCTTGCTCCGATGAGCTTAAGGCCGTCGGACGATGTCGCTCCGCTGAGAGCCACAGTTCGCTGCGAGGTTGTGGGGTTAACCACAAGATATAGCGCAGCTCCGTCGGCGGTTTTGAGGGTGGTGTAATAGCCGCTGTTCCAATTCGCTGAGTTGCAAGCAATGGTAGTGGTCGGTATACCCTCGATAAAGAAGGCCGGATTGTCGGTGCGCAGGTGGAAGAGCATTTTGTAGGTTTCCATCAATCCCTTACGGTTGACATTGTTAAGATAGCTCCAAATCACCTTTTTAGGAGAAGTATTGTTGCCTCCGTCGCTGCTTTTAGTCGATTCGTCGGCTCCAAGTTCCTCAAACTGCCATATCATGTGTGATCCGGGCGCCATCAGCATGACAGCCGCGAGCGAGCCGAGTCGGCGCATAGTGGTGACGGTGCTACCCTTGATGCCAGAAGCTCCGTTTTGACGCACGAAGTAAGCGACTCGCTCCTCATCGTGGCTCTCGGCATAGCTGACGGTAGAACCCCAGGTGCGGCTATCGTAGGGGGCATAGAAGCGGTTGAGGTTGGCGTTACTGCTCAATCCGGCCGCAAACTGACAAGCTTCGTGATTCACGTTAGCCCAGTTAATCTCACCGTCGGCAGCCATCTCGTTCTCCTCCTGTGCTCCTGCGAGGTTTTCGTTGATGAAATACGCGTCGGGGTCAACCTCACGCATGGCGTTGTGAAGCTCTTTCATGCGCGCGACGCGCGAAGCATTATATTTATTCGTATTCCAGTCGGTGACATTGGTCCATGTATTTGTCGATGGATTGTAGGTAGCGTCATAACTCTGATTTGTGCCGAGACCTTTAACGAGGTCAAACCTGAATCCGTCGACATTATATTCCTTAAGCCAATATTTCAACGCGTCTTTAAACTGTTGCTGAACGAGCGGGTTGTCTTGATTCCAGTCGTTAAGCACACTGTAGGCGTGAGGCGCCGACCCGTTATAGAACGGATTGTAAGCCGTGTCGTACATCATATACCATGGGTGCAAGCCATCGGTCTGATTAAAAACTATGTCGAGTATCACGGCCATGCCGCGAGCGTGACATTCGTCGATAAGGCGCTTGTAATCGTCGGGGGTACCGTATGCTTTGTCGGGAGCGAAATAGAAATTTGTGTTATAACCCCATGAATTGTTTCCGTTGAATTCCATAATCGGCATAAGCTCAATAGCATTTACGCCAAGCGATTGCAGATAGTCAAGTTTATCCATCACGCCCGCTATCGTGCCTTCGCCATTCGACATCCCTTCGGTGCCTGTAAAGTCGCGTATAAGCAGCTCGTAAATCAGCAATTGACTCTGCGGCACTCGCTTGAAGTCAGTTACCTGCCAATCATACTTGTTCATATCGCTGTTGTAAACCGCAACCGGGGTCGAGCTTACGGCTGCCGAGGGATATTGAGGCATATCGGGGAACACCGACGAGGGGATATACTTGTCGTTCCACGGGTCAAGGACAAGCTCGGCATAGGGGTCGCCGACAGCGGTTTTGTTATCAATCAGATAATAGTAGATATGATCACGTCCGTCGGCCATTGCGGGTAAAGTAATCCAGAAATACCTGTTTCCCTGATAAGCCTGATAGTTCATTACCTGGCTTGTGCTGTAGGCATAATCATTCCAATCACCGATTATCATGGCCGATGTCTTACCAGGAGCGCCGAGACAGAATGTCACCGAACCGTCGGAATTGGCAACCGCACCCATTTTAGGAACCCCACCGGGATAGTCTACCGCCTTCGACGCTCCGACAAGAGTATAGGTCACGCGGTCAGAAGCCACTGCGCTTCCGTTATTGCCGGTAGCTATGAAGGTAGTGTTGCCCTGACTTTCGACTGTGTATTTATACGTCAACTCGACAGCGTTGTCGGCAGAGGCTATCGGGGAGGAATTGGCGTCGCTTAAGTAGATATTAAGAGACGCGGCTGAAGTGGAGTTGACCGTCAGGGTCACTTCAGTCGGCGACGAGAGCAACGTGCCTGAAGGTGTAGCTGTCAATTTCACGGCGAAACCGTCGGCCTCAACCGGCACGAAAATATCGGCATTGCCGCTATCCTTACCCTCCTTTGAGTTATCGGCTGTGCGGAAGACGAAAGCGAGTTTCTCGACCTGGGCCGCCTGCGCGTCGGTAAGACCATAATATGACTTTATCGAAGGGATAGTCAGCGACCACGTGTCGGGGGCTACGTACGTCATTCGATATTTGGCTGAGTTGTCGCCCCACGACGGAGCCTTCTGCCACTGGTCGGAGCCTTCGAGAATCACGCCGGTATGAGCATACACGGCTGTTGACGAGGTGACGCCAGCCAACCCGCGATTGCCCTTGTCGGCGTGAAATGTCACCACGATGTCAGAAGTCGACCGCTGCACGATAGGCGGCTGAGTAGTGACAACTTGCCCAGAGCCTAATAGCGGGGCGAGAAGAGCAAAAATGATAAGGTAAACGTTTTTCATTTCGGTATTTATTTGTATGACATAATTTGTAAATACGTATGTTTCGGAAACAGTTTACATATAAGATTGTAGAAACTGATTTTTTCGCTACTTACTTACAACAAAAGGAAAGATATTTAGGTTGAAAATTTTCGGCATTTTGTTAATTTTGCAAAAAATAACCCATTTTTATGAAAATCAAACATTTCCTTTTAGCTCTCGCTCTGATCATCTCCCCCTCAATATTCGCTCAGAAAACATTCTCAGTGCTCGGCGACTCATACTCCACTTTTGAGGGTAAAAACAATCTTAAGTGGGCCGATATGTGGTATCGTCACCATGACACTCCTAACCCTGATAATGACGTTGACAGCTATGAGCAGACGTGGTGGTCGCTACTCGACTCCGAGCCTGACTTTAAACTCGACACCAACAATTCATGGTCGGGAAGCACCATCTGCCTCACCGGGTATAATCAAAATGACTACAGCGACCGCGCTTTCATTACGCGCGTAAACAACATCGGCAACCCCGACATCATATTGATTTTCGGCGCGACCAACGATTCCTGGGCAAATGCTCCGATCGGTGAATACATTTACTCCGACTGGACGAATAATGACCTGCGCAGCTTCCGTCCGGCCTTCGCCTATCTTCTGTCTCACCTTCTGTCGCTTTATCCCGACGCGAAAATCTACAATATCGTCAACACCGGGCTGAAACCGGAGATATATCAATCGATCGACGATATTACCGCCCATTACAACGTCAGCAATATCTACCTGAAAGATATAGAGAAACAGCACGGCCACCCCTCCGTCAAGGGTATGGAAGCGATAAAGGCTCAGGTGAAGGCCGCCCTCGTGGCCGAATAGCTGTCCGCGGCGATTTCTTCTCCGATATTTTGCACGCTTAGCCAGTAAATCTATCGTAAATAGTTGCGCGGCGATTTTGTTTTATCCGACTAAAATCATAACTTCGCGTAGCTTCTTAACCATAGCCAAGCAGTGAATAGCCATAACCCGAAATCTCCGGCCGAAGTGATGCTCTCGAATTATATCGAGAAAAACCGCCTGCGACATACCCCCGAGCGGCTTGCAATCCTCGAAAAGGTGGATTCGCTTACGCGCCATTTCACGATTGAGACCCTTCTCGCGGCCCTCGAAGCTGACGGCTACCACGTGAGCCGCGCCACTGCCTACAACACGATCGCGCTCTTTGTCAACGCCGGCATAGTCAGAAAGCACCAGTTCAGCAACCAGCCGGCTCAATATGAGAAAATAGTCGACACGGCGCGCGGCAATCACCAGCATCTCGTGTGCACTCGTTGCGGCAAGGTTAAAGAATTTAACGACTCCTCCCTCTCCACCCTCTCCACGCTTATCTCCGAGCGCCACTATCAAGGTTTCGCTCCGGAGTATTTCGCCGTTTATCTCTACGGCATCTGCTCGGCCTGTCGCCGCAAAAAGAATATTTAAATCCGCAAGCTGAAGCTTGCCTAAAACATATAGATAATGAAAATAGACGTGTTGCTCGGTCTCCAATGGGGCGATGAAGGCAAAGGTAAAGTTGTTGACGTGCTAACTCCCGGCTACGATGCGGTGGCCAGATTTCAGGGAGGACCTAACGCCGGACACACCCTCGAATTCGACGGCAAGAAATATGTGCTCCGCTCAATCCCTTCAGGTATCTTCCAGGAAGGTCAAATAAACATAATTGGCAACGGCGTTGTGCTCGACCCCGTGCTCTTCCGCGAAGAGGCTGAAGCACTCGAGAAAAGCGGTACCGACATCCGCAAAATTTTGAAAATATCTCGCAAAGTTCATCTTATACTTCCCACCCACCGTCTGCTCGACGCCGCAAACGAGAAGGCAAAAGGGGGCGCCAAAATCGGCACGACAGGCAAAGGTATCGGTCCGACCTACACCGATAAAATCTCGCGCAACGGCCTCCGCTTAGGCGACGTCGAGAAGGGCGACCTCTCGGCTTACTATGCCGCGCGCGACCGCCATATAAAGATGCTCGAAGCTATGGGCGAGACTCCCGAATACGCCGAGCTCGAAAAGAAATGGATCGACGCGATCGACTATATGCGCTCTTTCGACATCATCGACAGCGAGCATTACGTCAACAATTTGCTCAAAGAGGGCAAATCGGTGCTCTGCGAAGGTGCGCAAGGCACTCTTCTCGACGTCGATTTCGGCTCTTATCCTTTTGTCACCTCATCCAACACCATCTGCGCCGGAGCTTGCTCGGGTCTCGGCGTGGCCCCCAATAAAATCGGCGATGTCTACGGCATCTTCAAAGCCTATTGCACCCGCGTAGGCAGCGGGCCGTTCCCTACCGAGCTTTTCGACGAGACAGGCAAGACCATCCGCGACCTCGGCCATGAATACGGCGCCGTGACCGGCCGCGAGCGTCGCTGCGGCTGGATCGACCTCGTCGCGCTTAAATACGCTATCATGATCAATGGCGTCACCAAACTCATTATGATGAAAAGCGACGTGCTCGACGGCTTTGATGAGATTAAGGCTTGCGTGGCCTACGAAATCGACGGCGAGCGTATCGAGCATTTCCCCTACTCTATCGAGAACGTTGACCTTAAACCTATATACACAACTCTGCCCGGCTGGAAAACCGACATGACTAAGATGAAATCGGAAGATGAATTCCCCGAAAATTTCAAGAAATACATAGATTTTCTTGAAGCCGAGCTTCAAACCCCGATTGCCATTGTGTCAATAGGCCCCGACCGCGAGCAAACTGTTGTGCGCAACCTTAAAAACACCTAATACCATGGCTAAAGTTAAACCTTTCAAAGGCGTACGCCCTCCCAAAGATTTGGTTACGGAAGTGGCTTCGCGCCCCTACGACGTGCTCAACTCCGAGGAAGCCCGCGCCGAAGCTGCCGGCAACCCCAAGTCGCTCTACCATATTATTAAGCCTGAAATTGATTTCGAGCCGGGCACCGATGAGCATGACCCCAAAGTCTACACCAAGGCTGTCGACAACTTCAATATGTTCCAGAAGCAAGGGTGGCTTGTGCAGGATTCCAAAGATTGCTACTATATTTATGCGCAGACTATGGATGGTCGCACACAATACGGCTTCGTTATCGCAGCCAACGTCGACGACTATATGAGCGGACGCATCAAGAAACATGAGCTTACCCGTAAAGACAAGGAAGAGGACCGTATGAAGCACGTTCGCGTCAACAACGCCAATATCGAGCCTGTGTTTTTCGCGTTTCCCGACAATGAGGTGCTCGAAGACATAATCCGCAAAGTCACTGCTTCAGAGCCTGAATATGACTTCATCGCTCCCGACGGTTTCGGCCACCATTTCTGGAAAATCGACGACGAGGAGACCATCGCCGCGGTCACTGACCAATTCGAGAAGATGCCCGCGCTCTATATCGCCGACGGACACCACCGCACGGCTGCCGCCGCTCTCGTCGGCAACGAAAAAGCTCAGGCCAACCCCGATCATCGAGGCGACGAGGAGTATAACTACTTCCTTGCGGTAGCCTTCCCCGCTTCTCATCTTAAGATTATAGACTATAACCGCGTGGTTAAGGATCTCAACGGTCTTACCTCTGAGCAATTCCTCAAAGCTCTTGAAAAGCATTTCACTGTCGAGGACAAAGGCACCGAGATATACAATCCCGCCGCTCTCCATAACTTCGCTCTTTATCTCGACGGACACTGGTACTCGCTGACGCCCAACAGCGACACCTACGACGACAACGATCCGATCGGATGCCTCGACGTGACTATCAGCTCCGACCTGATTCTCCGAGATATACTCGGCATCACCGACCTGCGCACCGACAAGCGCATCGACTTCGTCGGGGGCATCCGAGGCTTGGAAGAGCTCAAGCGTCGTGTCGACTCAGGCGAGATGCGCGTTGCCCTCGCCCTTTACCCCGTAAGCATGAAGCAGCTGATTGACATTGCCGACACCGGCAACATCATGCCTCCAAAGACCACATGGTTTGAGCCGAAACTCCGCTCCGGCCTCGTGATCCATAAACTCGATTAAAAAAAATTTGTTGAATGCCTAAACCTTTTTGTCTCCCCGGCGTTTTAATATCAAACAACAAACAATAAAACAGTTTGATAAACGATAATAAAACAATAATAATTAGACAAAAATATTAGGCATAGCACCTTTTCTTAAAGAGTGACGATACTCTTCACAGTTCTCGAGGTAAGATCTTCTTAAAAGATGCGGTGGAAATTTCCACTAAGCTATGCTGAAAAGAAGGGAGGGGGGCCGCAAAGCTCCTCTCCTTTTCTTTTTTTTGAAATTCATTTCTAACATTTAAATAATAGGCAACATGAGATTTCAGACAGAGACTTTCAACACGCCCCCGTCAGCTTACATCAAGGAGATAATGCTCCGGTGGTTTGCCCGCAATATATGGTGGTTTGTAGCCCTTCTCGGCCTCTGCCTGATTCTCTCATATACGATCGACACTGCCTTTCTCCTTGTCGCCTGCATGTTGATCTTCATTATCATCCCTATGGTGATGACGTTTGTCTACTTCTCCTACGGTCTGCGTCCGCAGTCGGGTAAATGGTTTTTGCCGCGGCAGCTCAATGTGAGCGAAAGCGGTCTCAACATCCATTACGAGCCCGACGAACGCTTCAAGTCGCTTCCGCCCGACGAATTCCTACCCCTCGAAAAAATCTCGTCAATAAAGATCGGGGATGAAAACGACGTGATTTACCTCGGCCGCGACTACGACCACTTCATCATCGTTTCGATTGAAGCGTTCGCCCGACAGAGTGGCCGGCGAGAGCAATTTCATGAATATATATATCAATCTATTCAGCGAAATTTGCTAACTTCGCGACATGAAATTTGAATTACAGCACACTGCTCCCAGCTCCAATGCCAGAGCCGGTCTTATCACTACTGACCACGGCGTGATCGAGACCCCTATCTTCATGCCTGTTGGCACTCAGGGAACTGTGAAAGGAGTTCACCTTCATGAGCTCCGCGAAGACATAAACGCCCAAATCATTCTCGGAAACACCTATCATCTCTATCTCCGCCCGGGTATGGAGATAATATCCAAAGCCGGGGGACTGCACAAGTTCAACGGATGGGATCGCCCTATTCTTACCGACTCAGGCGGCTTTCAGGTGTTCTCGCTCTCAGCCAACCGCAAGCTTAAAGAGGAGGGGGCATACTTCAGATCTCATATCGACGGCTCCAAGCATCTTTTCACGCCCGAAAAGGTAGTCGACATTCAGCGTGTCATCGGCTCCGACATAATGATGGCCCTCGACGAGTGTCCACCCGGCGACTGCGATAAATCGTATGCCGCCAAATCTCTCGACCTCACTCTCCGATGGCTCAAACGCGGATGGGATCACTTTAATTCAACTCAACCTCATTATGGCCATTCTCAGGCATTCTTCCCGATAGTCCAAGGCGCATCCTACCCCGACCTTCGTCGCAAAAGCGCCGAATTCGTGGCCAATCTCGGCGCTGAAGGCAATGCTATCGGTGGCCTTGCCGTCGGCGAGCCTACCGAGGTGATGTATGAGATGATCGAGGTGGTCAACGAAATCCTTCCCGCCGACAAACCCCGCTACCTTATGGGAGTAGGCACCCCAGCCAATATTCTTGAGGCGATCGACCGGGGAGTTGACATGATGGACTGCGTGATGCCCACTCGCAACGCGCGCAACGGTATGCTCTTCACTCCAAACGGCACAATGAATATGCGCAATAAAAAGTGGGCCGACGATTTCTCTCCGCTGCAACCCGATGGGCCAAGCTATGTCGACCGCGTGTACTCCAAAGCCTATTTGCGCCATCTCTTCATCGCTCAGGAGCTACTTGCCATGCAGATCGCCTCTATCCACAATCTCGCTTTCTACCTCCAGCTCGTGAAGGAGGCCCGCCGGCATATTATTGCGGGCGACTTCGCCCAGTGGAAGGAAATGATGATTCCCCGCCTCTCACAACGCCTCTGAATCATGCTTAAACGACTCGACAGATATATCATAGGTAAGTTTCTCGGCACCTATTTCTTCGCGATTCTGCTGATATTGGCAATCACTGTGATGTTTGACATCAACGAGAAGCTCGATGCCTTTCTCAAAGCCCCGATAAAGGCAACCGTGTTCGACTATTTTCTCAACTTCCTGCCATACTTTGCCAATCAGTTCAGCCCCCTCTTTGTGTTTATCGCCGTGATATTCTTCACCTCTAAACTCGCGGGCAACTCTGAGATTATCGCGATGCTCTCCACCGGCATGAGTTTCCAGCGCATGACGCGACCTTATATGCTGTCGGCTGCTCTTATCGCCATTCTCACTTTTTCGCTCAGCGCCTACGTGATACCTCCGGCCAACGTGAAGCGTATCGCCTTTCAGAACACCTACGTGAAAAACAAGCGCGTTGACTACGGCTCCAATATCATGCTTCAGGTCGCTCCAGGCGAAATCGCCTATATGGCGCGTTACGACAATATCTCGCGCACAGGCTATAAATTCTCGCTCGAATCATTCAAGAATAAGCAACTCGTATCGCGACTAACCGCTCAATCCATCAAGTGGGACACGCTCTACCAATGGCAGGTACGCGATTACGTTATACGCAATTTTGAGGATCGCCGCGAAGTGATCAAGAAAGGGTACAATCTCGACACTATCATCCCTATCGAGCCCCGCGACTTCCTTATTGCCGCCAACGACCAGGAGATGCTCACCACGCCTCAGCTCCAACGATATATCTCTCGCCAGAAAGAGCGCGGCGTGGCCAACATCAAGAACTTCGAGATCGAATACCATAAACGCTTTGCCATGACGGCCGCGGCTTTTATCCTGACGATTATCGGCATGTCGCTCTCGTCGCGAAAAGTAAGAGGCGGCATGGGTATCAACCTCGGCATAGGCTTGGTTTTGGCCTTCAGCTACATTCTTTTTATGACCGTGACATCGTCGTTTGCAATCTCGGGAGCCACTTCCCCGCTTATTGCAATGTGGATACCCAACATTATCTACGCTATAATTGCCGTGATTCTATACGCCAGAGCAAGTCAATGATGAGCATTACTCAACTGGCCTCTCAGCCCCATTAGCTTTACGGCGTAACAAATTATAAAAACACATCGCCCGCACCATTAAAGGTACGGGCGATGTCGATTTATAACGTAGTCGAGAAGATTACTTCACGAGCACTTTCTTAACGTCTGATCCCTGAACGCGGATGTAGAGACCTGAAGCGGGGTTAGCAACGGGCTGGCCCTGAAGGTTGTAGTAAACCGCGCTTGCGTTGGCTGCGGTTGTTTCTACCACCTCGATACCTGTAACGTCGGTTTCTTCCTTAACGTCGAGTGCCATTACGAAGTTGGGACGCTCGCCGGTGTTGCTGAATGTGAAGCTGCCGGTAAGGCCGTCAACATCAAAGATACGCACGTCGGGGGTTGCGGGATTCTGCGACATCATCGGCACGAGCTTAGCTGATTCGTTCGTCTCGCCTGCTACCATGTTCCAGCCTGCTGCGCGGCCTACTGTGGGAAGATAGCTATAGAAAGTCACGCGGTACACATGGATATTCTCAGGAAGAGTAACTGTAACGACCGCACCATTTGATCCATAGTAGGCTGTGCGGCTGACACCTTCTGAAATGGTGATCTTGTCTTTTGTTATAGTCCAAGTTTTAGTCTCTAACGATAAAGAATAGCCGAAGGCCGGATCGTCAGCAAGGCCCGATAAGGTCTTTTTGTCATTGATTAACTCAAACGCGCCGCCGCCAAGCAAAATTTGCTGTGTGCCTTCCTTGAGAGCGGGAAGAGCCTCAACGGTTGCTTCAACTTCATCAGAAGTGGTCCAGTTTGCGCGAGTAGCGCGTGCTTTCACCAGTGTTGTCTCGGTCAAAGTGACAGGCATTGTGTAGGCGATCCAGTTCTCGCCGTCGAGAGTGTATTCGCAGGTAGCAAGTGTGGTGGCGGTTGCGAGAGCGAATGTGCCGTTAAACTGAGTGAATACGGGAGCTTCAACAGTAAGGCCCGAGAGAAGGACTTCAACGTCGGCTACTGAAGAATTGGCGTATGTCTCGCCATTGCCTATAGCCATCGCTTTAACGATAGTGCCGTCGGCTACGGTGAAAGGAGCGGTGTATTCCTCCGATTCTTCGGTAGGCATCGAACCGTCGGTTGTGTAAACAACCTTTGTAGCATTCTCTACTGCGCCAATTGTCACTTCGCCGGTGGTGTTATTGAATGTGATTTCGGGAGTGGCAAGCTTTTCACCCTTAACCTCATCCATGACTACACCGATATAAACCAGGCAAGTCTCTTTATTCTGAGGGGCGTAAGTAAGCTCATAGCTTCCGGTTGTGAGTTTCTTCTCAATAATTCTTATGTTATCGAAGCCTTCGGGCACTGCCTGAAGTTCATCGTTGGTAAAAGCGACTCCGTTAAGACCCGGCAAGTTGCTTCCGCTTTGATTTGCCGACAAGAACACCGTCAAAACGGCCGAGCCCTCGAGATTAAACGTGATTTTACCGCTTGAGTTGATTTTTAAGCCTTTTGATGTAGTAATGGACTCATCTGTGCTTGGAAGGATAAAGGTAGTAACTGCAGTGTTACCCGTCTTTTCCGAGCCGCTTACAGTGAAGAATGTCTTGGCGGCTTCGTCATTGTAGGTTTTTGTACCTCCATTGAAGTAGAACTCATACGTCTGCGCATTTGCCATAAAAGCGCACATTACTACCGCAATTAAGGAATAGATTTTTTTCATGCTTTTAAGGTTTGGTTAATAAATTGGTTAATAATATAGGTTGAAACTTGATGCAAATTTACAACATATTTCCGATTCATTAACACTATTCACATGAAAATATACAATATTTATGCAATAGTCTATGCTTTATGCAGGTTATATTCAGAAAATCTCTTATTTGGGTTGGCCCAATTTATCGGCCAAATATGCCGCGGTATAGCCCTTTCCGGCCTTGACAACCTGCTCTGGAGTGCCTTCCGCTACGACCTGCCCCCCTTCTTCGCCACCCTCCGGACCGATATCTATAATATGGTCGGCGCATTTTATCACATCCATGTTATGCTCTATGATTATTACGGTATGGCCCTGAGCTATAAGGCGGTTAAAGGAGTCCATCAAGCGGTTTATATCATGGAAATGGAGTCCGGTCGTAGGCTCGTCGAAGATAAACATGGTGGGCTTTTGTCCCTCCATTGATAGGAAATAAGCCAACTTCACGCGCTGATTCTCACCGCCTGAGAGAGTTGACGACGACTGCCCTAATTTAATGTAGCCGAGGCCTACATCCTGCAGCGGCTTAAGTCGCTTCACGATCTTGCGTTCAATCGACCCGTCGCCCTCCGAGAAGAATTCTATCGCCTGGTTGACGGTCATGTTAAGCACATCGTAGATATTCTTGCCGCGATATTGTATTTCAAGCACGTCGCGCTTGAATCGCTTGCCTCCGCACTCCTCGCACGGTATGACGATGTCAGCCATAAATTGCATCTCTATCGTGATTGTGCCTTCACCCTTACATTCCTCGCAGCGGCCACCCTCGGCGTTGAATGAGAAGTACGAAGCGGGGAAGCCGAGTTGCTTCGCTCCCTGCTGCTCGGCGAACAGACGCCTTATCTCGTCGTAAGCCTTTAGATATGTGGCGGGGTTGCTACGGGTCGACTTGCCGATAGGGTTCTGATCAACAAACTCCACGGCCTGGATGCGCGAAGTGTCGCCTCCGAGCGAATGGAACGCGCCGGGAGCATCGGAGGCTTCGCCGAGCTGCCGCAACATTGCCTTATACAATATTTCGCGGACCAACGTCGACTTGCCTGAGCCGCTGACTCCGGTCACAACCGTCATTACGCCGAGCGGAAATTTCACGTCGATATTTTTCAGGTTGTTTTCTCTCGCGCCCTTTACCTCGATATATGAATTCCACTTGCGCCGCTGCTTCGGCACGGCTACTTTCAGCTCTCCGCTGAGATATTTTGCCGTATAACTATTCTGCGCTGTCTGTATGTCGGCAATCGGGCCGGCCCATACTATCTCGCCGCCGTTGCGACCCGCCTCAGGGCCGACGTCGATAAGATAGTCGGCAGCTTCCATTATTTCTTCGTCGTGCTCTACCACAACCACGGTATTTCCTATTCGCTGCAATGCCCTCAGCACGTTGATCAGTCGATGGGTATCGCGCGAATGGAGTCCGATACTCGGCTCGTCGAGAATATAGAGCGACCCTACGAGAGAGCTGCCAAGTGAAGTGGCGAGATTGATGCGCTGACTCTCGCCGCCTGAGAGCGTGTTCGACGCGCGGCTAAGAGTGAGGTAATCGAGCCCGACGTCGCTAAGAAATCCTACGCGCTTGCGTATCTCGGTGAGTAGGCGGGCAGCTATCTTCATATCCTGCTCGTTGAGCTGAAGATTGTCGAGCCACTGGCGGAGTTCTTTTACCGGCATATTATTAAGCTCGATAATGGTCTTTCCCCCTACTTTAACGTTCTCCACATCTTTGCGTAGACGGCTTCCATGGCAGTCGGGACACATTGTCTTGCCTCGATACCGCGCCATCATCACTCGATATTGTATCTTGTACTGGTTCTCCTCAACCATCTTGAAAAAGCCGTCGATGCCGCCAAACATCGAATTGCCATGCCAAAGAAGATCTTTCTGAGCCTGTGTCAGCTCGCAATAAGGTTTATGTATAGGGAAACTGATTGAGGGGGCCAAATGGATAAGCTGTCGCTTCCATTCGCTCATTTTGTCCCCTTTCCAGCAAGCTACCGCGTCCTCGTAGACCGAAAGAGCGGGATTCGGGATGACGAGCTTCTCATCTATGCCTATCGTCTTGCCGTACCCTTCGCATCTCGGACACGCTCCGTAAGGATTATTGAAGTTAAACATTTGCTCGTTGGGCTCAACGAAAACGATGCCGTCGGCCTCAAATCGGCGTGAAAAATCATGTCGATGCAGGCCATCTTCGCCCCATGCGAGCAATGACAACTTGTTGTCTCCCTCAAAAAATGCGGTTTCGGCCGAGTCGGCGAGTCGGCTGAGTTCATCCCCTGCGGTGGCTACCGACAATCTGTCGATAAGTAGCTCATAACCCATGTTGTCGGTCGGAACATCCTTTTTATCCTGCAACTCGGCCACAACATCTTCTATCATCACGAACTGGCCGTCGCGAAAATATCGAGAATAGCCCTCTTTCATCAATACTTGACTGCGCTGAAGCAGGTTGGTGCCGTCGGCTATTGAGAGAGGCACAGTAACGGCTATGCGTGTGCCCTCAGGATATGATTGCGCCGTGGCGATCACATCCTCCTCGGTATGCTTCTTAACGAGAGCTCCCGATATGGGTGAATATGTCTTGCCTATACGCCCGTAGAGCAACCTCAGGTAATCGTATATTTCTGTCGAAGTCCCGACGGTGCTTCGCGGATTGCGTGTATTGACCTTTTGCTGCACGGCGATTGCTGGCGGAAGTCCTTTGATGAAATCTACTTCAGGCTTGGCCATTCGTCCTAGAAACTGTCGCGCGTAGGCCGAAAGGCTCTCTACATATCTGCGCTGGCCCTCGGCATAGAGAGTGTCGAAGGCGAGCGATGATTTGCCTGATCCAGACAGACCTGTGACAACAACCAATTGGTTGCGGGGCACATCTACGTCAACACCTTTCAGATTGTTGACGCGAGCGTTTTTTATTATTATATAATTGCTTAGTTGGGCGTTATTGGCAGATTTCACAACCTTTTCCGCCCCCTTTATATGTAGTTTTTTTGCCATTTACAAATTTGTTTAAACATACAAAGGTACAAAAAATCCCTCTCCCGGCCAACACCGCGCCCACTCTCCTACTGCCAACATTTGTTAAATAAAACTCACATTTCTTAAATCCACACCCAATTTACTCGCCCGAACACCCCCTATAACAACCCAACTAAATGTGTGACAAGCATATATGGAGTAAATATATGCCTGTCACACACTTATATTAAGTCATCATTCCGACACTTTTTAGAGCAATTTGATAGAAATATAGCGTTTGGGGTTGCGCTTGAGGTCGACAATAAGCGAATCGATGTCGGCCGAGGTTTTTACCAGATTGTCATATAGTTCGGTGCCGTGGAGGAGTTGGCCGATATTTGAGTCGGGATTGTTGAGGTCGGCCGTAAGTTGGTTGACGTTGGCGCTAATCTTATTCACATTCTCCAATGTCTCCTCAATGGGCGCGTTGTTGAGCGACGCTGACAGCGCATGAAGATTAGCCGAAAGCGAGTCGACGTTGGCGGTTATGTGGCCGAGGTCGTTAAGTAGAGGCTTAATCCCTCCCGCAGCCGAATGTATGGTGGCAATAGTGCCGTTAAGACCATTGAGAGTGGTGTGCAACCCGGAGGTGAACGTTGCGAGATTATTAAGCGTGGCGAAAAGCGCCTCATTGGAGGTCAAAGCGTTAAGATTGTTCATCAAAGTATCGACCTTGGCGAACGTTTGGCCAACTCCGGGGAGCACCTGATTGGAAATCATATCCATCATGCCGTTTACCACCTCCCCTTTCACGGTATCGCCGGGTTGGTAGTATGTGGTGCCTTTAACGAGGTCAAGCTTAATAGAGGCGGTGCCGAGAATGTCGGTGTCGATAAGCGCGGTGGAGTTTACCGGAAGCTTCATCTCCTTGTCGATACTGAACTGCACAAGGATATGGCCGGGGTTGTCATACATGATTTCAACGTCGTCGACCTGCCCTACCTTAACGCCGTTGACATTGACTGGCGAGGATGAGGTGAGCCCTTTAGCGTCGGTATATACTGCGTAATAGTAGTTTGAGGGCTTGAAAATGCTTACGCCCTTAAGATATTCTATTCCGAAAAAGAGGATAGCAAATGCCAAAATCACGCAGAAGCCTATAATCGCCTCCTTTGATAACAATTTTTTCATAAACGTTAAGAGGTTGTATCGTTATTAAGTATGTTTCAGAAAATGGTTTATATATGATTCAAAACTGATATTATCGAGATATGATTTCGCGAAGAGGGCGGTATGGGGTTCAATAATGACAGTTGGGTAATATCGAAGATCGCTATTAACTAAGTTTCGATATTTACCTAAATCAACCGGGCTTATTTTACCCGCGTACCGTTGAGAAACTCAATCACAAATGCCCCGCTGAATTTATTGTTTAATTCCTTCATCAGCTTGACAGCCTCCCCGCGGGTAGGGAAACTGCCAACCGTATATTTGTAATAATTTCCGTCGCGATAATAGCTGACGCCTTCAAGTCCATCAAACATCTTGTTGTCGGTCGCGATAAGCTTATCGCTCATGTAGATCTGCACTCTGAACTCCGGCTTGTCGGTAGCTGCGGCCGCAGCTACGCTATTGTCGGCTTCAGCCTGGGCGACCGATTCAGCCTTTTGTTTTTTCTTTCGGCGATTCTCATTTTTGGGTGCCGATTCCTTGGCAGGCTTATCGCTTGCTTCATCAGCGAGATCGCTCTTACGGCTACCTTTTTTGCGTTGTTTGCGAGCCGCGTCGTTACCTGTGACCATCTCATAGTAGCTTGCAACGGCATTGCATAGCGCATCCGACATTTTATCCTGACCGTCGCGCGAGGCTAAGAAGCGTTCCGACTCCGGGTTGCATATAAAATCGAGTTCGACAAGCACCGCGGGCATACACGTGGCGTGAAGCACCCAGAAACCTGCCTGCCTGACACCTTTATCCGAGCGCCCGGCCACAGTGGTAAGCTGATTCTGAGCGAGCGCCGCGAAGTTTATGCTTCGGTCGAGGTGACGGCTCTGACTCAGTTCAAACGCGATATACGACTCCACCGAGTTGGGATCAAAGCCGCGATACGTCTCCGAGTAATCCTTTTCGAGGGTCATAACCGAGTTTTCGCGGCGCGCCACCGCGAGGTTGCTTTCGGTCTTGTGCAGGCCGAGAGTATAGACTTGGGCGCCCTTAATCGTTCGCGCATTCTTATTTTTCGAGTCAATCGAGTTAACGTGAATTGATATAAAGAGGTCGCCCTTAGCCTTATTCGCGATGTTGGCGCGCTCGTTGAGGGGAATGAATACGTCTTTGTCGCGGGTATAAACCACCCTCACGTCTCGCCCTATCGAAGAGACTTTCTCGCCCAACGCTTTTGCCACGGCGAGGTTGATCGTCTTTTCGTTAGTGGTCTGCCCCAACGCGCCGGCATCGCGGCCTCCATGCCCCGGATCGATGACGACGACGAAATCTTTAGCCGACGCAACGGCGAAAGAGAGCATGAACCACGCTATCGTTAATATGAAAAAAAACTGACGTTTCACTTTATATACACGAAAACATTTGACAAATTTAAGAAAAACCGCTGTATTATCGCCAAAAACGGCATTAAAAAAGCGATAAAGGCCGAAATTTTAGAAAAATCGGAGAATTTTTGACCGAGTGACATTAAATTTAACTAATTTTGCCGTGACCACTTACGCCTCAATGAGCGTTATAAAGTAGTATGAGCCGAATTCATTGGCTTGAATAAAAAACGACAGCAAAATGAGCAATCGCAAATTCAAATTACCGATACTTCTGACCGCGATTTTACTCGCTGGTATATTCACTCAGTCGTGTGGCGACAAGACAGCGACGCCCTACCCCTCCGCCCCGATCACAAGACTTGACAAAGCCCTCGCCGACAACCTTGTTGTCGACTCGATCAAGGCCCCGATGGCCGACTATATGACAATGATGGGGCTCGACGGCAACGACCTTAAAGGCGCGATGCAGACGTATCGCAAGACCGACGCTTTCAAAGCCTTCTACCCCGAAGTTAAAAAAACGCTCGGCGAGCTTGAAGAAACCGAGAGCGCCCTCGGAACGGTGAACCACGTTCTCAGCCAATCGTTTCCCTTGGCCTCCCCTCAAAAATACTATGGAATCGTGTCGCCTTACCGTCAGCAGATAATCCTCGCCGACAGCGCCACCTACATCGTGCTCAACCATTATCTTGGTCAAGACAATGATATATACTCAGGAATGCCCGACTACATGAAAGCGCTTAAGGAGAAATCGCGCATACCGATCGACGTGGCCGAAGCGCTTCTGCGCAATGCCTACCCATATCGCCCGAATGCGGGAGCCACTACCCTCAACCGCCTGGTCTATGAGGGTGCGCTCGCTCACGCCGTATCCCAAGCCGTGCCCACGATCGACATCGCGGCATACAACAGCTGGGGAAAGCCTGAAAACGATTTCGCCGTGAAAAACGAGCCTGAACTCTGGCGGGCTCTTATAGTCAACGACCTCCTCTACTCAACCGACCCTACGGTTGGCGAACGCCTTGTGGCCGACGCGCCTTCGTCGGGAGTGATTTCGGGCGAAGTGCCCGCTAAGATAGGCCGTTTCATCGGGTATAATATCGTAGATTCGTATTTATCAACCCACAAAGACGCGAAACTTGAACAATTGCTGCAACCCGAGTTCTACAACAATTCATCGGTGCTTATCGACTCAGGATATGTCCCTGAAAAATGATAGTGAAAATAATCACAAATTTGTCGCGGCCAAATTTCATAATTGCGAAACTAATGCTTAACTTTAAGCGTTGATTTCAATCGCGGGAATATCCCCTGCAATCATCCAAAAACAAAATTCTTACTATAAATCATACCATACCTTTATGAAGCTAACGTTTTATATCGACTATCGCACGAACTGGGGCGAAGCCCTTTACCTTGTGGGCGGCCCTGAGTCATTGGGCGCGGGCAACTACGACCGCGCCGTGCGCATGCGCCTTATCGGCGAGTCAACATGGCAAGCCGAAGTGGAAATCCCCGACAAGGAGAAAGATTTCGCTTACCGATACTTCGTGCGCCACGATAACGGATATATAAAGAACGAATGGGGCGACGGGCACACATTCAACAAGGTAAGCCGCGTCAAGACGTATGAAGTTTTTGACCGCTGGACCGATCAGCCCGCCGACAAGCCGTTCTACTCTACGGTTTTCACCGAATGTGTCAACAAGCGCGACGGCATGCCTAAGCCTATCGAGGTGAAAAGTGGCGAAATAGTTATCTCGGTAGAGGCCCCGACACTCAGGCCCGACGAGGTGCTCGCCATTTCAGGCCAATGCCCCGAGCTCGGCGACTGGGACACCGATAAGGCCATCGTAATGAACGACTCCTGTTTCCCGGTATGGAAAGCCGCAATCGAATACAAGAACCTTCCGCGCCTTGTCGAATACAAATTCGTCGTGCTGAAGAAAGACTCCCGCGAAGTGGTGGCATGGGAAGGACGCGACAACCGAGTGCTCAGCGTCAATCCGTCGCTGAAAAACGAGGTAGTACTCGTCAACGGGCTTCGCTTCGTCAACTCGCTCGGCCAATGGCACGGCGCGGGCGTCGCTATTCCGGTTTTCTCCCTCCGCTCCGAGGATGACTTTGGCGTCGGGGACTTTATCGACCTCAAGAAAATGGTCGACTGGGCAGTTGCCACTCACCAGAATTTCATTCAGATTCTGCCTATCAACGACACCACGATGACACATACGTGGACCGACTCCTACCCCTACAACGCCAACTCTACTTTCGCGCTCCACCCCATGTATCTGCGCCTTGAGATGCTCGGCACGCTCGCCGACGCCTCGCGCCGTCAGTATTACGCCGACCTTCGCCGCGAGCTCAACCGCTTGCCTGAGATCGACTACGAGCGCGTAAACGAGGCCAAGACCGCCTATACCCGCGAGATTTTCGCCCAAGAGGGGGACGCGACCCTCAAATCGGCCGATTTCAAGAAATTCGTTGAGAAAAACGCCTCGTGGCTCACCCCATACGCCGCTTTCTGCGTGCTTCGCGACATTAACGGCACGCCCGAATTCGGGAATTGGGGCGAATATGCCCACTACGACGAAGCCAAAATCGCCGATTTCATCAAAGCCCACTCCGGCGACATCAATTTCGTTTATTACCAGCAATATCATCTCGACCGCCAGATGCGCGAGGTGCGCGCCTACGCTCATGCCCACGGCATAGCCATCAAGGGGGATATACCTATCGGCATATCGCGCACAAGCGTCGACGCCTGGATTTCGCCCCGCCTTTTCAACCTTAACAGCCAGGCCGGCGCCCCGCCCGACGACTTCTCGGTGCTCGGCCAAAACTGGGGATTCCCCACTTACAACTGGGAGGAGATGAGCCTCGACGGATTCGCCTGGTGGAAGGACCGCTTCCGTAAAATGGCCGAATATTTCGATGCCTACCGTATCGACCACGTTCTCGGTTTCTTCAGAATATGGCAGATACCTATGGATGCTATCCACGGACTTCTCGGCGTGTTCAACCCCGCCCTCCCCTTCACTCCCGACGAGCTCCGCAACGAATACGACTTCTGGATCGACGTCGACCTCCAGACAACGCCGTTCATCATGGACTACTTCATCGGCGACTTCTTCGGAGAATACACCGACGAGGTGAAACAGCGCTTCCTCAACGACGCGGGCTACGGGCGCTGGAAACTTAAACCCGAATATAACACTCAGCGCAAAGTTGCCGACTATTTCGCGACTCTCGAAAAAAATGATAAAAACAACCGTATATGCAACGGCTTGCTCGGCTTGATCGACCAAGTGCTGTTTATTGAAGACCCGGTTGAGAAAGGCAAATTCCACCCCCGCATCTCAGCGCAGTTCACATATATATATAAGTCGCTCAACGACTACGAGCGCTGGTGCTTCAACCGCCTTTACAACGATTTCTTTTATCATCGCCACAACGATTTCTGGTATGGCAAAGCAATGTGGAAACTTCCGCCCCTTATCGACGCTACCCACATGCTCACTTGCGCCGAAGACCTCGGCATGATACCCGACTGCGTGCCGGCAGTGATGAACGCCCTCCAGATCCTGACGCTCGACATCCAGCGTATGCCCAAAGACCCCAGAACTGAATTCGGCAACACTTGGTCGTACCCCTACTACTCGGTATGCACCACTTCTACCCACGATATGACTGGAATACGCGCATGGTGGGAGGAAGACCGCGAAGTGACCCAGCGGTTCTACAACAACGTGCTCCACGAGCATGGTGACGCGCCCTACTTTGCCGAGCCCTGGATATGCGAACGCATCATACAGCTTCACCTGAAATCTCCCTCCATGCTCTGCATACTCCCGCTTCAGGATTGGCTCTCGATCGACGGCGACCTCCGACGCGACAATCCGCAGTCAGAGCGCATCAACGTGCCAGCCAACTCCCGCCACTATTGGCGCTATCGTATGCACTTGACCCTCGAAGATCTCAACCGCCAGGACCTCCTCAACCGTCGACTCTTCGACTTAATACGCGAATCAGGGCGTTAAAACAGCGCGAAAACGCGTAAATTGAGCTTATTTTTAACGAAATTTCATCAAAAAGTTTGGTGTTATCGCACAAAACGCGTAAATTTGCACCGCTTTTAAGCGTATTATTTTTATTAACTGTTAAAAAACTCTGAAAGAATGTATTTAAGTTCTGAAGAAAAAGTACAAATCTTCGAGAAGTACGGGAAGGGCAAGACTGACACTGGCTCACCTGAAGCTCAGATTGCATTATTCTCTAACCGTATCGCTCATTTGACTCAGCACCTGAAGTCAAATCACAAAGATTATACTACAGCTCGCGCTCTTAAGACCTTGGTAGGTAAGCGTCGCAGCCTTCTCGACTATCTCAAGAGAAAGGACATCAACCGCTACCGCGCTATCATCGCCCAGAAAGAGCTTGGTATCAGAAAGTAAGAGCGTAAAGCCCCGTACTTGAAGATTACGATTAAAGCCGCCCGACCAAGTCGAGGCGGCTTTTCTTATCGTTACTATACTCCTTTGAACTGATTATCAATAGCGTTTCATGAGTGGAATTTGCGGGCAAGGTATGCGGGGTCGGGGTTTACCGACTCTATTCGTCCGTCAGGACCTATAAGATAGGACTTGAAACCATCGTCCAGTCCAAATCGCCTTATTAACTTCTCTGCCTGGCTGTCATTGACATGAAACTGGCTCGAAGGATCGAGACGGTCGCGGCTGACTATCTCTTTAAACAGATTTTCGCTTCGGTCGAAATTGACCGACACGCGCTCCACATGATCGTTCTTTTCAATCCCCAAAGCGTTGTACTGGTTGGATTTCAGGCGCGACTTGCCGTCGGCTGCCGACCAGAAGTCGACCAGGACGTATCGGCCGTTCATCTGCTTAAGGTTGACCGTCGATTCATTATTGCGCACCTCTATGTTCGGCATCTTCGAGCCGATCGATAGCTCGCGCGATTTAACCGAGCGATACACGATACCTGACCCCAACAAAAGAACCAACAAAATACCCAATATCCATATTTTTTTCATTTCCATAATTTCAAAAATTTAGGGCTAAATAGCCCCGATTACTATATAAATAACGCCCATGCTTCAAAACCTGTTTGAAAACATGGGCGTTATTTAACTAAATTTTGAAAATGAAACGCGATATGTTAGAGCCTGTCCCATAAAATATGTTAACGCTGAGGTCGCATATCTCGGAGGGATTTAGGAGGCGACGGGAGGGAGCAATGCCGTCGCATTGTGACCGGGCGACGGCTTCAAAAGCGCCCGAGAGATGCGAAACGGAGGTAATCTTCAGTCCTGTACGTTGAGTACACTCCCTCATCACCCTAACAACTCTGCTCAATGGCTGACCGCCTCAGCTTTAACAGATTTTATGGGACAGG
>CAZJBM010000019.1:0-53339 GCA_964544595.1 uncultured Barnesiella sp.
TGCTCAATGGCTGACCGCCTCAGCTTTAACAGATTTTATGGGACAGGCTCTTAACCGCATTTTGAAGTTCCGCAGCTGGTGCAGATAAGGCAGCCTTCCTGATAGATAAGGGTTTCCTGTCCGCAGTTGGGGCACTTCTGTCCTTTAGCCTCTGAGCCGTTGGGGATATATTTCTTAAGCGCGCGCTCCACGCCCATTTTCCATGAATTTATCGAGCGGCTATCAAGCTCAAGTCCTCCCACAAGTTTAATCACCTGATCGATAGGCATACCGTAGCGAAGCACGCCGGAGATAAGCTTGGCGTAGTTCCAGAATTCGGGATTGAATTTGTCCGACAGCCCCTCGATGGTGGTCTTGTGGCCGCGCTTATTCACAAACTGGAAGTCGTAGCGTTTGTTGCCGTTCTCGTCGACCGACTTGATTATCTTTCCGCGGGTAACTGATTTGGGGCAGAAAATACCATCCTCGTCGTCGGCCAGACCGGTGAAAATCTCATATGGACGGCCATCCTTCAAGCCGACGAAGGCTATCCATTTCTCTTTATTGTTTTGGAAGCGAACCACATCGGCGTCGAGTTCGATCGGGCGAACGAGCTTAGTGTTGTTTGCCACGTTTTTGCCCGCTGCATTATTGTCCTCCTTCTTCTTATCTACTTGGAGTAACACAGAGTTGCGCGAGCCGTCGCGATAAACCGTGCATCCTTTGCAGCCTGCTTTCCATGCCTCTACATAGAGCTTGTTGACAAGCTCCTCGCTGACGTCGTTCGGGAGATTGATAGTCACTGATATCGAGTGGTCAACCCATTTCTGCACAGCTCCTTGCATTCTTACCTTCTCAACCCAGTCGATATCGGCTGATGTGGCTTTATGGTAAGGCGACTGGGCCACGAGGGCGTCGATCTCGCCCTGCGTGTAGTCTTGACGCACTGGTATTCCGTTGATTTTCATCCATTCCACAAACTTGGGATGATATACGATGAACTCCTCAAACGAGTCGCCATTCTCGTCGGTGAAGTCGATGCGTACGTTCACGTCCGAGGGATTCACCTTGCGGCGACGCTTGTAGACGGGGAGGAATACAGGCTCTATGCCCGAAGTGGTGCGCGTCATCAGCGACGTTGTGCCTGTGGGCGCGATGGTAAGGCAAGCGATATTGCGGCGACCATACTGTTGAATATCGGCAAAAAGCTGCGGATCGGCTTCCTTTATGCGAAGCATCATCGGGTTGTTGACCTCGCGGGCAGCATCGAAAATCTCAAACGCGCCGCGCTCTTTGGCCATTTCTACCGACGATCTGTATGCCGCGAGCGCAAGCTCTTTGTGTACTTTCACTGAGAATTCCGTTGCTTCGGGCGTGCCGTAGCGGAGTCCGAGCGCCGCGATCATATCCCCCTCGGCTGTGGTGCCTACGCCGGTGCGGCGGCCAAGAAGGGTCTTGGCGCAAATCTTACGCCAAAGGTTGCGCTCGATGGTCTTAACCTCTTCGCTTTCAGGGTCGGTGTCGATTTTTTCGAGAATAGTATCGATTTTCTCCATTTCGAGATCGATAATATCATCCATGATTCTCTGCGCTTTGCCTATATGCTCGCGGAAAAGCTCGAAATTGAATTTCGCTTCCGGGGTGAAGGGATTTTCCACGTATGAATAAAGGTTGATAGCGAGAAGGCGGCATGAGTCGTAGGGACACAACGGAATTTCGCCGCAAGGGTTGGTTGAAATAGTGCGGAAGCCGAGGTCGGCATAGCAGTCGGGAAGCGATTCGCGCGAAATCGTGTCCCAGAAAAGTATTCCCGGCTCTGCCGATTTCCACGCGTTATGGATAATTTTGCCCCAAAGTGCTTTGGCGTCGATTTCATTTACCACCGACGGATTATCGGAGTCTATGGGGAATTGCTGGCGATAGGTGGCCCCTTCGGTAGCGCAACGCATGAAGTCGTCGTCGATACGCACCGAGACGTTAGCGCCAGTGATTTTGCCGGGCGTCATCTTCGCGTCGATAAAAGCCTCTGAGTCGGGATGCTTGATGCTTACCGTCATCATAAGCGCGCCGCGGCGACCGTCCTGCGCTACCTCGCGGGTTGAATTTGAGTAGCGCTCCATGAACGGCACAAGTCCGGTTGAGGTCAAAGCCGAATTTTTCACCGGGGTCCCTTTCGGGCGAAGGTGCGAAAGATCGTGGCCTACGCCGCCGCGACGTTTCATGAGCTGCACCTGCTCCTGATCGATAAGGATAATACCGCCGTAGGAGTCGGGCTGTCCGTCAAGGCCGATAACGAAGCAGTTTGAGAGCGACCCTACCTGAAGGTCGTTGCCGATACCTGTCATAGGACTTCCCTGCGGCACGATATATTTGAAATCCTTCATGTAACCGAATATCTCATCCTCGCTCATCGGATTGGGATATTTCGCTTCGATGCGGGCTATTTCAGATGCTAAGCGATGATGCATATCGTCGGGAGTAAGCTCAAAAAGATGATTATCTGAGTCTTTTAGAGCATACTTGCTTACCCAAACGCGGGCTGCCAGATCATCGCCGTCAAAGTATTTGAGCGAAGCGTCGAAAGCTTCGTCGTAAGTGTAGATTTTGCGATCCATTATTAGATTGAGTGGAAGAAAAATGTGTGCTGATTATTATCGCTCGCGAATTTCAAAAAAACTTTTTTATTTCACAAACATTTAAACAATAAATTTCCCGATTGTAGAAAAGTTATCCGTTTCAAAAACCCTCCACGCTGACTATCAGCGTTTTAACCATTTTTCACATCCACCAAAGTTATCCAAAACATACAAAAGCCTGACAGTTAGGCTCTAAGAAATACTACCCTTTAGCTCATCTTCAACGAAGCAAATTTTAGCCGCGCTACTGTTGAAAAAAACACGTTTCTATCGACTGTGTTTTAAAGATTTTTTCGCTATCTTTGGCGCAAAAATCCTACTCTTATGAATAATTATTGGACTACGCGACGAACGATACGAAAATACTCCGATAAAGAGGTGACCGACCAATTGCTCAACGAGCTGATAGCGAAGGCGTCTTTCGCTCCCACTACGGGCACGATGCAACTTTACAGCGTCATCATCACCCGCGACGATGAGCAGAAAGCTAAACTCACCCCCGCCCACTTCAATCAGCCGGCATCGGTCAACGCCCCGGTTCTGCTGACTTTTTGCGCCGACTTCAACCGATTCACGCGCTGGTGCGAGGCTTCGGGTGCCGACCCCGCATACGCCAATCTCCAGTCGCTGATGTCGGCTATTCTCGATGTGACCATTTTCGCGCAGCAATTCAACACTCTCGCCGAGATGGAGGGGCTCGGATGCTGCTACCTTGGCACCACCCTCTACAACGCGCCCCAAATCTCCGAGACTCTCGACCTGCCCGAGCTCGTTTTGCCTGTTCTGACAATCGCCTTAGGCTACCCTGCCGAAGAGGGCATCGAAACTTACCGTCTACCCGTAGAGGCGATAGTGCACTCCGAGAAATACCGCGACGAGAGCGGCGAGGAAATCAGAGCGAAGTACTATACCGAAATCGAGAACCGCGACGACTGCAAAGGTTTTGTTGCCGAACATTCTAAGGACAGTCTCGCTCAGGTGTTTACCGATGTTCGCTATCCGCGCGCGAATAATGAGCACTTCTCTGGCGTGCTTAAAGAGTTTCTTGAAAAAATATGGCTTAAACCTCAATAAACAAGCCTAAAAGATTTATCGTATGTCTACAACAAAAGAGATAGTGCATCGCCGGCTATACGCGTTCTTCAACAGCCAGGTGCTTAACGCGCTTTATCTGGTCGGCTTGCTGCTATTGTTGCCTATTGGTTATCTGCAGTCGCTGCTCCTCCCTACAATATGTGGCGCTCCCGCCTTCGCCCTTTTTATCGGCTACTCGCTGTGGTTGTGGATAAAGAAGCCTAAGCAGATAGTGATTAATACCTGGCTATCAAATATGACTACCTGGTACACTATCTATTTTCTCGCGGTATCGCTAATGAAGTCTCCGGGTGAATGGTGGTATATCTTCCCTTACGTGACGGCGATCATACTGATGTTTATATGCTTGATTCGCCCGCGCGGCCAGGTGTTCGAGATATAGTTATTAAATTATACGGAAAGCGGGGTGTGTGTCATGATTGAGTCGTATGACCAGCACCCCGCTTTTCAGTTTCTTAGAGCCAATCCCATAAAATATGTTAAGGCTGAGGTCGCATATCTTGGAGTGAATTACCGTCGCCTCGGCGTTAACAGATTTTATGGGACAGGCTCTTAAACTCTCGGGCCTCAAACCGTCAGAAACGATTTCTCTATGGCTAAAACGTCGTCATGGAGCTGCTTTTCAAACGGAAGTCGCTCCTCGATGTTCTTGCAGGCATAAAGCACTGTGGCGTGTGTGCGCGACAGACGCGTTCCGATAGCCGTCAGAGCCATCTTCGCGTGCTTCTTTGCCATATACATCACCATCTGCCTTGCGTCTGAAATCTCGCGTTTGCGCGACTTCGTGAACAGTGTGTCAGGCTCGATATCATAGTACGCACTGACGCCCTGAATGATCATCTCAAAGTTGATCTGCTTCTTGGATACTTTCACTGAGTTAGAAATCACCTTCTTGGCCAAATCAAATGAAATCTCGCTTCCGAGAACAGTGGCATGGGCCATCAGCGAAACCACTATGCCCTCAAGCTCGCGGATGCTGTCGGTCACGTTATCGGCGATATAGTCGAGTATATCTACCGGAAGCGAAAGGCCCTCTTGCTCCGATTTCTGCTGAAGCACTTCGCGGCGAAGCACGTTGTCGGGACGCTCAAGCTCCACTGTCATGCCCCAACGCATACGAGTAAGCAATCGGTCGGGCATGCCTTTAAGCTGAGAGGGTGAACAATCGCTTGAAATAATCACCTGTTTATTATTGAGCTGCAGCTGATTGAATATATAGAAGAACGAGTTTTGGGTCTTCTCTTTATCAATCAGGTCTTGTATATCGTCAATAATAAGCACGTCGATGCTTTGGTAGAAATAAATGAAGTCGTTAATCCTGCCGTTGCGCGAAGCGGTCGTGAACTGGCTTTCAAACAGGCGGGCGCTTACATAGAGCACGCGCATATTGGGGCGATGCTCTTTAATGCTCAGGCCGATCGCATGTATAAGGTGGGTTTTACCTACGCCCGAAGGGCCGAATATGAAGAGCGGGTTAAACGTCTTGTTGTCGGGGTTCTCGCCGATAGCGCGCCCTATCGATAATGCGATGCGGTTAGATGCGCTCCCGCAGTAGTTCTCAAATGAATATTTGGGATTAAGCTGCGAGTCAAACTGCACTTCGTCGGTGCGCATCTTGAACGGATTGGCATCGGGCATCCCCTTTTTAGATGCGGGGCTCGGCGCCTCACTCTTGATAATCACCTTTGTGTCAGGCTCGTTCTGCAGCTGATTGTAGTGATAGAAGAGTTGCGCGGCGGGACCGTAAACACGCTTGATAGTGGCGCGTAGCAATGGAGCATAGTTTTCGTCGAGAAATTCAACGAAAAAAGATGTAGGAACAGTAATCGTTATCTTATTGTCGACAAACGACTTAAACGCGATCGGTTTAAACCACGCGTCAAATTTCTCGGGCGTCACATTGTCCTGGATTATCCTGAGACAATCGTCCCACATCTGCTGATATGTTTTTTCCATTGTATGTTTACGGTTTTACTGACACAAATTTCCGACAAATTTTTATTAAAAAAAAGTGGTCGTAAATTTGGAAATTTAAAAACTAACGCAACTATGCTGTATCTCAAAGGCTTATTTCAAAAGGCTGAGAATATGTTGAAGTATTACTTTACAATCTTTACGCATATTACTATATGCCTGTGATTTACGAAAATATTTACCGAGAAAAGTTATTAACATCCCGCGATTTGCGGCAGTGATGAATATTGGCTGAATCCCCTATTAATAGGTTATTTAGCTAATTTTTCGCCTGTCTGAATTATTTAGACTGCGTCTAAACAAACGGCGATATGGGCTTATCTCCCGAAACTGTGACGAAAAGAGCTGATATTGCTACTGTATTCACCTGATTTTTTTCAACGCTTCAGCCGACGGCTCATCGCCTAATGCGGCCGCGCGCTCGAAATAATCGATTGCGACCGCGGTATCCGGGTCTATCCCGTTTCCGCCGTCGCGGTATATCTCACCGAGCGAGCGAAGCGTTATCGCGTCCGGCGCCCCCTGCTTGTAGGTGATTTTATCAAGATAAATTTCATAGCAATCGGCCGCTTTGGCATAATCGAGCAATTCAAACTGATATTTCGCTCCGAGCAGAAAATACGCCTCGATGTTGCCCCCCTCTGCCGAGAGCGTGTAATAGGCCAACGCTTTATCCTTATCTACCTCGAAGGGCTCTATCCCGAAATCATAGGCATTGCCGACTTCGGCCTGAGCTTCGGCATCGCCTAAGTCTGCCGCGATCTTCATCCATTTAGCCCAGTTTTCGGCACTCTGCGGCAAGCCTTGGCCGCCTGAAAGGAATCCGTAGGCGATTGTGGTTATCGCCGGGGGATATTTACTGTTCGCTGCTTGAAGAATAAGGTCCCACCCTTTGGTTTTGTCTGTGTCGACATATTTTCCGGCGAGATAACACTGGCCCAACAAAGTCAGGGCCTCAGGATTGAGCGATTTAGCCTCATCGCGCAGATGTCGCATATACTGCTCCGACGCGGCTACCTTCTTTACCTCCTGCCCTTTCGCTTTATACAGGTCGTAAAGCGCGTCGTAGGCTTTCCAACATCCTTGCGCCGCCGACTCGGTCAAGGTGTCCTCCGCTTCGCGGAGTTTTTCTTGACCGATAAGATCGATTCCCCTCTCATACAGCCCCTCCGGGGTAAAACTTTGAGCCGCGGATATAAGCGATGCCGCCACGAAGCAGCCTAAAATCAGTGCTGATAAAAATATTCTCTTCATGTTCGCGAATATACGATTTTCCGAATAAAAACGATGTGCCCGGATCGAAAAATATCCGGGCACATTGTTGCTATGATTGATCGTGTGCGAGATTAAGGCCTTAACATATATTATGGGACAAGCTCTAATACTCTTTCCAGGGGGTGATTGAAAGCGACTCAACCGGGCGATTGATGAAAGCCTTTACATAAGCCGAAGCAAGGCGAGCGTTGGTGATCAGAGGGATATTGTGGTCAATAGCCCAGCGACGTATGCGGTAGCCGTTAGTCAACTCGCGCTTGGTATGATTCTTCGGGATATTGATGATGAGGTCGACGCCATGCGAAGAGATGAGATCGAGCACATTCTCGCCGTTCTCGTCGGGCCAGCAAACCTCGGTGGCTTCAATGCCGTTTTCGTTGAGGAAATGTGCGGTGCCTTTGGTAGCGTAGAGCTTATGGCCATTCTCCCACAATCGCTTGCAGGCATCGAGCATATCCACTTTGCCGCGCACGTCGCCCGAGCTTACGAGCACTGCCCCTTTAGGCACTTCATGGCCTACCGAGAGCATAGCGTTGAGCAACGCCTCGTCAAAGTCTTTACCGAGACAGCCAACCTCGCCGGTCGACGACATGTCGACGCTCAGCACCGGGTCGGCTTTATGCAGACGCGCGAACGAGAATTGCGAGGCTTTGACGCCGATATAGTCGATGTCGAAAGTCGACGAATCTATTTTCTCCACCTTCTCGCCCAGCATGATGCGGGTCGCTGTTTCAATAAAGTTATGTTTCAGCACCTTGCTGACGAAGGGGAACGAGCGAGAGGCGCGGAGGTTACATTCTATTACCTTCACGTCGTTGTCTTTTGCGAGATACTGGATGTTGAATGGGCCTGAAATGTTGAGTTCTTTAGCGATTTTCGCGCTTATCTGCTTGATGCGGCGCGCTGTGGCGAGGTAAATTTTCTGAGCGGGGAATACGAGAGTGGCGTCGCCTGAGTGAACACCGGCATATTCGATATGCTCCGAAATCGCGTATTCGACAATCTCGCCGTTGCGGGCCACCGCGTCAAACTCGATTTCTTTGGTGTTCTGCATGAATGCCGATACAACCACCGGATATTCCTTCGACACCTTAGCCGCCTGTCCGAGGAATGTGTGCAGCTGCTCGTAATCGTGGCATACGTTCATTGCCGCGCCCGAAAGCACATAGCTCGGACGGATAAGCACGGGGAAACCGACTTCTTCGACAAATTGGTGAATATCTTCCTCTGTGGTAAGCTCCTTCCAGCGGGGCTGGTCGATGCCGAGCTGATCGAGCATTGCAGAGAATTTGTTACGGTTCTCCGCGCGGTCAATCGAGATCGGTGAGGTGCCGAGGATAGGCACGTGGCGGCGATAGAGTTTCATCGCGAGGTTGTTGGGTATCTGACCGCCCACGCTTACTATCACGCCGCGGGGCTGCTCAAGTTCGATGATATCCATCACGCGCTCATATGAAAGCTCGTCGAAGTAGAGTCGGTCGCACATATCGTAGTCTGTCGACACGGTCTCTGGGTTATAGTTGATCATCACCGACTTGTAGCCGAGTTTTCGGCAGGTATTGGCGGCGTTGACCGAGCACCAGTCAAACTCTACAGAGCTACCGATACGGTATGCGCCTGACCCGAGCACTATAATGTTGTTGCCCGCATTGAGGCCATAAGGTATCGCGTTTTTGTTGGCGCCGTAAGTGACGTAAAGGTAGTTGGTGAGGTCGGGGTATTCCGAGGCAACGGTGTTTATGCGGCAAACCTTGGGAGTGATTCCGAGATTTTTGCGATGCTCTCTGACGCGAAGCACCTCTTCCTCCATCGTTCCTTTAGGATTCTCAACCAAGCGGGCGATCTGGAAGTCGGAGAACCCGAGTCGCTTCGCCTCATCCATCGTGGCCACATCGATATCCTCGATATTATTATAGTTGGCCGAAAGATTTTTCGCGAAATTCACGATATTGGCGAGTCGGTCGATAAACCAGATGTCGATTTTGGTGAGATCGGCGATTCGAGCCGGAGTATAACCCTCTTCAAGAGCCTGCGCGATAGCGAAAATACGCATATCTGTAGGATGAGTGAGCGCATGGTCAAGGTCTTCAAAATGTATGTCGTTATTTCCTATGAATCCGTGCATTCCCTGGCCTATCATGCGGAGACCTTTCTGTATAATCTCCTCAAACGATTTGCCGATCGACATAATTTCGCCTACCGACTTCATCGATGAGCCTATTTCGCGGTCTACGCCTACGAATTTTGTCAAGTCCCAGCGAGGGATTTTCACGATCATATAGTCGACCGACGGAGCCACGTAGGCCGAATTCGGAGTACCCATCTCGCCGATTTGGTCGAGAGTGTAGCCGAGCGCGAGCTTGGCTGCCACGAATGCGAGCGGATAGCCTGAAGCCTTGGAAGCGAGCGCCGACGAGCGGCTGAGGCGCGCATTGATTTCGATGATACGGTAGTCATTGGTCTCGGCGTTGAACGCGTATTGGATATTACATTCACCGACAATACCGATATGGCGCACAACCTTGATTGCTATATCCTGGAGCATCTTGATTTGCTCCTGATTGAGGCTGACGATCGGAGCTACCACGATTGATTCGCCGGTATGGATTCCGAGGGGGTCGAAGTTTTCCATCGGCACTACGGTGAAGCAATGGTCGTTGGCATCGCGAATCACCTCAAACTCGATTTCCTTCCACCCCTTGAGCGACTCCTCTACAAGGATCTGCTTGGAGTAGGCCAACGCGCTCTCGCAGTGCTTGACGAATTCCTCCTCGTTAGTGCAGATACCTGAACCGAGGCCTCCGAGGGCGTATCCTGAACGTACCATGACCGGGAAACCGATCTCGCGGGCCACCTTCACCGCATCTTCGATGTTTTCAACCGCCTGCGATACCGGGGTCTTTACGTCGATTTCGTTGAGTTTCTTGACAAAGAGGTCGCGGTCCTCGGTTATCATAATTGCTTCGACTGATGTGCCGAGCACTTTGACGCCATATTTGTCGAGCGTGCCGTCGAGATAAAGTTGAGTGCCGCAGTTGAGCGCGGTCTGGCCGCCGAAAGCGAGAAGTATGCCGTCGGGGCGCTCCTTCTTTATAACCTCCTCTACAAAGTAGGGTGTGATCGGGAGGAAATAAACTTGATCGGCAACGCCTTCTGATGTTTGGATCGTAGCGATATTCGGGTTGATCAGCACTGTGGATATACCTTCCTCGCGCATGGCCTTAAGAGCCTGAGAACCTGAGTAGTCAAACTCGCCGGCTTGTCCAATTTTGAGGGCGCCGGAGCCCAGTAGAAGCACTTTTTTCATGTAAGAGGTTATTTTAGATAATTATACATTCAAAGGAAACCAATGACGGGTCTAAATCATTCGCCGGAATTGCTTGCGGCCGACCGTCTGTCTCTTTCCCAGCGGTGATTTAAAAAAAGAGTCGGTTTCTTAAAAAAGAAAAACGACTCTAATATAAAAAAATCACTGCTAAGTTTGAACCGTAGCGCATTGTTGGCTCAAACCCGCAGTTTGACTGGTCTAATAATCGTTGCTTCATCGGCAATTCCTTAAAATCGCCGCAAATTTACGCAAATATCATCATTTACCCAAGTTTTATCGCGATTTTTTTCGCGGAATGTATCGTAATAAGTCAAATGCTTGCTAAATTCGCGGGTATGAAACGTAGAGTTATATTTCTGTTGGTGATTTTCGCCATTTTCGTCCTTATATTCTTATTATTTAAATGCTTGTTTCTGATTGTCGAGCCGGCTTACTCGCCGTTGAAAGCCGCCGATTTCGGCAATACGCTCCTTCACGGCCTGCCGATGGATCTCTCCGTAGCCGCGTATTTCACAATCGTGCCCTTTTTACTGCTTATCGCCTCGGTATGGATCAAGCCGTCGTGGATGGCACGAGCGCTGTTATGGTATTTCGGCATTGCGGGTGGAGTGATCACGTCGATTTTCGCTATCGATGCCGTGCTCTATCCCTATTGGGGTTTCCGACTTGACATGACGCCCTTTTTCTACTTCATGTCGTCGCCAAAGGCGGCATTTGCCTCTGCTGAATGGTGGATGCTCGTCTTCGGGATCGGATTCGCTGCCTTTATCACCTTCGGTATATATAAGCTTTTCCGCGCCGCTATTCTCACTTTCGGCTACTTCCTGCTGCCGTCAGCTAAATCAACGCAGAGGAGCCTCAAACGCAAGCTGCTGACTTCAGCAGCGATGCTTGTTTGCGGCGCATTGTTGTTCGTGGCGATCAGAGGCGGCTTCACGGTTTCGACCATGAACCCCAGCCGCTCCTACTACACCACCGACATGAAGATGAACCACGCGGCGCTCAATCCTGTGTTCACGTTGCTTTATTCCGCAACCCACCAGGGAGATTTCGACAAGCAATTCCGCTATTTTAAAGATGATAAAGCGAAGGAAATAGTGAGCGACCTCTACCCTGCCGACCGATTCGACCAGGAGCCTCCGGTCATGGTCGACGGAAAGCCCGACGTCTACATCATAATCCTCGAAAGCTTCTCGGCGCACCTCATGCCATCGCTCGGAGGCGAGGAGATCGCGATGCGTCTTGACTCTATTGCCTCTGAAGGGCTTTTATTCACCAACGCCTACGCCTCAAGCTTCCGCACCGACCGCGGCCTTACAGCCATTTTGAGCGGCTATCCCGCTCCCCCAACAACCAGTCTGCTTAAATATGTCGACAAAATCGACGACATCGAGTCCATTCCCCACTCCATGGCTAAAGCTGGCTATAAAACCGAATACTACTACGGCGGCGACATCAATTTCACCAACGTCAACGCCTACCTTCATTCGGCGGGGGTCGACAAAATCGTCAGCGACAAGGATTTCCCCATAAGCGAGCGACTGAGCAAATGGGGCGTGCACGACGGCCCGCTTTACGACAAGGTTATCGCCGACATCAAAGCCGATAAGTCCGACAAGCCTACGCTTCGCATGATTCAGACTTCGAGCTCCCATGAGCCTTTCGACGTGCCGTATGCCAGAGCTGACAACAAGCGCGTCAACGCGTTCATGTATGCCGACGCGCAGCTTGGCCGTTTCGTCGATAGCCTTAAGGCATCCGGGAAATGGGACAATGCGTTGATTCTCATCACCCCCGACCACTACGGATGCTATCCGGAGCGCACCGAGGGCGCGATAGCTCGTCATCATATCCCTATTGTTATTACTGGCGGAGCCGCACAGCAGTCCAACTTGCTAAATTTAAAGGAATTGGCAGCGATGCCGATGAGTCAGAACGACATTCCGGCCACACTGTTGTCGCTCTTAGGCATAAGTTATGATGATTTCCCATACAGCAACAACGCCTTTGACCCCAATCGTATTCCCTTCGCGTTTGTGACCGAACCCTCTTTCGCGTCTATAATCACCCCTAAAGGAGCCACAACTATCTCCACCGAGAGCGAGACACTGCTTGAGACAGCCGACACCGCCTCAATCCCGGCGATTAAAGCCCTACTGCAAACACTCTACACCGATCTTTCGCGCCGCTGATTGTAAAAGTTTTCACGCGTTCATTATAATAATGATACCTGCCAAATCAAAGATCAGCCATGCCGCAAGCGCGATGTACTTATATGGCTTGTAGATACTTGCGAACTTTTGCCTGTCGACTTTACGATACGGCCACGCCTTGACCGCGCCGATAATGGTTATGACTATCATAATCAGCGGCCCCGCAATATTCAATCCGATTCCTAAATTCACCATAATCTTCAGATATTATTAGAGTTGAAAATCAAGTTCCCTATGCCTCGACTGACCCGTCAAGGCGCATTTTAACCTCTAATATATCAACAACCTCCCCTCCTCAAATTGTTCACCACCCTCCCGCCAATTCCATTTCTCCAATCTAAGCCATATATCTTCTCGCTCTAAAATATTCACTTGCTAATATCTTCTATTATTATCTTCGCGTTCTGAGGCACGACAAAAAATCCCGCAGGCTTATATGCTTGCAGGATCCAATTGTGGTTTTCAATCTTTAATGTTTTGCGGAGAGAGCGGGATTCTTTCTCCGCTGCGCTGCGAAAGCGCTGCGCGATTACGAACCCAGGTGTTCTCATCCCTTTCTCCTTGCGGAGAGAGCGGGATTCGAACCCGCGATAGGCTTTTGGCCTATACACGCTTTCCAGGCGTGCCTCTTCAGCCACTCGAGCATCTCTCCTTTTGTCGCTTTTTTGCGTGTGCAAATTTACGCATTTTTTTTAAAAAAGTGCACTTTTAAACCCAAATTTTGTGTCTTAAATGCATTTTTTGGCGCTTATTGCGCGTTTTTCACGCTGTTTTTGGGCACTTTTTGCGCGCTTTTTAAACATTTTTTCCTCACTTTTGGTTGCCTTTTTATATACATAATTAAAAAATGAACATAGAAAACATCATATTCGCCTCACTATTGACCCTGCTTGCCGGCTTGTCAACCGGCATCGGCGCACTCATCTCGATTTTCAAGAAGGGGACCGACAATCGCATGCTCTCGTTCGCGCTCGGGCTATCGGCCGGAGTGATGGTCTACATATCCTTTATGGAACTAATCCCTGAAGCCGTCGCGGCGATGGGGGCGACAATGACAGGCAAGGAAGCGATGTTCTGGACAATGGTTGCTTTTTTCGGCGGAATCGGGCTTATCGCCTTAATAGACTACCTCGTGCCTGAGGACGAGAATCCGCATGAAATGCACGACATGGGCGAATTAGCGCACGCCGACAATCATCATCTGCGCCGCACAGCCACAATGCTCGCACTGGCAATCGGTATCCATAACTTTCCTGAGGGAATGGCATCGTTTGTCGCGGCGTTAGACAATATTGAGGTGGGATTACCGATAATTATAGCTATCGCCATACACAACATACCTGAGGGGATAGCCGTGGCAGTGCCTATATACCACGCTACAGGCAGTCGCGGGAAAGCGATAAAGTATTCTCTATTATCGGGCTTGGCTGAGCCTGCGGGCGCACTAATCGGCATGAGCCTGCTATTGCCGTTCTGGACGCCTATGATTAACGCCATCTGCTTATCGGCAGTGGCCGGAATCATGGTTTACATATCATTCGACGAACTGCTTCCCGGCTCAGAGAAATATGGATTTCACCATTATTCGATAGGAGGCGTAGTGCTGGGGATGTTTTTAATGGCCACAACGTTAATTTTTCTTTAGACCAGACCAAACAAATTCTCCTACCAGATGTTATAAAAGTGTAAGTAATCAAACAAACAACGAAATTATAATTTAAAAAATATACATTATGGCAACTACTGAATTAAAAGGAACACAAACCGAGAAAAATCTTTGTATTTCGTACATGGAAGAAACGCAGGCTTATGCCCGCTACACTTATTATGCTCAACAGGCCGACAAGGAAATGTACTTCCCTATCGGTGAAATTTTCCGCGACACGGCAGCCAACGAGCTCCACCATGCCAAAGTATTCTTGAAATTCCTTAAAGGAGGAACAGTAGAAGTGCCCGTCGATGTTGACGCCGGCGTAATCGGCACCACTGAGGTAAACCTCGAAATTGCCATTAACGAAGAATTAGTGACTGGCGTTGAATTCTACAACAAAGCGGCTGACGTGGCCGAGAAAGAAGGCTTCGCTCAGATCGCCGAACAATTCCGCGCCATCGCAGAAATCGAGCAGCTTCACCACGACCGTTTCGCCCGCCTTCTTACGCAGGTTAAGAACGGAACCGTGTGGAAACGCGAGAAACCTATCAAATGGGAATGTCTCGTATGCGGATACGTTTATGAAGGCACAGAACCTCCCACAAAATGCCCCGCTTGCGAGCACCCCTATCAGCACTATATGCCGCTTGATTTATAATCAACAACTCATAAACTCACAAAAAAGGATAATCGCGACGCGATTATCCTTTTTTTATTTACACTATTATATTTCAATGATTTAGCACACGGGCACAGCCACGACCTCATCGTTAAGGAATTTTTGCTAATCTCCACATTATAGTTAAGTTAGGTTAATTCGACGATCGCGGATTTAACTTTCTAAAAGTTTACGCGTCATAATAGCGTAACAAGTTTAATTAACGACAAAAAACACTTACAGAATATGAAAAAGACTATTTTCTCAGCAGCAATCATCCTTTCGGCTCTCGTAGGCTTCAATACTTTCGCTCAGACTCCACAAGACAGCGAGTCGCAGAAATGTGAACAAACCACCTGCGAAAATGGCCAAAAGCCCTGCTGCGGCAAAGACAAAACCGATTGCAAAGGCAAAAAGCATCATAAAGGCAACAAGCCCGGTATGGGCCACAACAAGGGGAACAAAGGCCCTCGCCACAACTACTTCGAAGGCATCAACCTCACCCCTGAACAGCAGTCGGCTCTTAGCGACCTCCGCCCCGCAGGCGATCAGCGCAAAAAAGAAAAGCCCTCGAAGGACGGCGAGAAAAACATCTCACGCGAAGACCGCATGAAGGAACGCGAGGCCCGATTCACGGAGTACAAAAACAAGGTGAAAGAGATTCTCACTCCCGAGCAGTATGCAATATTTGAGCAGAATGTGAACAACTCGCAGGCTAACAAGGAAACTTTCAACTGCAAGCGCAACAAAGGTGACAAAAAATGCAAAGACGCCAACAAGGCCGATAAGTCAAAGAAAGGCCAGAAAAAGGGGTCAAACGAAAAGAAATAAAATAAATGTGATTGGTTAAAATATTGATTGGTAAATGAATGGGAGCTGGAAAGACGTGAGTCTATCCAGCTCCTGATGTTGTAATGCTATTTTTCCAAGCGCCGCCAACGCTCGATCATAGAGGTCATGTCGGCGGGCACTTCTGAAGTGAAGAACATTTCTTTGCCAGTGCGGGGATGCACGAATCCGAGCGTTCGCGCATGGAGAGCCTGACGAGGACACACCTCGAAGCAATTCTCCACGAATCTCTTATAGGTCGACGACCTGTTGCCGCGCAAAATCTCATCGCCGCCGTAGCGAGCGTCATTGAGCAGCGGATGGCCTATATGCTTCATGTGCACGCGTATCTGATGAGTGCGCCCGGTTTCAAGAACGCATTTCACTACCGACACATACCCTAAATCCTCAAGCACCTCATAGTGAGTGACAGCATGTTTGCCATAATCGCTTCCAGGCTCGAAAACGGCCATTTGCAGGCGAACTTTCAGGCTGCGCCCGATATTTCCTTCAATTCTGCCGACTTTAGGGTCGGGCACTCCCCAGACGACGGCAACATATTCGCGCTTGGTAGTCTTGTCGAAAAACTGCTTTCCCAATGAAGTTTTCGCATCAGGGGTTTTGGCTACCACAAGCAGCCCTGAGGTGTCTTTGTCGATACGATGCACCAACCCCATGCGCGGATCAGAGATGTCAAAGCCGGGAATATTTCGGAAATGATACGCGAGAGCGTTGACCAGAGTGCCGTGATAATTACCGTGGCCCGGATGCACCACAAGCCCGGGTTGCTTATTGACGACAAGCAAATCATCGTCCTCGTAGACAATATCGATAGGAATATCTTCGGCAATGATCTCACATTCATATCGCGGACGATCCATCACGATGCTGACCACATCGCCGGGCTTAACCCGATAATTTGACTTCACGGGAGTTCCGTTGACAAGAATACACCCTGCCGCAGCGGCTTGCTGGATACGATTGCGCGACGATTTCTGCATGTGGTCGACAAGAAACTTATCGACACGAAGCAGAGTCTGCCCTTTATCAGCGACAAACCTGAAATGCTCATAAAGCTCGCCCGACTCATCGGCCTCGGCGAGATCTTCGCCATCGGAAATCTCAGCGACCTCGTCGACCGGCATAAACCCGGCAGGCTCAACGCTATTTAATTCATCATTATTCATGCGACGAGGATGAAGCGGCATTGCCCGAATTAAACTGTTGCTCAAGCGAGCGGATAAACATATCTACCGAGTCAACTTCATTGTTGAGCGAATCGTCGGCTATGATTTCCTCTTCGTAATATGACCCGACCTCAGAACCGACACCCACCTCGATGACGATACGGGCATCGACCGGAATCTCCTTGTTGGGCTGAAGAATCAAACCGTTGTATTTTGCGCTGTAAACAAGATTGGCGTGCTCTGAGGGAATCTCTTTAATCGTAATATTGGTGAAGCCTGCTTCCTCGAAGGCCGACTGAGCCTGTCGACGCGACATATTATAGTACATCGGGACGCGGCTAAGTTTCGGGCTATAGCAGGAATAAGTCAGATACACGGCGCGACCATCCTTTACTTTGGCATTACCTACGGGCGATTGCTCGGTAACAATACCCGGCACAGTCTTGGAGTCGAACACAGAGTCGAGGTGCACCTCAAAGCCTCCGTCGGCAAGCACTTGCACGGCATCGGGGAGCTTCATACCCTTTACCTCAGGCACAATGGCGTTGGAGCCGTGGCGCGTCAGCAAATTCAGAAACGGGTCGGCAAGAAACCATGTGAGCGCCAGCCCTGCAAGAATGGCGAAAACGAAGTTGAAAAAAACCGGATGCTTGTGATATATGTAGCTGAAAAAGCCTTTATCGTTGTCCATGTCGTCGCGTTTAAATACTCAGCACAATGCCGACCTCAAGCGCTTACACTATCGCGAGAGCCGTTGATAGAGAGTACTGATACAGTTGTTTCTAATAAAACGCGAATTTAAACAATAATTGACAACTTCACAAACACAAGCTTCCGTTTATATTCAAATCTTAAAAAATAAGCTGATAAACGGCGTAAATTTTCGCAAGTAAATCCAATGGTTTCAAAAATAAATACTAAATTTGCGGATGAAAGAGGCTAATACCTCTGCATCAAATATTAGTTTACATCGGAGCGTTATGCTTTTCTTTAACTTGAAAACCTGAGAAATTTTCAAAAGTACTCGAAGATTGCATGGCGGCTTCCTTCGCATAGCGTGGGCTGCTGTCGTCACATCTGAGTACAAGGCAATCTCAGGGCCATCAAGTTAAGACGTGGCATAGTTGGCTCACGCCTATTTTATTAACTAATAATACCTAAGAGCCAAAGGTAAAAAAGAAAGATTATGAAAAAGCGCATTTTCTCCTTAATGTCATTAGTGTTAGCGTGCTTGTCGATAACAGCGCAAAGCTCTATCTTCAATAATCCCGACAATAAGCCTTATTTCGGTGTACGTGTCGGAGGTGAAGTAACCTGCCCCGGAGATATATCGGCCTATAATGTCGGCCTCGGTATTTTCAAAAACGGAGGCGGTATCGAGTTTGGAGGAATTTATAACCTGCCCGTCGTGGCCAACTTCTATATCGAGCCGGGACTGAAGCTTTATTACAACGCGTATTCATTAAAAAGCGAATATCTGAAACTGATTGAAGACGACGTAATTCTTAACGGACTCTCGATCAGGAAATTCGGTATGCGCATACCTGTAATGGCCGGTTATCACTTCGATTTCACCGACGACATCAAGGTATCCTTATTCACGGGCCCGGAATTAGAAATCGGCTTTTCGGCAAAAGGCAATATAGAGGCTTATAATTTCAGCACCTCGGAGAGCGTATACGGCGAGGACGGAGGCATGAACCGCGTTGATCTTCTTTGGGGAGTAGGAGCCGGTGTAACTTACAACCATCTATACTTCGGAGTGAACGGATCTCTCGGCATGCTGAATATGCTTAAGGATTCGGATGCGAAATTTCATGAAAACCGCGTGACATTCAGCGTTGGTTATAACTTCTAAACCACTTAATCATGAACAAACTGATTCAAATAATATTGTTTGGCCTAATCTGCATGGCGACCGCATGCGCCGACCATGACGATCCAGAGCTTGCACCAATCAACACAAGCAATGTCAAAATAAGCGCCACCGTCGATGTTTTCCCCTCCAATATGTGGCTGAATCCCACGGAAGAGATCACGATCCGCGTGTCAAATGTCAATATGGAGGCCCCGAAGGGCATAGTGCTTCGCAGCATCAGCCTTTACGAGAACGGACGTCAGCTCCTGGATAAACCGTTCTCTGGCGAGACGCTTGAATTCAAGGTGCCCCTATCCTACATGAAGGGACGACTGAACTTCTCTATCGTAGGCAACCTTATCCAGAAAAACTACCGCGACGCCCAAATACTCATCGAGGACAACATACAGCGCATCGTATTCTCAGAGACCCCCACAATCGATTGCAAGGCACGCTTGAACGTGACGGTAAAAAGCCGCTCGACTTCGGGCGAGGAATTCACTCAGCAGTTTGACGTGGAATCCGTAGAGGGTTTATTAACCATTCCTCAAGAGAAACTCTATTGGACCCCCGCATCGGGCGATGCGGCAGTAATCGACCTGACATTGAGCGGGAGCGCCGAAGCATGGAGCCCGAACTCAACACTCGATTGCGCGATCAGCAGAATATATTGGGGAATGAACTACCCTAACGACCGGACATTAAAGCTTACCATACCGAACGAATACGGCTCGCTCAACAATAAAAAATTGTCATTATATGTTACGGCAACGTACTACGGCACAACCGAGAATATAACAGTGCAGCCTCAGCATATAAATATTCTTTACGACGTGCGCGAATCGAAATAAACCATAGCTTCAAGCGGATATTTCCTGAGCCAAGATGAAACAGAAGTGATTTTTATCGTTGGTTAATTGCCGAATATTTCGTAACTTTGCGGCTTGAATTATCAATCGACTACTCCTATATGCGAAAATATTTGTTAATCTGCCTTTTAGGTTTACTCGCCGCTTCGTGCGGAGAGTATCAGAAAATGCTCAAAAGCACTGATCCTGAGGCAAAATTTGAATATGCCAAGCGCGCCTTCGAAAACGGCAAGTACGTTCAGGCATATACCCTCCTGAGCGACATCACGACTCAGCTCAAAGGCTCAGACAAAGCCGAAGAGTCGCTATATCTCTTAGGACTCGCCTATTACGAGAACAAAGAGTATCAGGACGCAGCAGCGCATTTCCAGACCTACTACGGCCGCTACCCCAAAGGAAAATTCGCCGAGCTGTCGCGCTTCTACGCGGGCTATTCATACTATCTCGACTCGCCCGAGCCTCAGCTCGACCAGTCGGGCACGGTAAAAGCCATCGAGGAGTTGCAGGCATTTCTCGACTTCTTCCCCCGCAGCCAGCGCGTATCGATAGCGCAAAACGCGATATTCGAGCTTCAGGATAAGCTCACTCTCAAAGAGTTGCAGAACGCCCAACTCTACTACAACCTCGGCAACTACCTCGGCAACAACTATGAGAGCGCGATTATTGTCGCTAAAAACGCTATCCGCGAGTATCCTTACTCGAAATATAAGGAAGACCTCGAAATGCTTGTGCTGAAATCGCGTTATCAGGAGGCTTCGCAGAGTATCGAGGAGAAAAAGGTGGATCGCTTCCGCGACGTGATTGACGAATACTACAGCTTCATCAACAATTATCCCGACACCAAAAACCGCGAGGAAGCCGACAACATCTTCAAAATCGCATCAAAATACGTAAAAGATTAAACAACCGTTATACTACTATCAACATGGACTATAAGAAAAGCAACGCCCCGCTCAACACCGTAACCCGCGATTTGATCGCATTGTCAAGCGACACAGGCAACGTCTATGAAACCGTCAGCATAATCGCTAAACGCGCTAATCAGATCGCAGGCGAAATGAAGCATGACCTCGACCAAAAAATCAAAGAGTTCACTTCACTCAACGATAACCTCGAAGAAATTTCAGAAAACCGCGAACAGATAGAGATTTCGCGCTACTACGAAAAACTTCCGAAGCCCGTATTAATCGCCACCCAGGAATATGAGGAAGGGAAAATCCATTTCCGCAATCCGGCTAAGGAGAAACTCAATCTCAACGACTAACATCAGGCTCAATAGAGTGACAACCCTCTCTCCCACTCCGTCAGCAGGGCTGCTCCATTGAATAGCTTCCTTCACTCAGCTAATACGCTGTAAGTCAAGAGGCTGCTCCATGGAGCAGCCCTACTGTTTGGGGAGACAAGGGTGGACGCTTTCTGACGGCTAAAGCCGTCACCCAGTAAAAGAGAGATATTTACTGGTCGGGGCGATTCTCTTTATTGGGGCTAAAGGCTTGCGCTACTTATCTGCTTGAAGGCCAAGAAGCTGCACCATGGTGCAGCACTACTGGGCGGGGGCACAGGGGTGGACGATTTCTGACGGCTAAAGCCGTCACCCAGTAATAGAGAGATATTTGCTGATCGGGTGGATTCTCTTTCGTGCGGCTAAAGGCTTGCGCTTCATATCTGCTTGAAGGCCAAGAAGCTGCACCATGGTGCAGCACTGCTGGGCGGGGGCACAGGGGTGGACGATTTCTGACGGCTAAAGCCGTCACCCAGTAATAGAGAGATATTTGCTGATCGGGGGGATTCTCTTTCGTGCGCCTAAAGATATGCGCTACTTATCTGCTTGTGAATCAGGAAGCTGCACCATGGTGCAGCACTACTGGGCGGGGTACAGGGGTGGACGCTTTCTGACGGCTAAAGCCGTCTCCCAGTAAAAGAGAGATATTTACTGGTCGGGGCGATTCTCTTTCGTGCGCCTAAAGACGTGAGCTACATATCTGTTTGTGAATCAGGAAGCTGCTCCATGGTGCAGCACTACTGGGCGGGGATACAGGGGTGGACGCTTTCTGACGGCTAAAGCCGTCACCCAGTAAAAGAGAGATATTTACTGGTCGGGGCGATTCTCTTTCGTGCGCCTAAAGACGTGAGCTACATATCTGTTTGTGAATCAGGAAGCTGCTCCATGGTGCAGCACTACTGGAGCCTAAAGGTATGCGCTACATATGCGTTTGCCACACAATCGTTACGAAAGGCTTTTAAGTAAGCATTAAGGAGGCAAAGAGGCGCCCGGTAGGGAGTTCAAACAAATCGCCTATCTTCTCGCTGCTAAACATAATCGACGTTAAAACCTCGATGTTGACGTCCAAATCTACTTTGCCGTTGTAGCCACTATCGAGACGCGTCACCTTACCTGCATCTATCTTAAAGACACCATGGTTTTCGCGAATAATAGGATCGTCGACCTTAATCGTCATGCGCAAGTTAGGTCTTATCGACGCCACCACTTTAAGAAAACCCTCGACATCGACAATGCGAGCCATGCCTCTGGCCGCGAATTTCACGTCATTACGCTCGGGATATGACTCAACTACCGTCATCATCCCGGGGCATAACGCCGCAAATCGCGACAAAGCGGCGTTGGCCGCATCATCGTCTTCAGCGACAAGTTCTCTTACGCTGATCGAATCGGAGTGGCGGTTAGGCTTGGCGAAAGCGATCGCGGCAATAGCCCCGGTCTCGGCGTATCTGACAACGGTAACGAGGCCATGGTCGAGGTCGTTATCAATCAAAATCGTACGGAAATCAGCCGCGTCATGCAGCACGCAAGCGCTACGCCCCGATGACAGGCGAGCGTAGGCATCGGCGAGTTCGGCATAATCGAATACGGAATCCTCGAAAATATATCGCGACTCATCGTGCATGAATTTATGCACCGACGTGAAGCGCTTTTCATCAATAAAAAGGGCTGTAGTGAAGCCGAACTTAGCGTAGAAACCATACAAGCGGCGGCGAGCAGGGTGAAGAATCGTCACGATTTGACCTCGGCCGCGCGACGTCTTAAGCGCATTGACCATGAGCTTCGACATATATCCCTTGCCTTGCTGCGACCGCGCGGTAGCAGCTCCATAAATATAACCGACAGGGATTTTCACTCCCCTGAAATTGAGCATAAACCCTCTCAGCAGCAAAGAGCTCACTACCTTGCCGTCAACGTCGACAGCGAGAGCGTCGTCGTCGGTATATATTCTGGAGAAAACCTCCGTCATCCAATGGCGAGAGTCGCCGAAACGCTCTCTCCAGGTCTGCATTATGTCGCTACGCTTGTCGTTCATATAGCCTCCGTTTCGTTTGATTTATAATAAAAACAAGCGAAAGGAGTAAAAAGTTAGCAGCAAGCGATGGGACAAGCTCTTAAATCGCATTATTCCTCGGAATAGTGACGCAACACCCGGCGATATGAATTGAAAATTTTAGATTTCGAGACGAATCCAACGTATTTTCCCTGCTCAACAACCGGAAGGTTCCACGCGCCGGTATCGTCGAAAGTCTTCATTACCGCCTCCATCGACTGGCCGACTTCGATCTTAGCCGGAGGAACGCTCATGAAGCGACTTACGTACATACGTTTATACAAATCGGGGCGGAACATAATATTGCGAATCTCATCGAGCAACACCACGCCGAGAAGGTTGTTGTCATCGTCAATCACGGGGAAAAGATTTCTATGCGACTGGCTGATAACGTCGACCATTTCCTTCAGATTCATCCCGGGCTTTACAGGCAAGAAGTCGCTTTCGATCACGCTGTCCATTTTCAGAAGGGTTAATACGGCCTTATCCTTATGGTGAGTAAGCAGCTCGCCTTTCTTGGCGAGACGCATCGTGTAGATACTGTAAGGCTCGAAAGCCTTAATAGTCACATAAGATATCGTCGACACTATCAATAACGGCAAAAAGAGGTCGTAACCGCCAGTCATTTCCGCAGTAAGGAAGATCGCCATTAGCGGCGCGTGCATGACGCCCGCCATCACCCCGGCCATGCCCATCAGAGCGAAATTTTTCACCGAGAGCGTCAATCCGAGACCAAGATTGTTGACAAGAAAAGCGAACAGGAATCCCGCCATACATCCCACATAAAGCGACGGAGCGAACGTGCCACCCACGCCACCCGCGCCATTGGTGGCCGAGGTAGCGAATCCTTTCAGCAGCACAATCATACCGATAAAAATGATGATAAACCAATTATCGGCACCTTCATTGTAGAAAATCGAGCCATTGACAATAGTCGACGGATCGTTAGCCAGCAAGCCGTTGATGGATTCGTAACCTTCGCCGTAAAGCGGGGGAAAGAGGAAGACGAGAGCCGCGAGTATCGTTCCGCCGACAATGGTTTTCCTCACGGGCGTGGCGACCTTCTTTTTGAAGAAGTTCTCCATCATAATCATAACCTTGGTGAAATATAGCGAAACGAGACCGGTGAACACGCCGAGCGCTATGACAAAGGGGATTCTTCCGGTAAGAAACGTCTCTGTCTGCTCGAAACTGAACTCAACGTTATAGCCGGTGAACACGTAGGCGACCGTAGCCCCGGTGATAGAAGCGATAAGCAACGGCATCACCGACACGGCGGTCAAATCGAGCATAAGCACTTCGAGAGTGAAAAGCAATCCGGCAATCGGAGCCTTGAAGATACCGGCAATACCCGCCGCGGCACCGCAGCCGACAAGCACCATCAGCGTGCGCGGACTCATCCTGAACCATTGGCCCAAATTAGAGCCGATCGCCGCGCCCGTATACACAATCGGGCCCTCGGCGCCGACCGAGCCGCCGAAACCTATCGTCACCGATGACGCCACCAACGAAGAGTACATATTATGCACCTTCAATCGGCTTTTTTTCTGCGATATGGCGTATAGCACCCGCGTCACGCCGTGGGAGATATTATCCTTCACGACATATCTAACGAACAGGCTCGTTATCAATATGCCTATCACAGGGAATATCAGGTAGATATAGTTACCTTCATTGATAGCGACATGGCTTGTCAGCAAGCCCGAAATCGTATGAATCAACCATTTCAGAAGCAGAGCGGCAAATCCGCAACCGATGCCGACTATCAGAGCGAGAAACATTACGAAGGTCTTTTCCTTGACGTGGCGTTCGCGCCAAACGAGGAATCGCAGCATCCAATCGGGAGTTTTTGTCGCAGTAGGACGAGTAGCCATAATATAGAGTTAAAACAATCTTTCTTAAATTACCTTTTTTGATACCATATACTTAAATTCCGCGCCCTGTCACAACCGTTTTAACGGTATAGGCGATAATCTTGAGGTCGACACCCATCGATATGTTTTCGAGATAAATCAGATCGTATTGCAACCGCTCTACCATCTCGTCGACCTCCTGAGCATAGCCATATTTCACCATGCCCCAGGAGGTGATACCGGGGCGCACGCCGTGGACGAGAGTGTAGTACGGAACGCGCTCAACGATCATTTTGGCATAGTGCTCGCGCTCAGGCCGCGGCCCGACAATAGACATATCCCCGACAATCACATTCCAGAACTGGGGGAACTCATCGATACGGTATTTACGGAGAAAATGGCCGACGCGGGTGACGCGGGGATCGGAGGGGGACGACAACGCCGGGCCGTCGGCTTCGGCATCGACCTTCATAGTGCGGAATTTCAATATGTTAAACTTACGTTTATGAAGCCCGATACGCTCCTGACGATACAGCACCGGGCCAGGCGAATCGAGTTTAACGGCAATGGCGACAGCAATATACACCGGTATCAGCAATATCATGCAGATGGCAGAGCAGACGATGTCGAACGCGCGCTTCACAGCCGCCGTCATCGGCGGAATATCGGGCGCGGAGATGTCGATAAGGGGCTCTCCGGCAACATTGCCGAACGAAGAGCGGCCCGAAATAATCTGGAAAAGCAGCGGGGAAACAAAGATCGAGCACCCGGTAGGGAACAGCATTTCAAGCATCGAGAGCGTAGCGGTGACACCATTGGGATGAGGCATGGCTATCAACTGCTTGATATCGAGCTGCCCGCATTTTTCCTTCAATTTACTCAGCGGTATCACGGGCAAAGGAAGAGACGCGGGCGCGGGAGTGTCGTCAACGCTGACGAACCCGACGATATTGAATTGGTCCTGACTTGAGGAATTTGTCAGTCGCTCAACGAGTTTCTCGGCTGCCTGGGAAGTTCCTATGACCAGGGTATTAAAGCCTCCGTGGCGACGTTTCGCCTTTCGGACAACGCTTATGGTGATAAGAGTGCGTATGGCGTAAGTTACCGTAAACAATATAAGCCATAGGGAGCAGATAATCTCCATAACCTTGCCGCGCTCGCGGATCGGGTCATTGGCAATCACGACGAAGTACACCAATATCGAGCAGACCAGAGTAGAGACAAGAGTGTTGAGAAAATCGTCGATACGCGACTTATTCATCACTTTCACATAATACCCTGACAGATAATAGACAAACAACAGGCCGATGGGGATACATACGATGCCCGCTATAACCGGAAGCGACTTGAAGAACGTCGCGATATTGCCGTAGTTATCCGAAACGAAATACTCGAAGCGGAACATATTGAAAACCAACATGGCCAACACCCCGGCAATGTAGTCGCAAAGAACGTAATATGTGCGATAGCGCGTTTCGGAATTCATTATCGTTTTAGTCCTCAATATCACTCGGCATGGCACGCGGATGAAGCATCAGCTCATCCTCTGATAATCTTGAAGGTGGAGTCGGAAGAAATTTTGATAATCATCGACGGCTTGGCGCCGGCGACACGCTCGCGGCGGCTTTTGACAACGTAGTCGACCGCATCGACGATTTCATTTGAAATCTTGGCGAACGAATCGGGAGAAGGCTCGCCGCTGACATTGGCCGATGTCGACACAAGCGGGCGATGGAATCTGCGGCATAGCTCCTTAGAGAATCTCTCGGAAGTAACCCTGACGGCCACACTCCCGTCGTCGGCCATCGCGTTGCGCGCAATGTTGCGGCCACGGTCGTAGATAATGGTCGTCGGGCGGTCGGCAACCTCGATAAGCTGCTCCGCGACTTCGGGCACATCGTCAACATATCGCCATAGGTCATCTATGCTGCCGACCAGGATTATCAGCGCCTTGCTGTCGGCGCGGCGCTTGATCTCAAACACGCGCTCGACCGCCTTAGAATTCGAGGCGTCGCAACCTATCCCCCACACAGTATCGGTAGGGTATAAAATCACTCCGCCGCTCTTCATCACGGCAATCGCCTCCCTGATGTCTTCTTCAAAATTATCCATACGAACTACAAATTTAATCATATTTCGCGATTTGGCAATATTTACGCCCCGAATTGTGAAAATTAATTTAATGGCCGCTTTTTTATCACCTAATAGGCAGTCATGACAAATTTTTTGATTATTTTTGTGTCATGAAACTGTTATTACGGCATATCGTCCTCTCAGTCCTCATCATGATAGGGATAAACAGCTCCTACTCGCAGATCAATACCGACCAGGTAATGCGCGTGGGGCAAAACGCCCTCTACTTTGAGGATTATATGCTCTCCATACAATACTTCAACAAGGTGATCGAGGCAAAGCCCTACCTCGCCAAGCCTTATTTCTTCAGAGCGATCGCGAAGCTCAATCTCGAAGACTACCGCGGCGCGGTGGCCGACGCCTCGAAAGCGATAGAGCTAAACCCTTTTATCACCGACGCCTACGAGGTGCGCGGCGTCGCTCTCCAGAATCTCGGCCGAACCAAAGAGGCGATCACCGACTACGATAAAGCGCTCGCGCAGCTCCCCGACAACCGCAACATCATGTTCAACAAGGCGCTCGCGCAGGAAGACATCAACGAGCTTGATTCGGCAAAGGTGACGCTCGACAAAATCATCTCTTCTCATCCGGGATATGAAAACGCTTACGTAGGGCGAGCTAAGGTGCTCCTCGAACTGAAGGACACCGTCGCGGCGTCGGCCGACCTCGACAAAGCATTGACCCTTAACAAGAACCTCGCAAACGCGTATCTGCTGCGCGCCGACATAGCCCTATCGACCAGAGGCGACTATCAGGCCGCGCTCGCCGACATGGACGAGACGATACGCCTGCAGCCTCAGATGCCGGGCCTATTCATCAACCGCGCGTTTCTGCGCTACAACGTCAACGACTTTTTCGGGGCCATGGCCGACTACGACTACGCCCTGGCGATTGACCCATCAAATGAGGTGGCATACTTCAACCGCGGCCTCCTGCGCATGGAGGTGGGCGACAACGACAACGCCATCAAAGACTTCTCAAAAGTGCTCGACCTAAACCCCGACGAATTTCGCTCGCGCTACAACCGCGCGATGCTGTACAAGCAGGCGGGGGAATACCGCAAAGCGATCGCGGACATGGATAAGGTAATCGCGGCGGCGCCCGACTTTTCGATCCCGGTCTACGTGCGCTTTCAGCTCTACGACGCGCTTGGAGACAAAAGATCGGCAGCCCGCGACTACGACCGCGCTATCGCGATAGCCCGCAACGAGTCGGAAGAATATCGAAAAAGCATGGCGCAAGGCTCGGAGATGAAAAACGGCTTCCAGAAGCTCATCGACAAGAAAAACGCCTCGGCGGAGTCGGCGGCCGATACCGACGAGCAACTCGTCGCTCAGCAATTCGCCCGAAAATTCACCTCGCTCCTGACCACTGAAAACGAGATCACGGCAGAGCAAGAGTTCAACAACAAGAACATACGAGGCAAGGTGCAAGACCGCAACGTTGCGATTGAGATAGAGCCTGAATTCACCGCTTCATACTACGTGGCGGCGACCGATCTGGCTCCGTCGTCATACTTCATGATGGAGGTTGATAAAATCAATTCGTCGCGCCAGCTGCGCAATCTCATGCAGATTACCAATTCAGAGCCTCAGCTCGACGACGAGAGCAAAATCAAATCGCACTTCGAGTCGATAGACTACTTCAACTCATACCTTTCGACACATAGCCCGAGGGCAATCGACTACTTCGGCCGCGCGATGGATCAGTTCACCCTCCGCAACTACGACGCGGCGGCAGCAGATTTCACGCTCGCTATCGACACGGCCCCTGATTTCGCCCTCGCCTACTTCATGAGGGGCGTGACAGGCTCTCGCCAACTCCACTCCTCGGCCTCAGACCACACCTCAGTAGACCCCGCTATAGACCGCGAGAGCCGCAGGGCGCGCTATCAGTCGATTCTCGACGACTACGACAAGATGCTCCAGCTGAGCCCACGCTCACCCTTCGCCTACTTCAACAAGGGTAACATCTACATCGAGATGCAGGACTACACGTCGGCTCTGAGCGCTTACACCAAGGCGATCGAGCTGAAGCCCGACTTCGGGGAGGCGTTCTACAACCGCGGCTACGTCTACTTCAAGTTGGGCAACAAGGAAGCCGGATCGGCCGATCTCTCCCGCGCCGGGCAGCTCGGCATAATGCCCTCATACAATCTGCTTAAGCGAATGGCTAATTAATACATTCTTTCAATCAACCATCGAATTAACCAATAACTCTAATCCATATATTATTATGCTCAACGAAAACGACCTTAATCTACTGAAAGAAAAAGGCATCAGCGAAGAAACCGTCAATGCCCAGATCAAACGCTTTGAAACCGGATTCCCCTATCTCCGCCTCCAGGGAGCAGCCACCCCCGAAAACGGCATCACCGTGCTCGACGAAGCCACTCAGGACGAAGCTATCGAACGCTGGGACGAATATCTGGCCGACGGCGGCGAGGTTATCAAAATGGTGCCCGCTTCAGGCGCGGCTTCGCGTATGTTTAAAGCGCTCTTCTCATTTGCCGACGGCGACACCGACGAGGCCACAGGCTCAGTAAAGGAGGTACTCGACAACATCGCCAAATTCGCTTTCCATGACGATCTCAACGAGAAACTCCGCGAACTCCATGGCAAAACCGCCGAAGAGCTGATAGCAGAAGGTCGCAACCGCGACGTGATCGCCGGCATCATAAAGCCCGAAGGCCTCAACTACGGCAATCTGCCCAAAGGTCTGCTCAAATTCCACCACTACGCCGCCAACGACGACCGCACCCCGGTCGAAGAGCAACTTATGGAGGGCATTCAGACCGCAGCCGACAAAGAGGGCAACGTGAAAGTGCACTTCACCGTGTCGCCCAATCACCGCGCTAAATTTGAGGAAAAACTCGCCGAGGTGATTCCCGCGCTCGAATCCAAAAACGGCAAGAAAATCGAAGTTTCGCTCTCTGAGCAGAAAGCATCGACCGATACAATCGCCGTCAACCCCGATAATTCGCCCTTCCGCGAAGAGGGCAAGCTCGTGTTCCGTCCCGGCGGTCACGGCGCTCTTATCGAGAATCTCAACGATCTCGACTCAACGGTAGTGTTCATCAAAAATATCGACAACATAGTTCCCGACACCAACCGCGAGGCCACTATCCGCTACAAGAAGGTGATCGGCGGCTATATGATGATGCTCCACGACCAGATTGTCGACATACTCAACCGCATCGACAATGAAGACCTCGACGCCGGCGACATCGCCGAGATCCTCGACTTCATGTACGAGACCCTTTCGATCTCGATGCCCGAGGATGAGGATATGGACAACGCCAAACTCATCGAATTCATCAAAGGCAAACTCGACCGCCCCTTGCGCGTCTGCGGCATGGTGAAAAACGAGGGCGAGCCCGGCGGCGGCCCCTACATCGCTTACAACGCCGACGGCACCGCTTCGCCCCAAATCCTCGAAAGCAACCAGATCGACACCTCTAACGAGGAGTACGCCGAAATGATGAAAGGCGCCACCCACTTCAATCCCGTCGACCTCGTTTGCTACATCAAGGACGCTAAGGGTAAGAAATACGATCTGCCGAAGCACGTCGACCCCTCTACCGGCTTCATCTCCTCGAAGTCGCTTCATGGCCGCGAACTGAAAGCCCTTGAGCTTCCCGGCCTCTGGAACGGCGCCATGAGCGACTGGACCACCGTGTTTGTCGAAGTGCCTATCGCAACGTTCAACCCCGTGAAGACGGTCAACGACCTCCTTCGCCCCATGCACCAAATCTGATAACATCCTCGCCTGCGGGCTTCAGCCGATTTCAGTGGTTTTCCATCATTGCGACCCGCTCTTATCGGCTGAAGCCTGCCGGCTTCCCTATCAATACAATCCTCTAAGTGCTAAGACATCAGAAACTCACTCGGCTTATCGCCCCGCTCCGCGAGGGAGGGTCGCTGCCGCTGCTTGCAGAAGCCGACGACGGCTTTAAATACGCGGTGAAAATGCGCGGAGCCGGTCACGGCTCAAAAGCCCTCATTGCCGAGCTTATAGGTGGCGAAATAGCCCGCCGAGTTGGCCTAAAGACCCCAGAATTGGTGTTTCTCGACCTCCCGGAGGAATTCGGCATAACCGAGCCCGACCCTGAGATCCAAGATCTCCTTAAAGCCAGCCGCGGGCTCAATCTCGGATTGCACTTCCTCTCCGGCGCTTTGACCTTAGACCCTTACGCCAATCCGGTCGACGGATTGCTGGCGTCGAAAATCGTGTGGCTCGACAGCTACCTCACCAATGTAGACCGCACGGCCCGCAACGCCAACATGATGCTATGGTACAACGAGCCGTGGCTTATCGACCATGGCGCATCGCTCTATTTTCACCACGCCCAATCCGACCCCTCGAAAGCCGCTCTCACCCCATTCCCCTACATTAAGGATCACATCTTTATCCATAAGGCCGATAGCATCGCAGAGGTCAACGAGGAGTTTTCGCGCCTGCTTACCGAGGCCGACATCGACGAGATCGTCGACATGATTCCCGATGAATGGCTTATCGCCGAGGGGGATGAAACCACGCCTGCCGAGAAACGCGACATATACCGCACATTCCTCAAAACCCGACTGTCAAACTCCCAAATCTTTACCGACCATGCAATCCAAGCCCGAAAATCTTTATGAATATGCCGTAGTGAGGATTGTGCCGAAGGTTGAGCGCGAGGAGTTTTTCAATGCGGGCCTCATAATGATGTGCAAACGGCAGCGATGGATCAAGTTTCAGACCGACCTTCGCGACACGCTTTTAAGCCAATTTAAATGCGCTATCGAGAGAGAGCAATTGCTGCGGCAACTCGACTCAATGCGCCATATCGCCGAGGGGAACCGCAACTACGGAGCGTTGGCTCAACTCCCGGTCGAAGAGCGTTTCCGCTGGCTGACAGCCGTAAAAAGCGCGTGCATACAGACATCGCGCCCTCATCCCGGCCTCACCTACGATCTCGACGCCACCTTCGCCCGCCTCTACGCCGAGCTCGTTCAATAATCCGCCCGATGCTTTTCTATCAACACAAAGGGATGCCCGCTCTGAGCATCCCTTCATTTTATATAAATTAATCTACGAAACGAGTAGCGTTAATCAGTAACAGGTCTGATGGAACAACCATTTCTCCTATGGGTATGGGTAGAATAAAATCTCTCTACCATGTCTGATGGAAGCTTGTCGGATTGAGATTCTAAACACGCAGACGAATATTCACTATCACACAATGAAGTAGAGCCCCAGTTATCCGAATATAAACCAACACAATATATCTGATTCTCTTCCCCAAATTTAGAACCTGCAGCAGGAAGGAATATGCTCTTTCCGTTACGTTTGCTTGTAACTAACTTACCAGAAACTCCATTCCTCATTATCCATTTGGTAGTGGTATTCTTTATTAGTTCTTCAATTTCGGCCTTGGTAGGCATGCGCCAAGTTCCACCCCAGTATTGCCGAGCAGCGTCATGGCTCATAGTAAGATTGCCTGAAGCGTCGATATAACCATTTTTGCGCAGCCAAGTATCATCCTTTTGATAGGTAGGACAATTATCTTCAGTATATTTGGATTTGGGTTTCGTTTCTCCCCACGCGAAGTACTCGCCCAAGCCCTCAGGCGTAGTGGCGCCAATATTGCACGTAGCCCACTTAGTGCCCGACGGAAGGCCCAAATCAACATATTCGTGACCGTTGATCATGCACTCAGCATTAACTTCTTCCTTAGAGTTACCGCTAAACGACTTTTCGTAAGCAAAATTTTTGGCAGGATATATATTCTCCTCGGGGATAGACGAAAGTTTTACTCTTTTGATCCCTTTATCCGTTTTGTATAATATTGTATTGGTAGTGGGATCAAAATTAACGATATCTTCAGCTATAATATTTTGAGCCCTATATCCCGAGTAATAATCTCCATAATCAGGTATGGTTTCATCTCAGTAATTAATAAAGTCAGCCCATTCGTCACTTAGCATCGGCAAGAACGAGTATGCGTTAGATCCGTATAAAATATAGAAATCAGGCCTACTGTCAATAGTCTCGATCGAGACGAGATAGGCGCCATTAACATCCGCATAATCGCCACCCCTTGCTTTGTCAAAATTGCTTGTGTCTTTTATCGAGCCGTTCTTCAAAAGCTTGAATGTAATAAACTCAGCGACCACATTATCAGCAGCCGAACGGGCGGCTTTTTTCTTCGGGCGCGATTTTGTCGTCTGCGACGTGCGGGTGGCTTTCCTCCTCTTAGAAGTCTGCGCACTTGCCATTTCGCCGCCGACGATTATCGCCGCTATCAAAAAAATTATCGTGAATAATCTATTCATTTTAGTAAATCGTTATACATTAGCATATTTATCCTCCATGAGAGCGGATAGTTACATCTTTGCCATCGACATAGACACTAATGCCTACCCAGTGCGCCTCCATGTTGTCGGGAACTATGTAGCCCCAGCTTTCGTCGTACTCATAGCCGCTCGCTTTCAGGCCGTCGATAAACGACTTTGCTACAGCCGAGTCGGGAAATGCGATTGTGTACTCGTTGCCCTCTTTAGTGATAGTAGTGGCGCCTTCGGGAGAGGTTTTGCTATACTTCGCTACGGTAAAGGTAACGTACTCGCCCATCTGGTCGTCATACTCTTTCTTTTCGGCTTTAGAGTCGCAGTTAAATCCCTGCTCAATCAATGCAGCTTCTACTTGTTTCTCATCTTTAAGCGAATGTAATTTTTGGGCAAGATCCTTGCTGACGCCAAAATCCGCATAGCCTGCTACCGACGACAGGGGCACGCAAAATGTGTTGATCGTCAGCTCGGGCTGCGCATTAGTAGACTGACAGCCGATCAGAACGGCAGCAATAAGCATTAGTGCAGTAAATAATCTTTTCATAATCAAAAAAATTAAGTAAATATATATGTTGAGTTAGGTTTTAATTAGCTGTAAGTGATCTCTTCGATGCTGTGCATTTTCTTATCATCGCGCTTATTGTAATGCACGCCCGATACCATTTTCTTGACGAGATTCTTTTTAGAGGCCCATATTTTCGGCATTCCAATCGTCTCTGAGCCTCCCGACTGATCTCTACGAATATTGGATATGCCGCCGCTGACAAAGAGATAACCCACGAAATAAAAGAAATACTTCTTTTTCCATACTATGTAATCGATCTGGTCGATAGGGAGCGTTATGCCTGTTTTAGCCTTCGAATCGGTGAAGATCAATTTGTCGGAGAACACGGCGAGCGTGCGTTTAGCGAATGGGTTAGGCAGCAAGCCCAACATCATTCTCGGGCGAATTATCTTCGACGCGGCTGGGATATGCTTGTCGATAAGTATTTTCTTGATAGCTTTAATGGCCTTGTTGCTGAACTGGAGATGCGTCATAATGTTTTGCTGGCCAAAAATGCTGATATAGTTTGAGTGAAAAAAGCCTTTTTCTATATCAAGGTAGCTGATCTGGTCATACGGGAGATATACGGTCTCCACCGAGCTGCCTTTCTTATATTTATAGATGATAGCGTCGTCGGAAAAGCCTATTTCCTCATGCTTTCTGAACTTAAAGGGCGAGAACAGCTTACCTAACCAGAAGCAATCGTTGAAGGTCTCAGACGCTTCAGTGCCGATTACCGATCCGTTGTCGATAAGGTGCTGATTAAGTTTATCGCCATGAGCTTGCTCAGGATGGTAGAAAAACGCCTGGTCGTGAGCCGAGCCGAAATATGTGCGATAGCCGCTTGGCAGAAATCCGAATTTAAGCACTCTCTCGGTCGTCGAGAACACAACATCCTTGACACTGATACAAACCGGATTACTGTCGGTAGCGAGTATCCTTCTATCAGGCACGTATATCACGACATCATCAGTAAGCCATGCGTTATTGCTGTTCATGCGCTTGCTTTTGCCGCTTTTCAACGCGCCGACCGCTTCGTTAAATTCAATCAGGTTGTCAAAATTATATGCTATGGGAGCATTCACTGCTTTTAATTCCGAGAGAATACGCTCTATTTCCTTGTCCGACACCCTTACTTTGACATAAGATCCATTTCGCGAGCCGATAAAAATGTACTGGCCAAGGAGCAATCCTTTTCTCGGCACGAGATAATCGACGTCACTGAGCGCTATCGATCCCTGCTTTGTTTTCAGTATACCATCATTAATGGTAAATTTACTCATAACTCTGAATTTGAAATGTTTACAACTCCGTAACGACACCGTTTACGGAACATGTATATGAAGAAAAGCGTGGTGCCACTACCATTGCTCCGCTCTGATGATGCAGTAAGAGATTGGGGAAGTTCCAAGACATCAGAACCGAAGCGTCATCGTAACGCTTTTAGTTATTACACCATCGGTAGAAACATAAATCGATACTTAGCAGCGACTCCTCACTTGGAGTCTTGTGGTCGCCACAAATTTACGATTTTGTTTTGACTGTATCGCATAGAATCGCGATTTGTTTCAGAAAACGACACCGACGGCTTCATGCGGGCTTTCCATTTGCCAAATCATAGTTAATCTTCACAACTAATATCCTCCCCGCATAATTATTAAGCCTGTAGATAGAAATCCTGTTTGCATATACGATTGTTACAAACAGGATTTCTTTAATTATATATCAAGAATCTATATGTGATTTGGAATTTTACTTAACACCGCCCCAAAAACTTTGCTTAACATTTCTTGATGATACGGGAAGCGAAATATTATTTGACAATGCTTGTTGGATTTCTTCGCCGCCTTTTTTTACTTTTGCAAGGCTGCGTGACTTACCTAAAACCTCTTCAACTTCAAGTTCTCCGATAAGCTTCCTTGATAATTCTCCGTCAATATCCATTTCCTTGTAAACTTCAAGCATCTGCTTCTTTTGTATACCATCTTCAGAACCGAGGCTCACGTATACAGTCTTGGCCTTCTTTGCATTACCTTCTTCAACTTTAAGTATTTTACCCTCGGCTTTAAATGTATTGAGGATAAGAATAGTAAATGCGTCTTGATTTACGCAATTACTAAGCAAACCATCGCGGGCGGCAGCTTGCGACGAATATTTTGAAGAATGGTCATATAAACTATAATGGCCATCTTCAAGATTGTAAGTTTCCTGAGCCATTACCGCGCCGTTTTCACAATTTATAATCTTAACGGTGTACACAACGTTGGCAACATAATAAGGATAGCGACCCTTTACATAACGCTCTGACTTACCACTCGAATTTTTTCTATAGTCGGTTTCTTCATAAACCTTTTGGCCTGAAGTCAGTTTGTCGAGATTGACACTCAAAATACAATCCGCATTAAGAGAACTCATATCAGAAACAGTATTGGCATCCATTGCTGATTCCTGCTTACGACGTTCCGATTCATTGTTCAACGCGCGCGAGGTTGAGTTGTTGCGATCTGTCACTATCACGCGTCCGGTTTTCTGAATAGCTTTGACAATCTGATTGCGAACCATCTCTACGTCATCTTTTGAGAAATCTGACGAGTAGGTGAAATCCTCTACTCCGAGCACTTTTTTCTTAAGTTCTTGCGCATTTGTTACCGAACTTACCATAATGGCAAAAACCATTACGAAATACTTGATTAATTTCATTGTAATTTTGTGATTTTAGTGTTAACAATATGATTTGGGTTAATATCTAAGCACATGATAGTGCACCACTCTGCTCTTATAATAAGATTTTGCGATTGATGCAGCGGCATTTATTCTTGTCTTTTCAAGATCGGCTGCCATTTCAAGGGCTTTCATGGCTCTTTGATTTTCGCTTTCCTGTTCATTATTGATTGTGGCTCGCACTTGGTTTATTAATGATTTAGCGGAGTCATAATGAGAAGAGGACGGGTCGATCTGCGCAGCGAGATTAACAGCTGTGGCATAGTCTTTTGTGGCGTATGCAGCCCGCGCCTCATTCATTATGCTGGCAGCGTTCTTATTTACATATTGAGTATGCACTTTGTTCATGAGCGAAAGAGCCTCATCATATCCGGCAACAGATGAAGGATAGCTTGAGAGCATTGCTATCGCCTCTTCATATTCTCCTCTTGCGGCTAAGGATGATGCCTTAGAAAGAATCGCATCTTTATTAGCTTCGTAATATTGCGCGATCTTTACCTTTGTGGCTGCTATAAAATCTTTAAAGTGAGGGTCATTACCTTTTAGTCCCGTAAAAGCGTTTTTTACCGCGCTGCTTTTCACCCGCTCAGATGTGCCTTGCAAAGGCCATGTCTCACTTGAGAAAATAGTCTTCGTGGCGACATCCGCAACATTCAGGGTAAGATCGATTTTTACCTTATAAAAGTTTTTGATGCCTCCCTCAATCAGATTTTCTTCGATAACATTTACTGTGGGATACATCACGAAATCGCCTCCCAAAGCTGTTATTCCGGAAGCCGAAAGCATTTTTTCAAGTTTAGATTGCAGAAGTGTGTACGCATCCGGGCTAATTCCATCAATTTCCTGTTCGGGGATGACGATGCCAATGGTCAAATTGTCCACGGCTTTCATTGAAGCCATTAGCGATAGACCGAATAATATGAGCAGTATCCTTTTCATATTTATCATTTTACTTTAATGTATAGAGTGCCGCCATTCATGTCGCGATCCACCGACATTCCGTACTGCTTGAAAAGATTGGCTAACTCTCTGCTAAACTTATTTATATTATAATTTTTGCCAGTGGACGGATCCTTCAGAGGAATACGCACGTCATCAAATATCATCTTTTTGGCAGTGGTGCCTTGAATATGATAGTTGTTTTGATATGCATGGTTCTCCATCCATATTTCAATTATATCTCGCAGCTCATCACCCGAATCGCCGATTTCTGAGCTTGTGTCGTAGTCCGACATTTCACTAAAGGATATATTTACCACAATTGAACGACCATTGTAAATCATATCGTCAAACGATTGCTGCATTGTGGTCAGAAATCCGTCCATTGCTTTATCCACAGCTTTAGCTCCAAGCTTACCGATATCTTTAGTATAGAACTTTCCGCTATCGCCTATTTTGCTAGCCAATGTTTTGGATGTCGAAGCTTCGTAAGCCTTTAAAACGACTCTCACAGAGTTTCCATCTGTGCTGTAGTTGATGTTTACGTCAGCTTCCACAAATATGTCTGCTCCTGAACTTTGGATAACCCGACTTTTCAAGTCGGTCTGTGCGTCATCCTCAAAAACGTCGCTCTGTGACACACTCTTGAAATTAGCATAGAAATCCTTTGTCTGGAATCCTTTGTCAGCAAATGCTCCGCTGATTTGTGCGATAACCTGGCGCTTATCATTAGACTGGTCCAATGTTGTGCGAATATCCGTACCTTCTTTAACAAATGGAATTACCATGATGGTGGGTTGCACAGTGTTAACTTGGGCAAAGGCCGCAAAGCCAATCAAAACACTTACAAGCGTTAAAAGTCTTATTTTCATTATATTAAAATGCGTTTAAAATTAGTGTAGTCCAAATCTTTTGTATAGATGCTTCTGCTCAAGGTCAGAGATAAGCGCATCGATATTAATCGTAAGAATGACGACAGCCTCTTTCTTTTTATAATAGGTAAGATTACTATATGTTACAAATGAATACAATCTTCCCTGTTTTATCATTTCATCGAAATATTGTTGGTGGCGCTCAACGATACTCTCATCAGTTCCAAGCAATGCCTTTTTGCATATTTTTGATGTAGGAATGCCTCTGAATAAAATTTGAAAATACGCGTCTTGAATCGACTTTGCCACTGCCTCTTTCTTTTTGACATTGAATTCAGTGACCGAAAGCATCAACTGGCCATTTCCCTCTCCTTCATACACAATATCCTGCGCCCATGCAGACAAACCAAGCACTAAGATGCATATTCCGGCTAAAAAATATCTCATTTTGCAATAACGATATTGTCAACCCGACACCTTTGTTGACTGATTATAAACGAAAAGCGTGGTGCCAAACTCTCCGCTCGCTCCACGTCTTGAGGCCTTCGCATTGCCTTGCATCATAGAACAAGCAAAGTAGAAGACCCACGCTACATGTATAGTCGCGACGCTATTCCCTCACGGGAACATATCGTCTTGTTGACATACACATAACTGTGCCACTACCTTTGCTCCGCTCTGATGATGCAGTAAGAAGTTGCGAAGTTCCAAGACATCAGAACCGAAGCGTCATAGTAACGCTCTTAGTTATTTCACCATCGGGGCAAGCATCTGACCGATACTTGCCTAAGACACCTCTCTTGGGGTCTTGTGGTCGCCACAAATTTACGATTTTCTTTTGATTATATCAAATAGAATCGCGATTTGTTTAAGAAAATGACACCGATGGCTTCACGCGGGCCTTCCATTTGCCAACCCAAAGTTATAAACTATCCGCATGAAAACCATCATCCATTTCATCCATTGCTTCGCAGGGGTTATATAAACTAAATTCCTTTCTTACTTAGTCAAAAAAAACACTATCTTTGCAACGAAACTCCAATATTTATGTCGGGATTTATACAGAACGTGAGCGATTTCGATTCGGACACCCGTACGGGTATAGACTTCGACGAGGCAGTCATGCTCTCGGCCGGAGGCTCCACGTGCGACATATACCGCACCCGATGGCAGCGGCGCGACGTGTTTGTGAAGCGGCTCAAGGAGAAATACCGCTCCATGCCGCTCTATCTCGACGCGCTCGACAAGGAATTTGACATCGGCGTAAGGCTCCGCCACCGCTCGCTGCCTGAATACCGCGAGTTTCATCGCGACTATATAGTGATGGACTATATCGACGGCTTAACCCTGGCCGAGATGCTGCGACGCAAAGACCCGTGGCTATCGTCGGAAAAGAACATCGCTCGACTTCTGACCGAACTGGTTGATGTTGTCGAATATCTGCATCGTCACAACGTGGTTCATTGCGACATTAAGCCCGACAACATCATCATTACGGCCAACAACAGCAACTTAGTGCTGATTGATTTCGACAAGAGCTACACCGATTCGCTCAACAACACATCGGGCCACCCGGCAAAATATGGCCTGACAGTAGACGACAGGGGGAAGTCGGCGATAGATTTCCATGCCATAGGTATGCTTGTGGAGCGGCTTCGACGCGAAGTCGCCGGATTTAAGTTTTCAGCTTACAGGAAATTTGTAAGGGCTTGCTACAATACCGACGCGAATTGCGAGCAACTTAAAGAAATTCTCGCATCGAATCATTCCAAGACCCGCGCTTTAAAGCTTGCTCTACGCGCGATTGCTTTGATAATCGCAGTCGTCGCGCTGGTGACGTGGATAGCGAGGTATCGGTCGGAAAAACCAGTGAATCAAGAGACCATCGTCACGCAAGAGCCGACTGAAAAAACCGACTGCGACACAGCGATTATTAAGCCTGATAACGTGCATGTCACCTCCCCTGCTCCGGCCCATAAGACACAACAAGAGCTGCATTACGACGCTAATGAAAAAGCCGCGACATTAGACCGCCGCATACAGCCCTCCTTCAACGAGCTTCTTGCCGATCTCGACCGACTCAACACACTCAAAAACGACGAAAGCCTTTCAGGGCAACAACTCCTCGACAACATCCGACGGCACGGCGATCTCGCCGATGAGTATATCACCGAAGCGTTTGAAATATTGAAAGAATCTTTTCCCGGCACTACCGACAGAGAAGCATGGCGGATAATGGCATACTCCAAAGCCTATACCGGCTACACTCGCCGCGCCACCCCTGAGCTGAGGGCGCTCGGACAAGAGGTGGAGCGGCGCTTCGCGGCCGAAACGACCGAGATCACGAAATAATCTCCACCGACTTCAATCCCCTGAATTTGGCCGACTCATACGCGCCCAAATCGATTCCGTCGCGCATTACGTGAGCAACCACAAACCTATGACCTACCGCAAGCTGGGTGATCGTAAGCAAGTCGCCTTTATGTATATTGTGACTACCCTCCACTTCGTTGACTATGAAGGTGAAATCGCCTATATATGTCAGGAAGAACACCCGGTTGGGCTCATAAGAGATTCTCACCTGCGTTCCGCGTTCCAACTGCTGCACTTCAAGGCAATCGATTGGCGTGAAAACCGAAATGTCGGCATCTTCGCCCAAATCCTTTATCAGAGTCTCGTAGTCGTCACAACCGAGATATTGCGCGATTATATCCATAGTTGAAAGGCGCGGCACTACCTTGTCGGTCTTGAATCCGAAGAGGCGTTTCAGCGTATTGACGCCAAGATTCTCACTCGTCAGGTCTCTTATCGCCTGAGATAGAACATCGAAATCGGCACTTTGCGTCATGCCGAGTCCCACTTTTTCGCGAATTCTCTTCAAAATTTCATTCTCATTTGCCATAACTTCGTATATTTCGTTTCGCTGCAAAGGTAGTCAATTTTACCCAACCGTGTCGCTCACGCATCCCAAATGGATGAAATGGCTGAACATCAAACGATAAGAGCGCGCAAACGAAATCGTCGGCGCGCTCCCTGTCAGTTATAGTCAGCTTAGAATAAGGGGCTTGGATAGAGACCCGATTTGTGAAGCTCGGCGAATTTCTCAACCACTCCGGGGCGGTCGGCCGCGTATGTGACGCCAAACCATTTTGAATCGGTATCGAGAACTTTAACCGTTGCCTCGCCTGAGTTGATGAGAGTGTCAATCACCATAGGGATGAAGTATTCAGCCTTAGGCTTAGCGATATTCTCGTCGAGAAACTTCTTGAACTCGCGGTCGGAGTATTCAAAATAATCAGGCGTGAAGCCCCAAAGATTCATCGAAACCGGGGTATTGGGCGCGAGTTGTTGCTCCTTACCTTGCTCGTCGGTAAAAACAATGTTGTGGTCTTTATCGTAACCTATCGACGTGCGTTCAACCACCGAAGTCAGCAGATCGTCGTCGTTTTTGCTGCAAACGCCGCGGCTTACTGTGCCGTTTTCGGTCAACGTGTTGCCGACACGGAATCCGACCATAGCATAGTCACCTTTCTTATCGCCGCGGTCGCGCATAAGTTCATCGGCCATAACCTTGAAAGCGTCGCGACCATAGAAGTCGTCAGCGTTAATAACGGCAAACGGCTCTTTGATGACATCCTTTCCCATAAGCACGGCATGGTTGGTGCCCCAGGGCTTAGAGCGATCGGCCGGGCAAACGTATCCTTCGGGGAGAGCGTCGGTCGACTGGAAAACGACCTCTACGGGCACGTGCCCCTCATATTTCTTAAGCACCTTATCGCGGAAGTCCTGCTCGAAATCCTTGCGAATAACGAATACCACTTTACCGAAACCGGCCTTAACGGCATCATAGATAGAGTAGTCCATTATAGTCTCACCATTGGGGCCGAGCTGATCAAGCTGCTTCAAGCCTCCGTAGCGGCTGCCCATTCCGGCAGCAAGCACAAAAAGTGTTGGTTTCATGTCTGAATTGATGTAATATATATTACTGTATTAATGTATTGTAGCGAAACGATATATGATATTGCGACAATAGATTTCGCCTGGCAGAAGCAGCTGAGAGGGGAAGTTAGGCTTATTCGGGGCGTCGGGAAATCCCTGGCACTCGATGGCTACCCCGTCGTAGTCGCGGTAAACGGCACCATCCTTTCCCGCCGGGCACCCTGAGAGCCAACAACCGGCATAGACTTGCGCCCCCGGCTGATCGGTAAAGACCTGAAGCATTCTGCCGCTCGCCGGATCAGTGAGCGTGGCTACCTCGGCAATGACACCAGGCTGATAGTCGTCGACCACAAAGCAGTTGTCGTAGCCTTTGCCGTATTGCATTGCGGGGAAATCCGACACCGAGCCGTCGGCCTTCAGCATATCGCAGCCGATTGGCTTTACTGCGCGGAAATCGAGCGGCGTACCCTCGACAGGAGCTATTTCACCCGTAGGGCAAAGGCTCTCGTCGGTAGGAAGCCACTTCGAGCAATTCATCTGGAGCAAATGGCCGAGCACCGAGCCTGAATTGTGTCCGGCAAGATTAAAGTATGCGTGATTAGTAAGATTTACCACCGTAGGGGCGTCAGTCACGGCCTCAAGGAGGATTGACAATCCGTTGTCATCATCCCAGCGATAAGTAACTTTGGCATCGAAATTGCCGGGGTAATTCTCTTCAGCATCGGCTGAATGATAGGTGAAAACCACCGTATCATCACCCTCGGTCGCGGCGTTCCAGATACGATTCTGGAAACCTGTAGGGCCTCCATGCAGCGAGTTTGGGCCGTTGTTTATAGCGAGCTGATAATGCTTTCCTCCGATTTCGAGATGCCCGCGTCCGATACGGTTGGCATATCGGCCGGGAGTCTTTCCCGCGCATGGCCCATCGGCGAGATAATCGGCCGGATTTGCATATCCGAGCGCCACGTCGGCCATCTCGCCGTTGCGGTCGGGCACTACTACCGACACTATTCCGGCCCCCAAGGTCGAGAGCGTGACCTTTGCCCCCTGCTTGTTGACGATTGTGTAAAGCGTAATATCGCCCGCTGTTTCTTTTATTATGCTCATAGCTATTAATCAATGCGGCGAGCGCCATCTGAAATTACCACATCGTAAATTTTCGGTTCGTGGCCATACTTGGCTTTGAAGCGTGTAGTCGCGTCGTCGATAAATTTATCGCGAATATCATCGGCCACAAGGTTAATAGTGCAGCCGCCAAAGCCGCCACCCATAATACGAGAGCCGGTCACACCGTTCTCCTTAGCCACTTCGTTGAGAAAATCAAGCTCTTCGCAGCTTACTTCGTAATCCTTCGAGAGGCCCTCGTGGGTAGCGTACATGAGTTTGCCCACAGTGTCATAGTCGCCCCGGTTGAGAGCGTCGCACACTTCAAGAACGCGCTCCTTCTCTTCGATCACGAATTTGGCGCGGAAATAATCCTCGGCGGTAATATCGCTCTTTACGGCGTTGAGCATCTCCATGTCGGCGTCGCGGAGGGTGTCGATACCAAGACGCCGCGCCACGCGCTCACACGACTGGCGACGCTTGTTATAGGGCGAATCAACCAATTCGTGTTTCACCGCCGAGTCCACAAGAACGAGCTTATAACCTTTGGGGTCGAAGGGGAAATATTCATGCTCAAGCGAGCGGCAGTCGAGACGCATAAGGTTTCCTTTCTTACCGAACACCGACGCGAACTGGTCCATGATGCCGCAATTTACGCCGCAATAATTATGCTCGGTTGACTGACCTATCCGCGCGAGCTCGAATTTATCTATAGAGTTGCCGTTGAAGAGGTCGTTGAGAGCGAAGGCGAAGCAGCTCTCGAGCGCGGCCGACGAGCTGAGACCGGCGCCAAGGGGTATATTGCCAGCAAACACCGCGTCGAAACCTTTGACCTGCCCCCCGCGCTTGATTATCTCGCGGCACACTCCAAAGATATATCTCGCCCAATGCTGCTCAGGCATATCGGCTTCATTCAGCCCGAACTCCGCGAAATCGTCGAGGTCGACCGAGTAGACGCGCACTTTATCGGTTTCGTTGGGCCGGATTTCGGCTTCAATCACCTTGTCGATAGCGCCGGGGAAAACGAAACCGCCGTTGTAGTCGGTATGCTCCCCGATGAGGTTTATTCGCCCTGCCGACGCATAGAGCGTGCCCATCCCGCCAAATCGCTTATTGAACTCTTCTCTGATTTTATTTTCCATGTATATGTAGACTTTTATATTCTTTTCATTCCACAAAGTTAAGGATATAAATAATAAAAGAGTGACAATTCTTAAAAAAAACGCTTATTGTCGACATTTTGGCGGAATATTAGTAACTTCGCGATAGAGATTGTGGCCACACTACCAAAATCCTCAATTACAATTTCCTGATGCCAACTTTCGCCGAAGTCATATTGCCCCTACCGATCGAAAACGTGTTCACCTACGCCGTTCCCCCTCAACTCGAAGGCGCGGTGGGTATCGGCTACAGGGTTATCGTGCCCTTCGGCCGAAAAAAATTCCTCACGGGTATAGTTCAGTCATTTGCGGCGACGGCGCCCGAAGGATTTGAGGTGAAGGAGATCGCTATGGTTATCGACAATGCACCCATCATACGCCACCCGCAACTAAAGTTCTGGCATTGGATAGCCGACTATTACATGGCCGCCGTAGGCGACGTGTTTAAAGCTGCCGTCCCGAGCGGACTCAAAGTCGAGAGCGAAACGTTTGTCGAGCTTAATCCCGACTATGAGTATGAGCCCGATTCAGGTTTGAGCGACACTGAAGCTTTGATTACCCAACTCCTTGCCCATGAGGGGCATCTCACTGTCGACAAAATCAGCAGCAAACTGAAATTGCCCAAAATAGCCTCAGTCATCAACTCCATGCTTGAGAAGGGCATCCTCATCATCTCGGAGAAAATCGTCGAACGATATAGGGCCATCAAGGAGATTTGCGTGACTCCCAATTTCTCCGCTTCCGACTTCAAGCAGGCTTTTGAGGCAGTCAAAGGAGCGAAAAAGCAGGAACAATTGCTAATGGCCCTGATCGAGATGAGCGGTATACTACGCGGCGAGCCTAAGGAAGTCAACCGCAAAAGCCTCCTTGAGCGAGCCGAGGTGAGTCCGGCCATTCTCTCTGCCGTGATAAAGAAAGGCGTCATCTCGCAATACAAGAAGGAAATCAACCGCTTCAAATTTGACGGTACTCCCTCAGGCACCCTCCCCCCTCTCAGCCAGGCACAAATCGAGGCAATGGACTCCATAACCCGCCAGTGGGCCGACAAGCAGACTGTGCTACTTCACGGAGTCACATCAAGCGGAAAAACAGAGATTTACTCCCATCTTATTGAAGCGGTGCTGAAAGAAGGCAAGCAGATACTTTACCTCGTGCCCGAAATCGCTCTCACAACTCAGCTCACGCGCCGACTGCAGAAGATTTTCGGCAACAATATCGTTGTCTACCACTCCAAATTTTCCGACAACGAGCGCGTGGATATATGGAAAATGATGCTTCAGACCTCGAAGCCGCTTGTGATTTTAGGCGCGAGATCATCGATATTTCTCCCATTCTCAAAGCTTGGCCTTGTTATCGTCGACGAGGAGCACGATCCGAGCTATAAGCAATCAGACCCCGCTCCGCGCTACAACGCCCGCGACGCTGCCCTTGTGCTCGCTTCGATGCATGGGGCGAAAGCCCTTTTAGGCACAGCCACTCCCGCTATCGACACATATTATAAGGCTTTGAATGAAAAGTTTGGCCTCACGAAGTTAACGCAACGCTTCAATGAACTGCCGCTACCCGAAATAGAGTTGGTCGACATGGATAAAGCGCGCCGCAAGCGTGAAGTGACAGGCGTTTTCGCGATGCAGACCATAAAGCACATCAATCAGGCGACCGAGGCAGGCAAGCAAGCAATTTTATTCCGCAATCGCCGCGGCTATGCTCCGATGGCGAGGTGCAAGGAGTGCGCCTGGATTCCGAAATGCCGCCAGTGCGACGTGTCGCTCACCTACCACAACTTCTCGCGTCAGCTTGTGTGCCACTACTGCGGATCGACATATCCCCTCCCCGACCTTTGCCCGCAATGCGGACAGCCGACGGTAGAGGTCGTTGGCTACGGCACCGAGCGCATCGAGGGCGAAATCGAGCAGATTTTCCCCTCGCGCAAAGTCGTCAGAATGGACCTCGACACTACCCGCAACAAAGACAATTACGAGAAAATCATCGAAGATTTCTCCAACCACTCCGCCGATATTCTCGTCGGCACTCAGATGGTAACCAAAGGGCTCGACTTCAAGGATGTGAACACCGTCGCCGTGCTTAATGCCGACGAACTTATCCATATCCCCGACTTCAAGGCCGGAGAGCGGGCTTTCAACATGCTGGAACAGGTGGCCGGCCGTGCGGGCCGAGCCGACTCCGACGGTTCTAAAGTCCTCGTTCAGACCTATACTCCCGACCATCCGGTGTTCTCATTCGTCAAAAGCCACGACTACGACTCATTCTACCGCCATGAAATCGCCGAGCGCCGGCAGTTTGCCTATCCCCCCTTCACCCATATCATCTATATCTACCTCAAGCATCGCGACGCTCCTACTCTCCAGATTTTTTCCACCGCCTACGCCAATCGACTCCGCTCGCTGCTGGGCAACCGTGTCAGCGGTCCCGACCAGCCCAAGGTGGCCCGCGTGAAATCGCTTTATATCCAGAAAATAATGATTAAAATCGAGGTTGGGGCATCTCTACCCAAAGTCCGCGCGCTTCTCCGCGACGTCTACCGCCAGATGGCCGCCGACCCAGCCATGAAAACCTCCACCGTTTATTACGATGTCGACCCATAGTCCGGGGCAATAATTGCCCTGTTTATACGTTATAAGTAAGCATCTATTATAAGCTTAACTTATTAAGCGGATGCTTAAACATTGAAAGGATTACATGACTGACACCACTACATCAAATATATCATATACCGAAATATCTCCCTCCGACTCGCTCAGCGTGATCGGCGCGAGGGTTAACAACCTTAAGAATATCGACGTCACTATTCCCCACAATTCCCTCACCGTGATTACAGGTCTCAGCGGCAGCGGCAAGTCGTCGCTCGCTTTCGACACCATTTACGCCGAGGGGCAGCGCCGATATATAGAGACATTTTCGGCCTACGCCCGAAACCTTTTAGGCAACCTGGAGCGACCCGACGTTGACCATATTTCGGGCCTCTCTCCCGTCATTGCCATTGAGCAAAAGACCATAAACCGAAATCCGCGAAGCACTATCGGCACCACCACCGAAATCTACGACTTCCTCCGCCTGCTTTTCGCGCGTGTCGGCACAGCCCGAAGCTACGTCACCGGCGAGCCGATGATCAAATACACCGAGGAGAAAATCGTTGGATTGATACTCGACGTGTTCGACAGCCGCAAGATTCTCCTCCTCGCCCCCCTTGTCAAAAACCGCAAAGGCCATTACAAGGAGCTATTCGAGCAGCTTCGCAAGAAAGGGTTCATGAACGTCAGGGTCGACGGTAAGATACTCGAAATCGAGCCCGGCATGAAGCTCGACCGATATAAAAACCACTCTATCGAGCTGGTTATCGACAAACTGAAAGTATCGCGCAAAGACGACCAGCGCCTCCGCGATTCCGTGGCCAACGCGTTGCGCCAGGGCGAGAAGCAGATGATGATCTACGACATCGAGGCCGACTCCGTCAGCCACTACAGCCAGTTGCTTATGGATCCCGTAAGCGGCATCTCCTACCGCGAGCCGGCTCCTCACAACTTCTCGTTCAACTCCCCTCAGGGTGCTTGTCAACGATGCAAAGGCCTCGGCACCGTCAACCTTATCGACCGCGACAAGATTATCCCCGACTCCACCCTGTCTATTGCCAAAGGGGGCATCGTACCGTTAGGAAAACAGAAAAACACCGTAGTGTTCTGGCAAATCGCGGCTATTTGTGAGAAATATGGCTGCACACTCGACACGCCCATCTGCGATCTCCCCGAGGAGGCCCTCAACGACATCCTCAACGGCACCCCCGAGCGTCTGCAGCTCAAAAACGACACCCTCTCTACCTCCAACTATTTCCTTACCTACGAAGGCATTGTGAAATACATCGAGCTTCAGGCAAGCGACGACGCCGACTCCGAGGCCAAGAAGTGGAGCGGCAAATTCTACACCCGCGCCGTGTGCCCCGAATGTCACGGCGACCGTCTCAACCGCGAGGCCCTTCACTTCTTCATCGGCGACAAAAACATCGCCCAGCTCGCCCGCCTCGACATTGCCGACCTGCTCGTCTGGGCTGAGGAAGTTGAAGCCACCCTCTCCCCCTCGCAGCAGATCATCGCCCGCGAGATTCTAAAAGAAATCCGCTCGCGCCTTCGATTTCTTATCGACGTTGGGCTCGACTACCTTTCGCTCAACCGCGGCTCGGCCACCCTCTCCGGCGGCGAGAGCCAGCGTATCAGGCTTGCCACTCAGCTCGGCTCTGAGCTTGTCAACGTGCTCTATATCCTCGACGAGCCAAGCATCGGCCTGCATCAGCGCGACAACCGCCGCCTCATCAGCTCCCTCCAGCGCCTCCGCGACGCGCAGAATTCGATAATTGTCGTCGAGCACGACAAGGATATGATGCTCGAAGCCGACTACGTGGTCGACATTGGCCCCAAAGCGGGTCGCAACGGTGGCGAGGTAGTGTTTCAGGGCACTCCCGGCGAGATGCTTAAAACCGCTACCCTGACTTCGCAATACCTCAACGGCGAGCGGGAGATTCCCGTGCCTGAAAAGCGCAGGGAAGGCAACGGCAAGCACCTTACTCTCGTCGGCGCGTCGGGCAACAATCTCCGCGACGTCGACCTCGACATCGAGCTTGGCACCATGACCTGTGTTTGCGGCGTGTCGGGCAGCGGCAAATCCTCGCTCATCAACGCCACCCTCAAGCCCATTCTCTCGAAGCACTTCTACCGCTCCCTCGAAGAGCCGCTACCATATAAGGAAATCACCGGTATCGAGAATATCGACAAGGTTGTGACCGTAGATCAGTCACCCTTAGGGCGCACCCCGCGCTCCAATCCCGCCACCTACACCGGAGTTTTCACCGACATCCGCAATCTCTTCGTCAAGCTCCCCGAAGCGCAGATAAGGGGGTACCGTCCGGGCCGCTTCTCGTTCAACATCAAGGGAGGCCGCTGCGAGGCGTGTGCCGGAAACGGCTATAAGACTATTGAGATGAACTTCCTCCCCGACGTGCTCGTGCCCTGCGAGGTGTGCCACGGCAAGCGTTACAACCGCGAGACCCTCGAAGTGAGGTTCAAGGGCAAGTCGATCGCCGATGTGCTTAACATGACTATCAACCAGGCCGTTGAGTTTTTCGCCAATCAGCCCGTGATATTAAATAAGATCAAGGTGCTTCAGGAAATCGGCCTTGGCTACATCAAGCTCGGCCAGCCCTCATCTACCCTCTCTGGAGGCGAGAATCAGCGCGTGAAGCTCGCTACCGAGCTATCTAAGCGCGACACCGGCAAAACCCTCTTCATCCTCGACGAGCCTACCACTGGGCTTCACTTCGAGGACATTAAGACACTCCTCAACGTGCTCAACCGCCTTGTCGACAAGGGCAACACCGTCATCGTCATCGAGCATAACCTCGATGTGATCAAAGTGGCCGACCGAATAATCGACATGGGCCCCGGCGGCGGCAAAAACGGTGGCCGTATCATAGCCGTAGGCACTCCCGAGGAAGTTGCCGAAACCGACTCCCCCACCGCCCCCTTCCTCCGCGAGGAATTAAGCTGACTGATATGAAAGCAACATCCAAAATCAGCATAGGATTCATTCTGGCCATGTTTATGTTAGTCGCTGGCACCGCCGTCGCCGCGACTAAGATTTATTCCGGCCCCTATGCCTACTCTTCCAAAGTATTGTATTGCTGGGATGGTAAGCACCTCTACTCGGGCGCTTACCCCTACAGCTCAAAGATTATCTACACTTTCGACGGCAAGCATATCTACGCAGGCCCTCACGCCTATCAGTCAAAGATTCTCTATACTTGCGATGACTCCCATTTGTATAAAGGAGTCTATGCCAACAGCTCGAATATACTATTCACCTTCGACGGCAAGCATATCTACGGCGGAGCCTACCCCTATTCCTCCAAAATCCTTTACACGATCGACAGCAATCATCTCTATCAGGGTGCTTATCCCTATTCTTCCAAGATTCTCATGACTGTCGACGGCGCCTTTCCTCCGTTTTTCTACCCGATTATAAATTCCCGTTAACAGCACATTATAAATCCATTACCATGAACCGTATCCACCTCTTCGCGATTATCTCCTTGCTTTTCACTACCCTCGCCGCCAACGCTCTCGACCCCGGCATCTACAAAGCAAAGGAATTTACCTCATCCGATGGCTTCAAGCTACTTTACCGCGAAGCCGCTCCCGACACCGCCGCTTCTTTCCCCTTGCCGCTGATTATGCTCATGCATGGCAGCGGCGAGCGCGGCGACGACAATCTCCTGCAGCTCACCCACGGCGGCGAGAGACTCGCGGAGGCCGCCGCGTCAGGCCGCTCTATCGTCATCTTCCCGCAGTGCCCCGAGTCCTATCTTTGGGCTTACGATTCACTTCCCCGAAGCAATAACGAAATCCTGTTCCCCGTTCAGGAGAAGCCCGCTGCTCCTATGGTTGCCGTAAAAGAGCTTATCGATTCGCTCGTGCAATCAGGTCGGGTCGACTCCTCGCGAATATATCTCTCCGGAATATCTATGGGCGGCATGGCCGTGTGGGACATCATTGCCCGCTGGCCCGACTTGCCCGCGGCCGCCGCTATAATGTGCGGCGCCGTCGACCCCGCCCGCCTCGACAACATCTGCTCACGCAGAGCCTCCGAGCTCCCTATCCGCATTTTCCATGGAGCCGACGACGACATCGTTCCCACAGTCGCGGCGACCTCTGCCGCTCAAGTACTTACGCAATGCGGCTGGACCCCCGAAGTCATTATCTTTCCGGGAGTCCGGCACGAGTGTTGGGTGAACGCATTCGCTCAGGACGATTTCATAGACTGGATGCTCCAATTCTCCAATTAAGAGCCTGTCCCATAAAATCTGTTAAAGCTGAGGCGGTCAGCCATTGAGCAGAGTTGTTCGTGTGATGAGAGAGTGTACTTGACGTACACGACTGAAGAACACGGACGAATATGCCAATGGATGGCCGGGGCGATGGTAATTACCACCTTCCTCTGTCTAACGCTGACATGTTGAAACGCGGAGCTTTGGCGAAGCTAAATATGCTTTGGCAGAATCATCATGAAGGCCAGCTTCGCCATCGCTGTCGCCGTGGTGAGCAGCTGCTCGCAGTTGCGGCATAATCGGCGGAAACGATCAAGCCAAGCAATCGTGCGCCCGACAACCCGGCGACCCTCCAGGGGGATGAACTCCGACGTGCCGAAATTGGATTTAACGCACTGCATATCAATTGCCATGGCTTGCTTTGCGACCTCGATCAGTTTACCTCTGTAGCCGTTGTCGGTTTTGAGTGTATTGATGTAAGGATGTCGGTCGCCGATGCTGCCAATAAGACGATATGCCGCTTTTGAGTCGTGGATGTTGGCCGTAGTGACGATGACACCGGGGCAAGCCGTCGTCATCCGCGGCGATATGTCGCTTAATCCCTTTAATGCGTGCCGCTGCGCGGAAAATAACCTCCGTTTCGCATCTCTCGGGCGCTTTTGAAGCCGTCGCTCGGTCACAATGCGACGGCATTGCTCCCTCCCGTCGCCTCCAAAATCCCCCCAAGATATGCAACCTCAGCGTTAACATATTTTATGGGACAGGCTCTTAGCGTCGATTACTTTTCAAGCAAATATCCGCGCGATGCAAGGAACGAACCGAGATTATACCGCATCCCTTCGGCGTAGTAGCCGAGTATATTGGGCTCGTCGGTCGATCCGTCTGCTGAATGTTAAGGATGCACAGTTGCCAAAAATCCGTTGAAAGTATTGCGGGTATAAATTAAAAATATTATTTTTGCAACGTGGTGATGACAAGAGTGTCAACTCACTGCGACCATCACATTCGGTCAGCGACCGTACGGGTGGGACATAACAAAAAAAGGCGTTTATCCAACGCTGTCTTAACTTTTGGAAACTTAGGACACTTCCAATGATTGAGTAAAGGCAGATGCAGGTGGTAACGTCCAGGGCAGATTATATTTGCTACATTGCAATGCCGTAGTGATGCGGCTTGCAATTGGTGATTTATATAATCCAAACGTGGGCTGACCGACTGCTTATCCTCTCAATCAAGGCAGTCCTAAGGCCTCCAAAAGTGGGATAAGCAGGATTGAGCTTGCCCACGTCTTTTGTACATATAGTAACATATTAATGCCGAATTCGGGAAGCTATAGGCACAAAATCATTTTTTATGCGGAAATTAATATTTTTTGCGGCTATGCTGACGAGTGTATTCTTTTCGGCGGCACAAGGTTTCTCGGAATTTCTAAGTAAAGTGACCGTTAGGCCTACAATTGGGTTGAATATTGGAAATGAATGTAGCAAAGGTTACACCAGTGATGCGCTTGTGACGTTCAAAATAGGTGCCATTGCTGATTATGAGTTTAGGGAAACGTGGGGATTCCGCTCAGGATTGCTCATTACCGGACAGGGTGGTAAGTTTAATGAAAATGTAAGTGGTAGCGGTATTGGCTGGAAACTTGATAAGACCGACAATCCATGGTATCTTGAGATACCACTTGATGTTTACTATAGTTATGAAATAAGTGATGACATCAAGTTATCAGGCTATTCAGGTTTCCCTATCGAAATCGGTTTGTTCGGTGATTACAAATTAAGTGGCGAGGGAACTACACCCGGCATTTCTATAGGTAGCCAAAAACGCAGCGCATTCGACGACCTTTCGCGTTTCGCTTTATGTTGGAATATCGGCGTTGAGGCAACCTGGCGCCAAATGACGCTTGGATTAGAGTATAACCGACACTTGACTAATGATGCCAAACACGGTACGGGTCACCTACAAGTATTCTGTAGAATCCAAATCGAAGTGCAAAATCTTCGCACTGACTAGCCCCATATTTT
>CAZJBM010000020.1:0-52812 GCA_964544595.1 uncultured Barnesiella sp.
ACGACCCCGAGATTACAAATCACGTGCTCTGGCCAACTGAGCTAAAGAGGCATTTCAATATTCTCTTGCAAGGAGGCTCGCCTGGTTGGCCAGTGGCGGAGCTTTTGTTTAGCTACCGTTGTGCCTCGTTTGCGGATGCAAAGGTACGACTATTTTTTAAACTGCAAAAATTTTCGGCACTTTTTTTTCGCTTTTTCACAAAAAAATCAATTTTTTGGTCGAAGAGGATGCGTACACATTAATATATATATAACCAAAACCGCGAATTATCGTTTGTTGCAAGACAGGCACTGAGAGAGAGGGGTTGCGCGGATTTAAATTTTTTATTAAATTTGCGTCTGCCTGCCTGAGGTCGCTTCACGAGCCGGGCAGAAGCTGATAAAAAAAACAAACTAACTTACCGATACTCATATATGAACGCTCAAATTATGGCCCGCGTCGAGGCGCTAAGGGCAGAGATGAAGAGGGCCGGCATCTACGCCACCATTATCCCCCATGTTGACCCCCATCAAAGCGAATATATAGCCGACCACTGGCAAGCCCGGCGTTGGCTCAGCGGCTTCACCGGCTCGGCCGGCGACCTTGTGATCACACAGGACAAGGCTCTTCTATGGACCGATTCGCGCTATTTCCTCCAAGCCGCCGACCAGCTCGCCGACACCCCATTCGAGCTGATGAAGGACGGCCTCGCCGAAACGCCCTCGATCGAACAGTTTCTCTCGGCCAACGTGCCTGCCGGCGAAACCGTAGGCATCGACGGGATGCTTTTCACCCACGCCGCCGTCGAGACACTGCGCCACGCCCTTCAACGCCACGCGATCAAGCTGTCGACCAACTTCGACCCAATAGCAACCATCTGGACCGACCGCCCCGCATTGCCGGCCGACCGAATCATTATCCACGATAAAAAATACGCCGGACGCTCGGCTGCCGACAAAATCACCGACATACTCGACGAGGCTTCGCAAGAGGGTGCCGACTCCCTTCTGCTCGCCGCTCTCGACGAGATAGCATGGGTGCTCAACATACGCTCTACCGACGTGCCCTGCAACCCGGTGGTAACATCGTTTCTCTACATCTCGCCCGAAGGGTCTACCCTATTCGTCGACTCGGCCAAGCTCTCACCCAGAGTGGCCGATCATCTCAAGGAGGCGGGAGTCACCACCGCCCCCTACGAATCGATTATTCCCTTCCTCTCGGGACTCAACGGCGGGACAGTACTTCTCGACGAGAGCAAAATCGCCGAAAGACTCTACGAGTCGCTCAAATGCCGCCACGTCAACGGCAAATCGCCTGTGGCCCTCGCCAAAGCGCAGAAAAACGACACCCAAATCGAGGGCGTGCGCGACGCCATGAAACGCGACGGCGCGGCAATGGTGAAATCGCTCATCGAGATTGAGCGCAAGATGCGCGCAGGGGAGAAACTGACCGAAATGGGCGTGACAGAAATTCTATATAACTACCGCTCGGCTTCGGAAATGTTCTTCGACATCAGCTTCGAGACCATCGCCGGCTACGGCCCCCACGGAGCAATCGTGCATTACGATCCCACCCCCGAAACCGACTCTGAGGTGAAGCCCGAAGGCCTCCTGCTCATCGACTCCGGCGCGCAATATTACGACGGTACCACCGACCTCACACGCACAATATGCATGGGCACCCCGACCGCCGAGGAGAAGAAGGACTTTACCCTCGTGATGAAAGGCCACATTGCGCTGGCCACCGCTATCTATCCCGAAGGGACTCGCGGCGGACAGCTCGACGCGCTCGCGCGCCAATTTCTCTGGAAAAACGGTCTCAGCTACCTCCACGGCACCGGCCACGGCGTAGGCCACTTCCTCAACGTGCATGAAGGGCCGCAGAGCATACGCCTCAACGACGTGCCTACCCCGCTAATGCCGGGAATGATCACCTCGAACGAGCCGGGCGTGTACCGCGAAGGCGTTCACGGCATACGCTGCGAAAACCTGGTGCTGACGGTGCCCGCTTTTGAGACCGAGTTCGGCCACTTCCTCAAATTCGAGACCCTGACGCTATGCCCCTTTGACCGCTCGCTCTTCGACCTCTCTATCATGACCGACGAGGAAATCATCTGGGTCAACGATTACCACCGCATGGTCTACGACCGCCTCTCCCCGCTCCTGACGGAAGATGAATGCAAATGGCTTGAACAAGCCACCAAGCCTCTGTAAATCAACAAACAACCAGAACAATGGCACTAATAATACCCGTAAGGGGCTTCACCCCCGAGATCGGCAAAAACTGTTTTTTTGCCGAAAACGCCACAATAGTGGGCGACGTGAAGATCGGCGACGACTGCTCGGTATGGTTCAACACCGTGATCCGCGGCGACGTCAACTCCATACGCATCGGCAACTGCGTCAACATACAGGACGGCTCGGTGCTTCACACCCTCTACCAGAAATCGACCATCGAAATCGGCGACCATGTATCGGTAGGCCATAACGTGACCATACACGGCGCCAAAATCCGCGATTACGCCCTCATCGGTATGGGAGCAGTCGTGATGGACGACGCGGAAGTGGGCGAAGGCGCTCTTGTAGCCGCCGGATCGGTAGTGCTCTCACGCACAAAAATCGGCCCTCACGAGCTGTGGGGAGGCGCACCCGCGAAATTCATCAAAATGGTGGAGCCTGAAAAGGCCAAGGAGATGAATGTCAAGATCGCCCATAACTACCTGATGTACTCCTCATGGTACGATCAGGACAAAAACGAATCAAAATAATACCTAAATATTACCCCTAATTAAAAAAAAACAATACCATGGAACTACCTTTTGCCGAATCATGGCGCATAAAAATGGTTGAGCCTATCAGAAAATCAACCAGAGAAGAACGCGAACGCTGGATCCGCGAAGCTCACTACAACGTGTTTCAACTCCCGGCCGAAAAAGTATATATCGACTGCCTCACCGACTCTGGCACAGGCGCGATGAGCGACCGCCAGTGGGCCGCAATGATGATGGGCGACGAGAGCTACGCCGGTGCTCGCTCATTCTTCCGCATGAAGGACACTATCAACCGCCTGACAGGCTTTGAATACGTAATACCTACCCATCAGGGCCGCGCAGCTGAGAACGTGCTCTTCAGCGCGCTCGTCAAACCTGGCAGCATCGTGCCCGGAAACTCTCATTTCGACACCACCAAGGGCCATATCGAGAGCCGCAAAGCCTTTGCCGTCGACTGCACTATCGACGAGGCCAAAGACACTCAGCTTGAGCATCCATTCAAAGGGAATGTCGACCCCGCCAAGCTCGAAGCGGTGCTGGAGAAAGACGCCGACAAGGTGCCTTTCATCATCATCACCATCACCAACAACACCGCCGGCGGCCAGCCCGTTTCGATGGAAAACCTGAAAGCCATACGCGCTATCGCCGACAAATACGGCAAGAGAGTGATCTACGACTCAGCCCGCTTTGCCGAGAACGCCTATTTCATCAAGACCCGCGAGGAGGGCTACGCCGATAAGTCAATCAAGGAAATCGTAAAAGAGATGTACGATCTCGCCGACGGCATGACAATGTCGGCAAAGAAGGACGCCATCGTCAACATGGGCGGCTTCATCGCCACCCGCCACGCCGACTGGTATGAGGCAGCCAAGGTGTTCTGCATCCCCTTCGAGGGCTTCCTCACCTACGGCGGCATGAATGGCCGCGATATGGAGGCTCTCGCTGTGGGTCTCGACGAGAACACAGAGTTCAACAACCTTGAGACGCGCATCCACCAGGTGCAGTACCTCGCCAAACGCCTCGACGAATTCGGCATTCCCTACCAGCGCCCCGCCGGTGGCCACGCAATCTTCCTCGACGCCGCCAAGATATTGACCCAGGTGCCCAAAGAGGAGTTCCCCGCTCAGACACTCACCGTCGAGCTCTACGTAGAGGCCGGCATCCGCGGCTGCGAAATCGGCTACATACTCGCCGACCGCGACCCCGTTACCCGCGAAAACCGCTTCGACGGCCTCGACCTTCTGCGCCTCGCCATCCCGCGACGCACCTACACCGACAACCACATGGACGTGATCGCCGTAGCGCTTAAAAACGTGTTTGACCGCCGCAACGAAATCACCCGCGGCTATCGTATAGCGAAAGAGGCCGAGCTTATGCGCCACTTTACCGTGGAGCTCGAAAAGCTCTAAGCAGCGCCTATTGTCACTCAGACACAAAAAAAGATGAAGCGAATCGCCGCTTCATCTTTTTTTATCGGGTTGTCGATATCAGGAATCAGTCCATTTCGGGCAGCTGAGCGCCTTTGGCCTGAGCCGACATGAAGAAACCGAATATTTTCATGAGGAGTTCCTGCTGCTCTTCCTGGGGGAGTTTCTTGAGCTCTTCCTCGTCGATAGCGTCCTTATTATCGTTGTAGAATTCGTCGACCACGCGCTGAGCTTCCTCAGGGGTCTTGGCATTCTGGATTTCTTCGATAGCGTTGTCGAGGTTAGAGTTAAGCTTCTCCACGCCCGACTGGCAAGCGGCCATCGTGATCATAAGGCAAGCGGCAAAAGCCATTGCAAGCATTCTGAATTTTTTCATAATATTGGGATATTGGGTTAATAATTATGAGTGATTTCTTTAGCGGGAACTTTAATTATCAACGACTCTCCGGAAGCATCGATAAATTTAAGCACGAAGGATGAGTCGGCGCTCTTCATGGCCTCAACGGCCTGGGCCACAGCGTCATCAGAGGCTGAGGCTTTGCGCAAGCACTCGGCCATCGCTTTCTTCGCGTTGTCGACAGCCTGCTTGTCGATATTGGCGAAGCCATATTCGGGGAGCAGCTTGAACGCAACCACAAGGTCGCTACCCTCGCAGTCGACAGCGGCTGAGGAATAAATCGGATAATTGGCGGGGATGGCGGGAGCGTCGGCCTCTAACTGAGCGGCCAATTCATCGATGACTTCAGCACGGCCCATAGCGGCGCAACCGCTTAAGGCAGCCGACGCGGCAAACGCGACAATCGATATGCGGATTATATTGAAGTATTTCATAAGATTATCATGATTGCGAGATCTGGTCGAGAGCGATAGCGAGCTGGTCGGGGCACGAAGTAGGCTTCGCGCCGCAACGAATACCGCGCAGGCGGTCGGCCGCATCCCTGCAGGTCATGCCCTTGACGAGAGCGGCAACTCCCTGAGTGTTGCCGGCGCAACCGCCGTTGAAGACCACTTCGCGGATAACGTTGTTGTCGTCGTCCACGTCGATTTGTATTGAGCGGGAGCATGTGCCGCAGGTCTTGTAATCGTATTTCATATCGATAAGGAGAGTTGTTAAAAAAATGGTTCCGGCCTTGACCGAAACCATTATCACAAGTAAAGTACCCGAAGTGGGACTCGAACCCACACAGCCGCAATGGCCAAAGGATTTTAAGTCCTTCGTGTCTACCATTCCACCATTCGGGCAACTTCAGCGCGTGTCGGAGTCAAAGCGAATACACGCGAGCGCCGATGTTGTTTTAGGCTTTTAGCTGGCGCAAAGGTAACAAAAAAATCGTGACCGCGCAAAAAACGCGGCCACAATTTTTCGGTGGGTCAATATCCTACGTAGGTTGAGGGGGAGAGGGCGAGAAGCTCGGCCTTCACCTCGGGAGTAACATCGAGAGTGGCGATAAAGTCTGAAATGCTCTCGCGGGTCACTTCGGCATTGGTGCGCGTAAGCTGCTTGAGCGTTTCGTAGGGATGAGGATAGCCCTCGCGGCGGAGGATTGTCTGTATGCCTTCGGCCACGACGTTCCACATCGAGGCGAGATCGCGGTCGATCGCTGAGCGGTTGAGAATAAGCTTGTTGAGGCCCTTAAGCGTGGAGGCGAGGGCGATGAGCTGATGACCCATGGGGACGCCGACATTGCGAAGCACGGTAGAGTCGGTAAGGTCGCGCTGCAGGCGCGAGATCGGGAGCTTGGAGGCGAGGAACGCGAGAGAGGCGTTGGCCATGCCGAGGTTGCCTTCCGAGTTCTCGAAATCGATCGGGTTGACCTTGTGGGGCATAGCCGAGGAGCCTACTTCGCCGGCCTTGATGCGCTGCTTGAAATACTCCATCGAGATATACATCCAGAAATCGCGGTCGAGGTCGATAAGGATAGTGTTGATGCGGCGCATAGCGTCGAAGAGAGCCGCGAGATTGTCGTAGTTGGAAATCTGAGTGGTGTATTGCTCGCGCTGTATGCCGAGCTTATCGGCGAGGAAGTCGGCCGCGAAAACTCGCCAGTCGATTTCGGGGAAGGCTGTGCGATGGGCGTTGAAATTGCCTGTGGCGCCACCAAATTTTCCGCTTACCGGTGTCGCGTCGAGCATAACGACCTGCTGACGCAGACGATACACGTAGACACGGATTTCCTTGCCGAGACGCGTCGGCGACGCGGGCTGGCCATGGGTTTTGGCGAGCATAGGTATGTCGGCCCACTCGTCGGCGAGGGTCTCAAGCTTTTCGATCACCTCAATCAGGGCCGGACGGTAGACGTCGGCTATCGCCTCGCGTATCGACATCGGCACTGAAGTGTTGTTAATATCCTGCGACGTAAGGCCGAAATGTATGAATTCCTTATAATCTTGAAGGTGAAGCTCGTCGAAGCGCTCCTTTAGGAAATACTCTACGGCCTTGACATCGTGGTTGGTAGTCTGCTCGATGGTTTTCACGCGCTCGGCGTCGGCAAGAGAGAATTTTTCGTAAATGGCCCGGAGCGAGGGGAAAACGTCGGGGTTGACCCCTTTGAGCTGAGGGAGCGGAATCTCGCAGAGGGCGATGAAATACTCCACTTCCACGCGCACCCTATATTTAATGAGGGCGTATTCTGAAAAATAGTCTTCGAGTTTCTGGGTTTTTGAACGATAACGGCCATCAACGGGGCTGACGGCTGTAAGCGGCGACAAATTCATGAGGGTTGATATTATATATTAAATATGTTTCTTAAACCAGTTGACGACAGCGAAGTACGCTCCCTTCCAGAACGAGGTGGTAGGAGTGATGAAGGGCTTGACGGGGCGGTCGGGGCCCGGAGCGAAGATGCGGAGAGCGTGGGTATGGCACTTTACTTCGAGAATATCGTCGAGCATGCAAGGCTCGCCGTCGACATGAGCCTTCCCGGGGTTGGAGCGGTAGATCACAGCGGCGGGGGCCTGGATGGTCTGTATCATAGTGCTCTTATTGATATACCCGGTGATGAGGTCGAGACCGACGATAGCCTTGTCGAGGGGTGTGCCCTGATGTATGATGATAATGTCGAGCAGGCCGTCGGAGATAGAAGCCTCGGGGGCAATGTACGCGTTATTGCCATACTGCGATGCGTTGCAACAAGCCACCACGAAAGCCTTGTCGGTAAGAATCTTGCCGTTGGCGCTGACGGTATAAGCCTCTCCGTCGTATTTCACAAGCTCCTCAACGCAGCTTTTGAGATACGTGATGAGCCCTCGGCTACCCTGCTGCGCGAAATTATGGCTGACGGCGGCATCGTAGCCGACACCGAATGTGCAGAAAAACGGGCGGTCGTTGACAGTGCCGTAATCGGCGTCGATGACGTTGTCGCGCTCGATGATTTCGAGGGCGGCGTCGAGGTCGATCGGTATGCGGAGATGACGCGCGAGGCCGTTGCCCGACCCGGCCGGAATTATGCCGAGAGCGGTTGAGGTGCCGCATAGGCCGCGGGCTGTCTCGTTGACAGTGCCGTCGCCTCCGGCCACTACCACCGCGTGGTATCCGGCAGCGGCAGCCTCGCGGGCAAGCTTAGTGGCGTCGCCGGGGCCCGCGGTGTAACAAACCTCTACCTCGTAGCCCTTGCCGCCCATCTGGGCGACAACTCGCTCGGCAAGGTGGTTTTTGTCGCCGGTGCCCGAAATCGGGTTAATTATTAGTCGGGCCTTGAGAACTGGCTTCGGGTCAACTGATTTTTCCATAAACGGCAATTTTGCGCGAAGTTATGAAAAAAACGTTAAATCTCAAACAGCCGCGCCGACAAAGAAAGGCCCCGGCAACGGGATCTACCATAGCCGGGGTCGAGTATTGGTAATATGGTAAGTATCGATTTATGGTCAGTCGGCCGCGTCGAGAACTGTGATTCGGCAGTCGGCGGGAGCCTTGCGGTTCTCGTCGATGATAAGCTCGCCGAGCGAATCGACGGTGATGCTGCCCGATGTAGGGTTCTTGATGCTGGTCACGCGCCCCTTGATCGTGGCCTCAAGAGTGGAGTACTCGAAGAGGAGGTTAGCGTCGGGGCCAAATGTGCAATCCTCGAGAATGAGGCCGTCGACATAGCAGAGCAGCTGCTCGCCTGTGAAGTGGCAACGCACGAATTTAAGGTTCTTGCCATACCATCCGAGATACTCGCCGTTGATTTCAGAGTCGTAGACGGTGACATTCTCAGCCTCCCAGAAAGCATCCTTGGAGTTAAGCACCGAGTTGCGGATCTCAACGTTCTTGGCATACTGGAAGGAGTAGTTGCCGTCCTGGCGGTAATTGTCGATATTGATATTCTCGCAGTGCATGAATGCGTAATCGCAGTTGGCGATTTTCACGTTTCGGAGCGTGATGTCGGAGCAATCCCAAAAAAATTGCTCGCCGTTGGGGAAGTCGGTGTTCTCGACATAAATACCCTTCATGCGGCGGAAAAGTTTCGGCGCATCCACCTTGCAGTTGGTCATGCGGCCGTTGCGCGAATACCAGAGGCTCGATCTCGCGCTCTCGGCAAAGTAGCAATGGTCGACAGAGAAATTATCCACTTCCCAAAACACGTATTTGCCCTCAAAGGTGCAGTTTACCGCCTCAATGTCAGAGCCCTCTTTGATTGAGGACTCCCCGACGTGAATAGTGACATTTTCCAGCTTAAGGCCATGCTTGGCATATAGCGGGCGCTCCCCGCCGAATTCTTTATCTTTAATCAGCTCCATAATTTATAAAAATTTATAGGGAGAGAGAGGATAGAGTGTTATCACTTCTGCAGAACGAGGATTTCGGCACGCGGCGTGGCTGCATACTGAAGTCCTGACTTTAATATCGCGTAGGCGGTATAGAGGCCGTCGGCAACAGGATTTCCTTTCGCGTCGAATAGATCCCATTCGTAGGGGAAAGCGCAATTCTCCACTGTGTGCACAGTGTTGCCGTCGGCATCCTCGATAACCAATCGTCCTTCTGGCTGCTGGCCGAAGGTATGGTCGAGAGAAATGGTGGCCTGAGTGCGGGCCGGACGCTCGGCAATGGCCAGAGAAGCCTTAGCCGGCTCATTTATCACAACGAACTCGATCGAAGTCGACGAGGTGTTGCCTACATTGTCGGCCACGTTGAGAAGCATCTCATGGCGGCCGTCGGAGATAGTGGTGACAGGGAACGTGATCAGTGTTGTGCCATCGGGCTGCGGCTTGATGTTAGGCGCGGGGATAAGTATCGACTTGCGGCCGTCGAGCACGACTCGCGTAGCGGCTCCGATGCCGGCTGCTTGCGAACGTATGCCCGACTCGTCGGGCCCTATCAGCGCATAGAGGGTGAAATTATTGCTTACCAGATCACCGGAGCGGAAGTCGGGCGAATCGATATAGAATTTCAGAATCGAAGGGGGCGTCGTGTCGTACTGATAGTCGGAATTCTGCGACGGCTTGATCACGGTTTTGGTTGTAAAGGTCGACACGTAGCGCGAGTAGTCGTCGGAATAGGCGTAGAGGGTCATACGGTTATAATCGCCTTTGCGAAGCGGGAGAGCCGACGAGAAGTTGACACTGAACCGTCCGTTGACCACGGTGCCCACCGACACGCTGAGCAAATCCTGGTCGAGGCGCACCACATCAGAGGTGTCGCGGGCTGTCCAGTCATTCAACGGGTGGATAATGATGCGGCGAGTGGTCGGCGATTCGTAGAGCGAGAGGTGGACGTGGCCGTTGAACGACTCATCGACTACCGACGGATCATCCTCGCGGCCTATGAAGCCCTCAACTTTATTCGACACGAGCGACTCGATAGTGGCAATAGCGCCCGACGCTGATACATCCGTGCCGTTAATGCCGGTGATTGTCATGGCCGAGTCGGGGGCATAAAGCGGCAAAGCGGGGTCGCCGCCGTAGTTGTAGCAGAGTGTGTTGTCGAGATACTGCACGCTGGTCGAATATGCCTTAATCAGTTCGTTGCGTCCCATACGGTAAAGGTCGCCCGTCAGGGTATAGGTATCGGCATTGGAATACACTTTTGCCACCTTCTCGTTAAGGACCTGATTGGCCGACTGATATGCCTTGCGACCATGGCCTATCACACCGATCATGCCGCCATTTGACTTAAAAAGCATCTCCGACGAAATGTCATTGACAGCCAGGTCAAAAGCATAGCCATGGCAGGTGGCGAGCATCGCTACGGGATAGTAGGAATAATCGGTGCTCAACACGTTGGAGGTGCTCCAGAGCTTATGGCGCGAGAACCAGTCGGGCTTGCCGTGGCCTGAATAAGTGAAGAAGCCGACGCCGTTTTTGAGAGCCTCGGCGATAGCGTTGGTGGCGAGAATGTTGGTAGTGCCGCTAAGTTCATATAAGGCGCTGTAGACCTTGATATTGGTAATGCCGGGAGAATATGTCTCAAGAATCTTCGCTACGCCCTCGCCATTGGCCATGTGGGAGTTAACGTCGCCCGAGTCAGTGATGATAAGAGCGCGATGATTAACGTCGAATGTCGGAGGATTTTGCAGATATTGCTCGATTTTATCCACCGCGGTGATAGCGTCGCCGTCGTTATAGGCCGGAATACGGCCTACCGACACCTGCTGCTGGGCGGTGCGTATATTAAATGAGGCGGTGTTATCCTCTACCATGCCGTAGTAGGCGTCGGTGGTATATGATTTAGTTGTGTATACCATGACCGAATGATCCTTCGTGCCATAGGTCAACGTGAGAGCACCCTGATCGGCGAAGGCTTTGGCCATAGATGAAAACGCGCGATTGTCATACATGCCGCCGCCGAAAAAGAGCAGACTGCGCATCTTAGACTGAGCCGACCCGATCGCCGACAAAACACCGCGGTCGTAGAACATCTTTACCAGTCGGCGAATACCCATGTTGGAGGGGGTGCCCGATGAGAACTCATTGAAGATTTCCTCCTGACTCAGCACAATCACGTCCTGCTTGAGGTAATCGCGATGAAGACGGGCGAGTCTCTCGGCCTGAACGCGGCACATATCGGTGGTGATAATCACGAGATCGGGAGTAGGGAGGGCATGGAGATTCTGATTGCTCACCTCTCCGGCATATTCCACGCTGTAGAAACCGTCGGTGGCATCAGGATCAAACGCCACGGCGCGGAAACCGTAGCCGGTCGAAGTGGAGGCGTTGTACGCGGAGTTGATCGAGAAGCTGAGCGTGGAGGCGTCGGGATCGAAGCTCGTCTCGTAAGGCACGACATACTGCGGACGGTGCACATCCCATACCTGAATCCTGTCGCTGGCCTCCGACAACTGCTCCACGGCTCCGCCGGGCAAGAGGTCGTCGGTAATCATCAGCTGCGCCCCGCGGAGTATGTTCTTACGGGGATAGTAGAACGTGAGATTATCGAGCGAAGCGTAGGAATAATTAGCCTCAGCCGTAATATCGACCCTGAGCGTATTCTCGTCGGGAGCAATCTCGGGAGTCTTAATATAGCGCGACAGCACTGTCTGGCTCGACGACTGCGGAAGATTGTGGCCGAATTGCAGGTAATTCTCCACATCATTGATATATGAAACAGGCGTGCGCGACGACTCGCCGTTGATATTGACGTCGAAGTAACCGATTTTGTCACCGCAAATCAGGAGCGGGAAAACGTAGACCGCGTTGCCGTCGTCGGAGTCGGTATATCGGTCGGGCATCGGGAAGGTAAACGAAATCGACCTGTCTTCAGAGAAGTCGTGCCCGAAATATATCTGACCGCATCGGAATGGATTGTCAAACTCCTCCTCGAAGCCGCCTATAGAGCGATGATAGGTGTAGACTCGGCTTCCGTCGCCCGCGCTGTATGGGATAGCCGCGGGAGAAGTGTCGGAGTCGTCGCGAGAGTCGGTGATGAAGTAATATCCTGCCTCGGCCGCGTTGTTGCGCTGAAACATCGGAGTGATCTGGCGCGCGGTGTAGGCATTGAGATAGCCGAAGTCGAGACGATAGTTCGACTCGCCGTAGAAAAGGATGCGGTCGCCCGAAGTCACCGACAGCTGGCGGGGAAGATCGTCGGGGAGCGACGAGGTGATGCGGTCATCGTATCCAACCACGCCGCCGTAGCCGTAAACACTCACCTGCTCGGGATTGCTGAAACCCCACTCGCGAAGCTGGTCAAACGTGATCTGCTGCATACCCGTCTGCGTGACCTTGATTTTCACCCATCGGCCTGAGGCAAGTTTCGACTCCTGGCTATAATACTGGGTAGGGAGAGCCGACGCGAGGCATGGGGCGAGCAACGCTCCGGCGACTGAAAGTTTTGTGAGAATATTGCGAAACATGGATAAATGGTTGGTGTGTTGGTTGAGAGTGAGGTTCACTTTATATTGAAGGATAGGGCGACGCGGTCGCCGATTGAGGCTTCGAAGCGCGTGTCGATATACGCGGGAGTCACAAGCAAAGGGTCGCCGCAAGCTATCACGTCGCCGTTCTTGAGTATAAACCCGCGGCTGAGGTACTCGATCTCTGAGTTGATAATCTTGGAGCGGATAGGATCGCAAGCGCCGGCCGTCGATGATACCGGCACTTCGGCAGAGTCAGTAAGGGGCAACCATCGACCTAAGGCGATAGCGCCGTCGAAGGCCATGGCCAGTGGCGAAAGAGACTCGCCCTGAACGCGTAGTCGGTCGACAAGGTCGAGCGGAACGAGCCGGGCGGCCAGGGTGACGGCATCGTAATAGCGCGGGGCAAACCGCTCTGAAATGGTTTTACCGAGCCGTGAAATACGATAAGCAGGATAAAGACGGAGTTCCCACCTCGACGAGAAGTCGGGCAGGAACACCGGCTTGCCGTTGACGGCAATGGATGAATCTGTGGCTAAAGTCAACGAGGGCAATGACTTGCCCGCTATGCGCTGGATCTCGAGGTATTTCATGCGGGTTGTTGAGAGAGTTGCTTTAGTTTAACCTGTGACGGCGATGCGCTTTGTCTTGGTGGAGCTTTCGATGCCGTCGGCCTTAACCGATGCGCGGTAGAGGTAGACGCCTCTGCTCACTCGGCTACCGGCCTGGTCGGTAAGATTCCATGTGATGGGGAAAGAGAGGTACATATCACTACGTCCGGATGTGGTCGACGACCAGATTGGCTTGCCAAGGAGGTTGAACACGGTGACGGTCACCTCGATGTTGGCGTCAGGACGGTCGTGGGAGAGGTAGAAATTGGCTTGGGTCGACGCCGGGTTGGCATCGGTGTAGACATCGTAGAGTGTCGGAGCCTGCTCGGGAGAGACGATAAACGATACCTCGCGCGAGGCTGAATTGTCGGAGGTGTCAAACACTCGCAGGCGCAGCGTATGGGCGCCGTTGTCTATATCAGAGAGGGGATAGGCTATCGTGCCCGCGCCCGATTCAGAAGCCGAGGGGGTGAAATAATTGCACACGTCGGTAAAGTTCTTCTTATCGTCGAGCATAATGGTCATCTGATGGCCCAGTCCGGCAGCCGAGATATTAAGCCCGGTGTCGTCGGCAACCTCAGCGATAAGCATCGGGGAGGAATTCACAAGCGAGCCGTCGGCGAAGTCGGGGTGATTGATATAGATTTTGCGAATCACCGGAGCTATGGTATCGTTGGCCGTGAAATCCTCGCCGAAGACGTAGAAGTCGCGGTTGAGGCCGCAGGCGTCGGCATGGACAGTGGGATTTAGCGACTTTGCGTAGAGGTTGGCTGCGGCGGGAGTGTAGTTTCCCGCTACAGAAGAGGGCATAGCGACATTCATGGTGAACCGCCCGTTGACGATAGAGTCGTTTCCGGCAAATATACGGTCGCCCATCTGCTGGAACGCCACGGGAACGCCATCCTCCTCGCCCGGAGTGGAGTTACCCTTGGTCACCACTGAGTATTCGGCATCATATACCGTAGCCGAAATCAGGCCGCTATAGTTGGGGATGAGGTCGCCTTTATAGTCGGCCACATAGCCCTCTATAGTGGTGAGCTGGCGGGCCATAAGCTCGGCCGGCTCGTCAGTGCCGAGTTCAACACCGCCCACTTTGGTGAGCACTACCCTATTGTCGGGGGTAAGAGTGCGCATCGAGGGGTCGCCGATGAGCACATAGCGCAGTTTGTTTGACTCCGAAGTAAGGTCGTTCTTGGCGCGGCGCACTATTTCGCCCACAGGGAGGTGCCTCCCTTTGTCGTCGCGGTAGAAGATGTAATTGCCGAGCGACTCCGACATCTTGCCGTTGGAGGTTATATATGTGGGTCTAACAGCGGAAATAATCGCCGAGGCGCCGCCCGATTTAAGGCCCCACATGATTTCGGCAGCGGAGATCTCGGGAGCGTCGAAGCGGAGGAAGTCGCAGCAAGCGGCATACATCACCGGGTAGTGGCGCAGATACATGGTGTTGATGTCGGTGTAGGTCAGCACGCGTTCGTGGGTCAGCGAATTGGTGTTGGCATGGCCTATGAACACCCACCAGGCCAAGCCTTCATCGAGTTTACGGAACATTACCTCGCGGGCCTGGGGATATTTGCCGCCTTCGGTCTCAAACTCATCTATATAAAGCTTATGGAAGAACACGTCTAATCCGCCGCGCGACTGCATATTGCTATGCATATTATTCGCTTGCTTCATGTGCACTCCGCTATCTTTATCGTCGGCGAGTATCATCATCTTATTTCGCCATTCGCCCGACGGCATATTATTCTCATACTCGATAATCTTATCGACCGCGTCTTTGGCCGAGCTATTGGAAACAACCGGAAGTCGACCCACGGCTATGCTGTATTTCTGCACCGAGAACGACGAGGCGGTCGAATCGTAGAGAAAAGCGAAGATGTCGTCGGTGGTATAGGAGTCGGTATCCGATGTGCCGCTGTCTGATTCCCAAATAGGCATCAGCGGATAGCCTAAAGCTCGCGTAGAGGATAGAATCTGGCGGTTGTCGTGAATACCGCGGCCCATAAATAGAGCGTATTGCAGACGCGGCCCACCGACTGTATCGATAGCCTGCGAGCGGTCCCAAAGCATCTTGAGGAATTTTCTGAACGCGTTGACATCAGGCGCGCCCGATGCGAACTCGTTGAACACCTGCTGCTGGTCGACGACGAGCACCTTCAAGCCGCTATTGGTTTCGCGGTACTGCGCGAGCCGCTTCGCCTGGTCGGCCCAGTTGCTGATGGTGAATATCACCATGTCGGGCACATCGACCGAGTGAAGATTCTGATTGGCGACAGGGCCTTCAAGCGCGGGGGTGAGATACGATGTGCCTGTGCCGGGCTTGATAGCGTCCGACGTGTATTTGATTGTCAGATAGTTGAGATTGGCAAGAGTGGTTGTGCCCGATCCTGAAAACGATATTTCTATCGCTACCTTATTGGCCTGAGTACTGTAAGTGCCGTCGAGAACAAACTCGCGGTAATGGCCATGCTCGGCGGTGTATCGGTCAAGGCGTTTGGTCGCCACCGTTTCGCCGTTGGCTTTGATAGTGAGATTGGTATAATCGGTCGATTTCACGCAGAACGAGCATTGAATCGCGATCTTATCACCCTTGTTGCCGTCGAGATTGAAATTAAAAGTGCGCTTCGACACGTACAGGAAATCTTCGCCCAGAAGCTCATGGCCGGTCTTGCCAGGCGACATAAGCTCCTGCTCGTGAACCGCCATGCTCTTATAGACGGTGCCTGCAAGCGAGGGTGAAATCTCGGGGGGAGTGCTATCGACAGGGCGGTCACTCAGAAAGTAGTACCCCTTGGTGGTGAACGGGTTATTGACCGGGCGCATATCGCTGAACGACGTCGGCCCCACGGCCTCAAACACTATGCCGCGGTCGGTACGCATAGCCGGAGCGAGAGGGAGATCGTCGACGTAGCTACGGAAATGGTCGGGCTGACGCTCCGCGCCGTAGCCATACACGTTGACCTTCGACGGGTCGGAGAAGCCCATAGAGCGGAGGGATGCATTAGTGATGAGGTGCAACCCCGACTCTGCGACGCTGATCTTGTACCAGCGTCCCTCTGACAAGGCCGATGCCTCGGCATAGGTCGACAGCGGCAATGCCTTCGCGCCAAATGGCTGAAGCAGAGCCAGCAAGCCGACCGCGAATATCGAGAAATATCTGATTTTATCTATAAGTGTTTTGTTCATATATAAGCAGAAGCAAAAATGCGATAGTATGCTATGGTTTCACATATCAATAGACTAAGATTTACGGCGGGCATACCAACCTTATATGTCTAACGCAGGAAATCGGTTTTTATTGCGTTGAGGTCAACTTTGCCGTTCACGCCGTCGACGCTTCCCGAATGGGAGTATTGCCACACGGCCCAGTCGAGGTTGTCGTCGAGCTCGGTGAAGGAGCAAATCCATAGCGGATATTGGTCGAAGTTGCCTTTGATGAAGCGATTGTAGGAGTCTTTGTTGGTGTATAGCACCACTTCGCGTCCATGATATTCAAGACGGTCGATCATCTGGCGCAACCGGCCTACGATCTGCGAAGTCGCTATCCCGTCGTTAGGATTACCCCACTCCTCCACATCGATTACGGCGGGGAAATCGAGCGACCGATTGCGCAGGGCGTGCATAAAGTTCACGGCCTGAAGGTTGCCGTCGGTGTCGAATCTGAAAAAATGGTAAGCGCCTACCCGCAGCCCCGCCTCACGGGCTTTACGTATGTTGTCGATAAAAATCTTATCCTGGAAGTCGGTGCCTTCGGTCGCTTTGATGAAAACGAAGTCGTAGCCCGCCTCCTTGACCCGGTCGTAATCCACATCGCCGTTGTGAGCCGAGACGTCGATTCCGCGGAGAGGGTAAAGCTCGGCATCGGGCTCGACGGCCGGCCCGGCCTTGTAATATCTCTGATAGGCATACCAGCACCCGGCGGCCAGAATGGCCACCAAAATCGTCAACGATATCAGGATCTTTTTCCTCACTTTCAGGAGATTAATTTGATTATCTTAACCACAGCGTAGGCCACGGCCATCAACAACACTATCAGAGCCGAGCATGGCACGTCAATAACCGAAGCCGCAAACAACCCGCCTACGCAACAACCCGCCGAAATCGCCGCCGAGGCTATCATCAGCTGCTTCACGCGGTGATAGCGCAACTCGGCTATCATCTGCGGCAGCGAGAGCATCGACATGAGCAGCATTACGCCTACAAGCTTTATTGTCAACACTATCCCTATGGCCACAAACACTGTCATGGCCGTAGTGATCAGCGTCACGGGCAGGCCGATGACGCGGGCAAAGTCGCGGTCGAACGCGCAAGCCACTATCTTTTTGAAATACAGCGACATGAACAGCAGCAGCAACGCGGTGTAGATAGCGAAGCAGAGTATATCGGCGCGGGTGATAGTAAGTATGTTGCCAAAAAGAAACGCATTGAGCTCAGGCACATAGCCGGGCGTAAGAAACACAAACAGCACGCCGACCGCCATGCCGAGCGACCATATCACGGCAATCGCCGAGTCCTCGCGCACGCGGTAGCGCGTCGACATATAGTCCACGCCGAGCGACGACCCGACGGCAAACAATCCGGCCATGAGTATCGGGCTGACGCCGAGAAAGTAGCCAAGCCCGAGGCCGCCGAAACAGGCGTGGGTCAGCCCGCCGGCTATGCTGACGAGGCGCCGGCTGAATATGTATGTGCCTATGACAGCCGACGCGACGCTGATAATCAGTATGCCGGCCAAGGCGTTACGGAAAAATTCAAATTCAAATAAGTCCAAGAGTGCAGAAGGGTGTTCAAGAATGTTAGACGTTAACTTCGCGGGCCTCTCTCGCCTCGGCCACTATGAGCAGAAGCTCGTCGCGGACGAGCGGAGGCAGCTGTATGCCCCTGAGCTGAAGCGATCGGGCCCAGCCGGCTATGTCGGTCGGTAGAAGCGTGAATAATATTTCGCGGAAATGCTCGGTCTCGCCGTCGGTATAGCTCTCTGGCGAGCGACCTATGTAGGAATCGAGCTCCTCGTCGTCGTAATATTCTATCTCGGCCGAAATCGTCGGCGAAAGCGAGTCTTTCTCGCATACCACGTGCATGCCGCAGCACACAGGCCCATCCTTAGGGTGTGCAAGCAGGGCGGCTTCGTCGGCGAGAGGATTTTCGGTAATGATGTCGACCGACTCCCCTCTCCGCCTCTTACGCGGGCGCAGTATATAGCGGTCGTGGAGGTAGAGGAGCAGACCGCCCCCTACAATCGCCGCAAGGAGTATCAACGCGACTATCATAGCACTTTGCTGTCGGGACCGCTCTGGCCGAGCATCTGGGAGTTGGATAACTTCACTTCATCTGAAAGTTCGTCGCCGGCCGCGTCGACCATAGGGGCGTCGGCGTCGACGATAGTGAATCCTGCCGATTCGAGGTCTTTCCAAAAATCAGGATATGATTTGCTTACCACTTCAGAGTCGTTGATCACAATGCCGGGAATGAATATCGACACCGGAGCGAGAGCCATAGCCATGCGATGGTCGTCGTAGACCTCGAAGCGCGGCATCTCGACGATAGGATGACGCTCGCCGTTCCATACAAGCTCGCTACCGCCTCTTATCTCTACCACTATGCCTATCTTGTCGAGCTCGGCGCGGATCGCCTCAAGGCGGTCGGTCTCCTTGATTCGCAGCGAGCTCAGGCCGCGGAGATGAAAAGGTATGCCGAGTAGCGCGGCGGTGACGGCGAAGGTCTGTGCGAGGTCAGGGTTCTCGTGAAGGTCAACCTCAAATCGAGAGAACTGCTCGGGCGACGGGCATAGCGCAAGCCCCTCCACGGCGGGAGCGTCGTCATCCTCGTCTTCATCGGGCTCGGCGGGAGCGGTGTTCACTCCGAGCATTTCAAACAGCTCGGCGCACCGGCTGTCGCCCTGTATCGACGGAAGTTCAAGCCCGGCCAAGGTGATGAATCCGGCCGAAATTGCCGAAATCGCGTACCAGTAGGATGCAGCCGACCAGTCGGGCTCGATAGTATAGTCGCAAAGTTGATACTGCCCGGGGGTGATTTCGATAGAGTCGCGCCCTACCTCCACCGACGCTCCCGCCCTCTTCATAAGGGATTCGGTCATAAGGATATATGGCTTTGAAGCAGTCTCGCCCAAAAGCTTTATCGACACCGCGACCATGCACGTCGGCGCCACCATCATAAGAGCCGATATGAACTGCGAGCTTATCGAGGAATCGACCTCTACATTACCCCCGACGAGCTTGCGCGAGGTGATGCGCAGCGGGGGATACCCCTCCTCTCCGGCATACTCGATCTCCGCGCCGAGAGCGCGCAGGGCGTCGACCAGGGGAGCTATCGGGCGGTGACGCATACGCTCGGTGCCGTCGATCGTGATCGTCGAGCCAAGCGCGGTGACGCCATTGTCGCAAGCAAGGAAAGCGGCGAGGAAGCGCATCACCGTGCCCGCCGCCATCACGTTGATTTCCTTCGCGCCTTTGCGCAGCGCCTCTATCGCCACCATCAGCACCCGCGAGTCGTCGCAGTAGGCGATATTATCCATCATCGGCGCGCCGGGGGTGAGAGCGTTGATGATGAGCAGGCGATTGCATATACTTTTTGAAAGAGGGAGCTTAATCGTCGCGTCGATCATCTCCTCCGGGGGAAATAGGCGTATGTTCATTTGATCAGTGTATTCCGAAATGAGAGGTTAAGCGGTTATTTGTTACGCAAATTTACTATTTTTTTATGATTTAAGGAATAAATCGCGAAGTTTTGCGTCATATTTAATGACAAAAAGAGGTTATTTCACGTAAATCTCTACTAAAAAATGCAACACGACGGCAATCAATTATTCGAAATCATAACCCGCGACTACGGGCATATCATCAACAAGGTATGCTACTTCTATGCCGCCAATGTCGACGATTTCGACGATATGCGTCAGGAGACACTCATCAACTTATGGCGCGGAGCGGAGCGCTTCAGGGGCGATTCGGCCCTCTCTTCGTGGGTCTACCGAGTGGCCATCAACAGCTGCGTGACCTATTTCCGCAAAAACCGATGCCCCGACTCCACTCCGATCGACCAACACCCTGAGCTAATCACCGACGACACCGACAAGGCGGCGATGCTTAGCGAGATGTATCAGCTGATCAATCGTTTAGGCGACGTCGACAAAGCCATCATGCTGATGTGGCTCGACGGCTACGACTACGAGACCATCGCCGAAGTCACCGGCCTCAACCGCCCGACGGTAGGCACGCGGCTTCACCGCGTCAAAGAGAAGCTCGTGAAAATGTCTAACTCCTGACTTATCGGTTAACTTAAAAATCTGAAGCTATGGAACTTAATGATATACAAAAACAGTGGGCTGAGATGAATGAGCGCATCAACAAAATCGACGAAAAGCTCAGTCGTCAATCTATCGAGAAAAACAGCACCGCCCTCGATTGGCTTGCCAACAAATACAAATGGATGGCGATATTCGTCGCGCCGATCGGCATAATGACCATGATTGTTGGGCGTGAACTTTTCGGCACATGGATTTGCGTAAGCTATTGCCTATACTTTCTGCTCGCCGACCTGATGGATATATACCTTTACCGCCAGATAAAGAAAATCGACCCCGCGACCATGAGCGTAAGCCAAGTGAGCCACATGGCGCGTCTATGCCGTCGCCGTCACCACCAGTTTCAGCTGATACTCATACCGCTGGCAATCGCACTCGTAAGCGCACTCGTCTACTACAATCTCAACGACGCGAATATCGTGGTCAGCATGGCCATAGGCGGGGCCTTTGGCTTAATCTTAGGCACAATCCTCTACCTGCGCATGATGAAACGCTACCGCACCCTCATCAACCAGGATACCGATTGAGGATTGCGTTAAGAATAAGCAACACTCTCGAAAACGCCTGTGTTTATAACTGTTTTTATCTTCTAAACCTTCTAAGAGTTTTGAATAAATAAAAAAAATAATTATAGGTTGATTGAGGACACGATTTGCTTGCAAGATTCGCCGTGTACATTTGAGAACAAACTATTTCATCTATATCCCCGTTGGCCACCCCTTGTTTTAAGACACGCATTATCTCGTACTTGTCACCATACAATGCCGGGGGCTGGGATAATACATATGATACTGCTCGCTTTATTTGATAAGGGTAAATCAGAAAAACATCATCCGAAACAGTGACATCTCTTAAGACACTACTACCATAATATACAATTACAGAATATATCGGGATTCCAATATTGTTAGGGAGATTTTCTCTTATAGCTTGAATATGTCCCTGATTTTGCATGATTGGATTATAAAATCTATGCTTTTCGTTTCCGTAAGCGAGCACTTGCGTCCAATATTTCTGCTTAAAATGGCCAAAAATCCATCCACTATAGTCCTTTATTTCAAATACGATTAGACCGCATTTTGTTGCAACAACCAGATCGATTTGCGTATACTTTCCCGATTTTCTTTTGATATAACAATCATGGAATATGGCCCGAGGATCAATTCCTATTTTTAGCAATTTAAGTATTGTTTCTCGTTCGGAGTACTCCCCTCGATTAATAGCCGTTACTGACTTGATTAACTTACAATCATTTACATATTTCCAGATTAAAAAGGAAATGATGCAAATTATTATGCCAAAGAAACACAATGGAAAAGCCATAAATCGCCTCTACTTCTATACCTACCGCAATTAGTTACTAATTAATATGAATTTAATATTGCGACACATTTATCAATTCACCATTTAAGAAAGTTATCGTAATATCTGAAGAGAATCGATTACTTCGACGATATTCCCATGTCTCCCTAACCGATTGCCCAAAACTCATAACATCTACCGAATTTGGTTTACCCATTACCAATTTAACCGAGTCTTTTGGCATATTAACATACATTGATATTTCTCCGTCTTTAGTTGGCAATTCAAACCACTGTTTATATGTTTGTTCTTCCTCTTCGGTAGGTAATTGTTCTTCTAAATAGGATTCATCTAATAATTCAACCTTACTTTCCTTATTAAGAAATAAACCATTAGCGAGTTCCCACAAAACTATACAAATAATGCCACCTATAAAACCAAGAACTATGCTATTTAACGATTTCATTATTATTAAAAAGTTACGTTATATCATTTTATCGCGTCTATATACTTTCGTGTACCATTGACTCCGTATCATTTTCGGTTTGCACTGGCTGTTGCTCCTCTTCGTTTGATTCGAGTTATACTTTGATTTGAACTTCTGACTTATGTTCTAATGAGTTGGCATAAAGTGCTTCTTGTAGTGTATACATCATCTATTTTTATTGTTTGAGATATTTATTCCAAAGAAAAATTCATAAAAGAAGAAATTTCTTTCCTCAAAATTTAACAAAATATCATTCGGGCGGTATAATTATTTTGTAATTCAAAAAACGAACAAAGTAAATGACTCCATTCCGCTCAATAATAGAAATGATTGATACTCTCCACACCGAGACCGAGTGCAGAGAGTATCTTGAAACTCTGCTTTGGGGAGATGCACCTGTGTGTCCTCATTGCGGAGCGGTGGATAAGGAGCATTGGAAACTGACCACGTTCGGTCAGTCCAAGGGTCAATATAAATGCCGCCATTGCAGGAGCAGATTTAATGTGCGTATAGGCACGATGTTTGAAGGAACGCACATTCCGCTCAAAAAGTGGTTTTATGCAATATATCTCTTTATCTCTCACAAGAAGGGCATTAGTTCGGCTCAACTCGCACGCGATATTTATGTTACCCAAAAGACTGCATGGTTCATGCTCGGTCGGATCCGTGAAAACCTCCGTGATGATGACGCAAAATTCAATGACGATACACAAGTAGATGAAACTTATGTAGGTGGCAAGTCCAAACGCAATCGTGGCGGGCAAGGTCGTTCTCTCAAACAGAAAACTCCCGTCTTCGGCATGGTATCAAAAGGCAAGGTTCATGCCCAAGTAATACCTAACGCATCCAAGAAAACCCTACAAGGTATAATTGATGAGCTTGCTCAGTCCGGCATACGGATTATTTCTGACTGCTGGAAAGGGTACAATGACGTACACAAGAAATTTCTCCATGAAACGGTTGCCCATAACTTAGGGCAGTATGTTAATGAGCGAGGATATCATACCAATACCATAGAGGGATTTTGGAGCATACTCAAACGAGGAATAATCGGTATTTACCACCTCGTTACCTCAAAACATCTGTATAAGTATTGCAAGGAGTTCGTTTATCGCTATAACACAAGAGGACTCACTGACGGAGAGCGTTTTATTGACTGTTTACGTACACCGAGCCGTAGATTACAATATTGCGAAATCTGCCTAAAAACCGATTTTGTGGATGAACTGATGTATCGGAAAGAGGATATGAGATTTCGTAGAGAATGTGAAAACATGGGACTTAGATATATCTAATTGGAAAAGATATTTCCGATTAGGTTGTTAAATTTGTATTAACTCTAATAAATATTTCAACAAAAGAATATGGAAAAGAATAACGAAAACCAACCTTCTCAGGAAATTAACGAGGCACGTAAACCCAAACGAACTTTTGAGCAGGCCTGTAAGGAATGCAATGCCGTAACTCATGAAGTTTTTGAGCGTGAGTTCATGAGGCAATTAGATATAGAATTGAAGAAATATGGTAAAATATGACCACAAAGTGCTGGACAAGATTACAGAATATGTAACCTATATAGTAGCAAACGGACTATGTTCAGCACTTACCGCACGAAATAAGGCAAGATGGATAATTAGTAAACTAAATTCACTTGATGGGCCTTATGTTGGTGCACCATCTATTCATAATTGTTTTGGGAAAAAAGAAGGATATTTATACCTATTTTTCAAAGACCCCAAATCAAAAACTCAATGGAATGTCCTATATGAAAGATTCGAGACTGATGACAAAGTAGAAGTTATTGTCCGCGACATTTGCTGTGGAGGGCTAAAAGACTCCTTGCAGTTCCTTTCATTATGTGATATACTAAATGAAACATGTGGAGAAGAAATACTGTATAATTTATTATTTGAAACACTAAATCAAAAAACATGTTAAAACTAAATGAAAACGTGTTAAGCGACCTTCTTGCTGAAGCACTTAATGAGGCAGATAATTCTTTAACTAAAACACCATATTTTGATATGTGTTATAAAGTTGCTGTCGCTGGAAAATTTACTCGTAAATATAATTATGAAGGTGCAAATAAAGTCATAAAAGAAATTATAGATTGGCTTAAATCCAATAGACATCGATTATCAGAACGCGTAAACTATATGATAGATTTCGCTGATGCAGCTGATAAATTGTCAAAAGACATAGAGAAAATATATAAGGCTGGTGCAAAAAAAGGATTCTTTGACCCTTTCATTATATCCGATGGGTCTTCAGACGGAAAATCTAACTTCAAAAAAATTGAAGGTCTTGCACAAGCAGTAACATATTTAATATGGTCACTCGATTCTCATTATTTAAGTGATATTATTTCTGATTATTACCTGCGTGCACCATTGCAAGTACGTAATCTAATGTATCATATGCATTAGGACAACCTTTTTAATAGATTATAATTTTAAATCTTAAAATGTGCACGTGATTTTGGATTTGCGTGTGCATTTTAATGATTCCTAAGCTGTTCTGCAATATGTACCTGTCTTTGTCGTAATTCCTTGATAAATATGCTGTATTGTATGATATAATAAAAGCGGTTGAATTTATGTTTTCAAAGAATCAAAATATCTACTTTTTATATACCCATAATAAGTAAGTTGATGATTGTGTGTGTATTCTATTAGTTCGGGCAATTTATAACTCAATTTAATAAATGGATTACCTTTTATTATATCAGAATACTTTTTCATACTGAACATGTTGTTAAGTCTGGGATGATTATTTTCCATCATACTCCAATAATGTATACGATTTGGAAATATTGGGGATTGCTGCATTGTTTGCCTTGCGTAATTTAGATTATCCACAGCAACAAATAGACAATAATCAATCATAAAATAGTGATTAAATTTCTCATAAGTAATTGCATGTTTTGTGAGTACTTCATGTATAAACCTAAACATCATATTACCCTTATTACAGAAAAAGAAATAACTCCCCCACTTTTTTAACTCCAAAGACGGGATTTTAGATTTACGCAAACATGAAAGAAAAATATTATTGGTTACAATATGATCTATATTTTTAGTAAGCAAAATGGTAACGTCTGACCATACTCCTCCATAAGTATAAATTAACCAACATCGGACAATATCAGCAAAATTGGCTTTTAATAATTTACCCTCATTCAATAAATTGATTAGTTTATCCAAATAAGGCATATTTCCCAGATATTCTCGGAAATTAGTCGAAGTAATCAGATGCACAGGGTGGTTGCCTGCATTCTGTTTAATACTTGCATAACATATTTGTGCAATCTCTGGCATAGATTTTTCACCCTGCCACCACATCAACCAAATTGGGTAATTATCATTTTGTGGTATTGGCGTGTAATCTATTTGTTTATACTTTTCTATTACATCCTTATAAAGATTGGAGATTTCTGTTATAGCTTTAGTTGAATAAATCATATCATTGTTTATTTTGATAATTTAATTTTACATAATCTTATAAGATTTATCTTTATCAATATCGTCCACATGGGCAAACTCTCTGTGTGGACTTTTCAGATGACCAAGCATCATTTCTAAGCAGTTCTGCGAAATGTACTTGCTTATGTCAGAATTTCTTGCTAATTTTGCGATATTGTTAAACCAACAAACTCAAACAACAAGAAACAGATAGACTGAGCAAGACATATTTCAAACACGTCTTTTAGACATATTATTTGGACTTTAGCAAATCTGGTAAATTTCTAACGAGTCTACAAGTAATAAGTCAAAAGGTAGGTTTGTACCCGATAAGGGCGCAGACTGCTTTTTACTTATTTGGACTCAAGGTTTACCAGAACCCGCTAAAGCAGATAAGGAAAAGTTTTGGCTGTCGCTCTTTTTTCGTGTGTAAAACCATAGAAATATGAACTTTCAAAGAATAATAATCACAAACATGTTGGCTAAGATAGCCAATAAGCCCACGGAGTTCTATGTCATCAACAGAATATGGCATAAACTTGACGACATCCGTGTCCGTTTTGTTCTCCAGCAGTATGTAAAGCGTAAAGAGGGTTATGCACTCGCAGACCTCTATCTTCCGCAAGTAGGAATGATAGTTGAAGTCAATGAGGGATACCATGAAGAACCCACACAGCAACAAAAAGATGCGCTCCGTAATCAAGAAGTTGCGGATACGACTAAAGCTGATGTTTTTGTTATAAAGGCATCGGGTAGTCTGCAAGAAATTCACGAGCAAGTTGATGATGTGGTTGCCGAAATCCGTAAGCGTATTGCAGACCTTGGCAACAACTTTCTCCCATGTGATTACTCAATTACTCGCTCCACTCCCGAATATTACAAATCTCGTGGGTTCTTCTCGGTCAACTCGGAAGATTGGTTGACAAACGTAGATGATATAGCCGCAGTATTCGGTACCAAACCGAAACATAGAGGATTTCTAAGAGACTCGGGCGTTGCAGTACCCGGACATCCCGATGAAACTGTTTGGTGGCCTCAACCCAACCATCGTATATGGCATAATGAACTATCTAAAGACGGGTGGTACATCTACGAATACAACAAGAAATCCGACGAAGAACGAGCAAAGCATGTAGCCCAGTGGATTAACTCCGACCAAAAGCGCATAACCTTCATGAAAGAAATGGCTTATGGTATATTGCCCGCATACAACTTCGTGGGTGTGTTCAAAATCAATCCGCAACTATCCAAAGAAAAGAATATGTGTGTTTGGGAGCGTATCTCAGACACATACCAACTCAATGTTTAACTTTAATTTCAAAAGTATGGGAACGTATTTAGTTACCCCCAAAGTAAATGCTGGCTCTCTTAAATCTGGCATGAGTGTACTGATTGAAACATATCAATCTAAGAAACCAACTCAAACTGACATCATTAAAGCATTTATGGGTCAAAAAGGTCTAAACCTTTCTTCCGCTCTACAATCTCCGAATAACTTTACCATCTCAGAGGTTAAAAAGTAACCCTCTATCACAGGAACAAACATGCGTGTCGGATTTCTCTGGCACGCTTTGTTTTGTAAATTGAATAAACTATCCATTATACAGAACCGTTGGTACACGAAAGTATATAGACGCGCATTTTATTTATGCATCGTTAATCGTTTATTTCAGGATACCGATTGAGGAGAGAGGCGATCTGGGAGGCGTCGGCGGGCGAGGTGCAGGAGGAGATGGGGAGCGACACTATCTCTGAGGCGAGTTGTTCGGTTACAGGGAGGGGAGCGTGGGGCAACGCAGCGAAGCATGGCTGAAGATGAGACGGCACGGCGTAATGAATGTCATAGCCTATGCCGTTGGCTTCGAGATATTTGAGAAAGCTGCCGCGATCTTTCACTCTCACCACGAATTGATGAAACACATGCTCATCGCCGGGCGTTCGGTCAATGGGCAGCGTAATCGCGGGGTTGGTGATTTGGGTGCGGTAGATTTCGGCGAGAGCGCGACGGCGTAGATTCTCCAATTTGAGATTAGGGAATTTGGCATTTAGCGCCGCTGCCTGCATAGGGTCGAGCCGACAATTGAATCCGGCATAGATATTATGGTAGCGGCGGTCGCTGCCGTAGTTGGCAAGCGCGCGGACGGTTGCCGCAAGCTCCGCATCGGGGGTAACCACCGCCCCGGCATCGCCCAACGCTCCGAGATTTTTCGTAGGATAGAAACTAAAGGCTCCGGCATGGCCGAGGGCTCCGGTCATGCGGCTACCGTTGAGGCCGTCTACCCCGGCTACCGCACCGATAGCCTGCGCGTTATCCTCAAGGATAAGAAGATTGTTTTCTTCGGCAAAACGCTTAAGGTCGTCGTCCCAGCAGACTCGGCCATAAAGATGCACCGGCATTACGGCGCGCGTGCGTGGCGTCAGGTACTCGCCAAGGCGGGCGGTATCGAGATTTAAAGTCGTCTCCGACGGCTCGGCGAGCACCGGCTTAAGCCCGGCGTCGACTATAGCAAGCACCGACGCGACATAGGTGTTGGCCGGGACGATCACCTCATCCCCCTCACTAAGTTTTCCCAACTTGACCCACGCCCTCAACGTGAGCCGCAGAGCGTCGAGGCCGTTGCTTACGCCGACAGCGTGAAATCCTTCACCTTCGAGCCTGGCAAGGTTGGCCTCAAGCGCTTCCACTTCCGGGCCTCCGACAAAGCGGCCTGAATGGGCCACGCGGAGCAACGCGTCTTCTATCCGGTTCATATACGGGGCATTGACCGTAGCCAGGTCGAGAAAAGTGTAGCGGGGTTTCATCTCTTTATTTTGTTTGCTGATAACTGTTTAAACACCTGATAGTCGCGGCAATAATCTTCCTCTGTGAAAAGCTCCGACGTGAGCACCAGCCCTACCGACCCCGAGGAGAAATTGTCGAGATTGATCCACAGCCCGGCCGGGATATGGAGCCCGCGGTAGGGGCGGTTAAGGGTGAAGCGGCGCGTCTCGCTGCCGTCGCTCACCGACACGTCAAAACTTCCCGACACAGCCATCACGAGCTCCTGCACCTCGTAGTGGGAATGGAATCCGCGCTCGGCGTCGGCCGGAATGTCGTAGAAATAAAACACGCGGCGCACCGGGAAAGGCGCATCGATATTATCTACCTCGGTCAACGACCCGTTGGGGTGACGATGACGCGGCAACTCTATGATGCGGCAGTCGTCGACCGTCGAAAGCGCATGATTATCGGGAGTAGTTTTTTCGGCGTTCATATTCTAAGCATTGGTTGCCGCGATCGACTTGAAGAGATCGTAATCGCGGATGTAGTCTTCGGGGGCGTAGGGGGTTGAACTCAGCACCAGAGCCACGGAATTAGTGGAGAAGTTGTCGATTTCGCGCCATGTCAGCGACGGCACAAGCAAGCCCTTGTAAGAGCGGGCAAGGTGGATTCGCTCGCTCGAAACGCCGTCGTCAAGCACCACGTCGAAGCTGCCGGACAGAGCCACAATAAGCTCCGTGGCCGTGTAGAACGCGTGTCCGTAACGTTTCTGCCCCCCCGGCACGTCGTAGATCCAATATGTCCGCGCTATGTCGAAAGGTATCTGGGCTTGATTCTCGATAAACGAGAGGTTGCCGCGGCGGTCGGGCACTATAGGCAGGTCGATTAACTTATAATCCATTGGCGATTCCGGTTGCTGTTGGCGGAGCATTGCGCTCCCTTTGATAAAAAATATATTATTAGAGGTGGCGCTTGGCTAAGCGTATCAGATACTGGCCATAGTCGGTTTTGGCGAGAGGGAGAGCAAGCTCAAGCAAGCGCTCGGCTGTGATGAAGCCGCGGCGATAGGCAACTTCTTCGAGCGAGGCCACGTAGAGGCCCTGGCGTTTCTGAATGGCCTCGATAAAGCTCGACGCCTCCATGAGCGAGTCGACTGTGCCTGTATCGAGCCAGGCGAAGCCGCGGCCGAAGCATTTAACATTTAGACGGTTCTCGCGGAGGTAATGCTCGTTGACCGACGTTATCTCCAATTCGCCTCGCTCCGAGGGCTTAATGGAGCAGGCCACGTCGATGACGTCGTTGGGATAGAAATACAACCCGACGACAGCGAGATTGCTTTCAGGCTCGGCGGGCTTCTCAACAATCTTGGTCGCGCGCCCCTCGCTGTCGAGGCTTACAACGCCGAATCTCTGGGGATCAAGCACCGGATAGCCGAACACTGTGGCCTCATTGCACTCGTCGGCGATTCTCAGCGCGTCGGTGAGCATAGCCGTGAAGCCCTGGCCGTAGAAAATGTTATCGCCGAGGACAAGACAGGCCGAGTCGTCGCCGATAAAGTCGCGGCCAATGATGAATGCCTGCGCCAATCCGTCGGGCGACGGCTGCTCGGCGTAGGAGAATTTCACCCCCAACTCCTCGCCCGAGCCCAAAAGCCGCTTGAACAGGGGTAGGTCGGTAGGAGTGGAGATAATCAATATCTCGCGTATTCCGGCAAGCATCAATACCGAAACCGGATAATAAATCATCGGCTTATCGTAGACGGGGATAAGCTGCTTGGAGATTCCTTTGGTGATAGGGTGAAGCCGGGTGCCGGATCCGCCGGCGAGTACTATTCCTTTCATATCTATTGGCAAGCCGAGCTTGCGTTATTTAGGCTGTCGATAAGCCGCGCTTAGCGATTGCCGTACATTTGATCGTAGTATTTCTGATAGTCGCCCGAGAGCACGTCGCGGGTCCAGTCGGTGTTGTCGAGATACCAGCGCACGGTCTTCTCGATGCCCTCGGAGAAGGGCGTTTCGGGATACCAGCCGAGCTCAGTGGCGATCTTGGTGGGGTCGATAGCGTAGCGCATATCATGGCCGGGGCGGTCGGCAACGTAGGTTATCATGCGCTCGTCGATTTCGTCGACCGACGGCTTGAATAGCTTACGATAGTCGGGCGATTCGTCGAGTATGCGGCGTATGATAGCCAGTATCTGCTTCACGATGTTGATATTCGACTCCTCGTTGAAGCCGCCGATGTTATACACCTCCCCTACTCTACCTGACCGTAGCACCATATCGATAGCTTTGGCATGATCGGCCACGTAGAGCCAATCGCGCACGTTAAGCCCCCGGCCGTAAACCGGCAGCGGCTTCCCTTCCATGATATTGTTGATGATCAGCGGTATCAGCTTTTCGGGGAAATGATACGGCCCATAGTTGTTGGAGCAGCGGGTGATGTTCACGGGCATACCGTAGGTCTCGTGATAGGCCATTACGAGCATATCGGCCGAAGTCTTCGACGCTGAGTAGGGAGAGCGCGGTGACAGGGGGGTGGTTTCGCGGAAGAAACCCTCGCCGAATGTCTTCAGGTTGTCGCGCCCGCGGGCAACCGCGGCCACCTCCTCGTCGAGAATGAGCGGGCGAGCCTCGTCGTAGTCCTTAGGGAGCGAGCCGTAGACCTCGTCGGTAGAGATCTGGAGGAATTTTTTACCCTCGCGGTAGCGGGGCTTGCCGTCGGCATCCTTGCCTATATACCACGCCTTGCGGGCGCAGTCGAGCATATTCTGGGTGCCGAGGATGTTAGTCTCGAGAAAGAGGCGCGGATTCTCGATAGAGCGGTCGACATGGCTCTCGGCGGCGAAGTTGACCACGTAGTCGGGATCGAAGTCAGCTATAAGCTTCTCGACGAGGGCGCGGTCGTTGATGTCGCCCTTGACAAAGGTGACGTTGGGGCGCTGAATGAGCTTGTCGATAGTCTTGAGATTTCCGGCGTAGGTAAGAGCGTCGAGAATCAGTATCTCGACCTCATCGTCGTATTTAGCGATAAGGTAATCCGCGAAATTGCTGCCAATGAAGCCCGCGGCCCCTGTCACGAGGTATTTTTTCATCACTTATAGAGGTAACGTTTGATCGATTTCTTCGGTGTTTTCTGGAATTCGTTGGGTATTATCTCGATATGGTCGATGTGCTCGTAGGGAGCCACAATCTTGTTGAGGTCGAGGCGCACGTTTTCCATAATCGGGGCCATATCGTTGAGCGATAGCTTGTCGGCATCCATCTGGTTGTAGTCGGGATAGACGATAGCCACCAGACCCTTACCGCGCTCCACGACAAGGCTCTCCGAAACGTAAGGCATATTGTTGAGCTTCGACTCTATTTCCTCGGGATAGATATTCTGCCCCGTGGCGCTGAGTATCATCGTCTTGGAGCGGCCGCGGATGAAAAGGGTGCCGTCGGGGCCCTGGACGCCCATGTCGCCGGTATGCAGCCAGCCGTCCTCTTCGAGCACGGCGAGCGTGGCGTCGGGATTCTTGTAGTAACCGGCCATAACGTTTTCGCCGCGCGTAAGTATCTCGCCGGGCACGTTCTGCGGGTCGTCGCTGAGAATCTTCGCCTCCATGATGCCGGGCAGGGGCATACCGCACGACCCGGGGATGAAATCATGCCAGTCGGTGTAGGAAATGAGCGGGCCGCACTCGGTCATGCCGTAGCCCACCGTGAAGGGGAATTTGATTTTGTGAAGGAAATCCTCGACTTCGCGGTTGAGTGGCGCGCCGCCTACGATGACCTCCTCAAATTCGCCGCCGAAAGTCTCCACGAGCTTGCGGCGTATCTGTCCGTAGATAGCTTTGTCGAGCAGAGGCACCGCCAGGGCCCAGCGCATTGCCCCTTTGGTAATCATCGGCACGATACGGCTCTTATAGATTTTCTCAAGAATAAGAGGCACGACGATGACGAGATTGGGGCGCACTTCAGCGAGAGCCTTGATAAGAACGTTGGGCACGGGAAGGCGGCCAAAGAGGGTGATATGAGTGCCGCAGGCGAGCGGCGTCAGCATATCGAAGGCGCAGCCGTAGGCGTGGGCGAGCGGCAGGAACGACAGCGCGCGGGAGCCTTTGTAATGGAGGCGCGACTTCTTTCCGAAAACAACGTTGCCACATAAATTATTATATGTGAGCATCACGCCCTTTGAAAATCCGGTCGTGCCAGAGGTATAATTGAGCACGCAAGTCGCGTCTTTAGGTCTGACATTGTATTTCACGTCGTCGACGCCGAATCCTTTTTTGTAGACGCTCTTGAATTTGCGCGTAAGATTACGGATTATTTTCGAGGCGAGCGGGAACTCGGCTCCCTCGCCGCCGCGCTCGTCGAGCACAGCCCGCGAGTCGAGCGAGAGAGCGGCTTTAAGGTTGGGCATCTGCTCAAACTCAAGGTTCTCGTAGATATGATTGCTTATGAAAAGCAGCTGCGCCTCTGAGTGGTTGATGATATGCTGGGCGTCGATAGGATTGAAATCCTGGAGCACAGGGACGATCACGGCCCCGTAGGTGATTGTGGCTATAAACACCGTCACCCACGTGGAGGTGTTACGACCCATCAAGGCGACCTTGTCGCCGGGCTGCACGCCCATTTGCTTCAGCAGTATGTGAATACGGGCTATGCGCTTGGCAAAGTCGGCGTAGGTGAGGGTCGTGTTGGGTTGACCGTAGTCGGTCAGCGCTGGAAGATCCCAGTTTTCTTTGAAACTCTCGGCATAGAGAGTCACTAAATCTTCAGTCATCATATTATTAGAAGGTAGCTATTAGTGGCGTAGCCATTTACTTTATCATATATTTTAACGCGCGCGGGCGTCTGCTGCCGCTACGAAATCGTCACGGCGAAGCCGGCGTCGCGGAGCGCATGGCAGATTTCGTCGATATGCTCGTGATTGCGGGTTTCGAGCTCCACGTGCAGGTCGCAGCCGTTGATGCTGTTGGAGTTGTGGGCGCGCTCGTGAATGACCGAGTAGATGTTGCCGCCGAGCCGGCCTATGATGTTGGTGACAATCGAGAGCTGGCCCGGCTTGTCGTCGAGATTGATTATCAGTGTGCTCATGCGGCCACCCTTTCTCAGTCCGCGGGCAATGACGCGGTTAAGAATCGTGACGTCGATGTTGCCGCCCGAAACGAGGCAAACCACCTTCTTGCCCTTCACCGGGAGCTTGCCGGCCATCACTGCGGCGACGGGAGTGGCGCCGGCGCCTTCGGCCACAAGTTTCTGCTTCTCGATCAAGGCGAGGATAGCGGCTGAAATCTCGTCGTCGCTGACGGTGACGATCTCGTCGACATATTTCTTGCAGAAGGCGAGGGTGTTGATGCCCGGCTCTTTCACGGCGATGCCGTCGGCTATTGTCGACACGCTGTCGAGCCTTACGGCCTCACCTCGCTTTATCGACTGCTCCATGCTGGGCGCGCCTTCGGCCTGAACGCCATAGACCTTAATGTCGGGGCGAAGAGTCTTCACCGCGAAAGCGAGGCCGCTGATAAGCCCGCCTCCGCCTATAGGCACCACTATGGCTTCGACATCGGGCATCTCCTCGATGATTTCAAGGCCGATAGTGCCCTGCCCCGCTATTACCAGCGGGTCGTCGAACGGATGTACAAACGTGTATCCCTTCTCGTCGCGGAGCTCAATGGCCTTCTGATAGGCGTCGTCGTAAACACCTGGCACGAGGCACACCTCGGCGCCGAGCGCCTTCGTTGCCTCAATTTTTGAAATCGGCGCCCCGGCTGGCAGGCAGATAATAGCCTTGATGCCGTTGTGCTTGGCTCCGAGGGCCACGCCCTGGGCATGGTTGCCGGCCGAGCACGCTATCACGCCGCGCGCTTTCTCCTCATCTGATAGCTGGGATATTTTGTAGTATGCGCCGCGGAGCTTAAAAGAGCCCGTATGCTGCAGATTCTCGGGTTTAAGATATACCTGGCAGTCGGGCGAGAGCGCGGTCGGCCCGACCAATTTAGGATGGCGGGCAACGTCTTGCAACACTTGCTGCGCCTTGTAGATTTCACTGATTTGAAGGTCTGACATGGTTGTGTGGTTTATGCGTGCCGGCGGCTAAGCGCTATGCGGCACACAAATGTAATATAAATTTTATAATAAAAAAAGAAAATGGCCTCCCTTGCGCGCCACAAAGATATTGGCGAAAAATAGCAAAATTCTATTTTAAAATGGCAAGATGATAATTTTACAAGCGTTTTAGACCAGTATATCGGCAATTTTGACCTAAATATCTACTTTGCCAACCAATGCTGATGGAATTTTGATTTTTTTGACAAAAAATATAGCTCAAAATTTGCATCGTTAAAAATCTTTTTCTTATCTTTGCGCTACGAAACGAAAAGAGCTAAACATAAAAAAAATTAAGCTCTCGCAGAAAGTATAACATCAATAGCAATTAGAAGCAACATTTTTACAAGCAACATTCGTTTTTCATAGTATCGTAACAATTCTGTGTTACACATATCGTCAATTGATTAAAGAACAACAAAAGTGAATCATAGGTTAGGGATCCGGTGGCTCGTGAGAGTCGTCGGATTTCGTTTTATACCCATTTGAAAACAGCCTCGCCCCGCGAGCTTCGCGCAATCAGCGATACAAAAATTACAGCGAGGCGCAGCCCGATGTCGACGGGGCGCCTCGCTGTTTTGAGGGTTGATGGATTTCGCCTTGGGCGCTTTCCTTAATTTTGGATTTATTTTGATCTTGCGGTTAAATCCACTCCATTGAGTGAAGGTTGAAAATGTCGATTACTCCGCGTTGACGCGGTTTTTGGCTTTAGCCTTTGTTTTGGATGATGATGATTCAAGGTCTTTCTCGTCCTTCAGGTCGATCTCGTTGCGGTCTTTATCTATCACCCTATACTGCAGATAGGCGAGCGACTGGTCGGGCATTATCTTGAATTTGCCGCCGATCTCGCGCTTCCATTTGAAATAAAGCGACAACAGGCCTTTTTTGATGTACGCGTCGACAAATGGATGCACATACATGATGAAGTTTTTCTGGCCGAGGGTGTTGACAAGATATTCGAGTTTCTGACGAAGGGTGTCGGTGAACAACAGCGACGGCTGCACCTCCCCTTTGCCGAAGCATGAGGGGCAAGTCTCGGCCACAGCGATGTCGAGCACGGGCCGCACTCGCTGGCGCGTTATCTGCATAAGCCCGAATTTGCTCAGCGGGAGGATGTTGTGGCGGGCGCGGTCGTTGCCCATCACCTCGCGCATGTGGTCGTAGAGCTGCTGTCGATGCTCGCTCTTGTTCATGTCGATGAAGTCGATGATGATGATGCCGCCCATGTCGCGGAGACGCAGCTGCCGGGCGATCTCGTCGGCAGCCCTGAGATTGACCTCCAGAGCGTTGGCTTCCTGGTCGTTGTCGGCCTTGGTGCGGTTGCCTGAGTTAACGTCTATCACGTGAAGGGCCTCGGTATGCTCGATGATGATGTAAGCTCCCGACTTGAAGGAGACGGTTTTGCCAAACGAAGACTTGATCTGCTTGGTGACAGAGTATTTATCGAAGATAGGCACGTCGTCGGCATAAATCTTGACGATGTCGGAGCGCTCGGGAGCAATGAGGTTGACGTATTTCTGGATTTGGGTGAAGGTGTCGGCGTCGTTTACCACGATTTGCTCAAACGAGGGGGAGAAAATGTCGCGGAGCACGCCTACGATACGGCTCTCCTCCTCGAAGACGAGGGCCGGGGGCTCGGCTGTCTGAGCCTTGACAAGCGTCTCTTCCCAGCATTTTATCAGGGTCTGAAGCTCGTTGTTGAGCTCAGCCACGCGGCGTCCTTCGGCCGACGTGCGTATAATCACCCCGAAGTTCTTGGGCTTGATGCTCTCCATGAGCTGGCGCAGGCGCAGTTTCTCTTCGGTCGACTTGATTTTCTGTGAAATCGAGATTTTGTCGCTGAAGGGTATCAGCACCATGTAGCGGCCGGGGAAGGAGATTTCGGTAGTGAGTCGGGGGCCTTTGGTCGAGATAGGCTCTTTGACGATCTGCACGAGCAGTTCGCGCCCTGCTTCAAGCTGGTCGGTGATAGTGCCGTGCTTGTCGATGTCGGGTTTGAGCTTGAATTTTGAGATCTGAGGGATGGCTTTCTTGTTGGATAGCAGCTCCTTCAGGAATGTGGAGTAGGAGGTGAAGTGGGGGCCAAGATCAAGATAATGAAGGAAAGCGTCTTTTTCGTAGCCTACGTTGACAAATGCGGCGTTAAGACCCGGCATAAGTTTCTTCACCTTAGCCAGGTATATGTCGCCGACGGCGTAGGCCAGAGATCGCGACTCTTTCTGGAGCGACATCAGTCGCCCGTCTTCGAGCAGCGCGATTGAGACCTCTTTGGGTTGTACGTCTACGATTAGTTCGCTTTTCATTATTATAAGGGTTATAAAAAGGGAAAAAGACAAACCCCGATCTGAAGCGGGGATGCTCCTCGTCGCAGTTTGTCCTATGAATTCCCGCAATGGCCGCGGTCGATCCGCGGCTGAGCGTCGTCAATTATTTCTTCTTATGACGATTTTTTCTGAGGCGTTTTTTGCGCTTGTGGGTAGCCATCTTGTGGCCTTTTCTTTTTTTACCGTTGGGCATTGCAGTGATTATTAATTGGGTTAATATATTCAGCCGCGTATTTTGGGATACTTGGCTTGTTTATTATTGAATCGCTCTATTATTTAACATCTTCCATGAACACTTTCGCGGGCTTGAAAGCGGGGATTTTGTGCTCGGGGATGATGATGGTAGTGTTTTTAGAGATATTACGAGCGGTCTTTTCAGAGCGAACTTTGATTATAAAGCTGCCGAAACCGCGGAGGTAAACGTTTTCGCCGTTAGCGAGGGAGTCTTTAACCACTTCCATGAATTTCTCGATAGTCTCAAGAACATTGGCTTTTTCAAGGCCAGTGCTTTTGGCGATTTCGTTAACGATGTCTGCTTTAGTCATTGCTGTATATGATTAAATATTAGATGATTATTCCGCTATTTGCACGAATTAGGGCGCAATTCTCAAATTTGCAACTGCAAATATCGTATTTTTTTTTTAATTGAGCGCAAAATTCGGCCTATTTTTTTAAGAGCCTGTCACATAAAATATGTTAAGGCTGAGGTCGCATATCTTGGAGTGATTTTGGAGGCGTCGGGATGTAGCAATGCCGCCGCATTGTGACCGAGCGACGGCTCCGAAAGCGCTCAAGAGATGCGAGCCAGAGGTAATATTCGCTGCTTCAGCGCGTTAATGACATGTGAAACGTTGCTCACTACTTAACTCCAAACAAAAGCGCTAGCTCTCCTCGTTCTGCGCCAGAATGAACATAAAGCTGAACATTAGGTATTTAGAAGGAATAATGTATGTCCTGAAGACCGGAGCCAATGGCGAATGCTACCGGCGTCCTTCGGCAAGTGGAAAAGCGTCTATCATTGTTTTGATTGGCTGCATCGCCGCACGACATCCCTCAATCAAGACGATCAAGGCCGACAACGGCTGCAAAAGCCGATTGACAGAAATCACTAAGAGCGTTTTGCTAATTGATTTACAGTGCGTTAAATCGAATTACGGCACGTCGGGATTCATTCCCTGGAGGGCCGCTGGGTGGTTGAGCGCACCATCGCATGGCTCTATCGTTTCCGCAGGTTAAGCCGCAGCGACGAGCAGCTGCTCACCACGGCTACGGCGATGACGAAGATGGCCTTCTTGATGATTCCGCTCAAGCATATTTAGCTGCCGCAAGCCGTATCGTTTCAACATGTTCACATATTAAGTTCTGCATGCGATGGAAATTACCGTCGCCTCGGCCAGGCATATTCGTCCGTGCTCTTCGGTCGTGTACATCAAGTACACTCCCTCATCACCCGAACAACTCTGCTCAATGGCTGACCGCCTCAGCGTTAACAGATTTTATGGGACAGGCTCTAATAATTCGCAATAAATTAGGGTATAAGCGGGTGGCGCGTCAATTCTTTGAGCGAGGATATGCTCCGGTCGGGGGGAGCAGCGGAGGGGTGCCTGACGTAGAGCAGGGCCTTCCACCCGGCGGCTTCGGCTCCCGCGATGTCTGTGTCGGGGTTGTCGCCGATCATGACGGCGGCGCCGGCTTCGGCTCCAGATTTGCTCAGCGCATAGTCAAATATCCTGCGGTCGGGCTTGTTGACGCCGATTTCGTCGCTTAGCACCACGCAGTCGACAAGGCGGTCGAGCCCCGATGACTTGAGTTTACCCTCCTGCACCCCGCAGAATCCGTTGGAGAGGATGCCTATTTTGTGGCCCCGCGCTTTCAGCTCCTCGATTGTCTCGATCGCTCCGGGGAGCAGCAGCCCGGTCGCGGCGAGCTGGTCGAGATAGACGGTGTCGAGCTCGCGGGTCAACTCCTCGGCCTGATCAGGAGGAAAGCCCCCTTCGGTCAGAGGCAGGTAGAAGCGGTCGTGACGCAGAGTGGCCTGGTCGGTAAGCCCGGCGTTGTAGAGAGTCCAGAGGGCGCGGTTATGACGATGATAGCAGTCGATCCACTCCTCTTCGCTATTAAAGTGCCTGCCTATGCCGTAGTTGTTGTAAATATAGCTCAGGCCGATGAGCGATGACGCCTCAAAATCATATAATGTGTCGTCGAGGTCAAAGAATATCCACATCGTTATAACGTTGTTTAGGAGTGAATCGCGCGGGAGGAGTTGGCGGCCGAGAGTTTCCCGGCAATGCGCGCCGTCACCGGGAGTATCATTATCTCGTAGAGGGTCTTGATAAGCGTCTGAGTCAGTATAAGGCTCGCTATCATGCTCCATGAGAGCGTTCCGGCAAAAGCTATCGGGAAGAAAATGAGCGAGTCGAGCCCCTCGCCGAAAATGGTTGAAAGTATCGCTCTGGCCGAGAAGGAATTGCTCAGCCGCTGAAGGCGCCCTTCATTAACAGTCTCTACGGCTTCGGAGCGGGCCTTCATGCGGTGCATCGTGTAGGCATTGACCAGCGAGCCGGCCAGAAAGGCGGCATAGCTCGCTGCCATGATGCGGGGCACGCTACCGTAGACCGCTTCCATAGCCTCTTGCGAGGTCCATTCGTCAGACCCCGGCAATGCGAGGGCGGCCTGAAGCACAAGCGTGACCCCGAGCGAGGCGGCGAACCCGATGAAAATCATCGTCCGGGCAAGCCTGAAACCGTAGACTTCGGCCACGCAGTCGTTGATGATATACGATACGGGGAATACGAGCACGCCCCCAGTGATAGTGAGCCAGCCTAAGCTTATGGTCTTTATTTCAGCCAGATTAGACACTATGAGGCATACGCTGAACGCTACCGTCAGCAGCATATACGTGAATGGCACCGATTGGAGGGGCGCCGATGCGGGAGAGTCTTGTCGTTTCATATTTTTCACTTCCGCAAAGTTAGGCAAAAGCCGCCTAATACACAAGCGCAAACATCCTCGCGACCCATTTGTTATCATTTTATATATTTTATTAACTTCGCGGAAACATATCCACGACACATATATCTATGAAAAAGTCAGAAATACTTAAAAATATCAAGGAGCGCGCCGGCATCGCGCAGCTCAACGCGATGCAGCTCGCCATGGCCGACACCGAGAAGCGCGACATACTCCTGCTCGCCCCGACCGGCTCGGGCAAGACGCTCGCGTTCGCCATCCGCACCCTCCGCAACGTCGACCTCCCCGATGCTCCGGGCCGAGGCGTCAGCGCGGTGGTGATCGCCCCGTCGCGCGAGCTCGTGATTCAAATCGCCGACGTGATTCGCCCGATTGCCACCGGGCTTAAGACTTTGGCGTTTTACGGCGGCCACGCTATGCGCGACGAGGTGAATTCACTCGCCGTGGCCCCCGACATAATTATCTCTACACCGGGCCGACTCGTTGACCACATCAAGAGGGGCACGGTCGACCTCACCAACGTGAAATCAATCGTGCTCGACGAATACGATAAGTCACTCGACCTCGGCTTCTACGACGAGATGCGCCGCATCGTGGCCCGGATTCGCCGCCCTTCGCTGCGAATACTCACATCGGCCACCCGCTTCGACCTCGCCTCGGCCGACCCCTCGCAGCGACCGCTTTTCAAGCTGGAGGACTTCAACGTGTTTGACTTCACCGGCAACGTGGTTCACCCCAAAGTGTCGACCGAGATTCTTGAGGTGGATTCACCCGAAAAAGACAAACTGCCCACGCTCGCCCAGCTCCTCCGCTCGCTCGACAATCAGAAGGTAATAGTGTTTGTCAACCACCGCGAGAGCGCGGAGAGGGTCTACAAAGCCATGCTCGCCGAGGGATTTCCCGTTGGCATCTACCATGGGGGCCTTGAGCAGCAAGACCGACGCCTGGCAGTGGATATGCTCGCCAACGGCACTACGCCCATACTGATCTCCACCGACCTCGCCGCCCGCGGCCTCGACATTCCCGAGGTAGGGTCGGTAATCCACTATCATATCCCCCCTCAGCCCGAGACGTGGACTCACCGCAACGGACGCACCGCCCGCCAGGGAGCCGACGGCCGCGTCTACGTGATTCTCGGCCCCGACGAGGAGATCACACTCGATAACGCTGAGATTGACGACGTGCTGACCGACCTCGCCCCTTCGTCCGACCCGATTTCCGCGACCGCAGCCACGCTTTACTTCAACGCCGGGAAGAAGGAGAAAATATCTAAGGGCGACATTGCCGGATTCCTGATGCAGAAAGGCGGCCTGACCAAAGACGAAGTCGGCCTGATCGCGCTCGACGACCATTGGGCAATCGCCGCCGTGCCGGCCGACAAGGCCGACGAGGTAATCGCGCGCGTAGCTCCCGAGCGTCTCAAGGGCAAACGCGTGCGCATAAGCCGACGCGACCGTTAGCCACCGAAAGCGAAGGATTACAAAACAGATGGGTCGCGCAACGTTTGCGCGACCCATTTGTTTTGGCAAGTAAATCTATATATCGTCGATTATTTTTCACTGCGGAGCACCGAGAGAGCAGCGTCGTAGTCGGGCTCGTGGGTGATCTCATCGACAAGCTCCGAGTAGATGATATTGCGGTTCTCGTCGAGGACGATAACGGCGCGCGCGAGCAGACCGGCAAGAGGGCCGTCGATAAGCAGCAGACCGAATTTTTCGGCAAACATCGGCGAGCGGAAGGCCGAAGCCGGGGTCACGTTCTCGATTTTCTCGGTAGAGCAGAAGCGTCCGGCGGCAAAGGGAAGGTCCATCGACACGCAGAGCACGTCGGTGTTGGGAAGCGAAGCGGCCGCTTCGTTGAATTTACGCACCGACATGGCGCACACGGGAGTGTCGAGGCTGGGGAAGATATTAAGCACTACTCTCTTACCTTCGTAGTCGCCGCAGCGAAGCTCTTTAAGGTCGGGGCTGACGAGTGAAAAACAAGGCGCTTTTTCGCCGGCGCGGGGCATTGTGCCGTAGGTGTGGCACGCGGTTCCGTTGAAATATACAGTTTCCATATATAATAATTTTTTTCGTTTACTTTAAGAGTGCTGTCTTTTGCATAACAATTTCGGGGAGCGAATTGTTGTATCCGAGCTGAATATCCGCGATAGAGCCGTCACGGTTAACGAAAAGAATGGTGGGATATATGGTTATGCCTGAGTCGCGCGCAAGCCCCTTGGCCGATATTATCGTCGTCTCTCCATGATGCTGCTGGCCGATAAGCGGTTCTATCTGCTCGGCGTTGTTGGTGACGAACACCCACATCGCGTCGACAGTCATGGGCAGGAAACCGAGCGTGCGGCGAATATCAGCGATGGTCTGTGCCGCGGTCGCTACCGAGGGGTCGAGCATGGCTATGACCGTAGGATTGTGAAACGACTGCCCGCGGTCGTAGGTGAAGCGCTGGCCGTTGAGCGTATGGGCCGAGAACGAGGTGAGCGACGTGCCGGGCAGATTCTCGGCTCGGAAGTTGCTCTGTCGGTATTTCTCAAACACTTCGGGATAGCGGTTGATGAGGTCGTCTTCGGCAAATCTCTCCACGATTTGTGCCTTCGGGGGATAAAATTTTACCGCCATTGTCTGCTCGGAGATTGCCCCGGGGTTGCTCTCAATATCGATTTTAATGGGCAGGCCGGTTATCGCGTCAAAGACATAGTCAATCTCCCGCGCCGTATATCCATTATATGACTCCACCGCTTCGAGAGTCACAGCGTCGCGGCCTCCCGACTTAACGCCCTGAGTGAAAGTGTACTTATACTTGGGCGAAGAGGCTATTTCCCTGATTTTCTTCGCTATCGGCTGCGGAAGCAGGTCGCAGAACTGCGCGTTGCGCTGCACCCCGCCGTCGCGCGAGAGAAATGGGATCGAGTCCCAGTCGAAGTGATATTCCTGAAGACGCTCGTTGCGGAATCGGAAATGAGAGGCATTGGCGTAGGCCGAGAAGCCGCTGGTAGGGCCCGAGGGGGCATGGAGCGTCCACTCGATAAGGTATTCGCAGGGCGAGAGCGTGTCGGTTGGCGACGCGATCGACTGGAGGTTAATATCGTATTGGATCTCGTCGGGAGACGAAGGGAGAAGCACGCTATATGTGGCCGAGGCATCGTAGCGGGCAGTTGCGTCGAGGCGGTCGGCAAGTTCATCAATCGAGGTGATAGGTTGCTGCGCCATCCCGCCGAGAGCGCACAATATCGAGGTAATTGCTAAAGGTATTCGCATAATAAGATTATTTGTTGTCAATTTCACAACAACAAAGATAATGAAAAGTTTCGTATTACGGACACTAATCGGCCTTACTATGCCGCGAGGCACATCATCAGCAGAAACATCGCAACAGCGGTGATAATCATAAAGTATATTTTACTACCTGCCGCGGGCCCCCGCACGGCGCGTATAACCTATATAAAACAAAGCGCGTGAGAACCTTATCGGCTGCCCGTTCCACAATCGGAGGCTCTCGCATTGCCTATCGTAGTCGAACGAGCAACTGCAGAGGCCTCACGCAGAATATGGAACACACCGACCGATGCGCCTGTCACTTCGGCACATCAGCCACGATGATATACATACCTACATAAAGCATCCACCGTTGCCACAGTCTTGACTACGATTAGAAATTTGCGAGATTCCCGATTGTCAAGAATGAGCGCGGATAAACGCCTTTTTTATTTTAAAAAGTCATTGCCTGCCGGCAACGACACATCCCGCCCACAAAGCCCTCGACGGGCCTCTGCTGACGTTTTGCGACCGCTAAGTTAACCAATTTCCCCGACATTCGCAACTCCTCCCCTCCTCGCCGCCCGAAATCAGCCAAACACTTCCTGTTTACAAAAGATTCCAAAGCATGGTTGCGAATTAAAAAATATCGAGTGGAGGCGGTAGAGGGATTACCAGAGGGAGTGGAAATGGTTGACGGGTCCGTGGCCGTGGCCAATTGAGTAACCCGCGCCTGAGCGGATGGCTTCGTAGAGATATTCTTTGGCGTGGACAACTGCATGGTCGAGCGACGCGCCTTTGGCCAAATACGCGGCAATGGCCGACGAGAGCGTGCACCCGGTGCCATGGGTATTGGGAGTAGAGATCCTGGGCGAAGCGAGGCGACGGATTTTTCCGTTTTCGGCGTTATAGAAGATGTCGACGAGACTATCGCACTCTAAGTGCCCGGCTTTTAACATCACCGACACATCGCCCGACGCCTTCGACAGCGCGATTGCCGCATCCTCAAGCTGGTCCTGATGATCGAGCGTCTGCCCCAACAGCAGTGACGCTTCGGGGAGATTCGGGGTAATCACGCGGCAATATGGCACAAGGCAGCTGCGGAGAGTGTCTATAGCCTCTGCCTGCAAGAGCGGGTCGCCGGAGGTGGCGACCATCACCGGATCGAGCACTATATTGCGCACCTCGGGGTATCGGCCGAGGGTGTCGCGGACAGCCCGTATAAGCTCCGAATCGTGTAGCATGCCTATCTTCACGGCATCGACCCCAATGTCGTCAATTACCGAGCGAATCTGCCCGGCCACAAACCGCGCGGGAACAGGATGCACGCCATAGACTCCCGCGGTGTTTTCATCCACAATGGCCACGATAGCCGATGCGCCATAAACGCCCAGTGCCGAAAATGTCTTCAGGTCGGCCTGCATACCGGCACCCCCCGAAGGGTCGCTTCCGGCTATAGTAAGGGCTATGTTGTATTTTTTCATCGTTTCGGTTGGTTTTTACACGTTATAGATTTAGCAATTATCAGCTAAGCTCCCTATCCCAAAGCTCCATTTTATAGGCCGAATCCCAGAAATGCCATTCAAGCCGCGAGCAGGTGACGAAAGCTTCGGTCATGCGGCGGCGCACGTCGGGTCCAGCATTTTCGGCCAGACGGTCGCACACTCCGATTGCCTTGATCGTGCTTTCGCGGAACGACTCGTCTGCGTAGGTAGCGATCCATTCGCGGTAGGGATTACCGTCGATTTTGGCGATTGACAGCATATACTCCCCTACCCTCTGATAGACCCAGAAGCATGGAAGAATAGCCGCGGCCTCGACAGCGACATCATCTTCGGCATACGACTTCAAAACCGAGGTGTAGAAGAGGCATATCTTCGACATGCCCGCGGAGAGGTCGGGGTTAAACCCGGCGTGAAGCGACTTCTCCACCGCCACGCCGTTGCCGGCGAAGCGGAGAAAGGTGTCGACATCGGCCATGTCGGGCAGTCGCGACGCGATGTGGGCCAGCACGCGGGAATAGGCGTTGAGATACTGGCTGTCTTGGCTTATATAGAAACGGAATCGCTCGGGCAGGAGGGTGCCGTCGGCTAATTCTTTGAGAAAGGGGAGTCGCTTTATCGCCTCGTAGACCTTAGAGGCGGCATCCCATGCGTTTTCGCTCCAGTTCATTGCAGAGTGTATAAGAAAAAGGGGTGGTCAGAAATCAATTATTTGAGTGGTCGCGGAGAGGAGATCGAGAAGGAGAAGGCTACCGTCGAGCGGCGACCCTACGCCGAGGAGCAGTTTCACAGCCTCGGCACTCATGATGCTCCCTATAGCCCCGGCAGTCGAGCCTAAAATGCCCGGATTCTTAGGGGGGAAGTTGTCGGCGGTTATGTCGGGGAAGAGATCAGAGTAGCGTTTGCGGGCCGAGCCGTTGAAAACGGTCACATGGCCTGAAAAGCCTTCGACCGCGCCGTGCACCCATCGTTTCCCGGTCGACGCGCAAGCCTCGTCAATCACAATCCGCGCCGGGAAATTGTCGGTGCAATCGACAATCAGGTCGTAGCCGTCGACAATATCTTCGGCGCAATCGGCGTCAAACTTCATATTATATGTGTCGAAGCGGCAATGGGGATTGAGTTGAGAGAGGCGGCGAAGGGCGCACTCGGTTTTCGGAAGGTCGATGTCGGCGGTTGAGTAGAGAATCTGACGGTTGAGATTGCTTTCAGAGACAATATCGCAGTCGAGCAGTCCCAGCCTCCCAACTCCGGCGGCGGCGAGATATGAGGACACCGGCGAGCCTAAGCCGCCGAGACCGATAATGAGCGCTGAGGATTCTTCGAGTTTTTTCTGCCCCTCCGAGCCTATCTCGGGGAGCAGCAGTTGTCGGGCATATCGTTGCATAGCTAATGGGGGGATTAATCAAACACGCGGTCCCAGTCTTTCCATACAGGCTCGCGACCAAGCGAGCGGAGGTCGGCCATCACCTTTGCGGGCGACGAGTCGTCGCTGATAGCGAATTGCTCAAGCGAGTCGGTAAACGTGGCGTAGCCGCCGGGGTCGACCTTAGAGCCCGCGCTCATTGTGGTCACTCCGAGAGTCGCCATATTGTTGCGGAAAGTATGGTTTTCGCGGGTGGAGTAAGAAATATCGACATCGGGGTCAAAAATACGGAAGGCGAACGTAAGCTGTGCGAGCTCTTTGTCGGTCATCACCACATTGGGCTGAAATCCCGACTCGGAGGGGCGCATACGTGGGAAATTGACTGAATACTTCGTGCGCCAATAGTTTTTGCGCAGGTAGCTGAGGTGGCGGGCCATCATGGTTACGTCGGTGCGCCAATCCTCCAGTCCGATCAGTACCCCCATGCCGATTTTATGCACTCCGGCCTGACCCATGCGGTCAAAGCCGTCGCATCGCCACTCGAAATTCGACTTCATGCCCGCCGGGTGATACTTCTTATAATTAGCCCTGTTGTAGGTCTCCTGAAAGCATATCACGCCGTTAAGGCCCGAGTGGGTCAGGCGGCGATAGTCGTCGGTCGATAAGGGCATTACCTCTATGGTAAGATTCGCGAAATAGGGTCGGCACACCCGCAGCGCCTGCTCGATATAGTCGGTACCGGCTTTTGCGGGGTTCTCGCCGGTGACGATAAGGAGATTCTCAAACGGGCCTAACTTCTTGATCGCCTCGCACTCGGCGCGTATCTGATCCATCGTAAGAATCACGCGGTTGAATTTATTATGGCAGTTGAAGCCGCAGTACACGCATGAATTGGTACACGAATTTGTGATGTACATGGGTATGAACATCGACATCGTCTTGCCGAATCGCTGCTCGGTGAGTCGGCGGCTTTTGCGCGCCATCGTCTCCAAGTAGGGTAAGGCCGCGGGCGAAATCAAGGCCATGAAATCGCTGTCGGCGAGGTGTTCCTTAGCTAAGGCAGCCTCGACGTCGGCAGCTGTTTTGGCCATAATCTCAGCTGTGGTAGCGTCCCAGTCATATTTTTTAAGTTCGTCGGAAAACATCTTTATATATTAGAAATGAGCCGTTGGGATTCGTAAAAGACACGTCAATCAATTGAGAAACGAGGTCAGCGGGCTCGACGCTTCGGCGTAATCCGACACCGCTCCGAGTCCGGCCTCGTAAGCCTCGCGCCCTGCTACCGTCGCGTCGGCAAATGCCTTAGCCATGCGTACCGGATCGGCCGAAACGGCGATGGCTGTGTTGACAAGCACCGCATCGGCGCCAAGCTCCATAGCCTCGGCGGCGTGGGAGGGTGCGCCAAGCCCCGCGTCAACCACCACAGGCACACGGCTCTGCTCGATAATAATCTTCAGCAGATCGCGGGTGACGAGCCCCTTGTTTGAGCCTATCGGAGCCGCCAACGGCATCACTGTCGCGGCGCCCGTTTCCTCAAGCCGCTTGCAAAGCACAGGGTCGGCTTGGATGTATGGCAACACCACGAATCCCATCTTTGCCAGCTCCTCCGTGGCTTTAAGGGTCTCGACAGGATCGGGAAGGAGATACTTCGGGTCGGGGTGGATTTCGAGTTTGATGAAGTTCGTGCCGAACGCCTCGCGGGCGAGCTGCGCGGCGAGAACGGCTTCAGCGGCGTCGCGCACGCCTGAAGTGTTGGGAAGCAGTTGTATGCCGTCGAGGGCCACATGGCGGAGCATATCGTCGTCGCGGTTATCCATATCAATGCGTTTCATCGCCACGGTCACCATCTGCGTGCCGGAAGCGATTATCGATTTTTCCATCAATTCGTTGCTGCGGAACTTACCTGTTCCGACAAAGAGTCGCGAGCTGAACTCGCGGCCGCCGATTATGAGTTTTGACATCGTAACTATATGTTATTAGATTTGTAAGCAATTCAATATTTCCCGCGTTTTGGCTTCGGGCGACCGGGCGGTCAAGATCGCGGAACTGATTGCCACGCCGTTTACCCCCGCGGACATCACCTCCGACAGGTCGGCCTCGGTGATACCGCCGATAGCGACGATAGGCAGCGTGATACCGGCTTCGCGGCATTGCCCTACGATACGCCGATACCCCTCCAAGCCGAGGATAGGGCTAAGGCGGGCTTTTGTAGTGGTGAATCTGAACGGCCCGAGCCCGATATAATCAGCCCCGTCGAGCCATGCCCGCTCTATATCAGCAAACTCATTGGCCGTGGCTCCTATGATTTTTTCTGGGCCGAGCAGTTTACGGGCCTGAGCAACAGGCATATCGTTTTTACCCAAATGCACGCCGTCGGCGCCGAGCCGGTCGACCAGCTCCACGTGGTCGTCGACAATGAATGTCGCCCCATGCTCGCGGCATCTTCTGGCAATCTCCGCGCCTTCGGCAAGCAGCTCCGGGATGTCGGCGTCTTTATGGCGCAGCTGTATCCACCGTCCACCCCCCCGAAGCACCGACTCCGCTTCGTCGACGAGACTCCAGCGCGGCGACGGATGAGTGATGAACTGAAGCTTGAATGCATCGAGGTCGACAGGCTTGCTCCACACGCTGCCGAGCATGGCCGCGCCCGCGAAGCCGCAGCCGGCGAGTTCAGGCAACCGATCTGGAGTGACGCCTCCGAGAGCGAAAATCCGGTCGGTGAGCAACGGTTTAAGCTCCGCGAGATTGAGATTTCCTTTGTATCCGCGTTTTGATATGCTGGGATAAACAGGGCTGAGAAAGGCATAGTCCTCAGTCACTTGGCCGATCTCTTCACTACTGTGAATCGAGCGGCTTATCAGCCCGCTCCACCCTTCTACTGGCTGCGGGGAGCGGCTGTTGAGATGAATACCCCCCAACCCGTATTCAGCGGCCAGATCAAATCGGTCGTGAAGCGAAATCCGCGGATAATACTCGCGCGGAATGGCTTCTATAAGCGAGCGCAGCGAAGCCGCCTCGGCACCCGGCTTACGGATGTGCAGACGCCAGTACTGGCCTGAGTCGAGCACTCTCACCACAGCCTCAGCCTCGCCGGCGTAAAATTCGGGATACGTGATGGCTATTTTCCTCATCGCCCTCATCCCCCGCAGACAGCTCTGATAATCGTTATCTTCATTCCGTCGGCGAGCTCAAAAGCCGCCCAATCGGCCTTAGGCACAACCTTGTTGTTTACGGCTACAGCCTGCCCGATGCCGGTAAAACCCTCGGCTACAAGCAGCTCCGACAAGCGATCGCATCCGTCGGCCACCTCTACTTCTTTGTGATTTATCTCGACTTTCATAATAAAAAAAGAGTTTGATTATAATAAAATCAAACACTTCGAGGGGCCGAATAAAAATGGATAAACCCACATCCCGACAACGGGAATGTAAACAAGATCCTTCCGGCGGTACTAACCGCTTCAAGTTCGTAGGGTATAATCTCAGTCCGTCACTCTATGGCGGACACCCCTCTTGTGTCACCGCAAATATAAGCATATTTCCGTCAACTACGCCAAAATATCCTACTTTTTTTCTCCTTTAAATATAATAACGGTTAAAAACGGCGAATAATGACGCGCTTTTTTTATACCTTTGCATCCAACCCTAAGCTCCGACAATGGAATCTACCTCCACCCGACACAACAACGAGACACGCGCCCTACGCTACAGTATGCTGCTCCCCTTGGCTCTGATGATCGCTTCGATGATATCGGGGTGCTTATCATATTCGAGGGCCAAGCAAAACATCAAGGATGACCTTAACGACGCGATGATAGCCTTAGCCAACGAGAACAGCGAATTATGGACCCGGAAAGACACTGTCGCGGCAATTCGCCACATGAGCCAAACAACCCGAAAGCCTATATTATATCAAGCTACCGAAGCGAAATTCAGAAACGACGCGCTGCGCGGCGAGGCTTATTACACCCTCGCCCTGGCCGACGACAAGAGCGTGGCGATAAATATTCATGGCTATAAGATCGCGTCCGACTCCATAATGCTCATACCCGAAAAATCGGTCGGTGCGGATGCCATTCGCCTGCAAGGCTTCGTCGACTGCTCAGTGGCATCGGTCATAGCCCTCACCGACAAGCGACTCCCCGGCGCATTGCTAATCCTCTCGGCCCTATCCATGGCAAGCATATACGCATGGCGACGCAAGGAACAGGCACATAGCGAAACAGCCGCGGCAGCCGCAACAGTTACCTTACCGTCAATCGAGAGCCTACGACTGACTCCTATGCAGCGACAATTCACTCAGATGCTGATCGACTCGCCCGACCGGAGGGTCGACAAAGCCACTCTTTGCGCCGCACTCTGGGGCAATAAAAGCAACGCCGAAGAGTCGTTATACACCCTCGTGAGGCGTACGAAAATCGCTCTCGCCGACACTAACATTGAGATTATCTGCAATCGAGGCGAATCTTACGAGCTTCGTCTAACCGACTGATTCACACCATAGTCAGCATTTGTCAGATAAATGTCAGATAATTTTTTATGCCCTCGCCGCATTTTTTCGTTTACTTTGGGGTAATGATTTCAGCTTCTCAGCTGTCTATTAAATAAACGACCTCACAGAAAAAATGCAGTATTCCGAAACCGAGTTTGAAACCCTCTACAAGCGTTGCTTCCCGCCGGCGATGAACCTGGCGATGAGCCTGCTCCACCAGGAGGATGAGGCGAGAGACGTAGTGCAGGAGGTATTCGTCAGACTCTGGGAATCGGACATCAGCGTAGCGAATCCAATGGGTTTCATCATGCGGGCCGTGCGCAACGCAAGTTTAAATCGGCTCTCCATGCTCGACACCCGCGAGAAGATACGCCAGCGGCTGACACTTGAACCGCCGCCCGACGACGCCCCGCCGCCCCGGCGCGACGAAGAGGTTATATCGGCAATCGAGCGCGTGTTGACCACCCGCGAGCGCCAGGTCGTTGAAAAGGTCTACTCGGCCGGAATGAGCTACAAAGAGACCGCCGAAAGCCTCGGAGTCTCAGTGGCCGCGGTCAATAAAAACGTGGTCGCGGCCCTTAAAAAACTAAGAAGCCACTTTAAAGTTAAGAAACCATGACAGATGAACAGAGAGACATCATAATCGCTAAGATGATCGACGCTCCCGCAGCGTTGACCGACGAGGAGCTGCGTATGATAGCCTCCGACGCGGAGCTGAGCGACATTCAGGCGGTATCCGCGGCTGTCAGCGGGGCTTACGCGCGGAAGCCGACGATAGATATCGAGGATGAATGGTCGCGATTTAAAAAGCGCATCCCGCGCAAGCCATCGTTCATGCGCAAGCTGGCACGCGTTGCCGCTATATTGATCGGCGCGGCTATGATTTCAAGCATATTCATGATAATATTCAATCATATGGCGACGCCTGAATCAGCCGAGTTGCTCGCCGAGAATCAACAGCTTCAGGAATCCGCTACCCGCGACGAGCCTGATAGCGTAATCCTCACCCCGGAGATAAAGGCGTCAGCCAAGCCGCTTGCGTCCAACCGCGCAAAGCGAAGTAAATCAGCCGTTATGCCAAAGAAACAGCATCCGGTTAGCGCCGTCGACGAAACGCCCGTGACCAACATCACCGACGAAATCGACGTCGACGAATATCTCAGAATACAACAGGCCATGATCGATAACGACATAGCGATGCTAAACGCCGAAATTCTATTGGACGAATACACTGCAATCCAACAAATGTTTGATTTCTTCGGCGAGCACGATCCCCTGTTAGAGACAACGATACAAAAAGTAACCATGCAATAACCCAACATTATGAGAAAATCAATAGTAAGATTAGTCAGCCTCCTGTGTGTGATTGCTCCGATGGCTGCTACGGCGCAAAAAAATATCCTGTCGGCCTTCGATGCCATAATCAAATGTAAAGACGCGCAAATCACCGAAAGCCATTCGCTCGAAAGAAATCCGGAGACCCTGACCAAGACCGGGCAAAGCGACGTCTACAGCTTCGAGTTGCCGGCCAAACAAATGAATCTCATAAACAACGTTATCACCGCCTTCGACAAAGACAGCGCCTTGGCATATAGCCTTAACCGGGGCAAAGCCGCGCCCTCCGACCCGCAGATCGCACTGGCCGTGGGCGACGGTAGCGGCGCGGGAATCAAAATCTCAAACCCCGGCCATGATTATATTTACGCCACCTTCCTTGCTCCTAAATCGGAAGACCCCAACAGAATATACCGCTACGCTTACGGACTGAGCTATATCGAAGAGGATGGTAAAATCCGCGGGAAACTCGTCGTGACCTACGCCACCACGCTGATGCATCGACAGCAGCTTGAGGAGCAAAACCGATATGACCGACTTCGCGACCTCTCTAACATCGACGTGTCAAACGGAGCGATATACATCACCTCCCCGCAGACTAAATCGTGGTTTGGCACAGTGATGTCGTATCTGCAAAACATGACCTCGGCCAACACCCAAACCCGCATCGCGCTCGCCACAAAAGTCTACCTCATGACCCGCGACATTGCCCAATATACCGATGTCACCTCAACCGACAAAGACTCCTTGCGCGAAATACTCAAAGGGATGATTTCTGACAAAAAATACTCTGAGTCGGTGCTCAACGAGCTTCTTAACCAATGCCTGATAAACCTCAGCAAATAAGCTAAGTAAGTATCGTAAATCAGTTTATATTAAGATTCGATATTAATCTTAGTGAGCAAAATAAAAGATCGCAATAGCAAGCTGAAGATTGGTATAAACTAATTTTCGATACTTACTTAATAAAAATACAGTTTTTTCATCCGGATCTCGACCGCTTGAAGCTTCGGGCGGTCGGGATTTTAAGCCTGTCCCATAAAATATGTTAACGCTGAGGTCGCATATCTCGGAGGGATTTTG
>CAZJBM010000021.1:0-52657 GCA_964544595.1 uncultured Barnesiella sp.
ACCCACGACCTTTTCGTTACGAATGAAATGCTCTACCGACTGAGCTATTGCGGCTTGAAAATATGTATGTTTTACGAATGTGTATGCAAAGGTAATGATTTTTTTTGGAATATCGCAGTTTTGGTCTAATAATTTTCATCAACAGCGAAAAAAAGGATGTGCAGTTCGATTTTCGAGTGTGCACATCCTTGTATCTGTTAGAGTTATTATGCTACTTAACGACTATTTTGACGACTGATTGGTGAAAGTGAACTGAATGTCGGCTTTGTCAAGCATAAGTCGGGCCATAGCGGGGCCGTCGATATACGGGGCAATTGATTTAACTACAGTCGTGTTCTGGTAATAACCGCTGACTGTCTCGGTCTCAATGCTCACGGGAGTGAGAAGGAAGGTGTAATCGGCGGGGTCGAGCGTTTCACCCTTGTCAATCTTAGCGAGCGCGTCGAGGAGATATTGACGGAACGCAGAGAAGTTGTAAGCATTGCTTGCGGTGCTATACTCGGCGTAAAACGAATTTACATTGTCTGTAATCTCAGAGTTCTCGAAGAATTTCTGACGCTCGCTCTTCTTTACCATCAGGAGGTATTTGGGAGGCTCAATACCGTAGGCGTTAGAAATCTTCTCGACGGGGATTGACATTGACAACGTGTTGATCACCGACAACATTCCTTTGTGCTCTTTGTAGTAGCTAATGATTTCCTCGATCGGGAATTTGATTTCGACATCGTAGCCGGCTGGGGCGACCACAAGCTGCTGCCCATTAGCGATACGCTGGCGTATGTTCTCCGACGTACGATAGGTGATATTGTTGTTGGTGATAATCTCTGGAGTGGCCTGAAGGAGTATAGTCGATGTGGATAAAATCGTGTCGTTTCCGGCTGCGTTGATGGTGTTGTAGTGAAAGAAAAGCTCCACAGCTGTGGCTCCGATTTTGGTTACACGCCCTGACCCATAGCAATTTTTCACGTAAACACCAGGGAAATATTGAGCGAACGAGGTGGGCGACAATACTACCGAGGGGTTGGTGGTATATAGGTCGAAGAGATCGATGCCCATCTGCTTAGGGAGGTTCACATAAATCGCATTGTACGTATCAGTGTTATCTCCCCAGTAGGATAGGTTGCTGGCACCATATACCTTCTCCCCTATCGGAGACGACGAGTCGTAATAATCCGCCGGATTGAAGTCGGAGAAAATAGGAGCCTGCAGCTGCTTGTTCAGGCGGTACACTTCAACTCCCATCGGCACAACAGAGTCACCCACAAATGAGCCCTTATTGAACATCATAAGGAGCTTAATGGAGTCGAGCTGCTCTCTGGACTTCAAAAGCGAGTCGAGTTTCGCGGCCGGCATGAACTGGGTAACGAAATCGGCCGAGAGGCATCCATAGTCAGTCGCATCGATAGAGCCGATCAGCTGAGTGATAGTGCGCGACTGTATGCGGCTATTAAGCTGCGTTTCGCCCTCAAGCTTGAAGTCGCTCGCGATAACCACATTGCTATCGGTTTGAACTAACGAAGATCCGATATTCTCGTTATTATCATCGCAGGCGGCGAGAAGCATTGCTGTGGCAGCTACTGCCGTCGAGGCGATAATTCTGAATCTTTTCATAATGATTTGTAGAAGTCAATATATGCTGCGGCATCTTCCTCGCCGGTGTATGCCATGAAAGGCAGGCCTGAGTTCTTAGCGTATTCGATAAGCTCAGGATCGGCGCCGGGCATAGCCTCGACAACCGCGTCGGCGTGAGAGATGGCAAACTTCATAAGGGTCTTGTAATCGACAGGCTCTTTCGCGAGAGCGTCAAGCTCGCCGTCGGCAAATCCGTCCTGCGCGAGCTTCTCGACAAATCGGGGATCGAAACCGCCGTCAAAGCCATCCTTGAGAAGCGACACCACGATTTTAGAATTTCTGAACGACGGGTCTTCGTTGTAGATGCGCTTGAGATAAATCGGCGCGAGGGCTCCTACCCATCCTGAGATATTGATGATCGAAGGTTCCCAACGGAGTTTCTTGACGGTCTCAATAACGCCTCTGACGAAGAACATGCTTCGCTCGTCATTGTCGTCGGGGGTCTCGCGAATCTCTATGTCGGATACGGCGTGATGCTGGAAATAGTCCTCGTTGTCGATGAAATAAACCTGCATTCTCGATGGGAGCAGAGTGGCGACCTTGATGATGAGCTGATGATCGGTGTCATCGATAATGATATTCATGCCTGAGAGGCGAATCACCTCATGCAACTGATTGCGACGCTCATTGATAGTCCCGTATTTGGGCATGAACGTGCGTACTTCAAAACCTTTCTCCTGTATGCGCTGAGGAAGATTGCGGCATAATGTGGACAAATCAGAATCAGGAAGATATGGCGCGATCTCCTGAGCTATGTACAATATTTTCTTATTCTCCATCTATCTGATATTACATAAATCCTTGCAAAGTTACGAAATTTCATCAAAAAATCACAATTTCGGCCACAAAAATCCGCGTTTTCGGCGATTTTGGAGCTCATATCCGCCACTATGATTAAAAATAGCGTATAATTATTAAATATTAAGGAAAAAATTAGCGATATATAGTTGTAAAATCATTAACTTTGCCATGATTCGCGGCAACGCGAACTCTACTATCGCGGCAATAAACCGCAGTAATAGCATAATATTAATACCATAAATACAGCTTACATTTCGACTATGAGCAATTTCAAAAAATTGTATCTGCTTATCATCGTCATGATAACGGCGATGGCCGCGTCGGCGCAAGGCGTGGTGAAATGGACCATGAAGGCTGACATGACAACAGCCACTTCGGGCAACCTGGTCCTCACGGCGGTGAACTCACCGGGATATCACTTCTATTCATTTGACGGCGACGACTACAATCCGCTCGTCATCGGAGTGGCCGAGCAGCCGGGAGTAAAGATTCTCGGCTCACCGAAACCCTCAAAAGCCGCGACTTCGCATTACGACGACGTGCTTAAAATCACTCAGAAATATTGGGAAGGCACCGTTACTTTCACTATCCCTTTTGAAATCACCGACAAGCAAAACCACAAACTTGTGGCCAACGTGTCGTGGCAAGCGTGCAACGACGACTCTTGCACCGCGCCCGAATCAAAAAAACTTCAGGCAGAGGCCGTTTACGCTCAGGCAGGGCTTCCGTCCGGAACTCCGACACAGGATGCAGCCGAAACAGCAGCCGACCAGAAGCAAAACGAAGCCGACACTGCCGCTCAGGATTCAGAAGCGACAAATCCCGGCGACACCTTAACCAATAACACTGACGGCATTGACGGCACGGTCGCGGCACTCGATTCCATTTCGGCCACTGCCAGCCAAAGTGATAATCCCACATGGTGGGAGCCGACCGAGATGAAGCAATCGTCGACAGCCGAGTCATCTTACTGGACAATCCTGCTCATGGGATTCTTAGGCGGTCTCGCCGCGTTGCTTACACCCTGCGTTTGGCCCCTCATACCTATGACCATAAGCTTCTTCCTTAAGAAGAGCGGAACAAAACGCGACGCTAACGGCAAGAAAATCAAGAAGAAATTCGTGTTTAGCACCGATGCTCTTATCTACGGTTTCTCAATCGTTGTAATTTACGTTGTTCTTGGCCTACTTATCACCGTAATATTCGGCCCTGGTATGCTCAACGAATTGTCTACGAGCGCGCTGTTCAACATTATCTTCTTCGCTATCCTCGTTATCTTCGCTGTATCGTTCTTCGGGGCGTTTGACATAAAACTCCCCGAAAGCTGGTCGAACGCGATGGACTCGCGCGCCGAAAAGACCACCGGACTTATAAGCATTTTCTTCATGGCGTTCACGCTTGTGCTCGTTTCATTCTCATGCACCGGCCCGATTATCGGCACACTTCTCGTTGAAGCTGTTTCCGACGGCAATCTGATGGGTCCGGCAATGGGAATGCTCGGCTTCTCGCTCGGCTTGGCTATCCCCTTCTCGCTGTTTGCCATGTTCCCGACTCTGCTCCAAGAGATGCCCAAATCAGGCGGCTGGCTCAACTCGGTTAAAGTAGTTCTCGGCTTCCTTGAGCTTATCCTTTCGCTGAAATTCCTCTCGGTCGCCGATATGGCTTACGGTTGGAGACTGCTCGACCGCGAAGTGTTCATTGCCCTGTGGATCGTAATGTTTGTATTGCTTGGAATGTATCTCCTCGGCAAAATCACGTTCCCCCACGATGATAAGGTAGAAAAGGTTAGCGTGTTCAGATTCATCCTCGCTATCGTTCCGCTTTCGTTTGCCGTTTATCTCCTCCCGGGCCTTTGGGGCGCGCCGCTAAAGGTGACAAGCGCATTTGTGCCTCCGACATCAACTCAGGATTTCAACCTCCATGTGACAGAAAACGAATACAAAGAATATACCGATTACGACGAAGCTATGCGCATCGCCGCCTCTGAGGGCAAGCCAGTGTTGGTCGATTTCTCAGGATTCGGTTGCGTTAACTGCCGCAAGATGGAAGTGGCCGTCTTTGAGGACGAAGGCGTCGCATCGCTCATCAATGACAACTTTGTGTTCGTAAAACTCATGGTCGACGACCGCAAGCCGTTGAAAGAGCCGATGGTAGTAGTCGACGACAAGGGTAACAAGAAAACCCTCACAACCGAAGGAGAGAAATGGACATACCTCCAGACTCATAAATTCGGTGAAAATTCACAACCTACCTACGTCATTCTCGACAACGAAGGCTATCCCCTGTCAGAGCCGTCGCACTACGACGAAAGTATTCCGAAATTCATGGAATTCCTCACAAAGGGAATCGACAATTACAAGAAATAATAATACCCACCACAAAAGCTGCGGCCAACTACACTTGGCCGTAGCTTTTTTATAACGACAAATTATGCACACAAGAGAAGAAAAAATAGAAGCGTTAGGCCGAGTTATAGACACGCTCGACGAGCTTCGCGTAAAATGCCCCTGGGACCGCAAGCAAACCAATGAATCGCTTCGCCCAAACACTATTGAGGAAGTTTATGAGCTCTCCGACGCGCTTATAAACGAGGATAATCCCAACATCAAAAAGGAACTCGGTGACGTGCTCCTTCACATACTTTTTTACTCCAAGATAGGCGAAGAGAAAGGCCTATTCGACATAACTGATGTGGCAGATGCCCTAAACTCCAAACTTATATTCCGTCATCCTCACGTGTTTGGCGAAGTAAAAGCTGAAAATGCGCACCAAGTGGAACTTAATTGGGAGCAAATCAAGCTTAAGGAGAAAGGTGGCAATAAGACAGTTTTGTCGGGCGTGCCGGCCTCGCTCCCTCCATTGATTAAGGCATATCGAGTGCAGGAAAAAGCGGCCAACGTAGGCTTTGATTGGGATAATCCCGACGACGTTTGGGCCAAAGTAAAGGAAGAAATATCGGAGTTTGAAGCCGAACTGCGCGGCGGCAATGCCACTAAGAAGCAAGAAGAGTTCGGCGATCTGCTGTTCAGCATAGTTAACGCCGGCAGAAAATACGGTATTCATCCCGACACAGCCCTTGAATTGACCAACAAGAAATTCATCAGACGCTTCACAGAGGTTGAGCGCCGAGCAAAAGAGGCGGGAAAGACGTTAAAGGATATGTCGCTCGAAGAGATGGATGCGATCTGGAATGAGATTAAGGCCGAAGAGCACGCCGCCGAACAGTAAAGTTATTAATTGGCGAAATCTACCGAAAGCCCCATCTGGAGTCGGCGGGGGTTGAGCGGATAATGGGGCATTGAGAAGAAGTCATTGCCGCCGAACAACCCCTGATTTACGTGTGACATCATCACGAAAAAGCGAGTCTTTGATAGCTTCATGTTGATGTAAGCGTTCATGTAAGGATAATTGCCGAGTTTCACTTCACGCTGATTATAGAATGCCATAGTGGCGGGCTGATAGTTGACCGCATGGTAGCGAGTGTAGTACGTGCAATCAACGCCGACCTGAACGTGGAAAACGCGGGCGATGCGGAACGTTACGTAGAGATTTGAATTGAAGGCGAATTTAGGCAGCGGCACAACTTCGTCGGCCGATGAAGTCTGATAAATCAGCGTGTTTTCCCAACCAAGACCGCGATATCGGAAATTCTGGCGGATAGTTGCAGATAGAATCTGGACTGACGACCCGGCCTGTGCCGGCATAGCGTCGCCGTTGAAATAAACCAGATTCTGAACGTTCTCGACACCTACGTTGATAGCGGTTTTAGTCCACGGTATTTGTAGTTCTCCTCCAAGTCTCAGGCGGCGTGTCTTGCCGAAATCGTTATCCCACGCAAAATGGTTGGATACGTAATGCTTCAATAAATACGGCACAGAGAGGTTGGAGAACTGGGCGTAGGCTGTGACGGAAACTGTATCGCCAAGCAACGGGATATGAGTGGAAATGTCGCCATTGAGCTTTATTTCGCCAGCCGACTCCCCTATCAAGCCAAGTTCGCCCGTAGCCCGATAATTCAGGATCTTTCCTTGACTCTTGATTAACTCAGCGCCCACGTAAAGCAGATTTTGATTGGCTTTCTGCTTAAATGGGGAGAACGGAAGCTCTGTTAAGCCTTCGGGGAGCGGTTGGGTGCGGTCGAGGGTGTCGAGCGGCTGAGTGTAGGAACGGAATTCATGAGCGAGAAAAACCGACAGTCCGGCTTTTGCGTATTTGTTAAAACCTTCGAGAAGCGAAACTCCGAATGTGTTTCGCAAACTCCAGTAGGACGATTTATCGTTGGTGCCGTCGAGCGAAAGATAGCGAGTTGACCAGAAATCGGCATCTTGCGCAGTATTAGTGTTGCGGAAAGTATGGCGAGCTGAGGCATAATCGAGAGTCCATGTGAAGGAAGTAACCGGGACGAACTCTGAAATGATGGTATCCTCTGCTTCGACTTCTTTATAGAAACCCAACGAGTATCGGTTATTAAGCATCAGTCGGGCGCCTACATTGCGGTTGTGGGAAGCGGAGAGTCGAGTCGGAATGGTTTTGTAATTGACACTTGTGGAGCCGCCCTGAATTTCAGCAGGGTCGGTTATGTATAGGTCGTCGGTTATACCGCCGTTTTCTTTATTAAGAAGATTGAAATGATAGAAGAAGCCTTGAAATTGATAGCGTTCACCCGTGTAAGATCCGGAGAATCCCCACGTCAGATCCTTCATTGCCTGATAATTATATGAGCCTTTGGAATAAAGGTAATCAAGCATCACTCCTACCTGAGTGCGGGCGTTGGCGTTGCCCGAGAAATCTACCGAGAGCACGTCCTGACCTGTTTCTTTACCTCCACCAAAGTTATAGCCGACGAGAGTCATCGGAATGCGCGTGTTGTAAAATGTTATTTTCTCGGTCGAGGGTACCCAATGGGCTATCGCGTCGCGGAAATAGAAATCAGATGCGATCGGGCGATGAAAATAAATCAGATTCTCTGCCGGAGCGCCGTAGTTACCTGTTGTGACCCATGCGGGGCTTTGGGTTGCCGGGACGAAACGAAGTGAATAATCCTGATAAAGCGTGTCGATTGTGGCTTCTTCTCTTTGTCCAAGCGGAGGAAGATATTTCCATGCGTATGAAGGAGCCACTTCGGCAGCTTTTTTTGTGGATTTTGGCGCTTCGAGCTTACTGGGCGTCTGAGCTAACGCGGCAGATAGCGTAATGCCTGACAGGAATAATATCCAAAATTTCTTTTTCATCGCGAGAATCTATATAATTCAAAGGGCCTTGTTTTCAAGATACTGGTAAACTACATTGCTGATTTCCCGAGCGAAACCGCTTATCTTCTTTAATGGCTCAGCGGAGTCGAGCAGCCTACGGATACCCTTGTCGAGCATGAAATTAGCATCGCACATTTCAAGATAGCGTTTGACGACTTTTTCGCTTAAACCGATAATCAATCTTTCGGTAAACCAATAATACTTGTTGGCGTTAAGAGCGATTAAAATTGTCGAGAAGTAGAATTCGCGAGCATATTCGGGATCAGGCGAAAAACTCTCGAAATATTTGATAGCAGCCGAAACGTGAGTGATACGCGCCTTAGAGTCACTATACTTGGTACGCTGAAATTCCTTAACAATGGGTTTAATGCATTTCTCTGAAAGCGCCTTGGAATCGGGATTGAGATAAAAATTAAGGTATTCCTTTACGTCCTTGCGGTTATCATACATTTCAGTAATCAACTCGCGGAGCTGATTTTCTGAAAATTGGGCTAACGTTTTTTTTAGAAGAGTTTTTGACAAAATATTCGCGGATTGAGAGTAAGCTCGAATTATTTAGCAGCGTGAATAGCGCACGCTAAAGGTTGCAACGATTTCAAATTAGAGTTGCAAGCAATGTAATCTTTGCCTGCAACTCGTTTTTATCGTTCAGCGAAAATTTACTTAGAGGTGATTTCCTTGATAACGGCTTTAATCTGGTCGACGAGTTGCTGAGCTTTCTCGGCATCGGCAGCCTCGGCGTAAATACGTATGATAGGCTCGGTATTTGACTTGCGAAGATGCACCCACGAGTCTATGAAATCAATCTTGACGCCGTCGATATCAGTAATCTTCTCATCGGCGAATTTCTCCTTGACTGAAGCAAGAATAGCGTCGACGTCGAGATCAGGGGTAAGCTGTATCTTGTTCTTCACGATTTCATACCGAGGGTAGGTCTTGCGAAGCTCCGACACTTTCTTACCCGACTTGGCAAGCAGCGAAAGGAAAATCGCAACACCGACGAGAGCGTCGCGACCATAGTGTGATTCGGGGTAAATCACACCACCGTTACCCTCACCGCCGATAACAGCACCCGTCTCTTTCATCTTAGCCACCACGTTTACCTCTCCGACAGCAGCCGCATTGTATTCACAGCCATGCTTTGCCGACACATCGCGAAGCGCGCGCGAAGAGCTGAGGTTTGAAACGGTGCTTCCGGGAGTGATACCGAGGATATAATCGGCAACTGATACAAGGGTGTATTCCTCAACAAACATCTCGCCATTTTCCATCACGATCGCGAGACGGTCGACATCTGGATCGACCACGAAGCCCACATCGGCTTTCGAATTCTTCATCAGCTCGGAGATGCCGGTGAGGTTTTCTGGGATAGGCTCTGGAGTATGAGCGAACTTACCTGTAGCCTCGCAGTTCAACTCAATGATGTTTTTCACGCCGAGTGCCTTAAGCAGTTTGGGAATAACCACTCCGCCCACAGAGTTGACAGCATCAATGGCCACTGTGAAATCGGCTTTTTCAATAGCTTCTTTGTCAACGACCTTAAGGCTTAGAACTTTTTCGATATGCTTATCGTCGTAGGTGTTATTCGTATAGATCTTTCCGAGATTTTCTACCGATGCGAAATCAATCTCGCCAGATTCGGCTATGCGAAGCACTTCTTTTCCTTCTGCGTCGTTGAGAAATTCGCCATTCTCGTTAAGAAGTTTGAGAGCGTTCCATTGAGCGGGATTGTGCGATGCGGTAAGGATGATACCGCCGCAAGCGTTTTCTTCCACAACAGCGATTTCGGTTGTGGGAGTAGAAGCCAAGTCGATATCAACAACGTCGAACCCCATTGCTGTGAGCGTAGCGCAAACCAAGTCGCGCACGATAGGGCCTGAAACTCGGGCGTCACGGCCAACAACAATGCGATTTGTTGATTTTGTTGAAGCGCGACGAATGATTGTGGCATAAGCTGCCGTGAATTTTACTACATCAACAGGCGTCAAACCCTGACCTACAGGGCCGCCTATCGTACCTCGAATACCTGAAATCGATTTAATCAGTGACATAATTCTTAACAATAGGAATGAGGAATTTTTTTATATCGTTAATCTCTATAGTAAATATCGGGATTTACTTTTCTTAAAGAGGGCTTTGGAAATAGCGGAGATTATATAAGTAAGGCACCACCGATGCGATTTCCGACGACGGACCCAACTGTGATTTAACCACAAGATTGACCTCGCAGTCTATGCCCAAATATTTAAGCGGTTCTTGAATTCCGAGGCCATAATTTGAAGCGGATGAGCTATATATGTTCTCGAAACGAAACGATGTTGATCCAGCTGCAAGATTATCGGAGTTGCCTTCTCCTACCCATGAGCCGGTTTTCATATATAGCGATAGATTGTATCGTGTGAAACGATAGTAGATAAGTTGGTCGTACTCTGCCTTGTTGCTCTTGTTTCCCGGATTAAGCACCTGCATATAAAGCGTGTGATCCTCGTTCAAGGGATAGTATGGAGCATCGGGGCCACACTCAAAGACCGAGTCGGCGGGGATTTCCATCGCTACTTTATGGTTGGCGAGGAAATAATTTACGGCGTGGTTTTCGTCAGTGAGCAAGTCGGCATAACTCTTAGAGTCCTCGCACGAAACGGTGCCGAGGGCTATAAGGGCCAATGCCGCTAATGATAATGACTTTAAAAATTTCATTTATTGGGAGTTGTCAGATATTTGTTAAACTATATATGTAACTAACGAGAGTGTCATTTATCCTCGATTTTTGGAAGATACTCGTCAAATTCAGGGATAACATCGAGAACTTTGCGAACCGCATCTTCCATAAAGCCGTCAAACTGACCTCCGGCTGCGTTTTTATGTCCGCCGCCGCCAAAGTGACGCTCGCATAGAAGATTCACGGGATAATCCCCTTTGCTTCGCGATGATAGCTTTATACAATTCTCTTCTTCACGCAAGAAAATAGAGAAAACGACTTCAGGTATGGTCAAAGGCTGGTTGACAAGACCCTCGGTGTCTCCTTTCTGATAGTGGTAATGGTTAAGTTCACCGCGAGAGAGAGTGATTATCGCGCCGCGGCCGTCGGCGATAATGTCCATTTTTCGGTCAATCGCGAAAGCATTAAGGCGCATTTTGTCAGGCGTTGACGAGAAATAGACCTTTTTATAAATCGCGTCCTTGTCGATACCCTTCTTTAGAAATTCGCTAATGGCTATGTATAAATCAGGGTCGTTAGAGTTATATGAGAAATTGCCTGTGTCGGTCATCATGCCCGTATATAGACAAGTCGCTATTTTCTTATCAACTATATCAAACAAGCTCAATGCACATAAAACCCTGAACACAAGCATCGAAGTGGAGGACACTTCGGGGTGAGATATTTTAATGTCGGTAAAATCGGTCGGGAATAAATGATGGTCGATCATCGCCTTCACAGCTTTTGACTCGGTGACGGCGTTTGACATTCTGTCGGTTCTCGACGGTTCATTATAATCAAGTGCGAAGATAAGATCCGCATCAGCCAAAATACCGGATGCGTAATCTTCATCCTTGCAGTATACCACTATCTCCTTAGCTCCAGGAAGAAACATCAGGTTTTTAGGAAACATATCGGGCACTACTACCGCGACATCCTTACCCAATGCACTTAAGGACAATGCCAAACCTAGCGACGAGCCGATAGCGTCGCCGTCGGGCGACACATGGCAAGTAATCGCGATTTTTTCAGACCGGTCAAGCGCTTTTTTTAGTTTCTTGACCTCGTCTTCACATATAATATTGGTAAGCATCTAAATATGTTTACTTAAAATTATACGCGAAGATAGGGTTTTATCGCGGCAATGACAAATGTAACCCCCACAATTTTGCCAAGCGCAAAAATTGCAGGGGTAAAAACTCAGTATGTAATTCCGAAGCTAAACTTACATAATCTCGCCGATCCATCCGCGAAGCCTAAAGTCGGTAAGCTCGGGGTGATTGACCTCGTCGAGGAGAAGGCCTACAGCTTTCCCGTCGACTACGGCTTCTGAATGTTTGAAATCATATCCGTCGGTATCGTATGCGCCAACGAAGTCCGCACCAGTTTCCTTGAAATCCTTATATAGCTTTCCTACTGCGGAGCAGAAGGTCTCTGACATTGTCACGTCGCCGCAACCGAAAAGCGCGATTGTTTTCCCTTTTAAATCAAGAGCTTCCGCGCCGTCGACGAAATCATACCAGTCTTCCTGCAGCGCGCCGTTGCCCCAGGTGCTGGTGCCAATGATGATAAGGTCGTAGGCAGCTAGGTCGGATGGCGACGAAGTGGCCACATCGCGCACGTCTTTATCTTCAATATTAAGAATTTCCGCAATTTTGTTAGCGATTTTCTCCGTAGTTCCGGTAGTAGACCCGTAAAATATTCCAATCTTTTTCATGTGAATTCAGTTTTATTAAGATAACATTCCTAAAGCATTTTGTGTTCACGTTTTCTGAAAATAAGTGGAGATTGCAATCACTGCAATCTCCACTTGAAGTTTACTACTCGAATTTATTGCCATATAGGTTTTCTGACGACATAACTATAACAATTCATAATTACCGTCATTAAAATATCACGCTTGCAAATTTAAAGTATATTTTTAGAATATGCAACTATTTGCAAGATTTTTTTGGTTAAAAATTACATTTTGTCAATCGAATATTATCAAAGATTTGGCCAATTTGTTTCATTTTCTACTATAAATACCCATATAGAGCGACACCGCAAGATCGCCATGACTTGAAAAAGCAAAAAAAAATTAATCTAACCTTTTAAAATTAGAATTTTACAATGAAAATCACTACCTTTGCGCGGAATTATAAAATATAAACCTTTCACACGAAATGTCAGACGTAAAAAAGATTAAATCTGCCCTCATTTCAGTTTACCACAAGGACGGTTTGGACGAAATCCTTACCCGTCTCAACGCCGACGGAGTGAAATTCCTTTCAACCGGTGGCACAAAATCATTCATTGAAAGTCTTGGTTTCCCCTGTCAGGCTGTCGAAGATCTCACCGGCTACCCCTCTATTCTCGGCGGACGCGTGAAGACCCTTCACCCCAAAGTGTTCGGCGGTATTCTTAACCGCCGCGAAAACGAAGGCGACCGCCAGCAGATCTCTCAATATGAAATCCCCGAAATCGATCTCGTAATAGTTGACCTATACCCCTTCGTTGACACTGTGGCTTCAGGCGCGACCAACGCTGAAATCATAGAGAAAATCGACATAGGCGGCATTTCGCTCATAAGAGCAGCAGCCAAAAACTATAGCGACGTGGTTATCGTTGCTTCTAAGGCACAATACAGCGCTCTCAACGATATCCTCGGCGAGAGCGGAGCGCAAACCACTCTCGATCAGCGCCGCTGGTTTGCAAAAGAAGCATTCGCCGTTTCTTCGGCTTATGATTCGGCTATATTCAACTACTTCGATCAGCCCGAGCCTTCAGCTCTCAGAATCGCCATTGACGATGCCAAGGCCATGCGATACGGCGAGAATCCTCACCAGAAAGGATATTTCTTCGGCGACTTCTCGGCAATGTTTACCCAGCTCCACGGCAAAGAAATTTCTTATAACAACCTTCTTGACATCGATGCCGCCACTTCGCTCATCGCCGAATTTGAAGACCCGACATTCGCTGTTCTCAAGCACAACAACGCTTGCGGACTCGCCACTCGCAGCTCGATGCTCGACGCATGGAAAGACGCCTTAGCAGGCGACCCGGTTTCGGCTTTCGGCGGCGTGCTCATAGCTAACCGCAAAATCGACAAGGCAACCGCTGAGGAAATCAACAAGATATTCTTTGAGGTTATCATCGCGCCTGAATATTCCGACGAAGCTCTTGAGGTACTTAAGCAGAAAAAGAACCGTATCATTCTCGTGCAGAAAATGGCTTCACCCGCCAAGATGCAATTCCGTTCGGTGCTTAACGGCGCTCTCATGCAGCAACGCGACCTCAAGGTCGAGACAGCCGAAGATTTAACAGCTGTCACAACGCTCGCTCCGACCCAGGCCCAAATCGACGACCTCCTCTTCGCGAATAAAATCGTGAAAAACTCAAAGAGCAACGCTATCGTGCTCGCCAAAAACGGTCAGCTTTATGCCTCAGGCGTTGGTCAGACTTCGCGCGTCGACGCTCTGAAGCAAGCAATCGCAAAGGCTCAGTCATTTGGTTTCGACCTCAAGGGGGCGGTTATGGCGTCTGACGCATTCTTCCCGTTTGCCGACTGCGTTGAAATCGCTAATCAGGCCGGAATTGAGGCAGTGATACATCCCGGAGGGTCAATCCGCGACCAGGAGTCGATTGATTACTGCAATGCCCACAATATGGCAATGGTTAAAACGGGCATCCGTCATTTCAAGCACTAATTCATTCTAATATTTTTCAACAACTGTTAGTCCACACTAAGACCACCATAATATAATAATGAGATTATTCAGTTTAACGAAAGAAATCGCGATTGACCTTGGCACGGCCAATACGATTATAATACATAATGACAAAATCGTCATTGACGAGCCGTCGATCGTAGCTCTCGACCGCCGCACAGAGAAGCTTATCGCCGTAGGCAAAGAAGCTCAACTGATGGAAGGTAAAGAGCCCGAAAATATTCGTACGGTACGCCCTCTTCGCAAAGGCGTGATTGCCGACTTCAATGCCGCCGAGCTCATGATCCGCGGCTTAGTCAAGAAAGCATCTACCCGCAGCAATTGGTTTTCGCCCTCGCTGCGCATGGTAGTCGGTATTCCCTCTGGTTCTACCGAGGTAGAGATTCGCGCCGTACGCGACTCGTCGGAGCACGCTAATGGCCGCGACGTTTATATGATTTACGAGCCTATGGCTGCGGCTCTCGGCATCGGCATAGATGTTGAGGCCCCGGAGGGTAACATGATCGTGGACATAGGCGGCGGCACAACCGAGATCGCGGTGATTTCGCTTGGCGGCATCGTCTCCAACAAGTCAATCCAAATCGCCGGCGACGACCTTACCGACGACATTCAGGGACACATGCGCCGCGCCCACAACGTCAAAGTCGGCGTGAGAACAGCGGAGCAGATCAAGATGCACGTAGGCTCGGCTCTTACCGAGCTTGAGAATCCGCCGGAGGACTTCATTGTGCACGGCCCCAACCAGATGACCGCACTCCCTATGGAAATCCCTGTGTCATATCAGGAGATCTCACATTGCATCGAGAAGACAATCTCGAAAATTGAGGCTGCTGTGTTATCGGCATTGGAGCAGACTCCCCCTGAGCTTTATGCCGATATTGTTCACAACGGCATTTGGCTTGCAGGCGGCGGCGCGCTTCTCCGCGGCTTAGACAAGCGACTCACCGATAAAATCGGCATCCAGTTCCACGTTGCCGACGAGCCTCTGCTCGCAGTGGCAAAAGGCACAGGTGTCGCGCTCAAAAACATTGACCATTTTTCATTCCTTATCCGCTAATTCACTGAGAAAAGTAGAATTTGCCGCCTGATAAAGGGCAAATCGCAGCAGAGATTAATCGAAGGTATCGATCATCTGCGTATATCGCAGGATATGCCGCCGATTGATTGTGCTGCGATTGGCTGTATTTGCTACTATTGTCGGAAGAAACAACATTATAAGTAAACAATAAGTGAGAAATCTGCTCGATTTTCTGATTAAGTACAGCTCCTGGTTTCTGTATATGTTCTATATTGTGCTGGGATGTGTGTTCTTATTTGACCGAAATCCCTATCAGCATCATGTGTTCATGACCTCGGCGGGAAGCGTATCGGCAACTGTGTATAACACGGCCAACGGGTTCACGTCTTACTTCAATCTTCACGACATTAACGCGGATTTACAGCGTCAAAACGCTGATTTGCAGTCAGAGCTGCTTGCTATGCGCGACGAACTCCGCTCGCTCCAGGAGAAATATTACGGCGATACCATGGTGACCATCACCCCGCTTAATAAATGCGAATTTATTATAGCATCGGCTATCAACAACTCCGTTCACCAGCCTAAGAATTACATTACTATTAACAAAGGCGCTAACGACGGCATTAAGCCCGAAATGGGAGTGGTTGACCAAAATGGAGTGGTGGGTATAGTCAGCAATGTCACTGACCACTACGCTCGCGTGATTTCGCTGCTCAACCCCGACTTCTCCCTTTCGTGCAAAGTGGCGAAGAGCGACGCTTTCGGATCATTGACATGGGAACTCGACCGCGACGGATATGACACGGCCGAGTTGCGCGAGATACCCCGCCACGTGGTTTGTCACCGCGGCGACACGATTGTGACCAGCGGTTTCTCGGCAGTGTTTCCCGAGGGAATACCTGTAGGAGTGATTTCAGATGCCGACGAGAACAATAAGGGCAATTTTAAGAATCTGAGAGTGAAATTATTCACAGATTTCACAAAGCTTGCCACCGTCAGAGTAATCTCCAACGCTCATCTTGACGAACTCAAGCGAGTGGAGGATTCCGGCGAGAAGAAAGATAAAAACCAATCGAAGAAATAATCCGCTGACCATGGCTAAAACGCTTATTAAATATGCGCTGATGTTTGTGTTGCTCGTAGTCGCGCAAGCTATCGTGTTTAACAGGATATGTCTCTTCGGAGTAGCAATACCTCTGGTGTTCATTTATCTTATCATCAAGCTGCCGGTCACTCTCAACGCCAACTGGTCGCTTACCGTAGGTTTTTTCCTCGGACTCACAGTAGATATTTTCTCAGACACTCAGGGCATGAACGCTATCGCCTGCACAACGCTTGCAGCTCTACGCCGACCGCTTCTCAAACTGTATTTCCCGCGAGAGGATGAAATGCCCGACCCTACTCCCTCAAGAAGATCGCTCGGACCGGGCGTATTCTACAAATACGTTCTAACGATGACTTTGGTCTATTTTATAATGTACTTTGCAATAGAGTCGTTTTCTCTTTTCAATCCGCTTCGAATGTTATGGGAAATCATTGGAAGCACAATTCTAACCTTTATCTTAATTGTAGCTATCGACACGTTAACCTCAGGAAAGCATGAGAAAAGATTATAATCTTGAGAAACGTAAATATGTGATAGCAGGGTTTATAATATTAATCGCTTTGATTTATGTGGCAAGACTCTACTCTATCCAGATCGATGACGATAAATACAAAAACTCTGCCGATAACAACGCGTTTCTTAAAAAAACCATATATCCCTCGCGCGGTATCATATACGACCGCAACGGCGAACTAATCGTTTACAACCAGCCAGCCTACGACGTCGTGATGATTCCGCGCGACGTGGAGCCGTTTGACACCCTTGATTTCTGCAGCACGCTCAATATCTCTATCGACGATTTCAACAAGCGTGTCGAAGAGATGAAGAAGAAGGTGGGGTACTCCACTTATACCCCTCAGACACTGCTTACGCAGCTTTCACCCGAAGATTACGGACGTCTTCAAGAAAAGCTCTACCGCTTCCCCGGCTTCTATATACAGCAGCGAGAGATACGCCAATACAATCATCTCGCCGCAGCCAATGTGCTCGGCAACATTCGTGAGGTAAACAAGGGCGACATCGAGAGAGACCCCTATTACGCCCCGGGCGACTACTGCGGCGACCTCGGCGTCGAGAAAAGCTATGACCAATATCTCCGCGGGGTGAAGGGCGTGGAAATTCTTTATCGCGATGCGCGCGGTCGTATCCAAGGACATTACAATGAAGGCAAGTCTGACCAACCGGCTATAGCCGGGTCCGACCTCACGCTCTCTATCGACATCGAACTCCAAAAATACGCCGAACGCCTTATGGTGAATAAGATCGGAGCTGTGGTGGCTATCGAGCCTGAAACCGGCGAAATACTCGCCATGGTGTCAGCGCCTACCTACGACCCAACGATGCTTATAGGCCGCGACCGCGGAAAAAATTACGCTTCGCTTGTAGCCGATAAATTTCATCCGCTGTTCGACCGCGCACTCATGGCGGCCTATCCACCCGGCTCTACCTTCAAGCCTACTCAGGCGTTAATACTTCTTGAAGAAGGCATAATCAACACCTCGACCTCTTATCCTTGCTACCGAGGATTTATAAATGGAGGATTAAGGGTCGGTTGCCACGGCCACGGTTCTCCGATTTCGGTCATTCCCGCGATTTCAACGTCGTGCAACGCGTTTTTCTGCTGGGGTTTGAAAGGAATTCTTGACAATAACCGCAAAAAGTACGGTACGGTGGCCGATGCTTTTGAAGTATGGAAAAACCACCTTGTCGCTATGGGCTACGGCTATAAACTCGGCATTGACCTCCCCTCTGAGTCGCGTGGCTTCATCCCCAATTCGCAATTCTACAATAAAATTTATGGAGAAAATCACTGGAGCGCCAACACGATTATCTCAATAGCTATCGGCCAGGGCGAGATTCTCGCTACCCCGCTCCAAATCGCCAATCTCGCAGCCACGATTTCTAACCGCGGCTGGTTTATCACCCCCCACGTGGTAAAACATATAGGCGATTCAGCCAACCGCATTCCCCTCGACACGTTGTATACGACAAAGCGCGACCCCTCGGTCAATCAGCGCTACTATGATTACGTGATTGAAGGAATGAGGGGCTCCGTACTCGGCACCCGCTACGGAGCTACCTGCCGCAAAGCCAATATTCCTATCCCCGGAATCGAAGTGTGGGGCAAGACAGGCACCGCTCAGAATCCTCACGGTAAAGACCACTCCGCATTCATGGGATTCGCTAAGATATTTGACCCGGCCGACCCCTCCAAAACACCTAAGCGTCGTATAGCCGTTTGCGTGTATGTTGAAAACGCAGGCTTCGGCGCAACGTTCGGTGTGCCAATCGGTCGACTCGTTATGGAGAAATATCTTACCGACACGATTTCTGCCTCAAGCAAGCCGTTTGAGCAGCAAATGCTCTCAGCCAATACTATCCAATACGCCAAACCTGCAGCAAAAGGAAAGAAGAAATAATGAATAGCAGTCCGCAAAAAACATCTGTATTTCGAAATCTCGACTGGTCGATTGTGATAATCTACCTCTTGCTTGTGGTTGCAGGCGCGATCAGCATCTACGCCGCGAGCTATGATTTCGACCATGCGTCAATATTCTCGTTCGACGAGTTTTCCGGCAAGCAAATCCGCTGGATAGGTTTGTCGTTTGTCTTAGGCTTGATAATGTTGCTGGTAGATAAGCGAATGTATGAGACCTACGCCTACCCTATTTATATAGCCGTATTGCTGCTGCTTGCGGTAACGATAGTTATTGCGCCAAATATCAAGGGCTCACACTCTTGGCTTGTTTTAGGCCCGATGAGTCTTCAACCGGCCGAATTTGGCAAATTCGCCACGGCGCTTGCTTTGGCGAAGCTCTTCAGCTCCTATAATTTCGTGTTGAATCAAAAGCTGTCGAACTACGCGCGCGCTCTTCTGATTATCTTTTTGCCGGTGCTGCTTATTATCGCTCAGAATGAAACAGGGTCGGCGCTTGTTTATCTGTCGCTGGTATTTGTGTTGTATCGCGAGGGCATGAGCGGCCTGATATTGTTTGCTTTCTGCATGGCTATCGTGATATTTGTGGTTACGGTTAAGTACACTTCAATGATGCTTTTCCAGCTCCCGACCGGTGAATTCGTGGTATTCTTACTAATAATGCTTACCATGATAGCGATGGCGGCGTTTGTATGCAAGAGCGCAGTCGCCGCGCGCAATCTGTTTTTATGGTTTGTGCTGACAATCGTGGTGCTCACGGTGCTGTCGCTTGTCGGCGTTCAATATCCCGGCGAATACTGTTTCGTCGGGTCAATTATCATTGGGGCCGGATATTGCGTTTATGAGTATCTGCGAAACCGCGTTCACCGAATTTTGGTTCCGGCTTTCTGTGCCATCGCGAGCGTCGCGTTCATGTATTCTGTCAACATTGTTTTCACCAAAGCGCTACAGCCTCACCAGCAGACTCGTATTCTTGTGACTCTCGGTATAACCGACGATCCTCTCGGACGCGGCTACAACGTAAACCAGGCTAAGATAGCTATCGGCTCTGGCGGATTCTCTGGCAAGGGCTTTCTGCAAGGCACCCAAACCAAGCTTAAATACGTGCCCGAACAACACACCGACTTCATTTTCTGCACGATTGGAGAGGAAGAGGGGTTTGTAGGAGCGTCAATCACGATTCTGCTTTTCCTATTACTGATATTAAGAATTATCACTGTCGCCGAGCGTCAGCCCTCTGCTTTCGGGCGCGTATATGGCTACTGCGTGGCAAGCTATCTGATATTCCATCTATGCATAAATATCGGTATGGTGATAGGACTATGCCCTGTGATAGGTATACCACTCCCCTTCTTCAGCTACGGCGGCTCATCGCTATGGGGATTCACGATACTTCTGTTCGTTCTTTTGCGTATCGACGCGTCGCGCAAGGAAGCCCGTAACTACTAATCGTTAAATATCATCGAATAGTATAAACTTACTTACCGTATCTATATAAGAAAAGCTGCCAGGAATTCTGACAGCTTTTTCTTATTATCTTGTCGCGAAAATTATGCTTTCACGCGAGAAATGTAGCTACCGTCGCGAGTGTCGATCTCGATAGAGTCACCTTCGTTAACGAAGAGGGGAACGCGAACTTCAGCGCCGGTTTCAACGGTTGCGGGCTTAAGAGTGTTGGTAGCTGTATCGCCCTTGATACCAGGCTCGGTGTAGGTCACCTTGAGGACGGTCTTGATAGGCATTTCAGCGTAGAGCACAGTCTCGGTTGAAGCGTCGGTAACAACTTCTACCATGTCGCCTTCTTTCATGAAGTCGGCTCCGGTAACGAGTGCCTTAGAGATTGGAATTTGATCGAAAGTCTCCTGATTCATAAAAATATCGTCGCCTCCTTCAGAATAAAGGTACTGATAAGGACGACGCTCCACGCGTACATCTTCAAGCTTTTCGCCGATGTTGAAGCGACGCTCAATCACGCGGCCGTCGACCACGTCTTTGAGTTTTGTACGCATAAAAGTGTTACCTTTTCCGGGCTTTACATGGAGAAACTCCACGCAAAAGTAAAGACGGTTGTCCATGCGGATGCAGGTACCGTTTTTAATGTCTTGAGCATTAATCATAAAGATGTAGATTTATCTTGTAATATTAATAGATATTCAATATAGCGTCAACATTGTTGAAAATGACTGCGCGAATTTACTAATTTCCGTTCAATTTATGAAATATGGCCGTTAAAAATTAGTTATGTAGAAAAAATCAGCGGTTTTAGCTTAGAAAATGCGCGAATAATTCGTAAATTTGGGGTTTGAAATAACCTCTTAATAAGGATGAACGAGCAATCACTAAGCCAGCTTTATCTCAAGGACACCGCATTTCAGGACTTGATGCAGAAACGCATTTTCAATGTGCTGCTCATCGCTTCGCCTTACGATGCCTTCATGATGGAGGAGGATGGACGAGTTGAAGAGCAGCTATACATGGAATATGTTGCCCTCAATCTTAGTTCGCCTCCCCGCGTGACTCTTGTCAGCCGTGTGAGCGAGGCGCTTGAGGTCATGGAGCAAAAGCAGTTTGATATAGTGATTGCGATGCCCGGCCCGGATGTCTCAGACACTTTTGCTGGGGCAAGGCTTATAAAGGAAAAATATCCGGAGGTTCCTTTCATCGTTCTCACCCCATTCTCAAAAGAGGTATCGCGAAGACTCGCGCGGGAGGATCTCTCGGGAATTGACTACGTGTTCAGTTGGCTTGGCAACGTCGACTTGTTGCTTGCGATTATCAAATTGCTCGAAGACCGCATGAATGCGGAGAAAGATATTCTCGACGTAGGGGTTCAGACGATTCTTTTGGTGGAAGACTCAGTTAGATTCTACTCGTCGGTGCTCCCGGTGCTATACAAGTTTTTGCTGCGGCAATCCATGATATTCTCTACTGAAGCATTGAATCAGCACGAGCAGATGCTACGTATGCGCGGACGCCCGAAAGTAATGCTCGCCCGCGATTACGAGGAGGCAATGGCTCTATACGATAAATATGCCGACAATATGCTCGGCGTTATATCCGACGTGTCGTTCATGAAGGATGGCGTGAAGGATCCGGAGGCCGGGCTTAAACTCGCGAGAGAGATACGTAAGCGCGACCCTTACCTGCCGATTATCATCGAATCGACACAAACAGAGAATTCTGGCAAAGTATCGGATTTCAACGGCATATTCCTTGATAAGAATTCAAAGAAACTCCCTGTAGACCTCGGAAAAGCGATTACCGAAAATTTCGGTTTCGGCGATTTCGTGTTCCGCAACCCGCAGACGGGCGAGGAGATTATGCGAGTTCGCTCGCTCAACGAGATGCAGCGCCGTATAATGACGGTTCCGGCCGATGTGCTCTACTATCATACGTCGCGCAACGACGTCAGCCGCTGGCTATATTCGCGCGCGATGTTCCCAATAGCAGAGATTATCAAAATTCACCGCACCGACGCAACGCCGGAGGCTATAACCGCGGCTCGACAATTATTTTTCGACCTAATTGTAAAGTACCGTCGAATGAAAAACCGCGGCGTGGTGGCCGAATTCAGAAAAGACCGTTTCGACTATTACTCCAACTTTGCCCGCATAGGCGAAGGGTCGCTCGGAGGTAAAGGCCGCGGCCTGGCTTTTATCGACTCGATAATAAAGGCCAACCCTATATGCGACAACTTCGACGGGATAACGATTTCGATACCTCGCACGGTTGTGCTTTGCACAGATATTTTCGACGAGTTCATGAGCTCCAACGACCTCTACCCTGTAGCTCTCAGCGATATACCCGACGAGGAAATTCTTGATCACTTCCTTAAGGCAAAGCTACCTTTACGACTCAGAGAAGATTTCATGTCGATTTTTGAGGTTGTCGACCGTCCGCTCGCGATACGAAGCTCAAGCCTGCTCGAAGACTCGCATTATCAGCCTTTCGCTGGCATTTATTCCACCTACATGATACCGCTCGTGGAGGATAAGGAGAAGATGCTCGATATGCTGACGAGTGCGATCAAGGGTGTCTATGCGTCGGTTTTCTATCGCGATTCAAAGGCATACATGACAGCTACCTCCAACGTGATTGATCAGGAGAAAATGGCCGTAATCATTCAGGAAGTTGTCGGAGAGACCCATGGCGACTACTATTTCCCGTCATTTTCAGGAGTAGGCCGATCGCTCAACTACTATCCTATTAACGACGAGGTGCCTGAAGACGGAGTCGCCGAGATAGCGGTTGGATTGGGGAAATATATCGTTGATGGGGGATTAAGTCTCCGCTTCTCACCCAAGCATCCCGACAAAGTGCTCCAGACCTCTACTCTCGATCTCGCTCTGCGCGACACCCAGACAAAACTATATGCCATATATAAGAAATCAGATATACCGACACTCTCGGTCGACGACGGATTCAACATCGTCACCAAGTCGATTCAGGATTTCGCTGAAGGAGACACGCTGAAATATCTCGTGTCGACCTTCGACTTCCGCGACCAATACATCAGAGATACGCATAAAGGCAGCGGCCGAAAGATCGTCACCTTCGCCAATATGCTTTCCCACGGCGTATTTCCTCTTGCCAAAGCAATTGATTTTATGCTTGGCGTCGGCTCTGAGAAGATGCAGCGTTCTATAGAAATCGAGTTTGCCGGAATTGTCAACAAGAACCCTACCGACGAGTCAAAAGGCCATCTCTATTGGTTGCAAATACGTCCTATAATCGACCGTAAGGAACTGGTCGACGACACATTGCTCGAAGTTCCCGACGACCGATTACTGCTTAAGAGCAATACCGCTCTCGGGCATGGCAATATCGAGAACGTGAGGACGATAGTGTACGTGCGTCCTCAAAACTTCGCATCAAGGAAAACTCCGGAAATCGCAGTTGAAATATCTGATATAAACAAAGATATGGTAGAGCGCAACGAGGGCTACATACTGATTGGCCCCGGCCGCTGGGGATCATCAGACAATGCGCTCGGTATCCCCGTGAAATGGCCGCATATAGCCGGAGCGCGCCTGATAGTGGAAGCCGCTCTCAAAAATTACAGGATTGAGCCGAGTCAAGGCACCCACTTCTTCCAGAATCTCACATCGTTTGGCGTCGGATACTTCACTATCGACACATCTTCGAGCCAGGGCGTATATGATGTTGATTATCTCGACTCTCTCCCGGACGTTTATGAGTCAGAAAATATACGAATCGTGCAATTTGACTGCCCCCTCAAGATCGGCATCAACGGTCTGAAGGGCGTAGGGATAGTCGAGAAGCCGATTTGACACGGCATAGACTACTTTAGTTTAACCAAAAATATAGTTTATATAATATATAATGAGTTTATTCAATAAATTAAAGACTGCATTCGGTTTTTCAGACAACGATGTCGAAGCCGAATTCAACGGCGACGAGATAGTAAGGGACGCTACCGTCACTCCACTTTCGCAGTCAAAACCAAAGGCCGCTAAAGAGTCATCTCATTCGACTCCCGAAGCAGCGGTATCTAATACCTCTTCAGACAATACCAAGCTCCCCGATCTTCCTAAGCAGCTCCCTGAGGAACTGTTTTTATCAGTAGTTAAAATAATCAACGAGCAGCTTCCCCCGATTTTCAAGAACAACATCAACGAGCAAGCTCAGGCAAAGCAGATTTACGAAGCGCTCGACGCATCTCATAAGGAATATATCAAATCAATCGCCGACACTGTTGAAAAACGCACGGCGATGATGTGGGAGCAAGACCGCTCTCGACTCAATAATGAACTCAGACAACTCAAAGAAAAGAGTAAGCAAATCGAGGAAAAGAGCGAGGAGTGGAAGAATCGCCAACTTAGCGCTGACCGCCAGAAACGCGCTCTCAACGACCGTGTGAAAGACCTGATGATGCAAATTGACGCCCTCCAAGCCGAGAAAGAGCAATTTGACCTTGAAAACAAGAGCCTCGTTAATAAAATCAGAGTGCTTTCAACTCAGGGCGACGATACAGAGCAGTTGAAATCCGACAACCAATTTTTACGACAGGAGATTAACAAACTCAAAGCAAAATTATCGACCGCCAGCAGCGCATCTAAAGACAATAGCGCATCGTCGACCGATAACGCATTAGCTGAATCAGAAGAAGCTCTCTCGAAGGCCAATGCCGAGAACCAGCTGCTTCAGGAGCAAATCAAGAGCCTAAACGACAAACTTTTATCCAACGTTTCTGAAATAGAGACTTTAACAAAGTCGATTAGCACAATCACCTCGGAGCGCGACTCACTTCTTTCTGATATAGACACGTTTAAGAAGCGCTGCGAGATTGCCGACTCAATGATTAATGATTTGAGAAGCAAAGCCGCGGAAGTCAATCAATCTGAATCGGCCAACAGCGAACTTACGAAGCAATTAGCTGAGAAAGACCAAGAAATAGAGGCGTTGCAAGCCGAAATATCAGAAGCCAACGAATCTATCAAGGAAATAGAGCAGATTATCGGTCAGTTTGAAGATTTCAAAGCAGAGAAGGAGGGGCAGATTGAGTCGCTTAAAGCGACAATTCAAAATAATCTCCTTCTCCATGCAGAGAAAGAAGCGGCCCTCAACGATGAGATCAGATCGCTAAAGGAAGCGGCAAGCAAAGTCGCTGATAATCCAGAAGCTACCGCAGTAAAGGAACCGATAAAACTCCCCGACGATGAATTCGGCGAGCTAAACTGGTTGGTAAGCACGCCTCCGGCAGGCACAAACGCCCGGACTTCAATTTCCGACGACGAATTTGGCTATCAGGAGCCTAAACGTTCCAAACCTCGTGATGTCGACCCCTCTCAAATGTCACTTTTTTAACATATACGCACATTATATGAAAAGAATCATCATATTATCGGCAATTGCCATATGCTCAGCAGAGGTTTCTTTCGCATCATCCAATACCGTAAGCGAAATCGCCCCATACGTTTACCCTCTAAACAGGGCAGCCTCGCCTGCATCCATGGTGTTCATGCCCGACGGAGAGACCTATCTGCAACCCAATGAATCCCGAACTCAGATATTAAGCTATGAGACGAAAACCGGGAAGCAAATCGGAGTGATATTTGATGTAGCTACGGCGCGCGAATCAAAAATCAGTTCATTTACCGATTTCAGCATAAATGACAAAGGCAACTATCTTTTGATATATACCGACAAGGAGATGATCTATCGCAGGTCGTTTCGCGCATCATATTACACATACGAGATTCAGCATAATATACTTCGCCCATTGAGCGATAAATTCTCGCGCCAACAGTCTCCGATATTTTCGCCCGACGGTCGCACGGTGGCATTCGTCGCAGAGAATAACATCTATATGCGCAAACTCGACTACAACTCTGAAGTTCAGGTAACTAACGACGGAGCATTAAATAAAATCATTAATGGCGTGCCCGACTGGACCTACGAAGAGGAGTTTACAACAACCTGCTCCATGGCCTTTACCGCCGACAGCGAGACGTTCTGCTACTTGAAATATAACGAGACTGAAGTGCCTGTTTACTCATTCCCGCTATATGAAGGCGCTTGCGACCCCGACAAGCAATACGCTCTATATCCCGGTCATTTTGACTACAAGTATCCGGTTGCCGGCGAAAAGAATTCAATAGTCACTCTGCATGCTTACAGCGTTGCAAACCGCGACACAAAAGAAATAAAATTTGAAGACGGCAGCATAGAATATATCCCTTGCATCAAAACCACGTCAGATCGCTCGGCGATACTCGCTGTCACTCTCAACCGCGACCAGAACCGCATGGATATTTACCGCGTAAATCCAAAGTCAACACTCGCTAAGTCGCTATATCAAGAGAAGCATACGGCCTGGATTTCTCCGATATGCTATGAGCAATTGACCGTAACGCCCGCGTCGTTTATTGTAGCATCGACGCGCTCAGGCTGGACCCACTTATATGAATATAACTTCGAGGGGGCTCCATTGCGTCAAATCACCTCCGGGGAGTATGAGGCAACCGCTTGCTACGGTGTTGACCAGGCAGGAAACGTCTACTTCCAGACGACTAAATCGGGTCCCCTTAACCGTATCGTGTCAAAAATGGATGCAAAAGGAAAGGTCACAGACTTAACCCCCGCTGACAAATTTTCAAGCGCGTCATTCTCTCCTCTTTGCAACTATTATGTCGCTAACACAAGCGACTGCGCTACTCCGCCGGTCTACACTCTCAAATCGGCCGACGGCAAAGTTACCCGCATAGTTGAGGACAATGCGAAATATAAATCGTCGCTGCCGTCTATGCCAACGAAAGAATTCTTTACAGTCACGTCCGACGGCAATGAGCTGAACGCGTATATGATTAAGCCCGACGGCTTCGACAGTTCGCGCAAATATCCCGTAATCATGTGGCAATACAGCGGCCCGGGATCGCAGGAGGTGAACAACGCATGGAAACTCGATTGGGACTTCTATGCGGCTTCGCAAGGTTTCGTGGTGGTTTGCGTCGACGGCCGCGGCACCGGGTACAGAGGGCGCAAATTTATGGACGTTGTATATCGTGATCTTGGCCATTACGAGACCATCGACCAGATTAACGCCGCAAAACAAATCCAGCAATTGCCTTATGTAGACCAAAATCGTATAGGCATTGCGGGATGGAGCTATGGCGGTTATGAGGCGCTTATGTGCGCTACCGACCCTCAGTCGCCCTTCTCAGCCTGCGTTTCAGTCGCTCCGGTTACCGATTGGCGCTACTACGATACCGTTTACGCGGAGCGATATATGCTCACTCCGAAGCAGAATGAGGATGGATACCAGGCAAGCGCTCCGCTTAACCGAACCGCCAACCTCAATTGCCCGCTGCTAATCATGCACGGCACGGCCGACGACAACGTTCATCTCGCCAACACAATGGAATTTGCCGCCAGATTGATTAATCAAGGCAAGTACTGCGATATGCTCATGTTCCCAAACATGAATCATTCGATTTTCGGTTGCGGAGCGAGAGCTGTTGTCTACGGTCGCATGATAGATTATTTCAAAGAAAAGCTAAATTAACTCATTTACTTAAGGGAAATTTAGGATAATGTATTATCAACGTCAACGCTTGAAAGTACTGACCGACGGCATCTTCTCACTATGGAGAAATTGGGCTATTTCCATGGGCGCGATTTGCGCGCTGATAGCCGTTTCTCCCTTGATTTCCGCAAAGGCTGTACCGTTGTTGGCAGTTGTTTTCGAGTTACTACTGGTTGCTATGAGCCACCACAACCGACGGAAAAACAACGCCAGCTGCTTCAGGCTCATTTATGTCACAGAGGTCATACTTTTCTGCTCCGCCCTGCTTCTTTGCGCCGTATATTTATACATTTGGCACTATGCGGGCACCGAGCTTACAGGACAAAAAGCCAATCCCGACAGCCCTCAGATACCCATTCTCGTAGTGGCTCCGACGTCGGCTATCGTGGCCGCAATAAATCTTGCGAAAGGCATCAAGTCGAGCTATTGCTTCAACTGCATGCGCAACAACCGTAACAAAACCGACCGCAGCTTTCTCGACCATATTTACTTCAAGGAATCGAAGTATGACCTCAAATTGTTGCTTGTGGTCTCGCTCGTTATCAGCATTGTGACGTGGGGATATTATTTCTTGTACTATAACAATCTGAGCATAAGCCAATCAGACAAATACTTCCTTATCATATTTACGCTGAGCGTATATATCCTGTCGCTTGTATATCTCGGAACTCGCTACTACGGCATGTGGCATCACCTTAAAGGGAGCGGCATGATAAGAAAATTGATTGAACAAGCTGGTACTACGGTAAGATATTTACACATTTCTGAAGATAAGATTTTACTTAGCGTGCCGAATCTGCTCAACGAAATGATCAAATCCGACGAAATGCTCTTCGATGTGCCTCTCAAAGTGACAATGCCTTACCGCGACAGGGTTTCAGAGCATGAAGCTGTCACTTATTTCAGAGATCAGGCCGATTATAAAGCCGAAATACGCCCGCTTTATGAGAGCCACGACACTAATCTGTATCATAATTTATTTCATTTTGCCGCTTTTATCGACCCTGATAAGCAAGAAGAAGTCGCGAAAATCACTAATGGGCAGTGGTTCACCCTCCGCGAGATAAACACTCTGCATCGTAACGGCGTGCTCTCCCCCGACTTATGGTCAGAGCTGCACAGGATTTATACAGTTACTATGGCGGCCAAAACCTACGACAAGAATGGTCTCAGGCTATACCCTATACGGCATTATCGTCCCACATTTCGTCTGCGCGACATGCAGAAAGCAAATATCGATTATAATGACCCGAACTGGATCTATGTGTCGCAGATTAACCAAGACAAGCCATTCTATAAGCTGCGCCGTCTTTGGAACAAAATAATTACCGGCAACACCTGATACAAATCCCGCATAGCTATATTTCATCTATGAATAATCCTCTAATCGCTATCATCGGACCAACCGCCTCGGGTAAAACGCGAAGAGCCGTGTCGCTCGCCAAAGCTATCTCAGGCGAGATTGTCAGTGGCGATTCGCGCCAGGTGTACCGCGGCATGACAATAGGTACAGGCAAAGACCTCGACGAATATGAAGATATTAAGTATCATCTTATCGACATAGCCGACGCAGGCAGCAAATATAATCTCTATCAATATCTCAAAGACGCTAATGAAGCTATTCAAGATATTGAGGGTCGATGCAGGCGCGCAATCATTTGCGGAGGCACGGGTCTATACGTGGAGTCGCTATTAAACGGTTTAGCACTTCCCGACGTTCCTGAGAACAAACAGCTGAGAGAGTCGTTATCTGGAAAGTCGCTTGAAGAGCTTACTCAGATATTAGCATCAATGAAGACTCTTCACAACGTTACCGATGTGGATACCGCAAAGCGAGCTATCCGAGCGATTGAGATTCAGACATATTATAAGGAACATCCCGAACTTGCCGTCAACACGGTGCCTTCGCCTAAGCAATCGGTGATTATCGGTGTCGACATCGACCGACAGGCGCGCCGCGACCGCATTTCGGCTCGACTTCATGCCCGACTGGAAGATGGCATGATAGAAGAGATGAAATCGCTTCTTGATAGCGGTATTGCCCCTGAAGACTTGATTTACTACGGATTGGAGTACAAATACGTCACCAACCATGTCATAGGGCTCTTGAGCAGAGAAGAGATGATAAGCCAACTTGAAATCGCCATTCACCAATTCGCTAAACGCCAAATGACCTGGTTTCGCGGAATGGAGCGACGCGGTTTTAAGATTAATTGGTTAAACTACGATTTGAGCGATGAAGAGTTTATCGAAAAAGCTGTCGATCTTATCAAATAAACGCGCATTTTGCCCGATCGCTAAGACAATTGTCGCTTTAAGCTTATTTGTCGCAACGACGCCCGACAGTTACGCCTTTGACTCGATGTTGAAAAGCAGCGGGCGCGACGATTGTGCGACAATAGCTGTTGAGGCAGGCGACTCTATTGAATTCATAAATCGATCGTCAGGGGTAAAGAATCAGTCGTTTGAAATCGGCTTCACCAATCAGAAGAAAAAGGTCGATTTTTCGTTTGAACTCAAAAGTGATGATCCTACTGTTGATGCTCTTCACCTAACCATGCGCCAAGAGCAATCAAACTTCGGCGAATTTGACCATTCGATTTATCTATTACTCGACATTGCGCAGGGAGAAAACAAAAAAAGCGTTAAACTTGATAAAAATATCGGCATAAACGGCGACCCGAACTTCGTTAGAATCGAAATCTACGATCAAGGGGTGTACATTTCTACAGGAAAAGAATCGCTGACCGACAGAATATCCCTTCCCTTCACTGGTTTCTACGACCGCGCTGTAGCGTCGTTTCCCGCCGGGGGAAATATATTAAGAAGATTGGCGGCGTTTGACCCCGACGGCTATTTCTCATTCACTGATTTCAATACTGAGGAGGCGGCCCGCACAGCTATCAGCGAATTGCTTGCTCCTGCAAAAGTAGCGGGGATATGGGAAATGATGGACTACAATGTGGAAGCGAGTCAAGCGCAGGTTGGAGGAAATTACCGTATCGCCATAGTCCCTGACGAAAAAGAAAGCATTGAAATAATCTACCTCGACGGAGCGAAAAAATTACATCAGCGATGGGAACCGGGCATGGTAAAAGGGTGGCTGCAACCTACGATATTCGCGGGTAACTACGATCTGATTTGGCTTGATGCCGAGGGCTATGAAATAGGCGAAGGCTGTAACGCTCGCCTGGAGGGGGAAGATATTCTCAGCCTTGAATTTCCGTTGCAAAAGTCGCAGATGCGCTTCGTAAGGCAGAAGTAAACGACGATTTTAACCAATTTTTTCGTACCTTTGTCGGCTGAAAAAAATCGAGAATGATAGTTTGCATTACAGAGAAACCATCGGTTGCACGCGACATAGCCCGTATACTTGGCGCTACCGTAAAGCGCGACGGATATTTCGAGGGGAAGGACTACAAAATCACATGGACCTTCGGCCATCTTTGCACACTCAAAGAGCCGGCCGACTACACTCCCCTATGGAATCGCTGGTCGCTTGGGCAATTGCCTATGCTTCCCGACCGTTTTTCCATTAAGGTTATTCCCCAGGAAAGTATCGAGCGACAGTTTCACGTTATCGAATCTCTTATCAGCGAAGCCGACGAGGTGATAAACTGCGGCGATGCCGGGCAAGAGGGAGAGTTGATACAAAGATGGGTAATGCAAAAAGCCGGTATTAAATGTCCGGTAAAACGACTTTGGATTTCCTCGCTAACCGACGAATCAATTCGTCAGGGATTCAAAAATCTGCTTCCTGAGAGCGATTTCAATAATCTATATTATGCCGGGCTTTCGCGAGCTATCGGCGACTGGATTCTTGGCCTGAACGCCACTCGGCTTTACACGCTTAAATACCGAAGCGGCAACAGTAGCGGAGTGCTGTCGATCGGGCGTGTGCAGACCCCTACCCTCGCGCTTATAGTTCAGAGGCAGAAAGAAATAGATAATTTCAAGCCAGAGGATTTCTGGGAACTGCGCACATCTTACCGCGACGTCGTGTTTAATTCACGACTTGGCCGCTTCAATTCAGATGAGCAAGTCAACGCGGTAATCGACTCAATCAAAGACTCTCCGCTGACCATAACCAACGTTGAGGAAAAGCAGGGACGCGAAGCGCCCCCGAGACTTTTTGACCTCACCGCTCTACAGGTCGAATGTAATAAGCGCTGGGGATGGACTGCCGACGAAACCCTCTCGCTCATTCAATCGCTCTACGAGAAAAAGGTCACCACCTATCCACGCGTCGATACTACTTATCTAACAACCGATATATACAACAAAATTCCCGAAATCCTCGGTAAGATGACACCATATGCCAATCTTACCACTGAACTCTTGTCGAAACCAATTATTAAGCCAAAACGTATTTTCGACAACTCCAAAGTAACCGACCACCACGCTATAATACCTACCGGGGAATCCCCTACATCTCTCATCGGGAACGAGCGGAACCTGTATCACCTTATAGCGATGCGTTTCATTGCCGCGTTTTATCCCGACTGCCTGTTCATGCAGACGACCGTGAGCGCGAAATGCGGATTGTCGACTCCTGTACCTAAAATACCGAGCGAAATAGAATTCAGGGTATCGGGCAAAGTCATCACGTCGGAAGGTTGGCGCCGGATTCTTGCCCCCGCCAAAGAGGATAACGCAAAAAATGCTGATGCGGAAAACACGCTGCTTCCGTCGTTCTCGATAGGCGAATCTGGCCCCCATAAGCCATTTTCTCAAAAGAAAACCACCCAGCCTCCGAAATATTACACTGAGGGCACATTACTTCGCGCGATGGAGTCGGCAGGCAAAGAGGTCGACGACGAGGAGTTGCGCGAGGCCATGAAGGAAAACGGAATCGGACGCCCGTCAACCCGATCAGCCATCATTGAGACCCTTTTCAAGCGAAAATACATATTCCGTCAGCGCAAAAACATTGTAGCATCGGCCGCAGGAATACAGCTCATCAACACAATCCATGAAGAGCTGCTCAAAAGCGCGAAACTCACCGGCATTTGGGAAAATAAACTGCGCAAAATCGAGCGGGGCGAATACTCCGCTGCCGAGTTTGTCGGCGAATTAAAGCGGCTGATTACCGAAATCGTGATCAATGTGCTTAGCGACAACTCGTCGAGTCAGATTGTGATTGAAAGCGACAACTCTAAAACAGCTAAAAAACGCGCGGAAGAATCGCCCTCGAAGCCCCGGGCAAAACGCACCTCTCCTATAAAGTCACTCGACCAGATTAAATGCCCGATATGCGGCGAAGGGCATTTGCTCAAAGGGCGGACCGCCTACGGATGTTCCGCTTATGCCAGCGGATGCGCGCTTCGATTGCCGTTTGAATCATACTCTCCCGACTTGACCCCCTCAAAACTCAATCAACTCGTCAAAAAGAACTTCAAAAAAACGAAATAAGCCTCATCAAAATGTCTGAAACACTCCAATGGATTGCCATTATCATAATTATTTCAGCTGTGGCTTGGCTTAACTTCTTTCGCCGCGGAAATAATTCGCATCGAGGAGGTTGCCATAATTGCGACAATTCGCAATGCTGCTTCAAGGATAAGGCGCGACAAAAAAAGTCGCGAAAAACTTGCACAAGAAAAAAATAACCCTTACCTTTGCAGCGCAAAACCACGAAACATGGTACCTTGGCCGAGTGGTTAGGCATCGGTCTGCAAAACCGAGCACAGCAGTTCGATTCTGCTAGGTACCTCCGCTCAGAGCTTGGCTATCACAGTCAGGCTCTTTTTCTTTATCGAATTGAATACTTCTTTGTTTTCAAAGAAAATTATCATACCTTTGTAATTAAGTAGTCCTTAAGTAAGTTCTGAAATTTACTTATTGACTAATCACGGCCACTCACTGGCGCGTATATCACACAATCTTAGAACAATTATCTAATGGCTTCATATCTGCAGGTTGAGAATCTGACAAAAAGCGTCGGTGAGCGTATGTTGTTCGCCGATGTCACTTTCGGGGTTAATGAAGGCGACAAAATCGGTTTAATCGCGAAAAACGGAACCGGAAAGACAACTTTATTGAGAATTTTGGCCGGAAAAGAAGCTCCCGATTCAGGCAATGTCACTTTCCGTAGTGATAATAGAGTCGCGATTCTTGAGCAAACACCCAGATTTGACGGTAATCCAACCGTACTCGAAGCTTGTATCAGCGCCGAGACCGAGACCGGGAGGTTGGTTAGGGAATATGAAAAAGCGTTGGCCGACGGTGATGATGAACTGATGTCAGAACTCGTGCTAAAAATGGATGCGGCAGGAGCATGGGACTACGAGGACAGGGCTCGCCAAATGCTGACTCAATTGCGCATCTGCGATCTCAACGCGCGAGTCGATACGCTGTCAGGAGGTCAGGCTAAACGCGTGGCTCTTTGTCGTATCCTTATCGACAATCCCGACTTCCTTATTCTCGACGAGCCTACAAACCACTTGGATATTTCCACGATCGAATGGCTCGAAGGGCTGTTGTCTCACTCTAAGATGACACTCCTGATGGTAACTCACGACCGATACTTTCTCGACCGCGTGTGCTCAAAAATCATTGAAATCGACCGAGAGACAATATATACCTACGAGGGCAATTACGACTATTATCTTCGTCGTCGCAAAGAGCGTATCGAAGCCATGCAGGCCGAGTTGGCAAAGGTCAAAAACACTCTGCGTAAGGAGCAGGAATGGATGCGCCGACAACCGCAGGCGAGAGCCGGAAAAGCCAAGTACCGCATCAACGCGTTTTACGACCTGAAGGAGCGGTCGAAGGTCAATCTTCAGGAAAAGAATGTCGATCTCAATGTAAAATCGTCTTATATAGGCTCCAAAATTTTTGAGGCCGAGCATATAAGCAAGCGTTTCGGCGACAAAATCATACTTGACGATTTCAGCTACACTTTTTCGCGTTATGAGAAACTCGGCATTGTGGGCGAGAACGGTATCGGCAAGTCCACGTTTATAAAAATGCTTCAAGGCATAGTGGCGCAGGATGCCGGGCAATGGAATGTAGGCGAGACAGTTAAATTCGGTTATTACAGTCAGGACGGCATCTCGTTTGATGAAAACAAGAAAGTAATCGACGCTGTTACGGAGGTATGCGAGGAGGTAGTAATCAACGGCGGGGTGCGCTACTCCCCTATGCAATTTCTGCAACATTTCCTCTTCACCCCGGCCGATCAGCAAAAATATATCCACACTCTGAGCGGCGGCGAGCGGGCGCGTCTTCACCTCGCCGAAGTATTGATGCGCTCACCTAACTTCCTGATCCTCGACGAGCCAACTAACGACCTCGACATTGTTACTCTCGGTATTCTCGAAGATTATCTTCAAGATTTTGGAGGTTGTCTTATCATCATATCTCACGACCGCTTTTTTCTCGACTCTACCGTCGACCATATCTTCGTATTTGAGGGTAACGGCGTGATTAAAGATTTCCCCGGCACATATTCTGAGTATCGCGACTATGTAATTACTCAAAAAGCCGAAACCTCAAAAAAGCAGAAATCAAGCGCTCCCGCCAAGCCGAAAAGCGAGCGCAATGACAAACCTGCCAAAATGTCATACAAGGAGAGGCGTGAATTTGAAGCCCTTGAACTTGAAATAGCTCAGTTGAACGACGAGAAAGATCAGCTTGAGGCCTCATTCTCATCGGGCCAGGTCGATGACTTTGAGAAAGCCAACAAGCGTTACGATGAAGTGAAGCGACTTCTCGACGATAAAGAGTTACGCTGGCTTGAGTTATCTGAAAAAGCTTGAGAAGATGAATGTTAATACGGCAGTTTCGATAGTGACGTACATGACACCGATTGAGGAGATTAATCGGTGTATCGACTCATTGGCTTTATCAAAATCGGTCATATCTGTTGATATCGTCGACAACAGCCGTCAATCTGACATAAAGAAGGCTGCCGAGGCTTTGGCAAAAAAATATAAACATCTCACAATATCATACATTCCAAGCGAGAATGTAGGATACGGGGCCGCAAACAACATATCGTTGCGAAGAACTTTACAATGCGGTAAGAACGTGACATTTCATCTTGTGATGAATTCAGATATTGAATTCTCGCCGGAGACAATAGATGCACTTACTGAGCTGATGATCGCGAACCCTGAAATAGGCATGACGATCCCTATGGTTGTCGGGCTCGATGGAGGAGAGCAATCATCTTATCATCCGCTTCCTACCCCATTGGATCTGATATGCCACCGCTTTCTCCCGCGCCGGCTTTGCGCCAAACGTATGGATCGATACGAAATCAAAGTCGGAGGCCTGAACGCGCCTGTCGAGGTCCCGTATATCCACGGATGCTTCATGATGATAAAGGTAGAAGTTCTCCGTAACGTGGGGCTTTTTGATGAGCGATATTTCATGTATCCTGAAGACATAGATTTGACGCGGCGAATAGCAGTCGAAAGTAAAGTCTGCGTCATACCCTGGCTGAAAATAGTCCATGCCCACCGGGCGGAGTCTCGCAAGAGTATAAAAATGCTACGTATCCATGCGATGAACATGATAAAATACTTCAACAAATGGGGTTGGATCGGCTCAACGCGACGAAACAGCCCGCTACGCTAATGCGGAAGGTGAGTGAATATGCGTATTTTCAAGCAAAAAACAGCCATTTAGATTTAACTAAATGGCTGTTTTTGCTATTTTAGTGTAAAAAATACGTCATAAGTACACACTTTATTTGGTGTCTTTGTCGGTAGTTGTGACCGTGGCTTTCACGGTGGGATTCTGCTCAACATCGCCGTTAGTAGGAATATCCTCGGCGTTATCCACGATAACAACCTTATACTCTACGTAGGCTTCGCATGGAGCGTAATCCACAGCGTAAATCGACATGGTGATTTGCAAAAGGTGGTTTCCGGTGGGGATACCTTCAGTAGCGAATTCCATTCCGTAAGGCGAAACTATGCTCGCGCCTACGCGGAAGTAATCCCAGAAGTAATTAACGCCACCGATCACGGCACCTTTGCCGCTATTATCAGTTAGAGTAACCGACGTAATATTGATCGGCTGGTCTTTAACCACATATAGGGTATTGCCTACACGCGTAACACCATCGAAATTCACGGCTACATCGACGTTTGGAACTTTATCGTCGTCATCACACGATGTAAACACAAACATCGGTAATGCTAATGCAAGGAGTAATAGTAACTTTTTCATAAATATAAATTGTTGAAGATAAAGGGATATGGATTAAAACTTAATTTCTTGTTATAAGGTAACTGAGTTGTGCCACTCGTTAATTAGAGAATACAAGGTCGCCATCTTTAACGTCAATTACGATCGGACGATCTTTGTCGACTTTCTGGGCAAGTATATCCTTCGACAGGCGGTTAAGCACCACTCTATGGATAACTCGCTTGACGGGTCGTGCACCGAACTCGGGATCGTAACCTTCCTCGGCGAGGTAATGAAGCGCCGCGGGAGTGACTTCAAGAGTGATTCCGTTAACCGCAAGCATCTTCTTGATGCCTTTAATCTGAAGTCCGACGATTTCCTCAATTTCACGCTCATTGAGAGGAGTGAACATTATGATTTCGTCGATACGATTAAGGAACTCAGGGCGAATAGTCTGCTTCAGCATATCGAGTACCTGCTCCTTCGTCTCCTCAATGGTCTTGTCTTTGGTTTCGGGAGTCATCTTGGCGAAGTTGTCTCTGATTACCGACGAGCCCATGTTTGAGGTCATAATGATAATGGTGTTCTTAAAGTTTACCATTCGGCCCTTGTTATCGGTAAGTCGGCCATCATCAAGCACTTGGAGAAGAATGTTGAACACGTCGGGATGTGCCTTCTCAATTTCGTCGAAAAGAACAACCGAGTAAGGTTTGCGGCGAACTGCCTCTGTCAACTGACCGCCTTCATCGTAACCTACATATCCCGGAGGCGCTCCGACAAGACGGCTGACGGCATGTTTCTCCTGATATTCACTCATATCGATACGTGTCATCATGTTCTCGTCGTCGAAGAGGTATTCGGCAAGAGCCTTTGCAAGCTCGGTCTTACCTACACCGGTCGTACCGAGGAAGATGAATGAACCGATAGGACGACGCGGATCATTAAGGCCGGCGCGTGAACGTCTAACGGCATCGGCGATTGCCTGAATGGCCTCGTTCTGACCGACAACTCGGTTGTGGAGTTCTTCTTCGAGGTGGAGAAGTTTCTCCTTCTCGCTTTGAACCATCTTGTTGACGGGAATACCGGTCCAGCGGCTTACAACGTCGGCAATATCTTCGGCGTCGACCTCCTCTTTGATGAAAGCTTTCTCGCCTTGCATCATTTTGAGCTGCTCCTGGATTTCCTCGTTTTCTTTCTCCTTGGCCTGGACTTTTGAATAACGGATTTCTGCCACTTTGGCATAATCACCGTCGCGTTCAGCGCGTTCGGCTTCAAAATTGAGGGTTTCGATATCCTGCTTGTTCTGCTGTATGCGGTCGATAAGATCTTTTTCTGCTTTCCATTTAGCGGTATAGTCCTTCTCTTCCTCCTTAAGTTCTGCGATGTCCTTCTCTATCTCCTTGACCTTGACTTCGTCGCCTTCGCGCTTGATTGCCTCGCGTTCAATCTCTTTCTGAGCGATTTTGCGGGTGATCTCATCAAGGGCCTGGGGCACAGAGTCCATTTCAAGGCGGAGTTTTGAAGCGGCTTCGTCGACAAGGTCGATTGCCTTATCAGGGAGGAATCGGTCGGTGATATAACGCTCTGAGAGCTGCACGGCTGCCACGACTGCCTCATCGCGGATACGCACATGGTGGTGATTCTCATAGCGCTCCTTCAAGCCTCGAAGTATCGCGATCGCGCTCATCTCGTCAGGCTCGTTGACCATCACCTTCTGGAATCGGCGTTCAAGCGCCTTATCTTTTTCAAAATATTTCTGGAACTCGTCGAGCGTTGTAGCGCCGATGGAGCGGAGCTCGCCGCGGGCGAGAGCCGGCTTAAGGATATTGGCGGCATCCATTGCGCCTTCACCTTTACCGGCGCCAACGAGTGTATGGATTTCATCGATGAAAAGAATGATTTCACCGTCGCTTTGTGTCACCTCATTGACGATAGCCTTAAGGCGCTCCTCGAATTCGCCTTTGTATTTAGCACCTGCCACAAGCGCACCCATATCGAGCGAATAGATTTGCTTAGTGCGAAGATTCTCAGGCACGTCGCCGCGGATAATTCGCTGTGCAAGACCCTCGGCGATAGCTGTCTTACCTGTACCGGGCTCACCGACGAGCATAGGGTTGTTCTTTGTGCGTCGGCTCAATATCTGAAGCACTCGGCGTATCTCGTCGTCACGACCGATTACCGGGTCGAGTTTGCCTGAGCGGGCGCGCTCATTAAGGTTGATGGCATACTTTGATAGTGCGTTGTATGTGTCCTCGGCGCTCTGGTCGTTGGCTTTCTTTCCTTTGCGCAATTCTGCGATGGCCGCTTCAAGCTCTTTTTCTGACAGACCTGCATCTTTCAAAATGGTAGATGCTGGCGAATTAATTGAGAAAATAGCGAGGAGCAACGCTTCGAGCGACACATATTGATCACCCTGCTTCTTAGCGATGTCGAGCGACTTCTGCAGCACATCGTTAGAGGTGCGGCTTAAATAAGGTTCTCCCCCGCTCACCTTAGGCTCGCGAGCGATTTGGGCATCGACCTGTGCGGTCACAACTTGCGGATTAGCTCCAATCTTTTGGAATATGAAGTTTACGAGCGATTCACCCTCAAGCATTATCGCTTTGAGAAGGTGCACAGGCTCGATTTGCTGCTGACCTGAACTGCGGGTAAGCTCTACGGCTTTTTGAATTGCCTCTTGCGATTTGATAGTGAAACTGTTGAAATTCATAGCATATAGCGTTAGATATTATTCTTAAATTTGTTTTTATCGCTTCGCCCTTGTTTTAACTTACTTTTGCGAAGCTTTCATGTTATTTTACTTATTTAACAAAATCCGTGCCATAAAGGTTTTTGGATAACTGAAAACTTTACGCATCGCTTGCTGATTACGACTTTTTTTCGTAACTTTGTGCTTCGGTACACATATTAAACTGAAAATGAAGCTACGCAATATACTCGCAATATTCACCCTCGCTCTCTCAGCCCTATGTTCGGTGGCTGAAGAGCCTCTTTTCCAATATCCATCGCCTCCCGACGAGCTTACCACGCTCGATTCGCGCTGCGATTATATTGTCGAAAGGTTTTGGGAACGCTGCAATGTGGTGACAGCCGTCCGCTCGCGCGAGCAGTTCAAGAAGGCCTTTTCCGACTACGTCTCGTTTATGCCATACGCATCGGCCGATGTGGTGCATAAATCAATCGATGCGCTCATCGCGCGTTTCAGCAAAGACACCGACAAGCTTATCCCACTCGCCGAGATTGCTGAGGAAACGCTCTATTCACCCGATGCCGACTTCGTTTCCGACGAGGTTTACCTCCCGTTCGCGCTCGCCGCCTCTAAGGCTAAGAAGGGCGACGCCGAGAAGAAAAAACATTTTGCCACGCAGGCCAAAATCCTAAGCCAGTCGCAAGTCAATATGCGCGCTCCCGACTTTGAGTACACGCTCCCCGACGGCACCAAAGCGCGCCTCAATGACAGTTTTGGCAAATACGTGCTGATATTCTTCGACGAGCCTGACAATAACGAGAACTTTATGGCGAGAGTACGACTTCAAGCCGACCCAAATGTCAACGACCTTATCGACAAAGGCGTTCTTGAGGTTTATTGCATCTACCCCGGCAAATTCACCCAGGAATGGGCTAATTCCACCTCTACCTACAATAAGCGTTGGAAAGTAGGCGCTGCCCCGTCGGTAACCGAGATCTTCGATATGCGTTACGCCCCGGTGATGTATTATCTCAACGGCAACCACAAGATTCTCTCCAAAACTTTCTCAACCGATAATCTAAAAGAGGCTTTCCGCCGCGTCAACGAAAATTATCAGGCAAATTAGCGCATAGCCGCTTTTAGATGATCCAAATTTGTAAATCGTAATCCATATAACATGAAGATAGCAGTATTGATATCCGGAGGCGTTGACAGCGCTGTGGCCGTCTATCGCCTGCTTGAACAGGGTCACGACCTCCATCTCTTCTACATACGTATCGGCCTTGACAATGGCGAAGGCGATTGCTCGGCCGAAGAAGATATCGAAATGTGCCGCTACATTGCCGCGAAGTTTAATCTCCCCTTTGAAGTGGTCAATCTCCATCAGGAATATTGGGACAACGTAATGAAATACGCCCTGCGTACAGTCAAGGAAGGGCTGACTCCCAACCCCGACATCATGTGCAACGCCATGATCAAGTTCGGCTTCTTCGAGGAGCGCTGGGGCCATGAGTTTGACCTCACCGCCACAGGCCATTACGCCAACACCGAATGGGTCGACGGCAAGAAGTGGCTCACAACCGGCGTCGATCCCGTCAAAGACCAAACCGACTTTCTCTGCCGCATCACATATAAGCAGCTCGAACATATCATATTCCCGATCGGCGACCTTCCGAAGTCGCAGGTAAGGGAAATAGCAGCCAAAGTAAAATTGCCCAACGCGATGCGTAAAGACAGCCAGGGCATCTGTTTCCTCGGAAAAATCGACTACAACGACTTCATCCGCCGTCATCTCGGCGAAAAGCCAGGCCCGATCATTGAACTGGAAACAGGACGCAAACTCGGCACCCACCGCGGCTTCTGGTTTCATACCATCGGTCAGCGCAAGGGCCTCGGCCTTTCCGGCGGCCCCTGGTATGTTGTCAAGAAAAATGTCCGCGACAACGTCATTTATGTCAGCAACGGTTACGACACAGAGAAGCAGTATGGCAACACCATCCTCTGCAATCAGATGCATTTCATTACCGAGAACCCCTGGCCCGACACCGCTGGCGATATTGATATTACATTCAAGAATCGCCACATGCCCGAATTTTTCCCCGCTAAAATACGTCAGCTCGACGAGGACGAATGGATTATCACCTCAGAGCGAAAAGTGCAGGGTATCGCCCCCGGCCAGTTTGCAGTGATATACGACCCTTCGGCCCATTTTTGCTACGGCAGCGCGGTGATCCACCCTTAATAAATAGTTTAATCCACTAAAGCGATTCTTACTTTTCGATAATATATAATGGAATCTAAAATAAAACTTCGCGTCTACGGTCTCTCTTACTCCCAGATTCAATCGGGAGCCTACGCCCTCATTCTCGCGCAGGTCGACGGCCCTTACCGATTGCCTATCGTCATCGGAGCCGCCGAAGCCCAGTCTATAGCCATAGAGCTTGAGAATATCACCCCGCCCCGCCCGATGACCCACGACCTCTTCGAGAGCTTCACCCAGGCATTCGGCATCAGGCTCCAGAAAGTCTATATCTACAAATTTGAGGACGGCATTTTCTATTCTGAAATGACCTTCTCCGACGGAACTCGCCAAGTGACCCTCGACTCCCGCACTTCGGATGCTATCGCCATCGCTCTGCGCACCAACTCCCCTATCTATACCACCCGCGAGATTCTTCTTGAAACCGGATTCATCATGGGCGACGACAAAGAGACGGTCACTTTAACCGAAGACGACTCCGACGACGAGCTCCCGCAACCCAAGCTTGAAAATATGGCTTTAGAGGAGCTTCAGGCCACCCTTCAGAATCTTATCGACGAAGAAAACTACGAGGAAGCGGCCAAAGTGCGCAATCTCATCGAGCTGAAGTCAAAAAACACCGACGCCGACCAATGACAATCAGATAATTAACCTTAAAAACATCATACCACCGTGTCCACCTCTTCGATTAAATCAAAGCTCGCGCTCATGAACTTCCTTGAGTTCGCCGTTTGGGGCGCATACCTTACCTGCATGGGCAATTACCTCGGACGCGCCGGCATGGGCGACCTCATTCCCTGGTTCTATGCTATTCAGGGCATCGTCTCCATTTTCATGCCCGCTATCATGGGTATCGTAGCCGACAAGTTCATTCAGCCCCAGCGCCTCCTCGGCATTTGCCATATCGTTGCAGGCGCCACCATGGCCTACTGCTGGTACATGGGCCTCCAGACCGCCGACCCCGACCCCACAATGTTCGTGGCGTGCTACTCCATTAGCGTGGCCTTCTTCATGCCTACCATTGCGCTCGCCAACACGGTTGCTTTCCAGATACTTAACTCCTACAAGCTCGATACTATCAAGGATTTCCCCCCGATCCGCGTGCTTGGCACCGTAGGCTTCATCGTCACCATGTGGTTTGTCAATTGCGCTTATATTGCTGACGGACACTTCGGCATGAGCCTTTCCAATCCTCTCGGCGATGAGTTTGACGACCCCCGCTTCCAATACACCTGCTGGCAATTTCTCGTGTCGGGAGCTCTGAGCGTTGTCCTCGCCCTCTATTGCTTTACCCTGCCGCAATGCCGTATCGTTAAGAGCGATAAGAAAGGCTCTATCGCCGAATCGCTCGGTCTCTCCGCCTTCAAGCTCTTCAAGACCCGCAAGATGCTTCTTTTCTTCATCTTCTCTATGCTTCTCGGCATGTGCCTACAGGTCACCAACGGCTACGCCGGGCCTTATATCACCAGCTTCAAGTCCAATCCCGAGCTAATCGACACCTTCGGAGCGCAGAACGCCACTCTCCTCACCTCCCTCTCCCAGATTTCCGAAGCGCTCTGTATTCTTCTTATCCCCCTCTTCCTCCGCCGCTACGGTATCAAAGTGGTTATGGCGATTTCAATGTTTGCCTGGGTGCTTCGTTTCGGCTTCTTCGGTTTGGGCGACCCCGGCTTCCCCGGCGTAATACTCCTTATTCTCTCAATGGTTGTCTACGGCGTCGCCTTCGACTTCTTCAACGTTTCGGGCGCGCTCTTTATCGAGAAGGAAACCGACAAGTCTATCCAAGCCTCAGCCCAAGGTTTGTTTATGCTGATGACCAACGGCTTAGGAGCCACCATTGGTACTCTCTCAGCTGGCATGGTTATTGATAAATACTGCAAATGGGAGGGCGGATTCCTCCTCGGCGACTGGGCAACCGCCTGGTACATTTTCGCCGGATTCGCCCTTGTGGTAGCCGTCTCCTTCTTGATTCTGTTCAAGTACAAACACCATCCCCACGACAGCGTTTCTGAGACTGAGGCTGCCGACCTTACTCTTGAATCACCCGAAGGCTTCGCCAACGACAAATGATACAATTCTTCGCCCCCGACATAGCGACCAACCCTTTACTCCCCGAGTCCGACTCGCAGCACTGCATCAAAGTGCTGCGAAAGGGCTTGGGCGACGTCATTCAAGTGATCGACGGAAAAGGCGCTCGCTACACCTGTCGCATCATCGATCCCCACCATAAGCGCACTCTCCTGGAGGTGATCGAGCGTGCCGATGAGCCCAAGCCCTGGCCTGCGTGCCTTACGGTTGCTGTGGCTCCGACCAAGCATCTCGACCGCATGGAGTGGCTCGTCGAGAAACTCGTCGAGATAGGCGTCGACCGCTTCACTCCTCTCCTCTGCGCCCGCTCCGAGCGAAAGGAAATCAAGCGTGAGCGCATCGAGAAAATCGCTGTTTCAGCGATGAAGCAATCGCTCAAAGCCGCCCTCCCTGTTATCGACGAGATGACCCCGATCAAGCGGTTTATCAACGAGTTCTCAGCAGCCACGTGCGACAAATTCGTGGCTTATTGCGATAGCGCTGTCGAGCGCAAGGTTCTCGCTAAGGAAATCTCGCCCGCGACCGACACCGTTATCCTTATTGGCCCCGAGGGCGATTTCGCTCCTGGCGAGATCGAAGAGATCGTTGCCGCCGGGTTTGTGCCCGTCACGTTGGGCGACTGCCGACTTCGCACCGAGACTGCCGCCCTCGCCGCTGCCCAAACATTCCATGTAATTAATCAACTCAATCATAAATGACCACACTCGAATATCTTAAGTCCTCCCCCTCCGGCAATTTTTTCCTTTTGGCCGGCCCTTGCGTTATCGAAGGCGAGCAAATGGCTCTCGACATAGCCGGTGCCGTCAAAGAGATTACCGACGAATTGGCTATCCCTTACGTGTTCAAGGGTAGCTACCGTAAAGCCAACAGGTCGCGTCTCGACTCCTTTACCGGCATCGGCGACCTCAAAGCGCTTGAGATATTAAAGAAAGTGCGCGATACCTTCGGTATCCCTGTCGTGACCGACATTCATCAGCCCGACGAGGCTGAGATGGCCGCCGCGTTTGTCGACATCCTTCAGATTCCCGCCTTTTTGTGCCGCCAGACCGACCTTCTTATCGCCGCCGCCCGCACCGGCAAGCTCGTCAATATCAAGAAAGGCCAGTTCCTTTCTCCCGAGTCGATGAAATTTGCCGTCGACAAGGTGCGCGAGGCTGGCAACCCTTCGGTAGCCATCACCGAGCGAGGCACTACCTTCGGCTATCAGGATCTCATCATCGACTACCGCGGCATCCCCGAGATGCAGAAAAACGGTTGCCCCGTCATCGTCGACATCACTCACTCGCTGCAGAAGCCCAACCAGGCCGCTGGAGTGACCGGAGGTCGCCCCGACATGATAGGTACCGTGGCCAAGGCCGCGATTGCCGTTGGGGCCGACGGTCTTTTCATCGAGACCCACCCCGATCCCGCTGTTGCGAAAAGCGACGGTGCCAATATGCTCCGACTCGATCTTCTCCCCGATTTGCTGCGCCGGCTTACGGTTCTGCGCAAAGCTGTCAACCTTATATAATATTTCTCAGAATGAAACGTTTATTTGTTAACATAGCTTTATCCGCGATCGCTGTTTGCTCCCCTCTCGTGTCAGAGGCTCAGAGCAGCCAGCAAAAACAGGTTTTCGACGCCGTGCTCAATGTCTACGACGACGAGTTGAAATCCGACCCGTCCAACTTCAATGTCTGGTTTCGCCGCGCTACCCTCTTTTACGGCAACAACCAGTATTCGCGCGCCCTGTCCGACATCGACAACGCTATCAAGTACACCCCTGCCTCCGAGTCCGATCTCCTTTCGCAGGAATATGCTCTCCGCAGCAATATTTACTCCATGCTCAATAAGCCGCAGGAAGCTCTCGACGACATTAAATCGGCCTTAACCCACGACCCCACGTCGTATGCCCTCCTCTACCAGAAGGCCAATCTTGAGCTCTCGTTAGGCAATCTCGCCGAAGCTAAAGCTGACTTCCGCAAACTCGGCCGTATGCGCAATCGCTCCGTCGAGTCGCTCTTAGGTCTTTCGCAGGTAGCGATCGGCGAGCGCAATTTCGGTCAGGCTAAGGAATATATCGACCAGGCGGTGAGCTTCGTGCCGGGCGACCCCGACATCTATCTGCGCCGAGCCGAGATCCTGAAAACCCTCGACGACAATAACGCCGCTGCCGACGATATTATCGTCGCGCTGAGTCTCGAACAGAACGGTTCAAAATCCATGACCGCACTCTTCGACTTCGCCAAAACCAACTACAACGCCGTCATAGCCGCTCTCTCCCGGGCTATCAACGAAGCCCCCGACAACGGCCTGTTCTACTACGTGCGAGCCTCGGTTGAGCAAACCCACTATCATTTCGTGGCCGCCCTCACCGACTATCGCGCCATCCTCGACAAAGGTCTATACAAATTTCCCGGTATCAACGCCGCGATGGCCGAGTGCTACTACTATCTTTGCCAGTATGCCGACGCCACTAAGGAAATCAACTATGCCATATCAATGACTCCGACCCCGCGCCCCGACTACACTCTTACTCTCTCGCTGGTGCAGCTCGCCCAGGGCGACGCCGCTAAAGCGCTCGGCACGATTCTTGCCGACGCCTCCTCTGCCGACATTAACGTCGCCGTTCCCGCTCTCGCCCAGAAAGCTCAATGCTTCATCGCGCTCGGTCAGTACGTCGACGCTTCTTCGGCCTACGGAGAATTAATCATGGATCAGCCCCGCGATCCCGAGTATCTTATCAATCGCGCCTGGGCTATCATCCAAGGCAAAGGCAAAGGCGACTATAAGACCTTTCTCAACAACGCCGCTGCCCTCGATTTCGAGGACACCGACATTAACTCGTTGAAAGGGTTTGCCCTCAATCTCCTCGGCAAGAACGACGAGGCCACCCTCTGGATCGACAACATCATCAAGTCTAATCCCGTCGATGTCGACGGTCGCCTCCATTACCTCGCCGCCTGCCTTTACTCTCAGCTCGGCGCCACCGAGAAAGCCCTCAATTGCATGACCACTGCCCTCGACAAAGGCTATGCCAACCTCTACGACTGGAAGCAGTACAGCGTCGGCAATATCAACGTTGCTCCGCTCCGTTCCGACCCCGAGTTCGACAAGCTGCTCCGCGGCTACGACTATATTTTCAACACACGGTTATAATCCACTGAAATATAAACACATTTAAAACCAAAACGCATTTTCACGAAACAGACACATTAATCATCCACTCCCCCCCCGAATCTTTATCAGCTAATTACATAAGTTAGTATCATCTTTATCCGATACATGCTAATAACCAATTAATCCTTAATTATCATACATGAAAAGATCTTTATTTCTGTTAGTCGCAATGATGCTCATTTGCTCCGCGAATGCTTTTGCGGCTCTGTTTGAAGCGTCGCCCAAGCCGCTTCAGCAATCGAGCAAAAACGTGGTCATCACGTTTAATCCTCTCGAAGGCACCGTTGACGGCCTCAAAGGCTACGCCTCCAACCTCTACGCCCATATCGGCGTATATACCACTAAATCACCCTCTGCCTGGGCTCATGTTAAGACCGCTTGGGGAGAAAACACCGCTGCCAACACTTTCAAGCGCGTTGCTTCAAATAAGTTTGAGCTCTCTATCGGCGACCTCAAATCCTACTTCGGCATCATCGACCCCTCTGAGGCGATTACCCACATCTGCGTGATTGCCCGCACAGCCGACGGCTCTGTCCAGACCTCCGACAACTTCATCGAGGTCCATGCCGACGGCTTCGCTATGGATTTCTCCTCAACTCCCGCCAACACCGTCATTCTCAAGCCTACCGAGATCAGCTTTACCGCATCGGTTTCGCAGGCTTCCGACATCGACATCTACGTTGACGGCGCTAAAGTGAAATCAGCCGCAGGCGCCACTACTCTCTCCTACTCTCAGAATTTCTCTGAGCAGGGCAAAGAGTACAACGTGAAAGCCGTTGCGAAATCAGGCAACCAGACTATCGAGAAATCCCTCAGCGTTCTTTATGTCGCTCCCTCGGCCCAGCAGAACTATCCCGGCGGCACTCCCAAGCAGGGCGCCGTTAAGAACGCCGACGGCAGCGTCACATTCTGCCTCGCCGCTCCTGGCAAGTCAAATGCCGTTATCGTAGGCTCTTGGGATGATTATAAGACCCTTTCGCGCAACACCATGAAGTATCAGGACTATAACGGCTACCGCTACTTCTGGATTACCGTCAACGGCCTTAACAACACTACCGCCTACCCCTACTACTATCTCGTCGACGGCAAGTACAAGGTTTCTGACCCCTATGCCAAGCTCGTCCTCGACCACCTTTCCGACAAATGGCTCTCCGACGACGTTTACCCCGATCGTCCCCGCTACCCCTACGACAAATTCGACGACACCATGCTCGGCGTTTATCAGGGCAATATCGACGACTACAACTGGCAGGTTAAGGATTTCGCCGCTACCAACCCCGTAGCCGTCACCAACCCCGACGCGCTCTTCATCTACGAGCTCCTTCTCCGCGATTTCACCGGCACTTCGGGCGAAGCCGACGGCACCCTGAAAATGGCTATCGAGAAGATTCCCTATCTTCGCCAGCTTGGCGTTACAGCCGTTGAGCTCATGCCGATCATGGAATTTGACGGCAACAACTCTTGGGGCTACAACACCAACTCCTACATGGCTCCCGACAAGTCTTACGGCTCTCCCGCCGAATACAAGCAGTTTATCGATGAATGTCACAAAAACGGTATCGCCGTTATCCTCGACATCGTGCTTAACCACACTCCCGGCCTACACCCCTGGTATCGCATGTACGAGGCAGGCACTTCTCCCTTCTACAACGCTACCGCTCCCCATAACTACAGCGTCTATGAGGACCTTCGCCAGGAATATCCCCTCGTTGAGCAGCACTGGATCGACGTGCTGACCTACTGGCTTACCGCTTATAAGGTCGACGGCTTCCGCTTCGACCTTACCAAGGGCCTTGGCGACTCCAACAGCTACGGCGGGGGCACCGACAACTACAACCAGAGCCGTATCGATCGCCTAATCCGCCTCAATCAGGCAATGAAGCAAGTCAACCCCTACGTGCTCCATATCAACGAGAACCTTGCCGGAGCGCAGGAGGAAACCGCTATGGGCAATGCCGGTATGCTTCAGTGGAACAACCAGAACGGCAACGCCGCCAACTATGCCCGCGGCAACGGCGCCGACCTCAAATACTTCAACGCCGCTAACTGCTCCCGTCCCGCCGGATCTACCGTCGACTACGCCGAGAGCCACGACGAGGAGTGGATGGGCGCCTACGCTAAGGAAGGCTCCGCTGCCTCCGCTATCAGAGGCTCTGTCAGCCGTCGCGCTAAGGTGATCGGCTCTATCGGCGCTCAGCTCCTCATGCAGCCCGGTCCTAAAATGGTATGGCAGTTCGGCGAGCTCGCTTTCGAGCAGTCGCGCACCGAAGATACCCGCACATCTCCCAAAGAAGTTCACTGGGAATACCTCGACAATGCCGACCGCGCCGCTTGTATGGACGTCTACGCTCAGTTAGGCTGGCTCCGTCGCCTTAACCCCGAGCTTTTCAACCGCAACGTCAATATCACTTACAACAGCTTCGGCTCAAGCACTGCCGTTCGCTCCATCCGTCTTGTCAGCGGCAACAAAGAGGTTGTGGCCTTCATCAACCCCAGCGACAAGACCGCTACCGTTAGCTGCTCTTCTGCTCTTACCCCCGACGGTAGCCAGCTCGTTGTAGAGTCGCGCAACGCGAAGACCACCCTCGCCCGCAGCGGCAATAACGTCAGCGTTTCGCTGCCTCAGTACTCGGTTGCGGTTTACGCTACTGCCAACACTTCCGGCATCGAGGAAGTCGTGACCGACGGCGAAGCCCTCGCCCCCAACCGCGTCTACGCCCTTAACGGCGAAATCGTCATCGAAGGCGAGTACACCCAGGCTGCTGTCTACACCCTCTCTGGCCAGAGCGTGTTCTCAGGCAAGCAGATCGGCACTATCGCCGTGGCTCCCGGCCTCTACATCGTCAACGTCGACGGCAACGCTACCAAGATTCTCGTTCCGTAATCTACCTCATCGATTCTCATACCTAATAGGCCGTGCCCGATCGCGCGGCCTACTTTTTTGCGCCTGTCTGAAATTTACTCCTCAATATTTTTAAAGATATTCATTATTCCAAAAATATTCTTAACTTTGCGGATTATGGAATATTTCGGGCAAATAGTGCTCAACGGTATCATCATAGGTATTCTGACCTCTGCGCCAATGGGGCCGGTCGGTATGCTTATTATTCAGCGCACTCTCAATAAAGGGCGCTGGCCTGCCCTGTTCACTGGTATCGGTGCCGGAATTTCCGACGTACTTTATAGCGTCCTCTGCGGGCTCGGCCTCTCTTTCGCTACCGACTTCATCCAGAAAAACGAAATCCTCCTCCAGATCGTCGGCAGCGTCTTTCTTATCGGTTTCGCCATTTACCTCTTCCAGAAAAACCCCTCCCGCGCCCTCCAGAAATCCAAGGAGACCAAGACCACCTTTTGGAAAGACTTCATTACAGGCTTCCTCTTCACCTTCTCTAACCCCCTGATTCTCTTCTTTATCATGGGCCTTTTCGGGCGTTTTAACTTCATCTTGCCCGAATTCATGGCCTACCACTACACCGTAGCGTTCTTCTCTATTTTCGGCGGCACGTTCATTTGGTGGTATTTCATCACCTTCGCCGTCAACAAGCTGCGCAGCCGTTTCAACGTCCGCTCCATGTGGACCCTCAACCGTGTCATCGGCGGAGTTCTTGCTATAATGGCCATCGTCGGTATCTACAAGGCCGTGTTCAGCATTATCGACGAAGCCAAGTCAACCACCGCTACCGAGATAAGCGCGAATCTTAAGTGATTCATCCCCTCTTAGCCCTGTTTTTTGATACTACCCGATATCATATCCCTCCTTAAATCTAAAGAAAAACTGCCATGAAACTCAACAAAAACCTCCTTGTCAAGTCCCTCGGCAAACCAGCCCGCGACTTCACTAAAGACGACATCATCAGCTATATCGTCGACAACGACATCGAGATGGTCAACTTCATGTACCCTGCGGGCGACGGTCGCCTGAAGACCCTAAATTTCGTCATCAACGACCTCGACTATCTTGAGACGATCCTTACCGCCGGTGAGCGCGTCGACGGCTCCTCGCTCTTCAGTTTCCTCGATGCCGGGAGCAGCGACCTATACGTTATCCCCCGCTTCTCCACCGCTTTCGTCGACCCCTTTGCTCAGACGCCGACCCTCTCCATGCTCTGCACCTTCTTCGACAAAAACGGCTCCCCGCTCGCCGCATCGCCCGAAATGACTCTTCGCAAAGCGTGCGAGGATTTCCACAGCGTCACCGGGCTCGACTTTCACGCCATGGGCGAGCTCGAATACTACGTCATCACCCCCGAGGAAGACGCCTTCCCCGCCGTCGATCAGCGCGGCTACCATGAGTCCTCACCCTTTGCCAAGCTCAACGACTTCCGCTGCCTTTGCATGAAATACATCGCTCAGGCCGGCGGTCAGATCAAGTATGGCCACTCTGAGGTCGGCAACTTCATCCTCGGCGGCAAAAACTGGGAGCAGAACGAGATAGAGTTTCTTCCCGTTTATGCCCCCGACGCGGCCGATCAGCTCATGATCGCTAAATGGATCATACGCAACCTCGCCTACAAGATGAACCTCGACGTGACTTTCGCCCCGAAAATCACCCCCGGCAAAGCCGGGTCAGGGCTGCATATCCACATCAAACTCGTGCGAGACGGCCGCAACGTCATGCTCAACGCCGAGCGTCAACTTTCCGACGACGCCAAGCGGCTCATCGCCGGCATGATCACGCTCGCACCGTCGCTGACCGCCTTCGGCAACGCCATTCCTACCTCCTACTTCCGCCTCGTCCCGCACCAGGAAGCGCCTACCAACATCTGTTGGGGCGACTGCAATCGCTCCGTGCTTATACGTGTGCCCCTCGGCTGGAGCACCGACAAGGATATGTGCCGCCTCGTCAATCCCCTCTCCGCCGAGTCTAAGACCGATGCCTCTCAGCGACAGACCGTCGAAATCCGTTCAGGCGACTGCTCGGCCAACGTCTACTACTACATGGCCGCTCTTGCCGTGGCCGCCCGCATTGGCTTCGAGATGCCCGATGCCCTTGATGTGGCCAAAGCCACTTACGCCGACGTCAACATCCACCGCCCCGAGAACGCCGCCAAGCTCCGCTCCCTCCGGGCCCTACCTACCTCGTGCGTCGACTCCGCCAAAGCCCTCGAAGCGCAGCGCGCGTATTATCAGGCCGACGGCATTTTCCCCAAGGCGTTCATCGACAGCGTCATCGATCAGCTGACCGCTTACAACGACACCGACCTTTGCCCCCGCGCCACAGCCGACCCCAAGCTCATGGCGCAAATTATCGAGCGATATTTCTACTGCGGCTAATACCCCTGAAGCAAGCGTTTTAACTCTCAGCGCTCAAAAAAAATCACTGCATCGGTGAAAAAATTGGCCGAAAAAATTTGGCAGTTCAAAAATAACGCGTAAATTTGCAGTGTCGTTAGGAAAACGACCTGCTATGGCGATTTAGTGTAGAGGCCTAGCACGCCGCCCTCTCACGGCGGAAACCCGGGTTCGAATCCCGGATTCGCTACTAAAGGCTAACCCTCAGGTTAGCCTTTAATTTTTTCCCCTTTAAGAGCCGACATCCCGCCTAACCTCTGAAGCCTTATCGCTTCACATGGGTCAGTAGATTTTTCCGGTTGGCGGGAGAGGAAAGGTTAACCGTATAATGC
>CAZJBM010000022.1:0-50753 GCA_964544595.1 uncultured Barnesiella sp.
TCGCTCGGTCACAATGCGACGGCATTGCTCCCTCCCGTCGCCTCCAAAATCCCTCAGAGATATGCGACCTCAGCGTTAACATATTTTATGGGACAGGCTCTTAATGACGAAAGCAAGCATCGGTGATTAGAATTATGGAAACACTAATCACCGATGCCGGATAATTTTATCGTTGTCGTTTATTGTCAGAAATGCCTTTATTTGCGGATTGCCATTTTGCCTTTAAGCTCGACCGACTCGCCGGGAACGTAGAGACAGAAGCTGTCGGTATTGTCGGTAGTGTACTGGTCGAAGTCACAGGCTGCTTTGTATGCTCCCCAGAAGTGCATCGGGAAGAAGTAATTCACTTTGATGTTTTCAAGGAAGATACGCGCGCCGTCGGCATAATCCTGGCCTAAGCGGGGATCGACAGGGAAGAAGGCCATGTCGATTTCAGGCGAGTCTTCGCGGAGACGATTGACCACGTGGACGAATTTGCCGTACGCGGCCTTGACTTCGGCCACGCTCGACTCCTTGTTCCAATGCCAGTAATTGAGGTCGCCGGCGTGGAAAATCTTGCGGCCATCGGGCAGCATCACGAGGAAGCAGACACCGGCGTCAGATGAGCCGAAAGCTTTGACCGTAAGGTCGCTGGGAATCTTGTCTTGCGTGTCGCCCGGGCTCATCCACGCTACAGGCATATCATCGTGTACTACCTTTGAATAAATATCGTTGGAGAGAATGAAGCAACGCTCGCGATTCTGCGCGAGGTTGAATATGTCGGGGTTGAAATGGTCGGGATGGTGGTGAGACACGAAGAAATCCACCGGCAGGCCGGGATTTTCGCGAAGCACTTTCTCAAGCGCGTGAGACGGGTCGCGATAATAGTCAAATACAAGTATAGCGGTAGGGGTTACAACCACAAATCCGCTATGGTCAAGGAATGTTACTTTCAGCATAGTATAGATCGTTTTAATTATATTCTCTTTTCAAAACCACCTTATCGGGCGTTGATTTCGATGCGGAGGCCGTCGTAAGCTAAATGCACCCCGGAAGGGAGCGTGGGCTCTACGTCGGCGTGTCGACCGAGGTCGTGGCTGATATGGGTGAGATAGGCTACTCTTGGCCTTACTCTATCTATAACGCTGAGAGCTTGCGAAAGGTTCATGTGGGAGATGTGCTCCTTATGGCGCAATGCGTTGATTACTAAGGTGTCAACATGCTTTATGCGTTCGATGGTCTCGTCGGGTACTACCTTCGCGTCGGTAATATAGGCCAGAGGGCCTATGCGAAATCCGAGTATATCCATCAGATAATGGTTGACAGCGAGGGGCATAATCTCTATGCTGTCGATGTCGAAAGGCTTATACGGCTCGATGAGATGGGTATGAAACACTGGCGCGCCGGGATAATGCTTCTTCGCGAAGCAGTAGGGGAGATTGTGGCGGATATTTTTGTCGGTCAGTTGGTTGCAATAGATTTCAAATCCGTCGGGGTAGCAGTATGGGCGCAGGTCGTCGAGACCGCCGACATGGTCGTAATGATGATGAGTGATGAGCAATGCCCTGAGCTGAGGCGAGTCGAGGCGTAATATCTGCTGGCGGAAGTCGGGCCCGCAATCAATGAGCAGATTCGTTTGGCCGACGGTAAGGAGGGCTGACGCGCGGAGCCGCTTGTCGCGCGGGTCGGCTGAGCGGCATGTGGCGCAATGGCAACCGATTGAGGGAACGCCTGTTGAGGTGCCAGATCCGAGTATCGTAAGGTACATTGATGTGGGTGATGTGGGATGCTCGCTCATAATCTGTAAGATGATAAAATGCCGTCGGTGAAGAGACAGTAGGCTCCGTTGTCGAAGGTCCACTGCTCGAAGAATGAGCTTCCGTTCTGACCTTTCTTCACGTCGCGCGGGGAGCCGAGAGACAGGCGGCACTCCTCAGTGCTCATCCCCTCCGCGACTTCTGAGTTGGTGATCAATTGCCAGGTAGCGTCGGTGATGTTAGGATAGCGGAGCCTGGGGTCGCTGAAGGAGAAGACTGAGTCGAAATTGCGCGTTGAGCTAAGGTCGGCCCCCGCGGTCATGGCTACCGACGCGCTCGCTCCGTCGGTGTCGACGACATCGACCCGGAGAGGATAATACCCATTCCCCGGAGCGACGTCGGCAACCGCGACGCGGATATATTTCCGGCCGTTGGCTATCGGGGTCATCGCGGAGTCGACTCGCAGAGGAGTAAGCAGAAAGTAGCTTTTGCCTTTGATCTGATCGCGCACATCGGCGACCAGAGCCATATCGACAGCCATCGGAAGCGACGCTCTGGCTCCGGCGGCGATTTGGGCTGGAGTGAGGTTGATAGGGAATCGTAGCGTCGAGCGGTCGCCGCGGTTGAATATGAGCGACGAAAGGGTGTCGCCCGCAATGGTAGGGCGGCTTTCATATCCCGCGTATTCCAGAATTTCTCCCGCCCGGAGCTGCGGCTCGCGCTCGAAAAGCATCGACAGCTTAGGGTCTGACACCATGAAGCGGCGTCCTTCGCTCCAATCCTTCAGCGGCGCGGGAGCGAGCGTGGAAGCGAATTTCGATTCGTCGGATAGGGTCACATTCTGCTCGCGTAGATCCTTGGCTGTGATTTTCGGGGTGCTCTCAATGCCCGTGAAGCAGCTTTGCATCATCAGCATCGCGGAGACGAGAGCCGCGAAGTAGAGGAATAATCTCATTTGTTTTTGGCGGGTAATTCTCTCACTACTCTCTTTTTAGCGACCGGTTGATCTGTCGGAATAGTCGGGGTTATGCCTAAGTTGTCGAATGTGAAGGAGAAAACGTCGGTCCATTCGTCGATAGTTTTGCTTATGGGCTTACCGGCGCCGTGTCCGGCGTTTGACTCGATGCGTATGAGTTTGGGCTTCGAGCCTGTGTCGGAGGCTTGGAGCTGAGCCGCGTATTTGAAGGAATGGGCGGGAACTACGCGGTCGTCGTGGTCGGCTGTGGTGACTAATATCGCCGGATAGGGGGTGCCGTCGTTTTTGATGTTATGGAGAGGAGAGTAGCCGCGAAGATAAGCCGCCATCTCGGGGGAGTCGGCCGATGTGCCGTAGTCGGGCGCCCAGTTCCAGCCGATAGTGAAGAGATGATAGCGAAGCATATCCATCACGCCTACTTGCGGGAGGGCCACAGCGAAGAGGTCGGGGCGCATATTGGTCACGGCGCCAACGAGCAGACCGCCGTTGCTTCCGCCGTTAATGACGAGCTTGTCGGGCGATGTGTAGCCCTCCTTTATGAGGTATTCGGCCGACGAGATAAAGTCGTTGAACACGTTGAGCTTATTCATTTTCGTGCCGTCGAGGTGCCATTGCTCGCCATACTCCGAGCCGCCGCGGAGGTTCACCTCCACCAGTATGCCCCCGTTTTCGAGCCAAAGAAGTCGGGCGGGGGAGAAGCGCGGGGTGAGAGCCACGTTGAAGCCTCCGTAGCCGTAGAGCAGGAGGGGGTTGGAGCCGTCGAGCTTGGTGTTTTTGTTGCGGGTGACGAAAGCGTGGAGCTGAGTTCCGTCAGATGAAGGGAAGAAAATCTCCTCGGTGATGTAATCGTTGGCGTCGAAGCCCGAGAGCGACGCGCTCTCTATCATCGTGCTCTGGCCTGTGGCGAGGTCGTAGCTGTAGTGGGCCCATGGGGAGAGGTACGACGCCACGTTGTAGAACACCTCGTCGTGGCGCGGGTCAGAGCTGATGGCCACGCTGCCCACATACGGCAGCGTCACCTCGCGGATGAAGTTGCCGTCGGTGTCGTAGAGCTGCACATGGTCGGAAGCGTCCTTGGAGTAGGTAAGCAGCAGCTTGTCGGAGGCGAATTGTGCGCCGTCGAGCACCGCGTCGGCGCGCTCAGGCACAATCTCCTTCCAAAGTTCGCGGGCCGGATTGAGAAGCGACGCTTTCATCAGGCGCGATTTCGGCGCATCGATAGTGGTTGTGAAATAAAGGTCGTCGCCGATAGCTGCAATCGGGTTGATGATCACGTCTTGCGATGGCTCGAACACGGTCCATTCGGCGATAGGCTCGTCGAGGTCTTTGAACATTATCGACTGGCCGAAGCCTTCGCCCGAGCCGAACACGAAGATATAGTGGCTGTCGCGGGGCACCCACGCCGTATGGAAGTGGAGCGGGTTTTGCTCATCCTGATAGAAGAGCTCGTCCTGCGACTGCGGAGTGCCTATTTTGTGGTAATAAATGCGGTGGTTTTCGTTGGCGTTTGAAAATTCCTTGCCGTCGACAGGCTTGTCATAGGCGCTGTAGAAGAAGCCGTCGCTGCCGTTCCACGCGGCGTCGGTGAATTTTGCCCACTCGATATGGTCTGAGAGCAGCTGCTTGGTCTCGGTGTCCATCACGTAGATTTCGGTCCAGTCTGAGCCTGAGCGCGAGATCGTGTAAGCGGTGTATCGGCCGTCGGGCGACATGAATATGCCGGTAAGGGCTACGGTGCCGTCGTCGGAGAGCTTGTTGGGGTCGAGAAACACTTCGCGTGAGCCATTGATGGCGTCCTTGCGGTATAGCACGCTCTGGTTTTCGAGGCCGGAGTTCTCGAAGAAGTAGTATCTTCCGTCGTTCTCTTTGCTCAGGATGCCCGATTTCTTGAAATTATAGAGCTGGCTGAGACGGTTGCGGATATCGTTGGTGTAAGGTATGCGCGAGAGGTAGCTGTCAGTGAGGGCGTTTTCGGCCTTTACCCATTCGGTCGTGGCCGCCGCGGTGTCGTTTTCGAGAGGGCGGAATATATCGGCTACTTCGATGCCGAAATATGTGTCGGTCACCGTGCGGTCGGTCGGCGCCGCGGGATATGATATGTTATTCGAGTCGGCCGCTGTCATTGAGGTAGCGGTGATTGCCGGGATTAAAAGAGTGAGAAGCTTTGATTTCATTTGGATTATTTACGGTTGCGTTCGCGGCGTTTCAGGAAGAAATGGAGCGAAACGATGCATATAAGTGTCAGAAAAATCAGCCCGAAGTAATAGAGGTAATTACCGGCCATGAACTCAAACCGCCCGATATAGGCCATAATGGCGAGATAGATGAGCAGCAGGGCCGGAATGTAGACAGAGGGTTTCATTTATGGTCAGTCGTGCCGGGCTGATTGCCGGGGGCGTCTTCGGGTTTCACATAGGGGGAGAGCTCGGGGTGGAATTCTCCCGACGAGAGATAGCTGTAGATCTGGAGGCAGGCGTAGGCGTCGAGCGAGGCGTAAGCCTGCTGCGCGTCGGTCAGTGTCTCGGCTTCCCAGTTGGTGAGTCGCTGGCCCTTGGAGATACGTTTGTTGAAAATTACGCCGTAGACCTTCTGCAGCGAGTTGTCGGCCACCTGAAAGTCTTTGACGAAAGTCTGGAGCTCGACCACGTTGGCGGGCTGGAACGATGCCACTGATGCGAGCTGATGGATGTCGTCTTTAATCGATAAGCCTACTTTGACTATATTTGGATCTTCAAATAGTTGTGCCAGCTCTGGAGGAAAACCGATATGGTTGAGGCGGAAAAGGAAGCACTCGTCGAACGTTGAGATCTGAAGTAGCGCGACCCTGTTCATGCGCCCTTTGCGGAACGAGGGGCGCGTCTCGGTATCGAATCCGAGCACAGGCTGCGACATAAGGTATCTTACGGCCTTACGGCAGTCGAGCGGGGAGTTGATCACGATTGAGCGTCCGGGAAACTCGGCTATCGGCAATTCAGCTATTTGTTCTTTGGATATAGCGAGCATACAATAATATTATAATAAGGCGCGAATTTACGCATTTTTCGCGACACAATCTGCAAAATCTTCCGGAAAATCTGTTGCGTTGGCAGGGAGCAGCCCTGCGGGGAAGGAATGGCTTAGCCGTGGGAGTTAGTGGGAATTGATTAGGGGAGGGGGATGGAGGGGACAACGAGTATCTCGGCTTCGGGGAAGTTGCGCTCGACGTGGCGACGGATATATGCCCGGGTGTCGGCTGAGATGATTTTGTCGGTGTCAAAGTGCTCGTTATAAAGCAGATATGCGAGTCGGAGATTTCGGGCTTTAATGGCTTCGAGCGATAGGAGGGTGTGGTTGATAGAGCCGAGTTTACCGTTGGTTACGAGAGCTACGTCGAGGTTGCGGGTAGCGGGATAGTCGATAGAGAGGGTGGTTTCGTCGATAGGCACAAGCAAGCCTCCGGCACCCTCTATCAGCACCACGTCGGCTTCGGCCTCGTTGGCTTCCCTCGCTTTGTCAATCACTTTAAGGTCAATCGGTTTGCCGTCTATGCGGGCGGCGAGGTCGGCCGACGCGGGATAGGAGAGTATGATAGGCGCGGATTTCGACCAATCTTCGCTGTCGATCGGGTCTCCCATGATAAGGCGGTGAAGCTCAATGTCTTCTGAGCGGCCTATGTTGCCCGTCTGAACGAATTTTTGGGTTCTTACGGTTTTGCCGAGTCGGCGCAGGTGATTGCCGAGCCAGCCGGTGGCGTATGATTTTCCGGCATCGGTGTCTATGCCGCTTATAAATATCGATTTAGTCATGGTAGCTTTCGTAAAGTAATGTAGGTTACTGAATATGTTAAGGTTGCGGTGGAGTCGGGATTGCTTATGCGGCGCATTATCTCGCGGGTGGCCGCGACGGGCAGCGGGCGGCTTGAAAGGGCATTGACGCCGGTCGCGCGAAGGTTGCGCAGGGCTTCGGAGGCCGAGGGGAAGTCAATGGCAATTTCCCGGTTTTCGATAGTGTAGTCGCACTCTAATCGTTGTAGAAAGGCTTCGTCGACAGCCGGGTAGCGGAGGCTGACCATATCTGCGATAGCTCGGAATGTGCCTTTGCCGAAAAAAGAAATCACGGCAACGCCGCCGGGGCGCAATGCCTTTACTGCGGCTTTAAGCGTTTGTCGAGGAGAATGAAACCATTGTATTGTCGATGAGGAGGCTATGAGGTCGTAACTCTCTGGGGTATCCTGCATCATTGCGAGCTCGGCATCGCATTGAGAGCTGATGTTTCTGTTGCCGTTGAGCTGCGGGTATTGGCGTGGGTTGAAATCGCGGAAAGTGATTGTGGAGTCTGAAAGCAGCCGTTGAATTTGAACGGAAAGGAGGCCGCTCCCGGAGCCGATTTCAAGCGCGTTGAGCCCGTTTACGCGTGATAGAGCGGCTTTGATGAGCGAAGCGGTGTGGAGAGCCACGGCCTGTTGCACTTCGGCGGCTGAGTCGTAAGTCTCGGCCGCTGAGCCGAAGCGAGTCTCAATGAGTGATTTGTCGGCAAAAAGTGTATTTATAGCCTTTTGGAAATCAATGAGATGAGGGGCGTTGTCAAGCCGAGTGACGCGGCTTGAGTCGTCGGCCCATGCCTCGATCATATTATCGGGAGGGAAGATAAGGTCGTTGCCGGAGACGATGATTTCGTCCCATCGGCTGCTATCCTCGGCCTGAGCTTTGACCTCGGTTACGCGGTCGTATATAGCTTTCAATTCCCCTCGTAGACTATCTACGTCGCGCGAAGGTTGCGCTGGGATGAGAGCCTTCATGGCAGCCGCGCCTCCGCAGATGCGCCGAAAAAACTTATCGACCGCTCGCTGGTCGGGCAACTCCATGGTCTTTAGGAAAATATCTTCAGGAATACCGAGGCGGTTGTCGATCGGAAAGAGCGTACCGTTGACGGCGACTGTTTTGGTTATCGGGAGCGCGGTCAGGCGGCTTTTCAGCAATTCGTTTGCGTAATATACCCCCATCGACCAGGCGATTACCACTATCTCCTTGTAACGTTCCAATGGTTTGATGTCAAACCGCGTATCTGTGTAGTCGTAGACGAGCATAATATCATAACCGTCGCGGCGCAACGAGCTGAACATGTCGAAATCTGCGCCCCATCCGGCGAAAAAGATGATAAGGCGCGGGTTGCTGTCGGCGGTTATAAATTTCTGTATCATAACTTATCGGGGGCTTTATACTTGTCGCGTAATGAATTAAGGACACGGTCAACGTCGGCAAGCGAATGGGCGGCAGAGAGGCTGAAGCGAAGTCGCTCGGTGGAGGGAGGCACGGTAGGGGTGCGAATCGGTAGCACCTTAATGCCGTCGGCGCGCAAGGCTGTCGAAAGGCTTAAAGTGTCGGTCGCGTTTCCGATTATAAACGGCTGTATCGCAGTGTCGGAGCCTTGATGAAATTTGCTGTTTGGCGATAACTGGCCGAGGCCTGCTTTCATGGCTTTGGCGAGGCTCTTGAGGTGTGTTCGCTCGCTGTCCATTCCTATCAGGCGGCGAACGACGAAGTCGGTCCAGGCGACTGAGACGGGAGGGAGAGCGGTGGAGAAGATAAGGCTGCGCGATTTGTTGACGAGATACTCTTTCAAGGGGGTGTTTACGATTGCAAATGCGCCTTGCGACGCCGCGGCTTTACCAAAAGTGCCTACCACGATGTCTACCATATCGGGGTCGGCAGATGCGGCTGTCAATCCGAGCCCCGAAGGGCCTTCGCAGCCAAAGGCATGGGCCTCGTCAACATAAAGAATCACTTTATCGTTGTGCTTCTTAATGTCAATGAGTGAATTGATTGAAGCGCAATCCCCATCCATGCTATAGACGCTCTCCACTATTACGAGTATTGAGTCGTAATCATTGCCGCGCTCTTCGATGAGACGTTGTAAATGGTGGTAATCGTTGTGGTGAAATCGGGTAAAATCACATTTTGAGAGCATTATGCCGTCGATAATGCTCGCGTGCGCGAGTCGATCGGCGAGAATGAGCGTTTTCTTGTCGGCGATGGCCGCAACGATGCCCGTGTTGGCGTGGTAGCCGCTGTTGAACAGCAGCGCCGGGCGATGGTAGAGTTCGCTTAAGAGCGACTCAAGTTTCAGGTATGGGGTCTGGTTTCCGGCGAGAAGTCGCGATGCGGATGAGGTTAGCGCCAATTCGTTTGCCGGGGTTGTGCTCAGAAATTCGTTCTGCCAGTCGGCGCGGGTGGCGATACCCATGTAGTCGTTGGCGGTGAAATCGATGAAGCCGGGGTGGTCGGCTCCGGGTATCGAGCGTAGATTCCCGGTGCGCTCAAGTTGAGACAGATTGCTTGCTATTTTGTCGTAAAGCATCGGTTAAAAGCAAGTTTTGAGGATGTCGATAGTTCGGCGTACAAGGGTGCGGAGGTCGTCGTCTGAGATAACGTATGGGGGCATCACGTAGACACATTTGCCGAATGGGCGCACCCATATCCCCTGCTCGACGCATTTGCGCTGGAAGTCGCCGAGATCGACGGGGGTTTTGGTCTGAATGACTCCGATAGAGCCTATCGTGCGTATATCCTCCACGCAGCCAAGCGTTTCGGCGGCCTTGATTTCCTCGGCGATAATCTTGTGGATATGTTCGACGCGGGCCTCCATGTCCTGCGATTTCAGGAGTTTAAGGGAGGCGATGGCCACGGCGCAAGCCAAGGGGTTGGCCATGAATGTCGGGCCGTGCATCATTACGCCGGCTTCGCCGCGCGAGATGGTGTCGGCCACCTCTTGGGTTGTGAGCACCGCGCTCATGGTCATGTATCCCGCTGTCAAGCCTTTGCCTATGGTCATGATGTCGGGCGTCACACCGCACCATTCCCAGGCGAAGAACTTGCCGGTGCGCCAAAATCCTGTCGCTATCTCGTCGAATATCAGGTAGATGCCATATTCATCGCATAGTTTGCGCGCTTCGCGGAGATACTGTGGATGATAAAACCACATCCCTCCGGCGCCTTGCACTACCGGCTCCAGAATCAATGCCGCAATTTCGTCGGAATGATCCTGAAGCACTTTTTTAAGCGGCTCAATATCAGCGCTATCCCATTGGCCGTCGAAGCGGCTTCTGGGCTGAGGCACGAAGAAGCGTATAGGCAAAGCAGAGCCGAAGGCGCCATGCATACCTGTCACCGGGTCACATACGCTCATGGCGTTCCATGTGTCGCCGTGGTAGCCGTTGCGGATGGTTACGAAGTTGGTCTTCTTGTGGTCGCCCGATTTTGAAATGGCGGCTTGCACGGCCATTTTCATCGCTACTTCAACCGCTACCGAGCCCGAATCGGCGTAGAAGATATTATGCATATTGGGCGGCGCTACCTCCAGCAGCATCTTCCCTAACTCTATGGCTGGCTGGTGGGTAAAGCCGCCGAACATCACGTGCGACATCTTGTCGATTTGGCTCTTTACGGCCTCGTTGATAGTGGGGTTATTGTAGCCGTGGATCACGCACCACCACGACGACATGCCGTCGATAAGCTCGGTGCCATCCGCGAGGCGTATGTGCGCTCCGCTCGCCGAATCTACCTTGTAGGTCGGGAGCGGATTGAGCGTTGAGGTGTAGGGGTGCCAAAGGTGTTCGCGGTCCCATGCGTCGCAAATCATATCGTTGTTTATAGCCTTTTCCATTGCTCGATCGGGTTTTCAAACTCGCAAAAATACAAAGATTTCGTCAAACGCGCAAAATTAAGAGCCAGTCCCATAAAATATGTTAACGCTGAGGTCGCATATCCCGGAGGGATTTTGGAGGCGACGGGAGGGAGCAATGCCGTCGCATTGTGACCGAGCGACGGCTTCAAAAGCGCCCGAGAGATGCGAAACGGAGGTAATGGCTGACCGCCTCAGCTTTAACAGGTTTTATGGGACAGGCTCTAAGAGCCGGTCTGACAATAAATGTCATCGCCTATGGGCTGCTTAAAGGTTAAAAACTCATAAACATGGGGCTGCGTTGATGATTATGTCGCCGATTTTTCGTAATTTTGCATATAAAATTAAGTCAAAACTAAATGAAACAACTTTTTAAAATCATATTTCTATTACCCCTCTTGGCTTTCGCGGCTTGCGACAGCAACGATGAGCCGGCGCCCGCAGCGAGCACCCCGCGAACGGTGCTCGTCTATATGGCCTCCAACAATAGCCTTAGCGGCTATGACGCCTACGACATCGCCGAGATGCAAGTCGCCGCGCAGGCCGGAGATTTGGGCGACTCGCGGTTACTGATCTACCACCATGGCCGCTCCGGCAGCCCGATGCTTAAGGAGGTGATGTCCGACGGTAGCATCAAGACTTTAAAAGTTTATGGCAGAGACACTTTGTCGGTAGACTCTAAACGTATGCTTCAAGCTATATCCGACGCTAAGAGGATTGCTCCGGCCGATAACTACGGGCTTATTCTCTGGAGCCACGGACAAGGTTGGCTGCAGAACGGCATTGAGGATGACTTGGCGGCGAAGCGGAGCGAGGCGTCGACAATGTCGTTTGGAAGCGACGGGTCGAGCAAAATGAATGTTACCACTCTCGCTGCTACGCTTGAAGGACAGGGATTTGACTATGTCTACTTCGACTGCTGCTTTATGATGGGCATCGAAGTTGTCTACCAGATGCGCAACGTGGCTAAGACTATTGTCGGTAGTGTCAACGAGTTGCCCGCCGACGGTATGCCCTACAATCTCAACCTTCGCTATTTGATGCCCGCCACGCCCGATCTTGAGGCGGCGGCGAAAACAACTTTTAATTTATACGACGGCTATACGGGGTCGGCGCGAACTTGCGCGATGTCGGTGGTCGATACCTCCCAACTCAACAACCTGGCAGTCGCCACCCGCGAGATATTCCAATCCGATACCCCACTCCCCGCCGATTTTACGCCGCAGGAATTCATGATGCGCAATCTCTATGTCGGAGGCCAATGCTATATCTTTGATCTCGGGCAATATGTTGAGGCTAAGTCGCCCGATGCCGAGACTTTCAAGCGGTGGGAGCAGTCGCTCGCGAAAGCTGTCACCTACGCCGAGACCACCCCGATGATATGGAACAACATCGAAGTGAAGCATTATTGCGGCTTGTCGACGTTTATTCTTAAATCAGATGACAGCGCTGATTTCAACAATTACAAGGATCTCGACTGGTATCGCGACGTGGCCCGCTACGCTGTGTCGAAATAAAATATTGAATTATGCTGCTTAACCAGACCGAAATTGTAGACGTGCTCACGGCCAACGCAAAGTCGCCCGTAGAGCTGCCCGACACTATCAAGCCGGGCACGGCGGTTCTCAAAGAGGGTATCGCCGAGCTAAAGGAGCTGTCGCTTCAGGATTTCCTGAACGACATCACTCGTATGCTCGTTGAATTCGCCATTAACGTTACGATAGCCATTCTGGTGTTCTATGCGGGCAAATTCATCATTAAGCGTATCTACAATATCGTAGGGTCGATAATGGTGCGCCGTAAGGTGGATAACTCTCTTGCCACCTTCGTGTTGAGCTTTATCAATATTATTCTCTACTTCATACTTATCGTCACCGTGATAGGTATTCTCGGAGTGGAGACCTCCTCGTTCCTCGCGATTTTCGCCTCGGCGGGCGTCGCCATCGGTATGGCCCTGAGCGGCACTCTCCAAAATTTCGCCGGCGGTGTTCTTCTCCTTTTGCTTAAGCCTTATAAGGTGGGCGATTACGTTGAGGCGCAAGGCTTTGCCGGCACCGTTAGGGAGATACAGATATTCCATACGTTGATCACAACCTACGATAATAAATCGATACTCATACCTAACGGCCCCCTTTCGACATCGAGTATCAACAACTGGTCGCGCGAGTCGGTGCGCCGCGTCACGTGGCAAGTCAGCATTTCCTACGGCGATAGCGTGGATAAGGCCCGCGAGGCTATTTTGGCGATGTTTGCCGACGACCCCCGCATTATAATGGATTACGTCGACAAAGATGGCGACGGCTACGACGACAATACAGGCGAACTCATCCCCGACGCCCACCGCGTGGAGCCTGTCAAGGCCGAGGAGCCTGTCGCTCCGAGCGGTTTCTGGAGCCGTGTCTTCGGTCATCATAAGAAGGTGAAATCGGCGATTGAGACTTACAAAGAGGGCCAGGAGGATACCTTGAAGTCGTTGCGCCCTAAAGTTACCGCCGCTCCCGCTGTGCTGGTCGACAAACTCGACGATTCGAGCGTTAACCTGTCGGTGCGCGCGTGGGTTAAGACAGGCGACTACTGGAGCGTTTACTACGACTACAACGAGCGCATATATCGCGATCTCCCCGCGGCCGGGGTCACATTCCCGTTCCCGCAGCTCGACGTTCATCTTGCCAAATAATCTCCCTCGGGCCATAGCGACGGTTCCCTCCCCTGAAATCAGCATAAAAATATTGAAAAAATATTCGCTATGCAGGGGTGAAATCCCAACTATTTTTCCTAAATTTGTAAGCAAATAACCCTACTCGGCTCTCCTCCGGGGCGTTTTGCCGCTGTAAATGCGGGTAAGCGTCTCGGTTTAAGGCGTTTAGTTTGACGAACGCCTTCGGGCGTGTCAGATACCAATATGACGCGCCGGCCCCTTCGATAATAAAAAAACAACATAAATGATAAGTAAATGGAATTACTTACCCCTAACATCCGAACAGAAAAAATCAGCGGAGGCCTTAGCCCGGCGCTATGGCGATACCCCTGCTATTTGTGAGCTGCTTGTGCAGAGGGGCGTTGAGACCGTCGAGGAGGCTGAGAAGTTTTTCAATCCTTCGCTCGACGATTTGCTCGACCCTTTCCTCATGCCGCAAATGGATCTGGCTGTTAGCAGGCTTAACCAAGCCATGGGTTCAAAGGAAAAAATCATGGTCTACGGAGACTACGACGTTGACGGTACAACGGCTGTTTCGCTCGTCTATAAGTATCTCCAGAACTTCTATTCCTCAATCGAATACTATATCCCCACGCGCTACGACGACGGATATGGCATATCAAAGCGCGTGATCGACGAGTTCGCTCAGAAAGACGTTAAGCTCGTCATAATACTCGACTGCGGCATCAAGGCTATTGAGGAAATCAAATACGCCAAGTCGCTCGGTATCGACTTTATCATCTGCGACCACCACGTCCCCGACGACGAATTGCCCCCGGCCGCCGCTATCCTCAACCCTAAGCTTGAGGACTCCACTTATCCGTTCCCCCATTTGTCGGGTTGCGGTGTCGGCTACAAGTTCATGCAGGCATTCTCGATCTCTAACGGCATTGACCAGATTGACCTTCAGGGGCTTCTCGACCTCGTTGCCGTGAGCGTCGCCGCCGACATAGTGCCGATCACCGGCGAAAACCGTATAATGACCTATCATGGCCTGCGACGACTCAACTCCAATCCCAACATGGGCTTGCGCGCGATAATGCGTATATGCAATCTGAGCGGGCGCGAAATCACTATCTCCGACGTTATCTTCAAGATTGGGCCGCGCATCAACGCTTCCGGGCGTATGCAGAGCGGGCAGGAGGCGGTGGATTTGCTCGTTGCCCGAGACATCAACGACGCGTTTGAGAAGGCCAAGGCCATCGACCAATACAATAAAGACCGCAAAGAGCTCGACAAGCGCATTACCGAAGAAGCGAGCGCCATTCTCTCTGAGCGCGACGAGATCCACTCGTCGAAGCGATCGATAGTGATATACAATAAAAATTGGCACCGAGGCATTATCGGCATCGTGGCTTCGCGGTTGACCGAGCTTTATTATAAGCCGGCGGTGGTGTTGACGCAGTCCAACGGACTCGCCACCGGCTCCTCGCGCTCAGTGCAGGGCTTCGACATCTATGCCGCAGTTGACTCATGCCGCGACATGCTGGAGAATTTCGGTGGACACACCTATGCCGTCGGCCTTTCGCTGAAGGAGGAGAACATTCCGGAGTTCACTCGCCGCTTTGAGGAATTTGTGGCGGCTAATATCACGCAGTCGCAGCTCACCCCTGTCACTGATATCGATGCCTTTATCTGCTTTGCCGACATATCTCATCAGCTTACGTCTTTGCTCAAGAAGTTCAATCCGTTTGGCCCCGGCAATCAGAAACCGGTTTTCTGCACGCAGGGCGTGACCGATTTCGGTACAAGTAAGCTCGTAGGCCGTAAACTGGAGCACATAAAGCTCGAAATGGTCGACGAGACTTCGGGCAAAGTGTTTAACGGCATTGCGTTTAACATGGCCGAATACTTCGACCGCATCCATGCCGGCGAGCCTTTCGACATAGTCTATACCATGGAGGAGAATAAGCATCGCAATGCCCCGGCCCAGCTTCAGCTTCTTATTAAAGAAATCCACCTACGCGACAAGTGACCCCAGCCTCGCGACGCGAGTGTCGGCTCTCGGCTCTCGGTTGCTGTTGTCATTCCCGATGGTAAAACGGGCTGATACCGGGCCTTCGCTGTCGCTATAAAGAGAATGTCGATGAGCTTCACTGATGCTGAAATATTAGCCGCGCTTCAACGTTACTGGGGATATGACTCCTTTCGTCCGGCTCAGCTTGAGATTATACGCTCGGTGCTTCAGGGCCGCAATGCTATCGGGTTGCTTCCTACCGGAGGAGGCAAGTCGATAACGTTTCAGGTGCCTACTATGCTGTCCGACGGCCTCACCGTCGTAGTGACGCCGCTGATTTCGCTGATGAAGGACCAGGTCGACAATCTGCGCGACCGCGGCATCATGGCAGTGTATCTACATTCTGGGCTTACGCGCCGCGAGCAGCGGCTTGCTTACGACCGCTGCCGCCTCGGCAAAGCGAAGTTTCTATATGTGTCGCCTGAGAAGATCCAGTCGAAGTCGTTCATCGACGAGGTGCGATTTTTCAATGTCACCCTTATAGTTGTCGATGAGGCGCACTGTATATCGCAGTGGGGCTACGATTTCCGCCCCTCATACCTGAAGATACCGTCGCTGCGCAAGCTTTTCCCCGGAGTCACCACCCTGGCGTTGACCGCGTCGGCGACTCCCGAGGTGATTGCCGATATCGCTGATAAGCTCGAAATCACCGACCCCGACATTCATCGCCTAAGCTTCACCCGCAAGAATATTTCCTACGTGGTGCGTTATTGCGATTACAAGGAGGGGAAAATCCTCGACATCCTGCAAAAGGTTGGCGGCACGGCCATAGTCTATGTGCGCTCCCGAATACGCACAAAGCAGATTGCCGAATTTCTTTCGCGCTCAGGCATTTCGGCTGAGCATTATCATGCCGGCTTGTTCCCTGAAGAGAAAGAGGAGCGGCAAAACCGCTGGAAATCGGGGGAGACGCGCGTGATTGTCGCCACAAACGCGTTCGGCATGGGCATCGACAAGCCCGATGTGAGGGTGGTTATCCACCACGATTTGCCCTCTTCGCTCGAAGAGTATTATCAGGAAGCAGGGCGCGCGGGCCGCGACGGCTTGCCGTCGTTTGCCGTTCTCCTTGCCAATAACCGCGACAAGGCGATGCTGACCCGGCGTTTGAGCGATGCCTTCCCCCCGAAAGACGCCATACGTCGTATTTATGAGCTTGTGGGCAATTTTCTCAACGTTGGGGTAGGCGAGGGGTATGGCAGCCTGTTTGAGTTCAATGTCAACCTCTTCTGCACGCGGTTCAAGTTTATGCCGCAAGTTGTGGTCAGCGCGCTTAACATTCTTACTCAGGCCGGATACATTACCTTCAGCGAGGAGCTGACCACTCGCTCGCGGGTAATGATGATCATGAATCGCCATGAGCTTTACGATCTGCGTCTGCCGCCCGATGCCGATAGAACTTTGCAATACATCTTGCGCACCACTACAGGTATTTTCTCTGACTACGAATATATCAACGAGCCGCAAATGGCCGCAAATCTTGGGCTGAGTGAGGAAGCTGTCTATCAGGCGTTGCTGTTATTGGGGAGGCTCCACGTGCTTCACTACGTGCCTCATCAGAATTCTCCCTACATTTTATATAATACTTCGCGCGAGCTGCCGGGAGAGCTCCTTTTCCCGATAGAGGTGTATGAGAATCGGCGAAAGCAGATGGCAGTCCGCATAGACGCGATGAAGCGTTTCGCCTTCGACACTGCCGCGTGCCGAGTGAATACGATGCTCCGCTACTTCGGCGAGGACCCGAAGGAGCCATGCGGCCAGTGCGACGTGTGTCGGCAACAGCGTAAGCGATCCCGATCGTCAGCGTCGTCGGGAGAGTCGTTACGCTCCTCCATTCTCTACCTCGCGGGTCAACCCGGCGGCCACACTCTCGACTATATTATCGAGCAGACGGGGCGGCGCGCCGACGAGGTGATTTCAGAGGCTCGTTTGCTTGTCGACCGAGGGGATATCACGATTGATTTTGAGACAGAATTGGTCGTTAAAAGTGCAAAATAATCGAAAAAAATGGTGCAAAAATGCGCGAAAATGCGCGAAAAGTGCCGCTTTTTTAACAAAAAATGCGCGTATTAACGCATTTTTTGCTCTTAAATAACATACTTTAATCAATTTTTAACCTCTTCGCGTTGACTTTTTGCGCGGTTTCGTTGTTATAATAGTACAACAACGAGATAATAAGCCCGCAGGACGAAAGTCGCAGGGCGATTATCAATGTTATTGCATCCCTCGCCCTAACTACCGGGTAGTGATACTAGGTATTTAGGCTCTCATAAATAAATAGTTGAAACGTGAAGTGAGGACCATCAGGATCCTCACTTTTCGTATATACGCGTAGTTATTTAATCGCGTGAATGAGCTTTCGGAAGTCTCCGATTCGCCATGTTACGCGTCAGCGCACGATGTATTTCATGACTACGGATGAGAATTCCGATTCATATTTTTGCGTGCCGGCGAGCGCGTCGCGATTTATCTCAGGGAGGTACTTGGTGAGTTTTTTGCCGAGCGGGGAGTCGTAGAATTCGAGCATCTGGCGAATCTCGTCGAGACTGAAATACTTCGCGTAGATAGCGGCGAAATCATCGACCATGCCGTCCCACACGTTGCCAATCATTATGTTGACCACTTGGGCCGTAGGAATCGTGAATTTCAGGCCCATATTGCTGTAGGTGGTGGTAAGTGTTTCTTCAGTTATTTGTCGGACGTTGGTAAGGGTGAGCAATTCAGCGACCGCGTTTCTGTATGCGGGAGTTATGGTCTGAGCTTTAGTAGAGAATGATACGGAGGCGAAGATTAATGCGGTAACGAAGATGTGAATCAGTTTTTTCATAATGAATTGAGAATTTTGATCAAAGAGTGAATTAAAGAAATGGCGGGGAGAGCTGATAGCTCCTCCCGCCTTGTATACGGTGATAGAAAAGATCGTCGTAAAGTGGGTCGAAGATTATTTGAGGGCGTCCTTGACAGCGTCGTTGGGCACCATTTCTTCTTTGAACATATAAGCGCCGGTTTTGGGCGATTTAACCATCTTGATCACCTTGCTGTAGGTGCGGCCTTCACCTTTCTGAAGTGAGGCGACTGTTTTCTTTGCCATATTCTATTATTTTATTTCTTTGTGGATGGTTACACGTTTGAGGATGGGGTTGTATTTTCTGAGTTCAAGACGCTCAGTGGTGTTTTTGCGGTTCTTGGTAGTGATATAGCGCGAAGTGCCGGGCATACCACTTGCTTTGTGCTCGGTACATTCGAGTATTACCTGCACGCGATTACCTTTTGCTTTCTTTGCCATGGCTGATTAATATTCTACAGATTTGATTTCAGTTAAATAACCCTTGGCGGCAGCTTGCTTGATAGCTGCGTCGAGGCCGAGCTTGTTGATTGTGCGCAGACCTGCGGCTGAGATAGTGAGTGAGATCCAAGTGTCTTGTTCAACCCAATAGAATTTTTTGTTGAACAGGTTGACATAGAAGCGACGTTTGGTGCGACGCTTAGAGTGCGATACGTTGTTTCCCGTCATCGCTTGCTTGCCTGTAATTTGACAAATCTTTGACATGGCCGTTAGTGTTATTTATTGCTTTTTCTTTTATAATTTCTTGAATGTTTCGGGCCTCGGCGCAGTCTCATATCGCGCGGCGAACGCATCATTTTCGCCGGCTTTCAGGGTCGGGTCGCAAAACAGAGTGCAAAGTAAGCTATTTTTCTGATAATTGCCAAATTTTTACACTCTTAATTGCTTTCGGGCTTCCGAAAAATTAATTTTTATTAACATAACGAGATATTTGGCTCGATAAGTTGCGTGATATTTATATAAATAATGTAACTTCGCAAAGTGATTTCGAGGCCTACGCGCCACGGAAGCTTAATTTTATTCAACCTCATATTATACCCTGAAGGTGAAACACGGTTTTTTCAGAGTCGCGGCGGCCATTCCGAGTGTGAAGGTTGCCGATGTGGATTATAATATCAACAGTATCTTAACTTTGGCTTGCGAGGCCGATGCGATGCGCGCGCGTATCGTTGTGTTCCCGGAGATGAGCGTCACGGGCTACACGTGCGGCGATCTATTTCACAATTCGGCTCTCATTAAGCGCTCTCAGGAGGGCTTGCGGCGCCTATGCGATCAGACGGCCAATCTCGACACCGCCCTTATCGTTGGCGCGCCTTATCTTGAGAACGGCAACCTATACAATGCCGCATACATTATATATAAGGGCTCAATCGAGGGGATAGTGGCGAAGACTTATCTCCCCGACTATAACGAATTTTACGAGAAGCGCTGGTTTCGCCCCGCTGCCGACGACTTGCGCAAGTCGCTGTTTACGATCGACGGCGTGGAATTCGGCGTGGAGATTTGCGAGGACCTTTGGGCTCCGATTCCTCCGTCGAGCACCCTCGCTATGGCCGGCGCCGAAATTATTTTCAACCTATCGGCCTCCGACGATATTATCGGAAAGTATGCTTATCTGCGCAAACTCGTTGAGCAGCAGTCGGCGCGCTGTATTGCCGCTTACGTATACGCCGGCGCCGGATTCGGCGAATCCTCAACCGATCTCGTGTTTGACGGGAAAGCGCTTATCGCGGAGAATGGCGCCATTCTCTCCGAAGCAAAGCGATGGATTTCGACCCCTCAGCTGATAGTCAACGACATAGATGTCGATGCGCTGCGCCGCGACCGCATGCATATCAACACATTCGCCGACTGCGCTGCCCGCAATGAAGCGGATATGTCGGTACGCCCGATCGACCGCCAATTCAATATCGACGCTCTCGCCAACTCGGCCGACAGCGGGGTGGTTGATATTTCAGACCTCTTTGTCAAGAAATCGCTCTCAGGCGACGACACCGACGCTCCCGATCTGCTGCGCGAGGTCAACCCTACTCCCTTCGTTCCGGCCTCCGACGAGCATATTACCGAGCGATGCGACGAAATCATCAATATACAGGTAGCCGGGCTGGCGCAGCGATTGAACTCCACCAATACCCGCAAGCTTGTGGTCGGCATATCGGGCGGCCTCGACTCGACGCTCGCACTTCTTGTGGCCGCAAAGACCTTCGACCGACTCGGCCTTGACCGCAAGGGTATCATCGGCGTCACTATGCCGGGATTCGGCACAACTGGGCGAACCTATAACAACGCGCTGACAATGATGCGCACGCTGGGGGTGACTGTCCGCGAAATCCCTATCGCCGACGCTGTAAATCTTCATTTCAGAGATATAGGCCACGATGCGGCGGTAACCGATGTGACGTATGAAAACTCGCAGGCACGCGAGCGCACCCAGATACTGATGGATGTCGCCAATCAGGTCGGCGGCATGGTGCTCGGAACCGGCGATCTCTCAGAGCTGGCTCTCGGATGGGCCACCTACAATGGCGACCATATGTCGATGTACGGAGTCAACGCCGGGGTGCCTAAAACGCTTGTCAAGTATCTTGTGCGTAACTTCGCCGATTCGTCGGCCAACGAAGAGGAGCGCGAGGCTCTGCTCGACGTGATCGACACGCCTATCTCCCCTGAGCTGACCCCCGCTTCGGAGGACGGCGACATCAAGCAGAAAACCGAAGATCTCGTCGGCCCTTATGAGCTCCACGACTTCTTCCTTTACTATACGCTTCGCTACGGTTTTAGCCCTAAGAAAATTTACTATCTCGCGACTAAAGCCTTCCCGGGGCGTATGCCAGAGGAAATCAAGCATTGGCTTAAAACATTCTGCCGCAGATTTTTCAATCAGCAGTTCAAGCGGTCTTGTCTACCCGACGGTCCGAAGGTAGGCAGCGTGTGCCTCTCGCCCCGCGGCGACTGGCGTATGCCCTCCGACGCGTCATCGGCCCTCTGGCTCCGCGAATGTGACGAATTATGATACCCAATTCCCTAAGTGATAATCGCTTTATGAAACGCATCCCGCTCATATTTGCCGTATTATTCAGTCTTGCGGTCGAGGCTACTTACGCCCAACACGCGAAATCCTTTGCCGATCTCAGCGACCAGAAAGTCGGGCTTTACAACATAGCCCAATTTCTCTCCGCGCGCGAAAACCTCTACTATAAGGACGAGAAGGGGAAACTGAAAAAAATAAAGACCAAAAAGAAAGACGCGTTTAACGCAGACTTTCTTCAGGCTCCTAACGCGCTGAAATTCTGGTCGGAAATCGTAGTTGACGGCAAGCGGTATATGCCTATGACAGCCTCCGGGGGCAATAATTTTTACCTGCTAATCGACGCGGACGCTATGCGCGTGTTGTTGCCGGCGGCCGTGTCGCTGAGCGAGTATGAGCAGCGACTCCCCGAGGTGTCTGACAGCAGAGCTTACATTTTTAATAAAAAATATCTGCCTGGCTCGGATTCTTATACCGATAAATACACGCCTGTAGAGTGGAAAGGCGTGAGGCTTTCGAGCGACCTGGCTAATCCTGTAATATGGGATATAGATGTCAACGGCCTCTCAGACAGCGGTTCGCTGGCCGAAATCGATTCGCGCCACGCCTTCTTTAGCCGTAAACATTATCTCGCGGATATGGCCCTTGAGAAGGAGCGTATTGACTCAGTTGCCGACTATGACCCGATTTATTGTAAACTCAACGGCATACTTCCCCGCGACACACCGAACACGGCCTTTGCCTTCTACGCTCCCGACAATAAGAGTGTGGAAGTGATGACTAACTTCGGTCAGAAACTCATGCCGTTGTCGGGCCTCACCTTCAACGACCCCTCGAAGATAAAGTTTTTGCAGCAACGAGGCGTCAAAGGTATGCAGACTCGTCGCGGCGTAGCCGCGCATTGCGACTCGATATCGAGCGCTGCGTTTCATCGGCAGCTTGCGATCCGCGACTCGCTCGCGGCTGATAGCATTGCCCGCGAGCAAGCCGAAATAGACGATTTCATCAAGAAGCTGAAATCGCGTCAGATTTTCATCTTTGACGAGGAGTACGCTTATCATAGCTACGGCGGACAGTTCGGAAAGAGGATCGAATTCTACAACTGTTTCCCTAAAACGATTAAATACATAAATATCGTATTCTCGAGCTATAATGCGGTCTACGACCCGCAGCGCGACGATTTAGGGCGCAATAGCTCGAAATGCAAATGCATCGGGCCGATCGAGCCGGGCAACTTCGGCACGTATGAATTTGACGATCTGTTTTGGGATAACCGCGATGTGATCAGCTACGTATTCCCCACCTCCATAACATTTGAATTCATGGATGGGACGAAGAAAACGTTCACGGGGCGCAAGCAGATTGACGCACACCGGTTTTCGGCCCTTGACAAGTGACCTTTTTTCGGGCAAAGCTATCAGCGGCGCCGCTTAACGCAAATTGAGACGATCGTGCAAGCGATCAGTACCCAAGGATAGTAGAGAAATGGCCAGGGGGCGGTAGGGGATAGCCGGGCGATGCCGACGGCCATAAGCGTTTGCGCCCCATAAGGAATAAGAGCCTGTGTGATGCAAGAGCAGGTGTCGAGCAGCGACGCGCTTTTTCGAGGGGATATGCCGTAGTGCTCGCTGATGTTTTTCGCCAGCTCGCCGACAGTGATAATCGCCACGGTGTTGTTGGCAGTGCACAGGTTAACGATACTTACCAGCGCCGCAATGCTTGCCTGAGCCCCGCGCGCTCCCCGGATGCGCGAAGTGAGAGACTGCATGATGTATTTTATTCCTCCCAAAGCTTTTATAAGCCCCAACATTCCGGCGGCCATGAGGGTGATAAGCGTGAGCTGGCCCATCGACTCCATGCCGTCGCCCATGAAGCCGAACAGATTGAGAATACCATAGCCGAGCCATAGACCTTGAACGAGCGAGGTAACGATGCCGAGCGAAAGCACCACCATGACGTTAATGCCAGCGATAGCGCACACAATCACTACCAGATAGGGGAGTATCAACCAGGGGGAAGCATCGGAAGGCGCGGCGAGGCTCAGCCCGTCGAATCCTATCACCATATAGAGCAACAGCGTTATGCAAGCGGCGGGAACGACTATGAGTACATTGGCCCGGAATTTGTCGCGCATATCGCATCCCTGAGTACGCGTGGCGGCGATAGTGGTGTCGGAAATGAACGACAGGTTGTCGCCAAAAAACGCCCCGCCCAACACCACGGCGGCCAAAAACGGCGTTGTGACCGGGTCATTCCCCGTCATTTCGACAACAAGGGGCGTCAGCGCGACAACCGTGCCTACCGAAGTGCCCACGGCAAGCGAAATTAGGCACGCCGACAGGAACAACCCCGGAACGATCAACTGCTCCGGCATATATCTCAGCGCGAAGCTCACTGTGGCTTCGGCTGAGCCGGTCATTTTGGCGAGCGCGGCAAACGCTCCCGCAAGAATGAAAATCCATATCATATACATCACGTTGGACGAACCGGCCTCGGCCGAGAAGATTTCGATACGTCGCAGCAGCGGGGTGCCCCGCATTATTATCACAGCCCATGCTGAGGCAATGAGAAGCGCGACTATTATCGGCATCTTGTAGAAATCGCCTATGACGATAGACACGACTAAGTAGATAAGCAGAAATACAGCGATTGGCGACACGGCCAATAATCCGCGGCTCGCGGAAACGCGCGCGCCGCCGTTGAGTGATGAATTGTCGATCTGATGCTCTGACATTAATATTGCAGTATTGGTTTTTCCGGCGCGAAGTTACGAAATAGTTTCGTCGCGATAATCCTTGCCGTCAAAAAAGTCATTTTTTTGGCGGTTTTTTAGCGTCGAATGATTATATTCGCGTTGCGTTAAAAGATAAAACCTGAACAGTTTTTCATTATCTTCAGCCAATAACCTCTAAATCTATAACATACTTCGTTATGAAACTTTTTGACAAACTTACGGCTTGCGCTAAAGCCAACAAACAGCGCATCGTACTCCCCGAATCAACCGAACCGCGCACACTTACAGCCGCCGACCGTATCCTCGCCGACGAAATCGCAGAAATCATCCTTATCGGCGACCCCGCAGAAATCAATTCACTCGCTAAAGAACTCAAACTTGAAAATATCTCTAAGGCCACAATCGTAAACCCGGCCGACGAGAAAGTTATCGACAAATACGCCCCTCTTTTCTTCGAGCTCCGCAAGAAGAAAGGCATCTCAATGGAGGAAGCCCGCCTCACCACCGCCAATCCCCTCTATCTCGGCTGCCTCATGGTTAAAGCCGGCGACGCCGACGGCCAGGTAGCGGGAGCGATGAACACCACTGGCAACGTGCTCCGCGCCGCATTCCAGGTGATTAAGACCCAGCCCGGCATCAACGTGGTTTCAGGCGCGTTCCTGATGCTTCTCCCCGAAGGGCTCAATTACGGCACCGACGGTATCCTCGTGTTTGCCGATTGCGCCGTGGTGCCCGATCCGACAGCCGAAGAGCTCGCTCAGATCGCAGTGTCGGCAGCCCAGACAGCGCGCGATATCGCGCACATCGAGCCCCGCGTGGCTATTCTCAGCTTCTCGACCAAAGGGTCGGCAAAACATGAGCGCGTAGACAAAGTCATCGAGGCTACCCGCATAGCCCACGAAATGGCTCCCGACCTCATTCTCGACGGCGAGCTTCAGGCCGACGCGTCGCTCGTGCCCAGCGTGGCAAACAAAAAGGCTCCCGACTCGAAGCTTTCGGGCCGCGCCAACGTGCTTATCTTCCCCTCGCTCGAAGTCGGCAATATCGCCTACAAGCTCGTTCAGCGTCTCGGCGGCGTAGAAGCCGTAGGACCCGTGCTTCAAGGCCTTGCAGCCCCTGTCAACGACCTTTCGCGCGGCTGCTATCCCGAAGATATCTATAAGACCATCATTATGACCTGCAATCAGGCCATCGGTCTTAAATAAGCCATATTCAAATCGCTAACATCGTATTTATATCAACATCATGAAGATACTTGTGCTTAACTGCGGCAGCAGTTCCGTGAAATACAAACTTATCGACACCGCTACGGAGAAGACCCTCGCCGAGGGTGGCGTAGAGAAAATCGGTCTCGACGACGGCTTCCTGAAATTCAAGCGCCAGGATGGCTCGAAAGATATTATCGAGCTTGGCAAAACCGACCACAACGGCTCGGTAAAGGCTATTCTCAATCTGCTTACCGACCCTAAAGAGGGTTGCATCAAGAGCTACGATGAAATCGACGCCGTAGGTCACCGCGTGGTGCATGGCGGCGAGAAGTTCAACAAATCGGTGCTCATCACCGACGAGGTGATCCAGCAAGTCAAAGATTGCTACGATCTCGCACCCCTCCACAACCCCGCCAACATCACCGGCATCGAGGCGATCTCATCGGTGCTCCCCGACGTGAAGCAGGTAGGCGTGTTTGATACCGCATTCCACCAGACGATGCCCGCGAGCTCATATATGTATGCTCTTCCCTACAAATATTACGCCGAAGACGGCGTGCGTCGCTACGGCTTCCACGGCACCAGCCATCGCTACGTGTCGAAACGCGTGTGCGAGATTCTCGGCGTTGACCCCAAAGAGGTGAAGATCATCACCTGCCACGTAGGCAACGGCGGCTCGATCACAGCCGTCGAATATGGCAAGAGCGTGGACACCTCGATGGGCCTCACCCCGACCGAGGGCCTGATGATGGGTACACGCGTGGGCGACGTCGACCCGGGCGCTCTCACCTTCCTCATGAAGAAGCACAATCTCACCGTCGACGACCTTCAGCGCATCATCAACAAGGAGAGCGGCGTATATGGCGTCACAGAGCTGTCGTCGGATATGCGCGACGTTGAGAACGGCGAGAAAGAGGGCAATGAAAAGTGCCGTCTCGCAAACGAGATGTACGTTAAACGCGCTCTCAAATATGTAGGCGCCTATGCCGCCGAAATGGGTGGAGTCGACATTATCGTATTCACCGGCGGTGTCGGCGAAAACCAGTGCTCATTCCGTTCAGGCATTTGCGGCAAGCTCGGATTCATGGGCGTAGAGATCGACCCTGAAGCCAACCAGGTGCGCGGCGAAGAGAAGATCATCTCTACCCCGGCCTCTAAAGTGAAGGTAGTGGTTGTTCCTACCGACGAGGAGCTTACCATCGCCCGCGACACCGAGGCAATAGTGTCAGGCCGTCAGCCCGAGTAATCAACCCAATAATCCGATAATTTTATCGGATAGACAAATTTCTCCGCAGATTATTGCTAATTCAAGCGAATTGCAGTAATTTCGCGGAGAAATTTTATTGTTTTTAACCATCGCTAAATTCATACAGAATGTCAAAGATAAAAGCAGCCATCGTAGGTTATGGTAACATAGGGCATTTCGTGCTTGAGGCCCTTGAAGTCGCTCCCGACTTTGAAATCGCAGGCGTAGTGCGCCGCAGTGTTGAAAACAAGCCGGCCGAGCTCGCCCCGTATAAAGTAGTGACCGACATCGCCGAGCTCGGCAAAGTAGATGTCGCGATCCTCTGCACCCCTACCCGCGAGGTTGAAAAATACGCGGCGCAATATCTCGCCAATGGCATCAACACGGTCGACAGCTTTGATATTCACACTTCGATACTCGATCTCAGAAACAATCTCGACAAAATCGCCAAAGAGAACGGCACCGTTGCCATCATTTCGGCAGGATGGGATCCGGGGAGCGACTCTATAGTGCGCACCCTGATGCAGGCCGCTGCTCCCAAGGGATTGACCTACACTAATTTCGGCCCCGGTATGTCGATGGGCCACACCGTATGCGTTAAGTCGAAGCCCGGCGTAAAGAACGCTCTCTCGATGACCATACCCCTCGGAACGGGAATACACCGCCGCATGGTCTATGTAGAGCTTCTCGAAGGCGCGAAACTTGAAGACGTGGCCAAGGCCGTAAAGGAAGATCCCTACTTCGCATCGGACGAGACCCACGTAATCGCCGTTGATTCGGTAGACGACGTCAAGGATATGGGCCACGGCGTGCACATGACCCGCAAGGGCGTTTCGGGCAAGACCCAGAACCAACATTTTGAATTCAATATGTCGATCAACAATCCGGCACTTACGGCACAGATTCTCGTCGGCACCGCCCGCGCGGCCATGAAGCAGGCCCCCGGCGCCTACACGATGATTGAGATTCCGGTGATAGATCTTCTCTATGGCGACCGCGAAGACCTCATCCGTCACCTCGTCTGATAATAAAACATTACGTTAAATTCTCCATAAATCCCTCAAATGTTTGATTTTATTACCTGGAATGTAGACCCCATTATCTTTCATTGGGGATTTATCACGCTTCGCTGGTACAGCCTGATGTTTGTCATCGGGTTTGTGGTAGGCTATAAGATAGTGGAGAAGATGTTCAAGCACGAGGGCGCGCCCGAGTCGTGGCTCGGCACGCTGCTTATATGGCTTGTGCTCGGCACGATCGTCGGCGCGCGTCTGGGCCACGTGTTCTTCTACGAATGGGACAAATATTCGCAGCATCCGCTCGACATCCTCAAGGTGTGGGAAGGGGGGCTCGCGAGCCACGGCGGCACTATCGGCATAATCATCTGCATATTCCTATTCTCCTGGATCACCACAAAGCGCAGCCCGCTATGGACGTTTGACCGCATCGTCACCCCGATCGCGCTAACAGGCGGCCTGATACGTCTCGGCAACCTCTTTAACTCCGAAATATTCGGCCATGCGACCGATTTGCCGTGGGGCTTCATGTTTGAGCGGTCATACGAATGGCAGACGCAGTTCAACGGCCAGGCTTGCCACCCGACGCAGATATATGAGGCACTTTGCTACTTCGCTCTTTTCGGATTGCTGATGTGGATGTACTGGAAGAAGAACGACGAGGAGCGCCCGGGATTGCTGTTCGGCACCTTCCTTGTAGGGTGCTTCGCTTGCCGCTTCCTCATCGAGTTTGTTAAAAACGACCAGGTTGATTTCGAGGCAACGATGAGCCTCAACATGGGTCAATGGCTCAGTATCCCGTTCATACTTTTAGGGGTGTTCTTCATTATCAGGGCTTACGTCAGGCCGCGGGTGAAGATAGCGTTCCCCAACAAGTTTCCCGACGAGACGAAACCAAAACGCAAATAATAGTCTGTCCCATAAAATATGTTAACGCTGAGGTCGCATAATTTATGGGACAGGCTCTAAAGCGACACGCCCCTCGGCTCAGCAGCCGAGGGGCGCGCTACGTTTATCGCGAGAGGGAAAAAGCGCCCGCGGCCACGTCGCGAAACGGAAGCCGGGCCGCCTTCAGCTCCTCGACGTAACGCTTCCTGCGAATGGCGTTCATATCGGCTGAAAGGAGAATCGTGTCGGCTCCGCAAATCTTTGCTAACTCCACAACGTCGCCCTTGAAGCGCCTGTCGGCGATGCAATATGTCGATGAGACGCGCGGAGTCGACTTCTCGTCGTCACCCGCAAAGCGGAAGGTCGCGTCGCAAAACGAAACGCTACCTGCGGAGTCGACTTTACCCGAGCCGGTGAAATCATTGAAATACAGCTCTATGAGTTTCACCCCGCGGGAAGCGATATAGTCGCGGTAACGAGTGGCTACGTCGATCGAGTCGGCATAACGGTTGATAGGCGAATCGGTCGAAAGCACTCTCAGCGTGTCGGCTGAACGAATTATCATATTGAACGAGTGCTTGTCGCGGACAATATAAAGATCATTGGCGGGATAGGAGGGGAGCGCGGTGAAATATGCCGCCAAAGTAAGGGTAAAGCAGCCGATAGATGCCGCTAACCATGATTTTTTCTTATAAACTAAGGCGATAAACAGGCAGCCTAACGCAAGATAAGCGGGTAGCAGCAGCCAAGAGGGGATATATATGCCGCCGATATTGCTATGCGGCATAGAGGCTACCCATTCAACGAGGCTATCGAAGCAATCGCCCGCAAAGTTAAGACCGCGCGTCAGCCATGCCGGCGCACCCCCGAAGAGCGAGCAAAAAAGCATCATAACGCCTCCAGTCATCATAACCGGCATAAAGAAGGCGGCCGCAATATTCGCGACTATGAAGTAGGCCGGAAGCTGATGAAAATGATAGGCCATTAATGGCATTGTGCCTAAGGTAGCGGCAATGGTAACAGTGAATAAGCCTAAAACCCGATAAGATGTACGCGACTGCCTCCCCGCGGGGTTAAGGTGGTCGGAGAATAGGATTATCGCCAGTGTAGCCATGAAAGAGAATTGAAATCCGGCCCGATAGAGCGAGTGGGGAGCGAAGAGCAGTATTATCAACGCGGCGAGGCAGAGCGAATTGAGCGATGAGCGCGGCTTGTCGAATATTATCGCAAGAATCACCACCGAAGCCATTATCGAGGATCTAACCACCGACGCTGAGGCTCCGGTGGTCAACGCGAACAGCCATATCCCCGCGAGTACCAGCCACCACCGCAATTTCCTGTTGATAAAAAACGCGACCGGGAGCATGACGAAGCTCAGTATCATCACGATTACCGCCACATGGGCGCCGCTCAATGCGAGCACATGGGCCACGCCCGCGACGGCGTAAAGATCGCGACGGTCGGGGCTGATATCCGATGAGTCGCCAACCAGAATCGCGGCTAAAAATTCAGCCGTAGGCTCGCTCAACCCCGAAGTGAAGATAGTCGCTTCGATGTCTTCTTTGAGCCGACTCAGCATATAAAGCGGATTGTCGCTACGCCCGGTCACCTTTATACGATTGAGCGGAACGTAAGCGATCAGCGAGATGCCTTGATTGTAGTAAACGGATTTGAGATCATTCTCAAGCGGCAGGTCGGTGTCGATATAAGGGAGCGAGAAAGAGCCGCTGAACGCCACTTTGTCTCCCGCCTCTATGCGGGGGTCGAAGAACGGGAGCGTGGCCCTGACCTTGAATTTGGCCACAGCGCGCGAGGTGTTGCCAATTATTTGGCTGTCGGCTTCGATGGTGAGTGTCTGTTGCTCGGACTCTATGGCGGCCGATGTGACGATACCGCTGAATACGGTAGTGTCGGGCGGGGGAGAGGCGAATCGGTAAGGCTCGTCAAATTCTCCGGCAAGCCAGCCGACTAGCACAGCCAAACCCGCTGAAGCCCATTGGAGGCGCCGCGCGATAATAGCCGCCCCCGAAAGCAGAAGCGCCGCGGACGGAAAAATCCACCCCGGCGCATATCTTTGGCCCAATATTCCCGCTATCACCCCTATCAAAAGAGGTAAGAGCGGTATGGCGGCCAGTTGTTTCTTCAAAACTCAGAGAATTATACTATTAGTTTGCAAAGGTAGTAGCCCCCAACAACGAGCCACACGAAAATAATAGCCGCCAGGGCGAAAGGTTTCGCTCCCGCTTGCTTGAACTTATCGATGCTCGTTTCGGAGCCGAGCGCCGTCATAGCCATTGTCAGCATAAAGTTGTCGAGACTTGTTATTCCGGCCAAGAGATTGGAGTATGCCTCAGGCTCAAAAAGGCCGTAGGCTTGTATAACCGAGTTGATGCCTATCACCAGGAGGAAGCCGAACGCGAACCATGGAATCGTGATAACCGTTTTCTCGCGCTTCTTTCCTTCGTCGCCTGACTTTTTGCGCGAACGTATTTTGGAAAGCGCGATACCCATAATCACGAGCACCGGGGCGAGCATCATCACGCGAATCATTTTGGTAATCGTGGCCGAGTCGGCAATCGAGAGCGAGCCGTCGGGATCCATAGCGTTGCCGGCGCCTACGACGTGGGCCACTTCATGGAGCGTGGAGCCAGAGTAGATAGCCATTTGTTGCTCAGTGAGGTCGAAAACGCCGCCGCGGTATAGAGCGGGGTAAAGAAACATGGCAATCGTGCCGAAGATAACGACGGTAGAAACGGCGATAGCGGTTTTGTAAGGGGGACATTTGACCACAGGCTCAGCCCCCAACACAGCCGCTGCGCCGCATATCGCGCTGCCAGTCGAGACCATAAGCGTCTGCTCATAATCCATCTTCATCAGTTTGCCGGCAATGATACCTATCAACAGGGTGCCGCAGATGATGATTGTGTCCATCACTATAGCGGGCGCGCCAATCTCAAGCACCTGCTGAAACGTCAGGCGGAAGCCGTAGAGTATGATGCCCCAGCGAAGCACCTGCTTTGTGCAGAACTTAATGCCGGGAGTCCACGTTTCGGGGAGATGATTGCGCAGCGAGTTGGCATAGAGCATACCGAGCACGATGCCAACAATCAAAGGGCTTAGCGACAGGTCTTTGACCCACTGAAATTCGCTTATATAGAAGGCGGCAAAGGCAAAGAGCGACATAAGAAGCACGCCATGCCATGTAGCCGCGCGTTGTGACGATAAAGCCATTTTCAATACTTATATTGTGGTTTACTTAACTTCGTTCCAGACACGCCAATTCTCGAAGGCTTGGAGCAGAAGCATCTCAAGACCGTTTTTCACTTCAGCGCCCTGGGCCATCGATTTTTTCATGAACATGGTGATGTCGGGGTTGTAAATCACGTCGTAGCAGAGGTGGTCGGGAGTGATATATTGATAAGGAATGTCGGGGCACTCCTCGACGTTGGGGTACATGCCGAGCGGAGTGGTGTTGACGATAACTTTATGGTCGACGATGATTTCGGGAGTCAGGTCGCCGTAGGTGATTACGCCTTCGCGCGGAGTGCGAGATACGAGCGTCACTTCGACTCCGAGATTCTCAAGGCCGCATTTCACGGCTTTCGACGCGCCTCCAGTGCCGAGTACCAGGGCTTTTCGGCGCTTGTCGTTTATGTCGGCTTCAATCGAGTTGGTGAAGCCCACAATGTCGGAGTTGTAGCCGATGAGGTCGACCATGTCATCTCCGGAGCGTCGCACCTTAATGAGATTGACGGCCCCGATGCGTTTGGCGTCGGGGGTGATTTCGGCGAGATAAGGTATCACCTGCTCCTTGTAGGGGATCGTTACGTTGAGGCCTTCGAGCGTAGGATACTCGCTGATTATTTCCATCAGGTCGCCTATTTCAGGGATCTCAAAATTGAGATACTCGGCATTGATTTTCTCGGCCTTGAATTTCTTGTTGAAATAAGTTTGTGAGAAAGAGTGGCCTAACGGGTAGCCTATAAGCCCGAATATGCGCAGATTGTCGTTAAAATGCATTTTTGGCGGTTTTCTATGTTTTACGCGAAGTTAATTTTATTTCATCTTTATTGCAATTTCTATGGGGATTTTTATTGTTTTCCGATGAAAGTTTTCTAACTTTGTCTCAAATGTGTAATATCTAACTTTCTAAACATTTGATATGAAATACATCGGCGCACACGTGTCGACCGCCAGCGGGGTCAGCGCGGCTCCCCGCAATGCGCATGAGATCGGGGCGAAGGCTTTCGCTCTCTTTACCCGCAATCCCTCGCGATGGGCCTCCAAGCCGATTTCTGAGGCCGAGGCCGAGAAATTCCGAGAGCTTTGCGAGGAATATGGCTACAGCCCCCAATATATTCTCCCCCACGATAGCTACCTTATCAATCTCGGCGCGCCCGACCCTGAGAAGCTCGCCAAATCGCGCGAGGCTTTTCTCGACGAGCTGCATCGCTGCGAGCAGTTGGGGCTGACGATGCTTAATTTCCACCCCGGCTCTCATCTAAATCTCGTTGATATAGACACTTGCCTTGCCACGATTTCTGAATCGATCAACCGCGCCCTCGATGTCACAAGCGGGGTGAAGGCGGTGATAGAGACCACTGCCGGACAAGGCTCCAACCTCGGGCACTCCTTTGAGCAGGTGGCTCAAATTATCGATAAAGTGGAGGATAAGAGCAGGGTAGGGGTGTGCGTCGACACGTGTCATACCTATTCGGCCGGCTACGATCTCGCCACCGCGGAAGGATATGAGAAAACCTGGAGCGACTTTGACCGCATGATCGGTCTGAAATATCTCAACGCGCTCCATATCAATGACTCCAAGAAGGCGTTTGGCTCGCGGGTCGACCGCCACGAAACCATCGGCAACGGCACCCTCGGCCTCCCGTTCTTCGAGATGCTGATGGCCGACCCGCGCATGGATAATATGCCGCTTATACTGGAGACTCCCGACGAAAGCCGCTGGGCAGAGGAAATCGCCCTGTTGTATTCAATGGTCAAATAGCCAGCGGGCCGATACTCACTATCCAGTTCCCCCCCCCATATCCCCCTCTTTGAATATCCATAAATCTAACAAAATATGAAAACTAAACCCGATCTTGGCTTCTGGTCGCTGTGGAACCTCTCGTTTGGTTTCTTCGGCGTGCAGATTGCCTACGCTTTGCAGAGCTCGCAGGTGAGCCGTATCTTTTCGACCATCGGCGCCGACCCTCACCAGTTGAGCTATTTCTGGATTCTCCCGCCCCTCATGGGCTTCCTCGTCCAGCCAATTATCGGCTCAATGAGCGACCGCACCTGGAACCGCTTCGGCCGTCGACTCCCTTACCTTATCGTAGGCGCGTTGGTTGCGATACTCGTTATGTGCTTCCTTCCTAATGCCGGCAGCTTAGGATTGTCGGTAAGTATGGCGATATATTTCGGCCTGTTCTGCCTTATGCTCCTCGACACATCTATTAATATGGCGATGCAGCCGTTCAAGATGCTTGTCGGCGATATGGTCAACGAGAAGCAGAAAGGTATGGCTTACTCGATACAAAGTTTCCTTTGCAACGCCGGCTCGTTCGTGGGCTATCTCGCGCCCTTCGCTCTTGCATGGTTTGTCGCCAACACGGCTCCCGAAGGGGAGGTGCCCCCTACGGTCACGTTCTCGTTCTATCTCGGCGCGGCGTTGCTGCTCCTCTGCGTTATCTATACCTTTTGGAAAGTCAAAGAGCTTCCCCCTCACGAATATGCCCTCTACAATGGCGTTCCCGAAGCTCCCGAGAAGAAGGAGAATATGTTCAAGCAGATGGTAGGCGCGCTCAAGACTGCCCCTAAAGTGTTCTGGACGATCGGCCTTGTGCAGTTCTTCTGCTGGAGCGGCTTCCTGTATTTGTGGACTTATTCGACCGACGCCGTCGCGGGCCATGCGTTTCATGCACCCTCGGTGGAGACCGTGAAGGGATTCACTGTCGACGGTAAGGAAATCGACGAGAACTACCTCTTTGCCGACGGTAAACTCGTCATAGGCGACGGTAAAGTGCTGATTGACGGCATAAAAGTCGACGGCGAGGTTATGGCCGCCGAGTTGGTTGTCAACGCCTCGGGCGACACCCTGATCAAAGAAGGTCAGCTCTTCTACGACCACGGCAATATAGTCGCGGGAGCGAAGCCCGGCGAGCAGTTTGCCAAGCAGGGCGATCAGCTTATTGTTGACGGCACCCCTCTGACCGTCGGCGAGGCAGCTTCAACGGTTGCGGCAATCCAATCAATCACTCCTGAGCATAAGCTCGTTGCCGCTCACATCGCGGTCGAGAAAAACGGTGAATATGAAATGGAGCAGGTGCAGGAGATAGCGTCGGTAAGCGGCGAAAAGATTGTGCCTAAATACGAGACAGTGCTCAACGCGCAGTCAGAGCAATACCAGGCTGCGGGCGACTGGAATGGCGTGCTCTTTGCTATCCAGGCCGTTGCGGCGCTTCTTTGGGCTGCCGTGCTTCCCCGATTCAACAGCCGCAAGTTGGCCTATTCTCTCAGCTTGTTCATGGGCGCGGTAGGCTTTATCTCGGTATGGTTCCTCGGCTCAAAATGGGGCCTGACTATCAGCTATGCGCTCATGGGTTGCGGATGGGCAGCGATGCTCGCCATGCCTTTCACTATTCTTACCAACGCGCTGTCGGGCAAGAATATCGGCACCTACCTCGGCCTCTTTAACTGCACGATCTGCCTGCCTCAGATTGTAGCCGCGGTGTTTGGCGGTCTCATTCTCGGCCTTTTCCCCTTGGCAGAAAACGGCACCGCGCCTACCTACATGATGGTAGTGCTTGCCGGCGTGCTGATGCTTATAGGCTCGTTTGCCGTATGGAATATCAAGGAGACTTCAGGCGAGCGCGGCAAATAATCCGCAAACTATAAATATTAATAACGGTTTTAACTTTTATGACTGCGAAGTTACGCGAAAAATTCGTAACTTCGCAGTCTCAAGTTAGTATCGAATCGAAGCGACATAGACGAGGTTTTTCTCCGATGCTTACTTAACAATTATTTTTCTCACCGATAACCGATTTCAATGAAAAAAGTTGCGTTAATCACAGGTATTACTGGTCAAGATGGATCATACCTTGCTGAGTTTCTTATAGATAAAGGGTATGAGGTGCATGGCGTGCTTCGCCGTTCATCCTCGTTCAATACCGGGCGTATCGAGCATCTTTACCTCGACGAGTGGGTGCGCGACATGAAAAACAAGCGTCTCGTCAATCTCCATTGGGGCGATATGACCGATTCAAGCTCGCTCGTGCGTATCATACAGCAGGTGCAGCCCGATGAAATCTATAATCTTGCCGCGCAGAGCCATGTGAAGGTGTCGTTCGACGTGCCTGAGTTCACAGCCGAGTCCGACGCTGTCGGCACGCTCCGCCTTCTCGAAGCCGTGCGCATACTCGGCCTTGAGAAAAAAACAAAAATTTACCAGGCTTCAACCTCCGAGCTTTATGGCAAAGTGCAGGAAGTGCCCCAGAAAGAAACCACTCCCTTTTATCCCCGCTCGCCCTATGGCGTGGCAAAGCAATATGGATTCTGGATCACCAAAAACTACCGCGAGAGCTATGGAATGTTTGCCGTGAACGGTATCCTCTTCAACCATGAGAGCGAACGCCGAGGCGAAAACTTCGTAACCCGCAAAATCACTATCGCAGCCGCCCGTATCAAGCAGGGATTTCAGGATAAGCTCTATCTCGGCAACCTCGACGCGCGCCGCGACTGGGGCTACGCCAAAGACTACGTTGAGTGCATGTGGATGATTCTGCAATATCCGGAGCCTAAGGATTTCGTCATAGCTACCGGCGAGATGCATACAGTGCGCGAATTCGCCACTTTAGCTTTCCACCACGTAGGCATAGAGCTTGAATGGCAAGGCAGCGGCGTCGACGAGAAGGGTATCGACAAGGCTACCGATAAAGTGCTCGTTGAGGTCGATCCGAAATATTTCCGTCCCGCTGAAGTGGAGCAGCTTCTCGGCGACCCGACTAAAGCCCGCACGCTGCTCGGTTGGAATCCGTCAAAAACCCCGTTTGAGGAGCTGGTGCGCATAATGGCCGAGCATGATATGAAATTCGTGCGCAAGCTCTATCTCCGCTCCAAGCTCGACAAAGAGGATAATGAATAGGCGCGTTGCCAGGCAGCGTCAGCCGTCATCTATTTCTCGGTTAATTACTTGTTTTGAATAAGAAATAGTGGAAAAAGATTCAAAAATCTATGTGGCCGGACACCGCGGCATGGTCGGTTCCGCGATCGTAAGAGAGCTTCGTCGTCAAGGCTACAACAATATAGTGACCCGCACCCATGCCGATCTCGACCTCTGCCGGCAGGATGAGGTAGAGCGTTTCTTCGCTCAGGAGCGGCCCGAATATGTGTTTTTGGCAGCGGCTAAGGTCGGGGGCATCGTGGCTAATCGCAGCGCATTGGCTGATTTCATGTACGACAACATGATGCTGGAGATGAACGTGATCCACGCGGCGTGGAAGAATGGTTGCAAGAAGCTCGAATTTCTCGGCTCGTCGTGCATCTACCCCCGCTTGGCTCCTCAGCCTATGCCCGAAAGCTGCTTACTGACTTCCTCGCTTGAGCCGACCAATGAGGCATACGCCCTGGCCAAAATCTCAGGCTTGAAATACTGCGAATACCTCAATCGGCAGTATGGCACAGACTTTATCTCCGTAATGCCCACCAATCTTTACGGCCCCAACGACAACTACCACCCCGAACATTCCCATGTGCTCCCGGCGCTCATACGCCGATTCCACGAAGCGAAGGAAGCGGGCTTGGAAAGCGTCACCTGCTGGGGCGACGGGAGCCCGCTCCGCGAGTTTCTTTATGTCGACGACCTCGCCAATCTGTGCGTTTTTCTGATGAACAATTATTCGGGCAACGAAACCGTCAATGCCGGCACCGGTAAGGAATTGACCATCAAAGAACTTACTGAATTGGTGGCTGATATAATCGGGTACAAAGGCCGCATCGAATGGGACACTACCCGCCCCAACGGCACCCCCCGCAAGCTCCTCGATGTCAGCAAGGCACGCTCCTTAGGCTGGACTTACTCAACCGAGCTCCCCGACGGCATACGTCTCGCCTACGACGACTTCCTCAACAATCCTATGCGGGCTGAAAGATGAGCCGGTTCTACAAGGTTATAAGAGCAATCGTTATGATTGCGGTAGTGTTGGCGGTAGTGCTGCCGACACTGCTGTATATAGCCTTGTCATTACCTTTTGTGCAGGAGGAGATCAAGAAAGTGGCCGAGACCGAGGTTAGTAAGCTGCTTGATGCCCAGGTTACGATCGCCGACCTCAATATCCGGCCTTTCAACCGAGTCGACCTTAAAGGCATAAATGTCAGCATTGAAGGCACTCCAGCCCTGAAAGTAAGCAAGATAGGCGCAAGTATCGACGTCTATCAGCTTCTGCTCAAAGGAAAACTATCGTTCAACCACGCTGAGATTATCGAGCTTGATGTCAGACTCAGGCGCGCCACTCCCGATTCGCCGCTCAACATTCAGCCCATTATCGACAAGCTCTCCCCAAAAGATAAAAATAAACCGCCGACAAAGTTTGATCTTCGCGTCAACACTATCGTGCTTCGCCGCGCGTCTCTGCGCTATGATGTCGCCTCGATACCCCAAAACTACGACGTGTTCGATCCCAATCATATCCTTGTTACCGACCTGCAGGCCGATATTTGCGCTCATCGTATAAGCAACGACCGCATTTCGGTAGATTTGCGCCAGCTATCGTTTTACGAGATTTCGGGCTTCACGGTCAATAATATCGAAGGTGACGTAGACATTTCTCGAAATCGTATCAAGTGGAGTGGCCTTAATATGGAGTTGCCGAAATCGAAGATTGTGGTGGCCGACGCCGATGTCCGTATCGACGGATTCGACTCGATCCGCCGCCGCTTTGACACCGATGGTTTCGATATTTCAATCAAAGATGGCAGCCATATCTATCTTCCCGATCTCGAACCCTTCGCCGGGTCGTTGGCCAATCTGCCTGTCACGCTTAATTTACTCGCTGAGGGTCATATCTCCTCATCGCGAATCGATGTGGACGATTTCATCTTGGCCGATGCGCCGGGCAATCTTGTGGTGGCCGTATCCGACGCGAGCATAGCCGACTTCCGCGACCTTGAGAAATTGCGCTTCGACTTAGCTGATATCACGTTCATTGCCGGGCCTAAGGTGTTCAACCATATCAAGCGGCAGGGTTTGGTCAAAGCGCCGCAATTCGACGCTATAGATAAGGTAGCTCTGTATCTGCAGGCTTCGGGTACGGCATTGCAAGGGAAACTCAGCGGCGAGGCGGAGGTCAACGACTCGTATCTCGCTGTGGACGGTAGCTTTAACCGTAAAGCTGTTTCTACCCCCGTTAATTTCAAGGCTTCGGTCGAGATCGACAACCTCGACTTGGCCTCATTGACCCGCAACAGCGATTTCGGCACTCTCAACGCCGTCGTTGAGGCTGAAGGCACCGTTGGCCGCAATATATTTAATGTGTCGGGTAATGTCGACGTTAACGATTTCGTTTACCGCGACGCCGTGATAGAATCACTTTCAGCCGCCGTGTACTACGACAACGGCCAATTCTCAGGCGATTTGTCGGTTTTGTCGGATTACGTTGACCTTACTACCTCTTTCGACGGCTCGCTGCGCCAGGGTCAGCGGCGGCTTGAGGCCAACGTCGATATGCGTAGAATCAACCTCTACGCCTTGGGGCTGATCAAAAAGTATGAAAACTACTCGTTGTCGTTCACTTCCGACATCAACCTGCGAGGCGAGTCGCCCGACCGATGCGACGGCCAAGTGAAACTATCCGATATTTTGTTTCATAACCCCGAGGACAAGTCATTGGCCATAAAGGACATATTAATCGAATCAAGCTCTATCGACTTCCCTCGCTCAATCACCGTATCTTCTGAGCTGATTAGCGGCGAAATTATGGGCGACTTTAACTTCAGCACTATAGCTGATGCCGCGAAAGAATTGATTTATAGGGCTTTGCCTACGTTTAACCCTTATGCCGGGCGCACTCATTATGCTTTTGTGGCCGATGCTTCACAGCGCGCGTCGGGCGAAGCGGTTATTGCTTCGGCCCCCGACGTGAAATTGATTGACAGCACCAACCGCTTCTCGTATAATTTCACCGTCAACGATACGGAGAAATTGGCCGCGTTCCTCAATCTGCCCGTCAGCGTGATTTATCCCATGACTATCGACGGCTCGTTTGATAGCCGCGAGGGAAAGGCGTTACTTAGTATCGATGCGCCCTACATACGCCAGAACAACAAGCTGATCGAGGGAACATCGCTGCTGGCCACGCTCAACGGGCGCACTGGCGATGACCGACTGTTCGTCACCACTTCGTTGCCCACTAAAGATGGCGAGCTTGCCTTGATGATAAGCGGTGCCGCTGCCGACAATCATGTTGATTTCGGCCTCGACTGGAAGATTGACCGCCAGCGCTCCTATAAAGGCTCGTTGCAGCTGGGAGCCGACCTTGCGTATAACCCTACCGACCGAAATTTCTCGGCCGACATTGCCGTAAAGCCAAGCGAAATGATATTCAACGACTCGGTATGGGTGATAAATCCTGCCAAAATAAGCGTTGATGGCCTCAAACGCGTATCGGTAGATAATCTTAGCGTATATCGCTCCAACCAGTTCGTCAAAATCAACGGTGTGGCTTCGCCGTCGGCTTCCGACACAATCACCGTCGACCTGCTCAATATCAATCTCGATTACGTATTCGAGACGCTCAATATCGATGCCGTTATGCTTATGGGCGACGCGTCGGGCAAAGTGACGGCTTCGTCGCTCTTCTCTGCCGCTCCGCGCCTCGAAACCGAGGGCATTGAGGTGAAAAACATAGGTTACAACGGCTGTCTGCTCGGCGACGCTATCGTGAAGAGTCATTGGGATATGGATAGCAAAGCGGTGGTGCTTAACGGATTGATTACACAGCGCAACGGTAAGCAGGCCAGGGTAGAGGGCGAGATATTCCCTACGACAAGCTCGCTCGACATAAGGCTCTACGCCAACGAGACCCCTGTGGGTTTCATGCAGAAATATATGGGTGCCTTCGCTTCCGACATAACTGGCCGCGCATCAGGCTTCGCGCATCTCTACGGCACATTTCACGACATTGACATGACTGGCGACATCTACGCCGAAGACCTTAAGCTTAAGCTCAATTTCACCAACACTTACTTTACGGCTACAGACTCTATTAAGATTACTCCCGGACGCATCCAACTCAAGGATATCACATTGAAGGATCTTGCAGGCAATTCGGCTCAGCTAAATGGTTACGTGACCCACGATTTCTTCCGCGACCCGACTTTCCTTTTCACTATATCCGACGTGAAAAATATGCTTGTCTACGACGAAACCCCGAAGGACAACCCCGACTGGTATGGCAAGATTTACGTTAACGGAGGCGCTAAGATTCAGGGTAAGCCGGGGATAGTTACTATTAACGTTGACGCCACTACAGCCCCCGGATCGATTTTCACCTTCGTCTTGTCGGAAATGGAAGTGGCCGACGAGTACACTTTTCTTACCTTCCGCGATAAGGCAACTCTCGGCAAGGAGACTGTCGAGATTAAGGAAGATGCCAACATGCGACTCGTCAACCATTTCCGCGCTCTCGCCGACAATAGTCAGGCGGTAGGGGAGACCCAGTATGAGATAGAGCTGAAAGTCGGTATCACGCCACAGGCCGAGGTCGACCTCGTGATGGATCCCGTGGCCGGAGATAAAATTCGATCAAACGGCTCAGGAAATATGCGCATGGTCTACAAATCCAAGGGCAACGACCTCCAGATGTTCGGCGTATATACCCTGGAGCAGGGCACGTATAACTTCACCTTGCAGGATATTATCATCAAGGACTTCATAATTAATCAGGGCAGCTCGATACGTTTCAACGGCGACCCGCTCGCCGCTCGCCTCAATGTCGAGGCTTACTATCAGCTCAACGCCAATCTCTCCGACCTCGACGAGTCGTTCCTCCAGGATAAGGATCTCAACCGCACCAATGTGCCTGTCCATGCCATGCTATACGTGACTGGCGATATCCAGCAGCCGCAGATCAGCTTCGACCTCGCTTTCCCTACCCTTACCTCCGATACCTATAACAAGGTGAAATCAATCGTGAGCACCGAGGAGATGATGAATCGTCAGATTATCTATCTGCTCGCGCTTAACCGCTTCTATACTCCCGACTATATGTCGACCACCAAAGGCAACGAGCTTTTCTCGGTAGCCTCATCTACCTTGACCTCCCAGATGTCAAATATACTTGGCCGATTGAGCGATAAATGGACCGTGTCGCCTAATCTGCGCAGCGATCGCGGCGACTTCTCCGACGTAGAGGTCGACGTGGCCCTGTCGAGCCGACTGCTCAACAACCGTCTCCTCCTTAACGGCAACTTCGGCTATCGCGACAAATCGCTCAACACAAACCAATTTATCGGCGATTTCGAGATTGAGTATCTGCTTAACCGCGCCGGCACTATCCGCTTGAAAGCCTACAACTACTCCAACGACGAGAATTATTACGTGCGCGATGCGGCTACCACCCAAGGCGTGGGCGTAATGTTCAAGCGCGACTTCGACAACATCTTCTCCTTCCTCCGCCCGAAGCGCAAAACCCTCCTCCCCGCTCCCGCCGACACGGTCATCCCCGCTTCTGTCCTCTCTCCGACCGACTCAATACCTAACTCCGCCCCTATCCCCGCCGACACCCTCCGCTGATTCCCTCTGTCTCACTTCCGATGTACGACTCGCAAACAGCGTTACCTCAAATATCCTAAAAGATCACTAAAACAATCCTCATCATTTTTGGTTTTTTAGATTATTCTAATTAATTTTGCAATGTTCAGTTTTCTGAACGTTGCGGATTATTCTTTGTATTTCAGAATTATGCATACATAGTTTTCGCTATTTTTGCGCCGCAAAAAATAACATAGACGTTTTCCAAACGCCATCTTCTTTCGTCTGAAACCTGAGAAATTTCATAATCTGATAGAAGATAGTGCAGTGGTACGTCCAAGGGTAGATTATAATCTGCCGTGGCTTGTCGTAGCGATGCGACAGCCGCGTTGCGTATAGATATAGTCTAAACGTGGGCTGACGACTGCTTATCCTATCAGATTAGGCAGTCTCAGGGCCTCAGACGAAGGGATATGCAGGAAATGCAACCCACGTCTTTTGTGTTAACTGTGGCAATTTTGGGTTGGAAGCCACTATATAATGATTATGCATTTATGTGTCTTTTCTTAATTTTTTAGGTTATACAATCATTAGTTGAATTGGCTCTTTATATGTAGTCAATAACACTTTATTTTTCTTTAGATTTTTCTTCTTTGACATCAGTTATTGCGAGTAGAAGAACCTAAATATGTTTCATTAATTTTGCTATAAGTCATGATTTAGTGATAATTATGCCTCTATACGTATCAATTTCGTGTCATAATATTTTTTAATTCGATTTCTGTAACATCTATTATCTTTTACTTTATGAAATTATCTTTTTCAAAAAATCACATCTTCTTCAATTTTCCCGCAATTTTGCTTTTAGGATTATTTATGTTTAGTTCAGATAGATTATTTGCTGTTGATGCAACAATTGATGGCATAAATATTCTCTGACTTCATCAGGGGTCAATAACACAGCCACGGTTAAGGGATTAGATACCTCCAATCACGCTACAGATATTGAAATTCCATCGATAGTAAGTTATAATAATAAAGATTATACGGTAAATGCAATCGAATCTTCAGCTTTCAGTGGAAACAAATCTATAAACAGCATAATAATTCCTTCAAGTATTGATGCGATTGCGTCTTATACGTTTAGCGGATGTTCGTTTTATAGTATTCAATTGCACGAGGGATTAATGAGAATAGGAAATAACGCATTTTATAATTGTATTAATCTCGCTGAGATTAGTGTGCCGAAGACTGTTACAAGTATAAGCTCCAGCGTGTTTGAGAATTGCACATCTCTTTCGAACGTCATTTTGTTAGATGGGTTACAATCTATTGGTAGCAGTGCATTCAGAGGATGTTCAAATTTGTCAGTTATAAATATCCCAACGACTGTTAATGAGATTGGATCCAATGCTTTTCTAAATACCGGAATAGAATACATTGACATCCCTTCGTCATTCACATCTTTAAAAAATTATGGCGTAAATGTTCGTATTATAGGCACGGGTGAGAATCTGCATAAAACATTTTCATTGAGTAGTGGGGAATTTGTCAGCCCCACGGTTACTTTTCAGAATTATGATGAAGTGATTTTTGGAAGTGGTATTCAAAAAGACTTTAATCATCTCTATTTAAATGTAAATAAGGTTTCCGTGGGTTCACAAGTAAGTCCTGGAGGAAATTTTTATAAATATTATTTCTTGGAAAATTCAAAGATTGACACATTATCTATCGGAGCGGGAGTACAAGACCTTCCTGATAACTTCTATTTATCAGCATTCGACGGTAAGGATAGTTGGACAAGAGGACGTAACATATATAAAAAAGTCAATGTTATACTTTTAGATAAAGATATTAATACCGATGCTCATATATCCGTTAATGCTTATGTTTGTTGGGCTCCGTACACTTCACCAGAAGATTATCAAAATATAGCACCGATAGCAGATGCAATCGGCGCATCGACATTGATTGTTCCCAAAGGGTATGGTCGCAGATATCAAATGACTAATGGGTGGAATCGCTTTTCAAACATAATTGAAGCTGATGAAAGCGAATTTGATATTGCATATGGAAATTCCTACAAATATGGAGATGTGAATTGCGATGGAATTGTTGATCTGGCCGATGCCGTATTGCTCATAGATTATATTCAGCACGGAGCACCTGAAAACTTTGATATTTCGAGAGGAGATCTTGATAATGACGGTATGCTTACTGTGGCCGATGTGACAATTATTATTAATATAACAAAGACACAGGAATGAAAATGAATAAATGTTTTTTGACATTCATCTGCGCGATAATTTTTATGGTATCAGAGAGTGCTAAGGCGCAATTATTTGTTCCAGATGAGGCATTGGCAGTGGATGGTGTTGTCAATCTGCCGTTGAAATTTACTCAGCCAGGCTTCACTGCTTTTCAGGCTGACGTGTCAATGACAGGTTCTATCTCTGCTTCACATGTCGAGGTTGCGATTGATGAGTCACTCAAAGCTACACATCAGCTAATTACATCAATGCTTTCAAACGGAAAGATGCGTATTATGATTTTATCCTTAAATAATGCGTTGATTCCTGAAAATACTCCATTTTGTGCTCTGAAAATAGATGTTGGTAATTCTGATGTGGTTTTAACATTTTCTAATGTGTTTTTGATAGATCCTCATGGCAACAAAACACCGATAAAAGAGGACGCAACGACGATTTTAAAAACTTTACAGCCTAAATCATACACTGCCTCATTAACTTTATCCAACGACAGTTGTCCGGGTAAAATATTGCTTGATATATCAAATAATAATGGATTCTCCGCGTTTAAGGCAGATTTAGTAATACCTCGGTATATCTCAATTGCTCCCCAAAATATTAAACTGACAAATCGAGCTAAATCAAATCATAGTCTAAGTGCGGATTTTGTTGATGGGTCTAATATTCTTCGAGTCATTTGTGTGTCGTTGACTAATGAAAATTTTGAAGCTAATAGCGGTGCTGTGATTGAAATTCCGATTGAAGCAGTTGATTATAATGGTAAATATGTAATAAAAGCTACAAATCTGAAAGTCTCAGAACCAAATGGTACGTTACATATTCTTGATGACTGTGAAGCTTATTTTGACATTTCTAATTTGGATGATCCCGATTATGGATTAAATTTGTCAGATATGCGCGGTCAGATTAACGAAACTCTATTATTACCCATAAAACTTACTAATAAACATGAGATATGTTCGTTTCAGACTAATCTTGTTCTTCCTTCATGCGCCAGCTTTAAAACTGACGGCATAGTCGCTTCTACTGATAGAATCACCGATCACAAAGTCTCCGCTACATTACAAAATGATGGGTCAGTATTGCTATTAGGAGTAAGCTTAACAGCTTCGCCTTTCGTTGGCAATAGTGCAGCCCCAGTGTGTAATTTCCCTGTTTCGTTTGAAATGCCAGGCGAGTATATAGCCAAGCTTGCTAACGTGGTATGCGCTACACCCGAAGGAAAAACGATTTATGCGCCCGAGTCTATGGCTCGAATTAATATATCAAAAGGGGGAGTAAGCGATATTGAATTGATTAAAGAAGAAATGACTGACTGTCATGATTTCACAATAATCGTGGATGGCAAGCATGTAGAATGTATTGGTCTTAAGGAAGATACCGTAATAAGTGTATATGACTTAGGCGGTAACGTCATAATGACTGATTGCGATAATTGCTTCGTGCTTCCTAACAATGGTATCTATATCGTGTCGCCGACAGGTTATAACGCCAAAAAGATACTTATTCAGTAGTGAAATCCATAATATAATCAAAAAAACGGCAGCGCAAAATGATTCGCGTTGCCGTTTTTTTTGTGACGTAGGCTAAATCTATTATGCCTTGCGCGGTGTACGACGCTCTTTGATGCGAGCTTTTTTGCCGGTAAGGCCACGGAGATAGTAAAGTTTAGCGCGACGAACTTTACCGTATTTGTTAATTACGATAGAGTCGATGAAGGGCGATTCGATGGGGAAGATACGCTCAACGCCGATATTGTCGCTGATTTTGCGAACGGTGAAGCGTTTTTTTGTGCCTTCGCCTGAGATGCGGATAACTACGCCGCGATACTGCTGGATACGCTCTTTGTTACCCTCTTTGATGCGGTAAGCAACGGTGATGGTGTCGCCCGGGCCGAATTCGGGAAATTGCTTTGCGGTTGCAAATGCTTCTTCGGCTACTTTGATTAAGTCCATTTTGAATTGATATTTAAAATGTTAGCACTGACGCAATATTCGCGGGCTCACCTGCCATTCGCCAGAGATTGCGCATTTCGGGCGCAAAGTTAGTAATTTGCCGCGAGACCAGCAAATTATTATTTCACAATTTTTTATCCCGGTTTCTGGTTGCTCGATAATCGGGGCTGGGGCATGAACTTTTCAGGCAGGTGGCGGGTTATATTGGTATAAGTTTAAAATTATACGCATACAATTATGGAAAAGAAAAGCATCAAAGGAACACGCACCGAGCATAATCTTATGGCCTCATTCGCAGGCGAATCACAGGCGCGAAGCCGCTATACTCTCTTCGCTAAGAAGGCTAAGGAGGAGGGATATGAGCAAATCGCGGCTATATTTCTCGAAACCGCTGCGCAGGAACTTGCCCACGCCGAGCAATTTTTCTCGAAGCTGGAGGGGGGCGTGTGTGAAATCACAGCCGCATACCCCGCTGGAGTGGTAGCCGACACCAAGACTAATCTTGCCGAGGCGGCTGCAGGCGAGCGCGAGGAGTGGAGCGATCTTTACTCCAATTTCGCCGGAGTGGCTGAGGAGGAGGGCTTCCCCGAAATCGCCAACCTCTTCAGAATGGTAGCAAAGGTAGAGGTGGTGCATGAGCAGCGTTATCTCAAACTTCTGGAGAGGCTTTCGGAGGGAACCGAGTTCTCGCAGGAGGAGCCTACCGAATGGCAGTGCCGTTATTGCGGTTTTGTGATGACCGGCAAGTCTGCTCCTAAGAAATGTCCTGTATGCGGTATGGACCGCGGATGGTTTGAGCGCAAGGCCAACAATTACTAATACGGTGTTTAATACGAAGAAAGGGTCGCCAAAGAGCGACCCTTTCTCGTTATGTGATTTCTCGTCAGGGGATGAGATTGTGCTTGCGGAAGATTTTGCTTATCTTGTCGAGAGCTATCTGGACGTGCTCCTCGGTGTGGGTTGCCATGAGCGAGAATCGGATGAGGGTGTCCTGAGGCGCAACCGCGGGCGAAACCACGGGGTTGACGAAAATGCCTTCGTCGAAGAGCTCGCGGGTGATAAGGAATGTAAGGTTGTTGTCGCGGATAAAGAGGGGTATGATAGGAGTAGAGGTATTGCCGATCTCAAATCCCATGCTTCGGAAGCCATTGAGGGCCATGTCGGTAAGCTTCCAAAGGTGCTCCTGGCGCTCAGGCTCGGCTTTGAGTATCTCTATCGCCTTGAGAGCCGCGGCAGTCGATGCCGGGGTGATCGAGGCGGTGAAGATGTATGAGCGGGAGTGGTGGCGCAGGTAGTTGGTGATTTCCTTGTCGGTAGCGATGAAGCCTCCGAGCGAAGCGAACGATTTTGAGAATGTGCCCATGATGAGGTCAACGTCTTTTGTGCAGCCGAAGTGGTCGCAGACGCCGCGGCCGCCTTTGCCGAACACTCCAATGCCGTGGGCCTCGTCGACCATCACCGATGCGTCGTATTTCTTGGCGAGCTCGACGATCTTAGGCACATTGGCCACGTCGCCTTCCATTGAAAACACGCCGTCGGTAACGATGAGTTTCACCTTATCGGGGTCGCACTTCTGGAGCTGCTTTTCGAGCGACTCCATGTCGTTGTGCTTATATTTGAGCGAGTTGGAGAAAGAGAGTCGACGGCCTTCGATAATCGAGGCATGGTCTTGCTCATCCCATAAAATATAGTCTTCGCGCCCGGTCAGGCACGAAACCACGCCAAGGTTCACGCCGAAGCCGGTAGAGTATATCATTACGTCTTCCTTGCCGATATAATCCGCGATTGCGGCTTCAAGCTGCTTGTGAAGGTCGAGCGTGCCGTTGAGGAAAGGCGAGCCGGCGCAGCCTGTGCCGTATTTTTTTGTCGCCTCAATGGCGGCTTCCTTGATTCGGGGGTCGGATACGAGGCCTGAGTAGCAGTTAGAGCCAAACATCAGCACCTTGTTGCCGTTGATTATCACTTCCGGCTCCTGCTCAGAAGATATGGCGCGGAAATATGGATAGATGCCGAGGGCTTTTGCTTGCTGTGGAATGTCGTATTTAGCTAATTTCTTTTGTAGCAGCTTCATGCTAATTGCTTTTGTATAAAGAAGTTGTGTGAAATGGATAATGACCTCGCTATATATAGATAGCTACTTTTTTGCCTAATCAGCGCGCAAAGTTACAAAAAATTATTGAAAATATGGCTGATACGTAATGTTTTTTCGTCGAAAAATCGCAAAATGTAGTCGCGGAAGGGGGCCGGCGCAGAGGGAAAGCCAGTTGCGGCTCACTCGGCCGCGGCGGTCGCTATGGCTTCTTTCAGCTCGTCGGGGGCGAAGATGATGTTGATCGACTCAACCGACTCGGGCGACACGATGTCGACGGCGAGGGGGAGGTCGGAGGCGACAGCCTCGGCGATTAGCCCGTCGCGGCGAACGGCGTTGGTGGCGAATTTCTCAAGGAAACGCTGCTTGAGCGCGTCGGCGTTCTGCTGCATCTGGCTGAACTGGTCGGCGGTGACGTCGACTATCATGGTGAGCGTGACGGCCTGGTCGTCGGTGTCGACAGCCTGGATAACCCAGCCTCGGTGGATGTCGATAGGGCATTGCGACTGCAGCTGCTCTGCCATGTTTTTGAGCTTGTCGGAGGGAGTGGCGCCGAATGAGGCGAGCGAGATGGCCATTGCGACCATGGCGATTATTGTCTTTCTCATATAGGTCGTGTTTTTGTTATATAGTTATTTATTTGACTCGATTTATCCGCAAAGGTTTAAGAGCCTGTCTCATAAAAATGTTAACGCTGAGGTCGCAGATCTCGGAGGGATTTTGGAGGCGACGGGAGGGAGCAATGCCGTGGCATTGTGACCGAGCGACGGTTTCAAAAGTGCCCGAGATATGCGAAACGGAGGTTATATTCCGCGCAGCGGCACGCATTAAAGGGATTTAGCGACATATTGCCGCGGATAGCGACGGCTTGCCCCTCGGTGTCGTCGTCACCACGGCCAACATCCGCGACTCAAAAGCGGCATATCGTCTTATTGGCAGCATCGGCGCCCGACATCCTTACATCAAGACAATCAAAGCCGAAAACGGCTACAGAGGTAAACTGATCGAGGTCGCAAAGCAAGCCATGGCGATTGATATGCGGTGCGTTAAATCCAATTTCGGCACGTCGAAGTCTCCCACCCCCTGAAGGGTCGCCGGGTTGTCGAGCGCACGATTGCTTGGCTTGATCGTTTCCGCCGATTATGCCGCAACTGCGAGCAGCTGCCCACCACGGCGACAGTGATGGCGAAGCTGGCCTTCATGATGATTCTGCCAAAGCATATTTAGCTTCTCTAAAGCTCCACGTTTCAACATGTCAGCGTCAGACATAGGGAGGTGGTAATTACCATCGCCCCGGCCATCCATTGGCATATTCGTCCGTGTTCTTCAGTCGTGTACGTCGAGTACACTCCCTCATCACACGAACAACTCTGCTCAATGGCTGACCGCCTCAGCTTTAACAGATTTTATGGGGCAGGCTCTAAGGCATCTGGTATATAAGTGGCGGATTAGTCGGTCGCTTCGCCCCGGCGCTTACCGCTCGGCTCGCTGATGTAGCGGCTGTAGTAAGTCAATATGAGGGAGGTGACGGGGAGGGCGATAATCATGCCGATAATGCCGAGAAGGCTGCCCCATATCGACAGCGAGAGCAGTATGACGGCGGGGTTAAGCCCCATTTCTTTGCCCATGATATGAGGGGTTATGACGTAGTCGCAGATGCATTGGCTGATTAGATATACGAGCGCGCTCTTGCCGAGCATCGGCAGGAGCTCGGCCCCGCCTCCTAATGAGTAGATGAAGCAGATAGCCGTCACGGGCACTAAGGTCACATATTGGAAATAGGGTATCATATACAGTATGCCTACAAGCAGGCCCATCGGAATGGCCAGTGGCAATCCTATTATGGTGAAGCCGATGCAATAGAACACCACGGCGCAGAGCGCGACCATGCCTTGCCCGCGGAAGTAGCTGTTCATGCTTTTCGACACGTCGGAAAACAGGTTAAGGAACTGCGGGCGGTATTTCCGCGGCACTATCATCTTGAATCCGCGGCTTATCTGCGGGTAGTCGATGAGGATGAAGAGCACGTAGATAAGTGTCAGCAGCCACGACAAGATTTCGAGGATTATGCCAAACGACTCTTCGATGAGCGACGACCCTCGGTTGATGATGCTCATGAGGTGGTCGCCTGTGAGCATGGTGCGTAGCTCGGCGGGATTGAAGTATCGGTCAATGAAGTCGGCGGCAGTTCGGTAGATAGGGGGCATCTCTACTTTCCCCGAATTTATGTCGCGAAGTATTTTTCCCAACTCGTCAAGCTCATGCACCACCGACGGCAGAAACAGGTATATGACAATGCCTATTACCAATGAGATCTCAAGCAGAGTGGCGAGCGACGGAAGCACGCGGTTGCGGCATTTCATGATCCTGCGGTTGAAGTCGACGAGCGGCTGAAGCAGGTAGGCTATAAAGCAGGCCACGAAGAAGGGTAGCAGCACGTCGCTGAGGTATCTGACGAGAAAGATGATTGCGGCGGTCAGCGCAACGCCGATAATGAGGCGCATTATGCGGTCGGTTGTCCAGTATGTGGGGCTTGCGGTTGACATATCGTGATGATTTGCGCCTGGCGGCGATTAAACAGGTTTATTGGGGTCAGTAGATTTTTCAGGTTGGCGGGAGAGGAAAGGTTGCCGTATAATGCTTA